>CBFHLY010000011.1:0-73864 GCA_965656785.1 uncultured Flavobacteriales bacterium
CGTTCAAATCCCCCAAGACACCGCCACCCTCGACTCCCTCTGGGCCGACTCCACGTGGCACTGGTCGGGCTCCTGCCCCGCACCACGCCTGACCGTCCGGCTCGTCGACCCGACGACCGGCCACGTCACCCAGCGATCCTTTCCCTGCCTTCCTTCGATCGAAACTCCCTCCACGTCGGCCTACGTCACGCCGGTTCCCACCGGTTACGCCATTGACCTCTCGCTGACCCGAACGGGCGTGGCCGCTTGGACCTGGGGGCTACCGGAAACGTGCTTCCCTCCCCTGCCGATGAGCGCCTTCGAGGCCGCAACACCCGCCTGGGACGAACTCATCTTCGAGCGCGAGCAACTCGACGCCATGACCGCTTGGGCAGCTGGCCGTTGCCTTTCCCCAGCCGCCGTCCGCGCCTGCCTGCTCCGCCTCGAAAGCGAAGACCGCCGGCTCCAACTCCTCACCGCCCTCGTCCCGCGCTGTTCGCAACCGAGTGCGCTGAAAGTTGACGATTTGTTCATCTTGCGAACCACCCGGGCCAAGGCCGCGCAACTTGTTGGGAAATAGGCGCTTCATCGGGTAAGAAAATCCGCCCTGGCGCCTTCCCATCCGCAGGATTTTCAGCACCTTTGCAGCATGCAAGTCCACAACTTTTCCGCTGGCCCCTGCATCCTGCCGCAGGAGGTCATGCAACAGGCCGCTGAGGCCGTTCGTTCGTTTGGGCCGGGAGGCCTGTCGCTGATTGAGATGTCCCACCGCAGCAAGGAGTTTGTGGCGGTGATGGACGAGGCCCGAGATTTGGCCAAATCCCTCCTCAACCTGCCCGACCGCTACGAAGTCCTCTTTCTTCAAGGCGGAGCCAGCCTCGGTTTCCTGACCGCGGCCCACAACCTCCTCCCGGAAGGCGGTCGCGCGAGCTACGTGGACACCGGCACGTGGGCGAACAAAGCCGTTAAAGAGGCGAAACGCCTCGGCAGCATCGACGTCATCGCCTCCTCGAAGGCTACGAACCACGACCACATTCCGTCGTTCGAGGCGCCCGCGGACGGCAGCTACCTGCACATCACGACGAACAACACCATCTTCGGCACGCAGTACGCGGAACTGCCCACCGCCGGCATCCCGCTCGTGGCCGACATGAGTTCCGACATCTTCTCCCGCTCGTTCAACCCCGAAGACTACGCCCTCATCTACGCAGGCGCCCAGAAGAACATGGGCCCCGCGGGTACGGTCTTCTACGCGGTCGACCCCGAGCGCCTCGGCCACACCGGCCGCGACATCCCGGCCTACCTCGACTTGCAGACCCACATCGCCAAGGACAGCATGTTCAACACCCCACCGGTGTTCCCGGTCTACGTGACCCTCCTCATGCTGCGGTGGATGCGCGACCAAGGCGGCCTCCAAGCCATGCAGGACCGCGCGGCCGCCCGGTCGAACGCGATCTACGCCGAAATCGACCGCAACCCGCTCTTCATCGGCCACGCAGCCGAAGGCAGCCGGTCCCAAATGAACGCAACCTTCCGCCTCGCTGACGGCGTGGACGGCGCTGCGTTCGACCAGCTCTGGGCCGACGCCGGCATCAGCGGCCTCAAAGGCCACCGTAGCGTAGGCGGGTACCGCGCTTCGATGTACAATGCCCTGCCGTTGGAGTCGGTGGAGGTTTTGGTCCAAACCATGCAACACTTCGAACAACACCACGGATAAGCCATGAACATCCTCGCAAACGACGGCATCAGCCCCAACGGCCTGCAGGCCCTGCAAGCAGCAGGCCACACGGTCCACACCGATTTCATCGAAGCGGACGCGCTGGAAGCGTTCATCAACGGCCACGGCATCGACGGACTGCTGGTCCGGAGCGCTACGAAAGTGCGCCAACCCCTCATCGACGCCTGCCCGACGCTGAAATTCATCGGCCGCGGCGGCGTGGGCATGGACAACATCGATGTGGAATACGCGCGAAGCAAGGGCATCACGGTGTTCAACACCCCCGCATCGAGCAGCCAGAGCGTCGCGGAACTCGTCATGGGCCATCTGTTTGCGCTCAGCCGTTTCCTGAACGAGAGCTTCGCGGCGATGCCGACACGCGGCGCGAGCGACTTCAAGGCCCTGAAAAAAGCGTACGGAAAAGGCGTGGAATTGCGCGGCAAGCGCCTCGCCATCGTGGGCATGGGGCGCATCGGTCAATCCTTGGCCACCTATGCGCTCGGAGCCGGAATGGACGTGGTGGGCGTGGACCGCGAGTCGGGCACTTGCCCCGTGACATGGGAAATCGGCGGCACTGCCGTGACCGTGAAAGTTCCCCTGGTCAGCATGGAAGAAGCGTTGGCCACAGCAGACGCCATTTCGTTGCACATCCCGGCTCAGGCTGGCGGTGGAGCGGTCATTGGAGCGGAGCAGTTCGCTTCGATGAAGGACGGGGTGTTGCTCGTGAACGCGGCGCGTGGTGGCGTGGTCGATGAGGACGCCTTGCTCGCTGCGCTCGATTCGGGCAAAGTCCGCGCTGCAGGACTGGACGTGTTCGTCGGCGAGCCTGCGCCACGTGCCGACGTGTTGGCCCACCCGCGGGTGGCGGCCACGCCGCACATCGGTGCAGCCACGGTTGAGGCCCAAGGCCGCATCGGGCTGGAAATCGCGGAGATCGTATCGCACCTCGCATCGGAAGTCAGCGCTTGAAGACGTTTCGTCCGTTTCGGATCGTCCACCCGCCCGCGGATAAAGCGCACTTGGTGGCGACGCGTTCGTACCTGACGTACGATGCGGAGGAGTTGCACGACAAACTGACGCGCAATCCCTTCTCCTACCTGCACGTCATCAACCCGGACGGCTTGGCGGCCGAGCGGACCGAACGCGGCACCGTGCCGTATTTCGAGCTCGTTCGAGCCGCATACGACGAGTGGCGCGAACGCGAATGGCTCGTGGCCACGGAGGCCCCGACGTACGCGGTGTACCGCCAAACCATCGGAACCACCACCGTCACCGGCATCGTGGCCCTCATGGACCTTGCGGCCTATGCCGACCGGCGCTTGCGGCTGCACGAACAGACCTTGGAAGCGCGGGAAGCCCTGTTCGCCACCTTCCTCGACACCGTGGGGTTCAATGCAGAGCCGGTTTTGATGGCGCGTCCGGAAGGCCATCCCGGCCAGGCCGAATTGAACGGTTTGGTGGCCGACCTCACGGCGCAGCGTCCGGATTTCGATTTCACGACTGCGGACGGGATTCGGCATACGGCCTGGTGGGTCGACGCGGGCGAGGCGCCGGAATGGACGGACCGGTTGAATGCCATTCCTGCGCTGTACCTCGCCGATGGGCACCACCGTTCGGCTTCGAGTCACCGGGTGGCGACGGAGCATTCGGGGGATGCGGGAAGGCAGGGGTTGCTGAGTTTCGTGATTCCCGAAGCGGAGTTGATCATTTTGGGCTACCACCGCGAGGTTCGCAACTTGCCGGATGGCCCATCGGACTGGTTGCCGCGGTTGGCTCACCTGCCAGATGTGGCCTCAGTCACGCCGTGTGAGCCTTCGGAGGACCGGCCTTTGAACACCGGAGCGTTCCGCATTCACCACGGAACGGGTTCGTGGCGCGTGGAGCTGAAACCCGGTGGAGCTGATCGCATCGACGGGGGGTGGCTTGGCGAGCAGGTGCTGGCGGCTTTTTGGGGCATCGATGATCCTCGGAACGACAACCGACTGCGCTACATCCCTGGCGCAGAACCGCGGTCCGCATGGTGGCCGCGCGTCACGCAACACCCGGATCGCTGCGTCTTCGAACTCGCTCCTGTCGGCACTGAACAGCTCAAATTCGTTTCCGATGCCGGTGGCACCTTCCCGCCGAAAAGCACGTGGATTGAACCGAAACTGCGGAGCGGGTTGTTCATCTACCAATTCGACGAACATGGCTGAATGGTGTGAACGGATTGAGGCCATCAAGGCGCAGCTCCCGGAGGGCGTCACCTTGGTGGCGGTAACGAAGACCCATCCCGTGAGCACGTGTGAGGGCACGGTGGCTTGTGGGCAATTGGATTTGGGCGAAAACCGCGTGCAGGAGCTGGTGGAGAAGGCGGAATCGCTCGGGCCGGAAGTGCGCTGGCACCAAATCGGTCACCTCCAAACGAACAAGGTCAAGTACATCGCGCCGTTCGTGCACCTCATCCACGCCGTGGACAGCGAACGGCTCCTGAACGAAATCGACAAACAGGCCGCTCGCAACGGGCGCGTTCAGGACGTGCTGCTTCAGGTGCACATCGCCCAGGAAGAGCACAAATTCGGCTGGGCGCCGGATGCGCTGCTCCCCGCCTTGGAGAGCGGGATGCTCGACGCGCTCCCCAACGTGCGGGTGCGCGGCCTGATGGGCATGGGAACGTTCACCGACGATCGGGCTCAAGTGGCCCGCGAATTCTCCGGGTTGCGCACGCTGTTCGACAGCGGCGATTCGGCTTGGGACACGCTTTCCATGGGCATGAGCGGCGACTGGGAGTTGGCCGTGGAGGCGGGCTCGACGATGATCCGTGTGGGGAGCACGATTTACGGCGCGCGGGGATGAAGCGGACGGAGCCGGACGTGAAGGCGGAGCGGGAGCCGTTGCCGGTTTGGGGGGAGCGGTGGTTCCAAGCGTGGCTCGTGTTGCTGCCCTTCGTCGTGTGGGCGAGCCATGCGTTCATCGTGAACCAATGGCAGCGTACGTGGAACATCCTGCACCCCGACGACGTCACGACGGCGCCCCCGGACCGGTTGTGGTGGTACGCGGCAACGGTTGCGGTGGGCTTCTCCGCGGTGTACCTTGCCGTCGCCCGCCTCTTTCGGCCGGGTGAACCTGAAGCATGAAACACCTCCCCCTCCTCCTGGTATTCGCTGTGGCGACCGCCTCGGCCCAAACCCCCACGTCCATCGAAGCCGTCGAATGGGATCCGGCCGGCCGCTGGATCGTGACGAACGGTTCGAACATATTGCAAACGTCGGACGGCGGGGACACGTGGATGGTCTTCGGCAACGTAGGAGCGACGCACGGGATGGAGGTCGTGGACGGCCATTTGTTCGCGCTGGACAACGGGGTGTTGCGGGCGGTGGATTTGGCAAGTGAAGGCCAAACCAGTTCCCTCACCCTCCCCGGCACTTCCTTCCTCAATGGCATGGGCAGCCGCTCCGGCGAGCTCATCATCAGCGACTTCGGCACGGGTGCGCTCCACCGCGTGGACATCAGCGACCCCGCCGCGATGTCATCGAGCGTGTTCGTGAGCGACCTCGGCGCCACCCCCAACGGCGTGGTCATCGACGAGGCAAACAACCGAGCGCTCGTGGTGACGTGGGGCGTCTGCAAGGTTTACGCTGTGGACCTCGAAACGGCGGCCGTGACCACGGTGGCGGCCTCGACGGGGCTGAGCAACTGCGACGGCATCGACCTCGACGGCTCCGGCCGCGCGTACGTCAGCTCTTGGTCACCCAACCGCATCACGCGGTTCTCCCCCGACTTCAGCACCTCCGAAGCGGTCGTCACATCCGGCCTGAGCAGCCCAGCGGACATCTCGTACGCCCTGGAGTCGGACGTGCTCGCCGTCGCCAATTCCGGCAGCGACCTCGTGACATTCCACCCCTTTGCTGCGAGTGGCGTTGCGGAGGTGGAGCGAGTCGGGCGGTTCTTGCCATATTCGACAGGCGTTTGGGCCGATGCCGGGGCTGGCCTTTGGAACGTTTTCGGTCTCGATGGGGCAGGCCGCCTGATGTGGGAAACGAACGTGATGCTCAACGCGGGCCATCATCCAGTCGAATTGGCCGGGTTCGCCGGAGGCCGTTGGGAGGGCACACGCGTGCTCGTTTTCTCGGGTCCAAACAACGAAAGGACGGCCATCCAGCTGCTCCCGCGCTGAATTGCGCCCCCCGAAATTTCAACCCACTGGGATTGTAATCCCCACTTTCTCCCCCGTGCGCAGCAGGCATCAACTTGGAATGCCACTTTGCGTGCTTAAGCCGATCCGATTGGGGCAATTTTGAGTTTCTGGACCTGATTGCGAGGTCCGCTGAGTTTCTATTCCCCACTTTTCGATGCGCATCCAGCCGAATGAACAAGATGTCCGATGCCGACCGGAAAAAACCGGTCAATATTTGGGGATTTCAATTCGAGCGGCGCAAATTTTTTCGCCGTTCAATCGGAATTGAACATTTGAGCGAGGCGGCTGATGCCGCTGCGAACCGATTTGGGGATTAGGATTCCAGCGCTTCGCACGTTCGACTTTACGCAGGGTCCACGTCGACCGTGACGCGAATCCGCTTGCCAACCGGTGTGGCGGCAAAGGCGGCGAGGTCTTCAGCAAGGAGCAACTTGTACGCAGGCGGGGCCAAGGCTCGCTCGAACTTGAGGAGGAGCACCCGGTGATAAAGCATGTTGATGCGTTCGAGCGATGGAGTTTCAGGGCCGTGCACGCGGTCGCCGAAGCGCTGCTTGAGGCGGTTGCCGAGGAGTTCGGCGCCAGACGCGAGGAAGGTCTGGTCGGTGTGTCGGAGGACGAGGCGGATGAGGCGGCAGAACGGGGGGAAGTTCAGTTCTTGGCGGTCGATGAGTTCGTGGCGGACCATGCCCGCGTAGTCGTTTGCCATGACGTGGCCGAGGACCCACTGGTCGGGGACGAAAGTTTGGATGACGACCCGCCCGCGCTCGCCGGAGCGGCCGGCGCGACCGGCGACTTGGGTCAACATTTGGTACGCCCGCTCAAAGGAACGGAAATGTGGCATGTTCAGCATGCGATCGGCGCTCAACACGCCGACGAGGCCAACGCGCGCAAAGTCGAGGCCCTTCGAGACCATTTGCGTGCCCACGAGGATGTCCGCTTCGCCCGCCGCGAACGCCTCCACCATCCGCTTGTGGCCGTGCTTGCTGCGGGTCGTGTCCTGGTCCATGCGGAGCACGCGCGCTTGAGGGAACAGTTCGGCGAGCTCTTCCTCGATGCGCTGGGTGCCGAGGCCCTTCGGCTTCATCTTCGCAGAGCCGCATTGGGCGCAGGTCACCGGCGGCGGGGCGATTTGGTAGCCGCAGTGGTGGCAGTTGAGCTGGCCGTTCGATTTGTGCAGCGTGAGCGGGATGTCGCAGCGCGGGCATTCGGGCGTCCAGGCGCAGAAGTCGCATAGCCAAACGGGAGCGTAGCCGCGTCGATTTTGGAAGAGGATGATTTGGCGATCGGCCTTCAGCGCCGCCTCCATCGCTTCCCGCAGCATCATGGAAAAGTGGCCCTTCATGGAGAACTGCTTGTGCTCCTTGCGCAGGTCGGCGCACTGGATTTCAGGCAGTTGGACGTCGCCAAATCGCTTGGACAGGGCGACGTAGGCGAGGCGGCCTTCTTTTGCGTGCCAAGCCGTTTCGATGGACGGGGTAGCGCTGCCGAGCACGCAGGGGATGCTGCGTTGTTGCGCCATCCACAAAGCGAGGTCGCGGGCTTGGTAGCGGGGCGCGGGGTCTTGTTGTTTGAAGCTCTGCTCGTGCTCTTCGTCGACGACGATGAGTTGCAAGTTCGGGAGCGGGACCTGCATCGCGCTTCGGGGACCGACCACGAGGCGGCCGCGCCGGGTGTTCGACGCGCCGAGGGTCTCCATCCACGTCTCGGTGCGTTCGCGCGAGGTGAACCGGCTGTGGTAGACGGATACGTAATCGGCGAAGTGCCGGCGCAACCGGCCGATGAGCTGGGTGGTGAGGGCGATTTCGGGGACGAGGAACAGGACTTGGCCTCCGCGTTCGAGGGCGTCGGCGATGAGGTGGATGTACACCTCGGTTTTGCCCGCGCCGGTGACGCCGTGGAACAGGGCGCTCGTGCCTTCAGTGCAGGCGTCGCGCAGGGCGAGGTATGCTGTTTCTTGCGCGGGACTGAGCGTTGGCAAGGGAAGCTGCTGGGCCGTGGCTGCTTCGTCCGGATCAACTGGCCGTTGCTCGCGCAGCAACCACTCCTTCTCCTCGGCTGAACGCGCCACCGCCGCACTCGCCCCTGCCGCCTTCAACACCTCCGCCTCTGAAACAAAGGCCCCGTCCGCGGCTCGTTGCAACAGGGCAATCATCAAGGCGAATCGCTTCGGCGCCGTGCGCTCGGCCCCGTCGAGCAGGTCGTTCAGCCGTTCCTCGTTGTCCACGAGCACGGGATGAAGGGCCACCACCCGTTGCATCTTTGGCGTGTAGCGGGATTTGAGCTCCTCCTCGGTCATGATCCAGTCGCCGCGCAGCAGCCGCGCCACGTTGCGTTGGGGATGCAGCACGTCGAGCACCTTACCGATGTCCACAAGGGTCAGGGTTTTACGCGCTTCGAGGGCTTCGAGGAGCAGCCGGTCGTTCAAGGCCAAATCCCCATACCCCGCCACCGAACGCACGCCCCCCGCCTCCTCCACCCGCGGATGCAACTGCACCGACGTCTTGCTGGCGAGCTTCAACCCGGAGGGCAAGGCCGCCGCGACCACTTCCCCGCGCGTGCACAGGTAATAGTCCGCCATCCAAGCCCACATGTCGAGTTGTTCCTTCGTCGCGATGGGCTCGTCGTCCACGATGCTGTCGACCGGCTTCACCTCGTACGCGGGCGCGCGGTGATGTATGTGCCAAACCAGCGCCGTGTACTTCCGGCGGCCCCCTACGGTGACGACCACGCGCACGCCCGGCTGGACCGCCTCATCGACCGCGTAGGTGAGGAGGTTCGGAATCGCGAGGGGCACGGCAACGTCGACAAATTGGGGCTTTTTGGCCATGTTGCGAAGGTCGGGGAAAAGGCGTGAAGTAATTTGGTCTGAAAAATTCAGCACCATGGAAGCAGCACCTTTGCAAGCCGGCACGCCGGCCCCCGAATTCACGGCCACCTTGCACGACGGCAGCACGCGCACCCTCGCCGACTACCGCGGGCGCAAACTCGTCCTCTACTTCTACCCGAAGGACAACACGCCCGGCTGCACCGCGCAGGCCTGCAACCTGAACGAGCACCTCAATGAGCTGACGGACAAGGGCATTGCGGTGCTCGGGGTGAGCCAGGATTCGGAGGCGTCGCACTTGAAATTCATTTCGAAGTACGATTTGGGCTTCGACTTGGCGGCGGACACGGATCACGCGTTGCACCTCGCCTTCGGGGTGTGGGGCCGGAAGAAATTCATGGGGAAGGAGTACGATGGGACGCATCGGACCACGTTTTTGATCGATGAGGAAGGCCAAATAGCGCACACCATCCTCAAGCCCAACACGAAGAACCACACCGCCGAGGTCCTTGCAGGCTTCGGCCTCAGCTGATTTCAGCGACATTCACAAATTCCCGACCATCGTGGACAAATTCCCGGCAGTTCGTAAATCCTTTACGATGTGGGTAGAATAACTTCGTCTCAAAATCAAAACCCATGGCGGCAGAAAACGAAAAACTGAAAGCGCTCCAGATGACCCTGGATCGTTTGGACAAGACCTACGGGAAAGGCTCGGTGATGAAGCTCGGAGACGAGGCAGTCGAGAAGGTGGATGCCATTCCGTCGGGATCGCTCTCGTTGGATTTGGCGCTCGGCATAGGCGGGTATCCGCGCGGTCGGGTCGTGGAAATTTACGGGCCAGAATCGTCCGGTAAAACCACCCTGGCCATTCACGCCATCGCGGAAGCTCAGAAGAAAGGCGGCATCTGCGCCATCATCGACGCGGAACACGCGTTCGACAAGTATTACGCGGAAAACCTCGGCGTGGACACCGAAAACCTGTTCATCTCCCAACCGGACAACGGTGAACAAGCGTTGGAAATCGCGGACAACCTGATCCGTTCAGGCGCAATCGACCTCATTGTCATCGACTCCGTCGCAGCCTTGACACCGCGGGCGGAGATCGAAGGCGAGATGTCCGACTCGTCCGTTGGATTGCAAGCGCGTTTGATGTCGAAGGCGCTGCGCAAGCTCACGGGATCCATCAGTAAGACCGGCTGCTGCTGCATCTTCATCAACCAGTTGCGGGAGAAAATCGGCGTGATGTTCGGCAATCCCGAAACGACTACGGGCGGAAACGCGCTGAAATTCTACAGCTCCATCCGCCTCGACATCCGCCGATCATCCCAAATCAAGGATGGTGACCAAGTCCTCGGCAACCGCACGAAAGTGAAGGTGGTCAAGAACAAGGTTGCTCCTCCCTTCCGGAAGGCCGAATTTGACATCCTCTACGGCGCGGGTGTTTCGAAGAGTGGTGAGATCATCGACCTCGGCGTGGAGTTGAACATCATCAAGAAGTCCGGATCGTGGTTCAGCTACGGCGAAACCCGCCTCGGCCAAGGACGCGACGCCGTGCGGGCGCTCATCCAGGACAACCCGGAGTTGATGGAAGAACTCGAAACGAAAATCAAGCACGCCATCGCCGGCACCACCCCAGAATTGGAGGCGGAAGCTCTAGCGTGACCCTTGATTGCATGAAAGTCAATGCTTTTCGCATCACGAACCACCTCGGCCTTTCGGTCGGGGTGGTTGCGTGTTGGTTTGGACTGACGCGGTGCACCGATCCGGCATCACCGGTCGCCGAAGCCGCTCCCGGGGCGGACTCGACTTGGGTGGCCTTGACGGCCGACATCGCCGCAGCACCCAACGATGCCGACCCGTACATCGCCCGAGCCGTTTACTCCGCTGAGCAAGGGCTGTTCTCGGAGGCCATCAGCGATCTCGATTTGGCCTTGCGGGCGGACAGCGGAGTGGCGGCGGCTTGGGAATACAAGGCGGAACTGCTCTACAACGCACGCGACTTCGAATCGACCCTTTCGGTGCTGAATAGGTGCGTGTCAAATGCGCCGCAGTCCACCGCATGCCGCCTGCGCCGGGCGGAAATGAACATCCACCTCGGCCAGGTCGAGCTGGCCTTCGATGACCTGAATGCCGCTCTCAAACTGAACGACCAACTGCACGAGGCGTACTGGATGAAGGGCAAGCTGTACGAAGGACTCGGCAACGTGGACCTTGCACGCAGCTCCTATGTCACGGCGGTGGAAGTGCGTCCGGACTTCTATGACGGATTCATTGCACTCGGGCTGTTTTGCGCGAGCCAAGGCGATGCCCTCGCGGAGGAGTACTACCGCTCGGCCATCGAGCTCCGGCCCAAATCCGTCGAGGCGCATTACAACCTCGCCATGCATTTGCAAGAACGGGGCGACCTCGATGAAGCGCTTGCCACCTACGACCGCATCCTGGAGCTGGACCCCAACAACGCGACGGCGCCGTTCAACCAAGGCTTCATCCACTTGGAGTTCCGCGCCGATTATGCAGCCGCAGACTCGGCGTTCACTGAAGCGCTGATCCGTTTGCCGAATTACCAGCAAGCCTACTTCAACCGCGGACTGGCACGCGAAAGCTTGGACCGGCTGGAGGAAGCGTTGGCCGATTACAACGAGGCGTTGCGGTTGAAACCGGACTACACTGAGGCCGCTTTGGCGAAAGGACGGGTGCTCAAGGCGCTTTGATTCGAGGCGTGTAGGTGTGGGCCGTATCTTCGCGCGCTCAATTCCGCCCGATGAAACTTGCCCTCTTTGATTTCCGCCAAACCGTCGATTACAAACTCGAAATCTTAAGCGGCCTCACGGTGGCGCTTGCCCTCATTCCCGAGGCAGTGGCGTTCGCACTCATCGCCGGCCTCAGTCCGCTGACGGGATTGTACGCAGCCTTCGTCGTGGGTTTGGTTGCTAGCGTACTGGGCGGCCGTCCGGGGATGATCTCGGGCGCCACGGGTGCGGTAGCGGTGGTCATCGCTGCCCTGGTCAAATCCCACGGCATCGAATACGTCTACGCCACCATCGTGCTGGCGGGCATCCTCCAAGTGGGCGCGGGCTTCCTTCGGTTGGGCAAGCTGATGCGCCTCGTGCCCCAACCCGTGATTTTCGGCTTCGTGAACGGGTTGGCCATCATCATCGGCGGAAGCCAAATCACGCAATTCCAAACCAACGACGGCCATTGGCTCCGCGGGGAATCCCTAGCCATCTTCGGCGGGCTCGTACTGCTTTCCATGGCCATCATCGCCTTCTTGCCCCGGCTGACCAAAGCCATCCCGAGTGGCTTGACGGCAATCCTCGTGGTCTTCGGCATCGTACAGCTCTTCGGGCTGGACACGAAAACGGTGGGCGACCTCGCTTCCATTCAAGGTGGCTTTCCTCCTTTCCACCTGCCCGAGGTCTTTCTGACGTGGGAGACCTTCGAAGTCATCGCGCCCTACGCGCTCATTGTGGCGGGCGTGGGGCTCATCGAGAGCCTGCTGACCTTGAACATCATCGACGAAATTACCCAAACCCGCGGACGCGGCAACAAGGAATGCATCGCCCAAGGCTCGGCGAACATCCTGAGCGGGCTGTTCAGCGGCATGGGCGGTTGCGCGATGATCGGCCAATCCCTTATCAACGTGTCATCGGGTGCGCGGGCGCGGCTATCGGGAATCGTAGCAGCGTCCATGCTGCTGGTCTTCATCCTCTTCGGGGCGTCCCTCGTGGAGCAGCTGCCCATGGCTGCGCTGACGGGGCTGATGATCATGGTGGCCATCGGGACGTTTGAATGGGCGTCCTTGAAGACGTTCCGCCGGATGCCGACGTCGGATGTGCTCATCATGTTGGCGGTGACGCTGATTACGGCGGTGTTGCACAATTTGGCCTTGGCGGTGCTCATCGGCGTGGTCATCAGCGCGCTTGTGTTCGCTTGGGACAATGCGGTGCGCATCCGGGCGCGGAAGCAGGTGGACGACCAGGGATGGAAGCACTACGAAATCTACGGTCCGCTCTTCTTCGGCTCCACTTCGGCGTTTGCCGAAAAGTTCGACATCGCGGGCGACCCGGAACACGTGGTCATCGACTTCGCCGAGAGCCGCGTGGCCGACATGTCGGCGATCGAAGCGCTGAATCGCCTGACCGCCCGCTACGCCGAAGCGGGGAAAAAGGTGCACTTGCGGCACCTCTCGAAGGACTGCCGGCGGTTGATCGACCGGGCGGACTCCATCATTGACGTGAACCACTACGAAGACCCGACGTACAAGGTCGTATCGGACCAGTGAGTTGCGGGTGTTCCCCACTTTGGGGGATTCGCGGGTGAGCGGACACCATTTCGGGTCGTTCAAGGTGTGGGGTGGAACTTTGTTGGGGAAATGGTGTGTCCGCTATGGTTGAAATCCCCACTTTTTGAAGGCATTTGGCCCCAATTCGTTGCAACGCACCCCAAATGGGGGAAAAGCATGCGAAAAAGTGGGGATTTCAAATCCAGCGATCGAACATCTTGCCGGCTTGGAATCGATTTTAACAGTTGATGCCGCGTGCGCGCAGCGAAGTGGGGATTTCAACTCCAGCGGGCTGAGTGCATCGCCGTCACGACGCGAAGGGCGCCGGACGCGGCGCAAAAAAAACGGGGCGCCCCGCAAGGGACGCCCCGTTCGCATTACCACCCGGTAAATACGTTATGAAATCTTTTTGACCACTTCGGCGAACGCCTCTTTGTGGTTCATCGCCAAGTCAGCGAGGACCTTGCGGTTCAGCTCGATGCCTGCCTTGGAGAGTTTGCCCATGAACTGGCTGTACGACATTCCGTGTTCACGAGCGCCAGCGTTGATCCGCTGGATCCACAACGAACGGAACGCACGCTTGCGTTGCTTCCGGCCGATGTAAGCATATTGAAGTCCTTTTTCGACGGCGTTTTTCGCGACCGTCCAGACGTTTTTGCGGGCACCGTAGTACCCTTTCGCCATCTTGAGGACCTTTTTACGGCGGGCCCTCGACGCTACTGCATTGTTAGAACGTGGCATGTTCTTGAAGTTTTTTGACCATTGGCGCCGCGATCAGGCGAGCTTGAAGCCAGGGGTCGGGTTAACATGAAACCAGGGAGTGGTTTGAAAAGCTCGGGATTACGAGCAGAGCTGGCGCTTGATGTTGGCCACATCGGCTTTGTCAACCGTGGTGGCGTGCGTCAAGTTCCGCTTCTGCTTCGTCGCCTTCTTCGTCAAGATGTGACTCTTGAAGGCGTGCTTCCGCTTGATCTTTCCAGTCCCCGTGAACTTAAAGCGCTTTTTCGCGCTTGATTTGGTTTTCATCTTCGGCATGGCCTCGGATTTTTATTTGGGTGGTAGTTACTTCTTCTTCGGATTGAACATGATGGTCATGCGCTTTCCTTCCAACTTGGGCAGTTGCTCCACGACCCCGACGTCTTCGAGCTCTTGGGCAAACTTGAGCAACAGGATTTCTCCCCGCTCCTTGAACACAATCGTCCGGCCGCGAAAGAAGACGTATGCCTTCAACTTGCTGCCTTCCTCGAGGAACTTCCGAGCGTGCTTCAGCTTGAACTGGAAATCGTGATCGTCCGTGTTGGGGCCGAATCGGATTTCCTTGACGGTCACCTTTGTCTGCTTCGCCTTGATTTCCTTCTGCTTCTTCTTCTGGTCGTACAGGAATTTCTTGTACTCCGTGATCCGGCAAACGGGCGGGTCGGCTTTAGGCGAAATCTCGACCAAATCCAATTCCAACTCACGCGCCAGGGCCAAAGCCTGCGTCGTCGACATCACCGCAGGTTCCACGTTTTCTCCGACGACGCGGACAGTGGCAACGGTGATTTTATCGTTGATCCGGTGGGGATCCTCTTGGCGGACCCTTCCTCGAAAGGAGGATCTTTTTCTGCGAATAGCTATAACTTCAAGGTTTTAGTTGGACAATCAATTCGTTTTGAGCATCTCGGCAATCTCCGCGTGAATCCGCGCGGCGAAGTCTTCGGCACTCATTTCCCCGACGTCTCCTTCTCCTTGCTTGCGCACGGAAACGGTGCCGTTGGCGGACTCATTTTCACCGACGATGAGCATGTAAGGCACCTTTTCCAATTCCGCATCGCGGATCTTCTTGCCCACCTTCTCAGACCTCAGATCAATGAGGCCGCGAATATCGTGATTTTCAAGGACTTTTAAAACTCCTTGTGCATATTCGTTGAAACGGTCGGAAATGGGCAGGATTTTCACCTGTTCTGGGGTGAGCCAAAGCGGGAATTTGCCCGCGCAGTGCTCGATGAGGATGGCCACAAAGCGCTCCATCGACCCGAAGGGCGCGCGGTGGATCATCACCGGGCGGTGGCGGGCGTTGTCCGCGCCGACGTATTCGAGTTCGAAGCGTTCGGGCAGGTTGTAATCGATTTGGACCGTGCCCAACTGCCACTTGCGGCCGATGGCGTCGCGCACCATGAAATCGAGCTTCGGACCGTAGAACGCGGCCTCGCCCGTCTCCACGACCGTCCGCAGCCCCTTTTCGTCCGCGATCTCCTGGATGGCGCGCTCGGCCTTCTCCCAATTCTCATCGCTGCCGATGTACTTCGACGGGTTCTCCGGGTCGCGCAACGACACCTGCGCGATGAAGTCCACGAAGTCCAGGGTTTTGAAGATGTACAGCACGAGGTCGATGACCTTGCCGACCTCCTCCTTCACCTGGTCCACCGTGCAGAAAATGTGGGCGTCGTCCTGCGTGAAGCCGCGCACGCGGGTCAACCCGTGCAACTCACCGCTCTGCTCATAGCGGTACACCGTGCCGAACTCCGCAAAGCGCACCGGCAGGTCCCTGTAACTCCGTGGCCGCGCCTTGAAAATTTCGCAGTGGTGCGGGCAGTTCATCGGCTTCAGCAAGTACTCCTCCCCTTCGGCCGGCGTGTGGATGGGCTGGAAGCTGTCCTCGCCGTACTTCGCATAGTGGCCGGAAGTGACGTAGAGCTCCTTATTGCCGATGTGCGGCGTGATGACCGGTTGGTAACCGGCGCGCCGCTGGGCCTCCTTCAAGAACGACTCGAGCCGATTCCGCAAGTCTGCGCCTTTGGGCAACCAAAGCGGCAACCCCTGCCCCACTTTCTCGGAGAAATGGAACAAATCCAGCTCCTTGCCCAACTTCCGGTGATCCCGCGCCTTCGCCTCCTCAAGCAGCTGCAGGTAGTCGTTGAGTTCGGACTTCTTCGGGAAGGTGATGCCGTAAACGCGCGTCAGTTGGCGGTTGTTTTCATCGCCTTTCCAGTATGCGCCCGCGATGCTCATGACCTTCGCGGCTTTCACGAAACCGGTGTGCGGCATGTGCGGCCCGCGGCAAAGGTCCGTGAAGTTGCCCTGCGTGTAGAACGTGATGGTGCCGTCTTCGAGGCCTTCGAGCAGGTCGAGCTTGTATTCGTCCTGCTTTTCGGTGAAGTAGGCGATGGCGTCGGCTTTGCCCATTTCCTGGCGGATGTAGGGCGATTTTTGTTTGGCCAATTCCATCATCTTCTGCTCAACCTTCGGGAAATCCTTATCCGTGAAGGTGTGCTCGCCAAAATCCACATCGTAGTAAAACCCGTTCTCCAAAGGCGGGCCGACCCAAAACTTCACGCCCGGGTACAGCGCCTCCAACGCCTCCGCGAGCAAGTGCGCGGAACTGTGCCACATCGTGCGCTTCCCCTCGTCGTCGTTCCACGTCAGCAACTTCAGCGTGGCATCCCCCTCAATCGGGCGCTGCGGATCGCGGACCTCGCCGTTGACCTCGGCGGCCAACACGTTGCGCGCGAGCCCTTCGCTGATGCTCGTGGCGATGTCGAGGGCGGTGGTACCGGGCTCAACTTGACGGACAGAGCCGTCGGGGAGGGAAATGTTGATCATGGCTGCTTCGAGTCGAGGCGCAAAAATAACCCGAAATCCGCGGAATTCAGCCCTTCAAACAGCGAATTGAGGCGCCCATTCCGCGATTCGTCCAGCCACCACCGGCCGCGGGGTTGCCGGGTTCGAGGCGGAAGAACCAAACTTGCCGGTCGATGCGGTCCGTGGACCAAAAGAGCCCCGCCTCGCCGCCCGACCCGAAGAACCCGCCGTAATTGCGGCCGCCGCCCGGGAGGGCGTTGAATCCCGTTGGGGAAAATGCCGCGTCGGAGGGGGATTGCGGTTGCAACGCAGTGCCGGCGGAACAGGGACCGCCGCTGGCGTCGACCAGTTCCGCCCAGTGTTCCGCGGAGGGCACGCGCCAGCCGGCGGGGCACAGCCCGCGCGGGTCCGCCACCGCCCAGCTGTTGTACAGCCAGCCGAAGGCCGCCAGGTTCGCGGACGGATCGTCGAGGCCAGCGTAAACCCGCGAGTCGCCTTCGCCGTAGGCCGCGCGGGCACCGGATTTGGCGCTGAGCCAGTCGCTGGCCGAGAGGCCGGACGGGATGGGGTCGCCGTTCGCGTAGGCCGTGGCGCGGAGGTTTTCGGCGAACCAGCATTGGCCGCCGATGGGGACGAGGGCGTAGGAATGGCGGTGGTGGCGGAGCGAGGTTTGGCCTGCGCACGGATCGACCAAATCAGAAGGCGCCTCGACCGCGTAGCCGCCGCCGAAGACGCTCAACAAATCGAGGAGGTCGCGCGTGCCCACCTCCCCATCGCCATTGGAGTCCGGATTCCAGCCCGGCTGCGCGTGTGCGGCGAGGGGCGCCGTGACGAGGAAGAGGAGCAACGCAGCGAATCGGAGGATGGGGGCGTGGGGCATGGCGCCAGCCGCCAAACAAAAAGTGCGCCAAAGTGAATCAACCGGTGATTTTTTGGCCGAACGTTGCGGATTGAAAATTGCACCTCTGATGAATCTAGCCGCGCAGCGTTTTGAACGCGTTGTGGAGCAGATTTTGGAGCAAGACAGGGCCATCATTGAGGGCCTTTTCCCAGACCAAATCCTGGCCGCCCTGCTCGACCGCCTCGCCCACCTGCGCGAGGAGAACGCCCTACGTCCCGCCGCCATCGGCGCGGCCGGACATGCCGTGGTGCACACGGAAATCCGGTCCGAGTACATCAAGTGGTGGCCCGACGAGCCCGAACACCCGGCGCAGCGAGCCTTCCTCGACGTGGTCGGCGACCTGTCGGACTACCTGAACCGGACCTGCTACACGGGGATCCGGCGGTCCGAATTCTTGTTCGCGGTGTACCCTCCGGGCGCCCGTTATGAGCGGCACGTCGACGATTTCCAGCATAAAAATGCCCGGAAATTCAGCGTCATCACCTACCTGAACCGGGAGTGGGTGCCCGGTCGCGGGGGCGAGCTCTTGCTGTACGATGCGAAGGGCGAGCCGCGGGAAACCATCGAGCCGATTTACGGGCGGACCGTGATCTTTCCCAGTCCCGTTGTGGAGCACGAGGTCCTGCCCGCCCTTAGCGAGCGCTGGTCCGTGACGGGGTGGTTGCGTTAACGGGAGGCTTGCCTCCAGGATTTGACCTGCCAGTGCGTGCGCACTCGGGCGACCACCTCCCCTTCGCCATCCTGGAGCTGCGATTCCACCACGCTTCGCGCCACGCCTGACACCGATAGATCCTCGCGCAACGCCCCCAATTCAACCGCCGCAAGGGCCACGATGCGGCCCGTTGCCCGCCGCGTGTAATCCACCTCAAGACGCGACATGATGAGTCGGTATTCGGTCGGATCGAAGGCCCCAAGCAACGCCAACCCCGCCGCGAACTCGCCGATGGTGGCGAGCGCGCAAGCGTGAACCGTTCCGAGGTGATTGCGGTTCCACCGGCGCGCCGGCGCCTCCACCGAAGCCGCGCCTTCCGCGAGCGAACCGATGCGAAACCGGTGCGGCTTGTTGAACGGAATCCACAGCCAAAACACCCGCGTCAGCACCCCCGGCCGACCGGACACTGCACGCCGCCAAGCCCACTGAAAAATGCGGTCCTTCACGACGAAACCCGCTCGTGCACGAACGACAAGTTTGGCCGCGTGTAGTTGGGCCCCTTCATCACCTTTCCGTCCTCCCGGTAAATCGGACGCCCGTCCGCTCCCAGCTTCGACATGTTCGACCGCTGGATTTCGGTGAATACCTCTTCGATGACGTCCTGCATGCCGTGTTGGAGGATGGTGCCGCACAGGATGTAGAGCATGTCGCCGAGCGCATCCGCCACTTCGACCACGTCGCCCACCTGCGCCGCCTCCAGGTACTCCTCGTTTTCCTCCGCCATCAAGCGGTGCCGCAGTGCGATGGTCTCCGGACTCGGTGCTGCCTCTGGGGAAGGGGCGTTCCGGATTCCGAAGGCGTTGTGAAAGGTCGCCACCGACTCGATGACGGTGCTCAAGGACAGGTTCAAGGGGTTTTCCATGACCCCAAATTAACATCATTTCAAACGCGCACCCCCGACCGCCTCGCAGCCCGGCAGTATCTTCGCAACTGCTGAAAAACCGCCCCTCATGGAAGAACTGTCCTCTACGCACATCCCCGTTGCCACCGAGCAACCTGTGACTGCGTCAACCGGCGCACCCGACATCGCAGCCTTGAACGACCGCATCCGAGAGCAAAGTGCTTTTGTGGATCTCATCCGGCGCGAGCTGGAGCAGGTCATCATTGGGCAGCACGCCATGGTGGATAAGCTCCTGATCGGCTTGCTGGCGAACGGCCACGTGCTGTTGGAAGGGGTGCCTGGTTTGGCCAAAACCCTCGCCATCAAGAGCCTCTCGGAAACGGTGCGCGCCGATTTCAGCCGCATCCAATTCACCCCGGACCTCCTGCCCGCTGACCTCGTCGGCACCATGATTTACAGCCAGCGCGAGGAGAGCTTCACGGTGAAGAAGGGACCGGTTTTTGCCAACTTCGTGCTCGCGGACGAAATCAACCGCGCGCCCGCTAAGGTGCAGAGCGCGTTGCTCGAGGCGATGCAGGAACGGCAGGTGACCATCGGGGCGGAGACGTTCAAGTTGCCGCAACCGTTTTTGGTTTTGGCCACCCAAAACCCGGTCGAGCAAGAAGGCACGTACCCGCTGCCGGAAGCGCAAGTCGACCGATTCCTGCTGAAAGTCGTCATCGGCTATCCGACGAAGGACGAGGAACAGCAGATCATTCGGGTGAACCTGCGGCCGGAAGGCATGCACAAGCCGCAAGCCGTGGTCACGCCGGAACAAATCATTTCCGCCCGCGAATGGGTGCGGAAGATTTACATGGACGAAAAGGTGGAGCGCTACATCGTGGACCTCGTGTTCGCGACGCGTACGCCGGAAGAAGTCGGGCTCGGCCACCTCGGCCAGCTCATCAGCTTCGGGGCGTCGCCGCGGGCTTCCATCGGCCTCGGGGTGGCGGCGAAGGCCCACGCGTTCTTGCAGCACCGCGGGTACGTGACGCCGGAAGACGTGCGGGCCGTGGCGATGGATGTCATGCGCCACCGCATCGGCATCACCTTCGAGGCGGAGGCCGAAAACATCAGCCAGGAGCAAATCATCACCGAGATCATGGACCACGTTCAGGTCCCTTGATTTGGCCATGGACACAGCGGAGCTGATTCAACGGGTGCGGCGGGTTGAGCTCAAAACACGGGGTTTGAGCGACCGCATCTTTTCGGGCGAATACCACAGCGCGTTCAAAGGACGCGGGATGGCGTTTGCCGAAAACCGCGCGTACCAACATGGGGACGAAATCCGCACCATCGATTGGAACGTGACGGCGCGGATGGGGTCGCCCTTCGTAAAGGTGTTCGAGGAGGAACGGGAGCTGACGGTGTTTTTGATGGTGGACATCAGCGCGTCGAATGCGATGGGAACGCGGTCCAAATCCAAGCGCGAACTCGCCACGGAACTCGCTGCAGTGCTCGCATTCAGTGCCATGGGCAACAACGACAAGGTCGGCGCCATCCTCTTCAGCGACCGGATTGAGCGGTTCATTCCGCCGAAAAAAGGCCGTTCGCATGTGCTGCGCATCATCCGCGAGATCATCGAGGTGGAACCGGAAGGCCGCGGCACCGACTTGAATTCCGCCCTGTCGCACTTCTTGCAGGCCATGAAAAAGCGCACGATTTGTTTCCTCATCAGCGACTTCCGCGACGACGGGTACGATGGCGCGTTAAAGCGGGCCGGCCGGCGGCACGACCTCGTGGCGTTGCGGCTGGAAGATCCGGTCGAACGGGAACTGCCTGCGGTCGGCTGGCTGCCAGCTACGGACCCCGAGACGGGGCGGACGCAGTGGATCAACACGATGAACCGCCGCGCCCGACTGAAAATGAAGAAGCAGGAACGCGAGCGCGAAGAGGCGTTGCGCGCCCAATTCGCCCGCGCCGGCATTGACCAAGCCGTGTTGTTGACGAATGAACCGTATGTCCAACCGCTCATGCAATTGTTCGATCGCCGTGGGTAAGTGGATGCTCTTTGCGGCCGTGTTGTGGACCGCGAGCGCGCAGGCGCAGCAGGTGGAATTGAGGGCGGACACGACCGCGTTGAAGTTGGGAGGCCAAACCTGGATCCACCTCCAAACCGTCCGCGACCCCGCCCAAACCGCCTCCGCCTTCGAATGGCCGGTCCTCAAGGACACCCTGCCCGGCGGCTGGGAGATCCTCGAAATCCGCCCCGCCGACACGACCCTCGTCCCCCTCGACGACGGCCGCGACGCCATCGCCATCACGCAATCCCTGCGCGTCACGACGTGGGATTCCGGGCTCGTTCGCATGCCGGCCCTTCCCTTCGTCCTGGACGGCGACACGCTGCTTTCGAACCCCGTCCTCTTCGCCGTGGCGTCCCCCGCCCTCGGCGATGAAGGCCAAATCGCAAACTTCCACGACATCGTCGAAGTCGACTGGACCTTGGCCGAACGGCTCCGCCGCATCCTCCCCTGGTTCCTGGCTGCCCTCGTCCTCGCAGGACTGGCATGGGCCGCCCTGCGGTGGTGGAAAAACCGGGAGCGCGAAGCCGACCGCACGGCCTCCGAACCCGAGAAGCCGCGCGAACCCGCCCACGTCATCGCGCTCAGGACGCTGCGGGAGATTCAAGAACGCGCGGTTTGGAAACAAGGCAACCCGAAGGGACACCAATCCGCCATCAGCCTCGCGGTGCGGACCTACCTCGAAGACCGCTTCGACGTGCCCGCCCTTGAACAAACCACGGGCGACATCGCGCGCACCCTGCGCTCGGTCGCCATCGATTCGGACCTGCGCCGCCAATTCGTCGAAGTGCTCGAACTCGCCGACCTCGTCAAGTTCGCGAAGTACCGCGGCGACGCGGCGGAACACGAGCGCGCTGTGCGCCGGGCCATCGAACTCGTTGAACGCACCCGCCCCGCGGCGGACGAAACCCCATCGGCCTCATGAAACGGTTGATGTGGTCCCTCCTCCCCCACGCCATCGCTCTGCTTGCCGGGGCTTCGGGCATGGCTTACGCCAGCCAGCACTTCGAACTGGCCATGCCGTGGGGCCTTGCCTTCGCTGCGTTGGCCGTTGCTTTGGTGGGCTTGCGGGCATGGCGGTTGGCCACCGGCCGTTTTCCCTCCGCGATGCTGAATTTACCGGCGGAACGCGGGGTGGGCAGCCGGATGTTGCACGCCGTGACGGAGTTGCCATTTGCGCTGCGCGGTTTGGCCTTGTTGCTGCTGACGGCGGCGGCGGCGCGCCCCCAGAGCTCGTCGAGCATCGAGGATTTGACCCGAGAAGGCATCGACATCGTGCTGGCCCTCGACCTCAGTGCTTCCATGCTCAGCAAGGATTTCGATCCCGACCGGCTCGAAGCTTCGAAAGAAGTGGCCACGCAATTCGTGGAATCGCGGCCCGACGATCGCATCGGCGTGGTGGCTTACGAAGGCGAAGCGTTCACTCAAGTGCCGCTGACGACCGACCAACGCGTGGTGATGAACGGCATCGAGTCGCTCGAAACCGGTTTGCTCACGGGCGGAACGGCCATCGGGATGGGGCTCGCCACCGCTGTAACGCGCCTTCGCGATTCCGAGGCAGAAAGCAAGGTCATCATCCTGCTCACGGATGGGGTGAACAACTCCGGATCCATCGAACCCATCGACGCCGCGCAGCTCGCGAAGCTCAACAACATCCGCGTGTACACCATCGGCGTCGGAACCATCGGCAAGGCCCGGAGTCCCGTGGCGAAGAACGGCAACCGCTACCGCTACGATTGGGTCGAGGTAAAAATCGACGAGGACGTGCTCAAGACCATCGCCCGGGAGACCGGTGGACGCTACTTCCGCGCCACGAACGAAGACAAGCTCGCCGCCATCTACGACGAGATCGACGAGCTCGAAAAAACCCGGTTCAACGTGCTGAGGTACAACCAAAAAACCGAAGAGTTCACGCCCTTCGCCCTCCTCGCCGCCTTGGCCTTGGTCGCTGAATTCCTGTGTCGAACCTTCTTCATCCGCAGCATCGCATGAACGCTCCTTCTGCCTTCCGGACTTACCCGATTGCGGTGGCGCTGATTTTGGCGGAATTGGCGTTCTGGGCACTGCTCATTGCGGCTTGGGTGACCGTTCAGCGGGTGGCTCCCAACGTGCAACTTGAGCACGAAACGTGGGGGTGGATGCTGGCGTCGCTGCCGGTGATGTTGGTGCTGTTCTTGCTGCACTTGGAATGGAAGCGTCGGGCGATGGACCGGCTGATGGACAGCAAGTTGATTCCGGACTTCATGCCGCGGTTGCGGCCGGGGCGGGATGGCTGGCGATTCCTGGTTTGGCGCTTTGCGATGGCCGCGGTGTTGCTCGGGATTTTGGACCCAAAAGTGGGGGCCAAACTCAAGGAAATCACCACCGAAGGAGTGGACGTGATGGTCGCGCTCGACGTGTCGAACAGCATGATGGCGGAGGACGTGGGCATGGACCGATTGGGCCTGGCAAAACGCACCATTGAGCGGCTCATCAACCAACTGGATGGCGACCGGATGGGGTTGGTGGTCTTTGCGGGAGAAGCGTACGTGCAATGCCCCATCACCACGGATTACGGGGCGATGAAGCTGTTTCTGGATCAGGTATCGTGCGACCTCGTGGCCACGCAGGGAACGGCCATCGGCCGGGCCATCGAAACGTGCGCGGAGGCGTTTGACGAGGAATCCACGGCGAGCCGGGTCATCTTGGTGATGACGGATGGGGAAAACCACGAAGACGACGCGGAGGATGCTGCAAAAAAGGCGCGATCGAATGGCATCGAAGTGCACACCATCGGCATGGGGTCGCTGGAGGGCGCGCCCATTCCCCTGTTTGACCGATACGGCCACGCCCGAGGCTTCAAGAGCGACGCGGATGGCAAGCCCGTGGTGACGGCGTTGAACGAGAACATGCTTATCGGCATCGCGAATGCGGGTGGGGGCACGTTCACGCTCGCCGGAAAGGGCTTCGTCGACTTGAACCCTGTGCGTTCAGCGCTGGATCAGCTCGAACAACAGGAGGTCGCGCAGATTGCGTATACGGATTTTGAGCACCGCGCTTCGTGGTTCTTCTTCGCTGCGATGGTGCTGTTGTTCGGCGAAGCGGTCATCAATGCAGGCCAAACCGGACGTCATCCCAAACCCGTCGCCCGATGAACACCCCACCACTCCTCCTCCGACTCGTCGCGGTGCTGCTGCTGGGCTCCGCGTGCGTTGCGGCCTCCGCGCAATCCGACCTCGACGCGAAGGCGGCCATCTTGGACGGCATCGACGCCTACCGGGCGAACACGGGCGCTGCGGACAGCCTGTTTGCCCTTGGCACCACCCACTCGGAACTGGCTGCCGTGGCCGAGTACAACCTCGGACGCGCCTTCGTCCAATCGGGCGACACCGCCCGCGCCCAATCGGCCTTCCGCAAGGCCATCGGGTCCACCGAAGACCGCGCTTTGAAGTCGTCCGCGTGGCACAATTTGGGGAACCTGAGTTTGCAGCAGAGCGAGCTCAGTCCTGCCATTCAAGCGTACAAGCAGGCGCTGCGGGAAAACCCTGAGAATGAGGAGGCGCGGTACAATTTGGCCTACGCCATGCGGCTTGCGCAGCAGCAGCAGGACCAAAATCAAGACCAGCAGCAGGACCAGGACCAGGACCAGGACCAGGACCAGGACCAGGACCAAAATCAAGACGATCAGCAAAACCAGGACCAGCAGGACCAAGACAGCGAGCAACAGCAGGACGAGCAGCAAGGCGACGGCGAGCAACAACAGGACGAGCAGCAGGGCCAAGACGGCGAGCAACAGCAGGACGAGCAGCAAGGCGACCAGCAACAGGAAAGCGAGGCGGAAGACGGCGAGGGCCAGCAAGGCGAACAGCCCCAGCAGCAACCAGTCGAAGGCCAAATTTCCCCCGAAGACATGGAGCGAATCCTGGAGAGTTTGGAACGCAACGAAGCGGCCATTCAAGCCAAATTGCAGCAGCAACGAAACGGCGGTGAACGGCGAACCATTGAAAAGGACTGGTGATGACGCACGAAATGAATTGGATGCGAATCGGATGGCTTTGGATCGCACTGATCGGAAGCTTCGGCACTTGGGCCCAGGAGGCGTCAGCGGAATTGACCGTGGACCGGAGCACCGTCTTGCGCGGGGAATCCGTCCAACTGACGTTCACCTTCAACAATTGCGACGCCAACATCACCGTGCCCGCAATCGCCGGCTTGAAATACGCCTACGGCCCGGCGAAGGGCAACAACGTCACGTTCGGCAACGGTCGACGGTCCAGCCAGTCCATGTACACGTACACGTACGTGGTGACGGCTGAAAACGATGTGCAAGTCCCCTCCTATTCCATCCAGACGAACAAGGGAACCTTCCAAACAGACGCCTTCACCATTCGCGTTAAAAAACCGGGAAACAGCGCTTCCAACAGGGGGGCTTCGGCGGTGCTCGATCGGGAAGTGGCCATGGTCATCGACCTCTCCAAGCGCAACGTCGTGGTGGGCGAGCCCGTAGTGGCCACGCTGCAGATTTATTCCCAAATGTCCGGTTTGGATGTGCGCGATTATTCCATTCCAGAGTTCACCGGGTTTTGGAAAGAATCTGTGGACTTGCCCAACCCGAGTTTCGAACCACGGTTGCTCAACGGCCGACGCATTCAGGTGGCGACCGTGGGAAAATTTGTGCTGTTTCCGCAACAAACCGGGGAACTGACCATCGACGGATTCGAGCTCACCGGCTACGTGCGCACGTCGTTTTTCAATGGCCGGAACGTGGCCGCTGCGGCTGATCCCGTCACCGTTCGCGTCAGCCCGCTGCCTGCTCCCGTTCCAGCCGCACACCTCGGAGCGTTTAAGCGGCTCGACGTGGAGCTGAAAGCCTCCGAATTGGAATTCGAAGCGAACCAAGCCTTCACGGTCGACATCGCATTCAAGGGGAACGGCAACCTCAAGTTCCTGCGAGAGCCCCAATGGGAATGGCCGCGCGATTTTGAGGTGTTCGATCCCGAGGTGAAAGACCGCATCAGCATTGAAGATGTGGGCGAAGTCGGGAGCCGCACGTTCCATTACGTCATCATCCCCCGAACCACCGGAACCTTCAACGTGCCGGAGCTTCGCGTGAGTTGGTACGATGCGGCCCGGGGCGAGCACGTGGAACGCCAACTCGGAGGCGAATCGTTGACGGTTACGGCCGGCAATGGAACGCCGTCGGCCACCTTGTCCTACAATTCCAAGTCCGACATCCAAATCCTGAACCAAGACATTCGGTACATCCAGCTCGAAGCGGACCGATTCGTTCCGCTCAGTGCCGGCGGTTGGATGAAGGCCGGTTTGGCCTCGGGACTGGCCATCGGACCGTTGCAGTGGCTGTTGCTGTGGGCCCTCCGCCGCCGCAAAGACGCTGAAGCACGCGACATCAAAGGCACGCGCAAGCGCCAGGCCAAATCCCGCATCCGCAAAGAACTCCGCGAAGCCCAAAAATCCATCGACAACCCGGCCGCCTTCCACGTGGCCCTCGGTCACGGCCTCGAAGCGTACCTCATCGCCAAGCTCGGGTGGAGCCAAAGCCAGTACACGCGCACCGGCGCACTGACGGCCCTTGCTCAAACCGCCCCGACCACCCAGCCGGAATGGCAGTCCTTGCTTGAAGCGCTGGACCTCGCGCGCTATGCCCCCGGCAGCACCGCACCGCCGCAAACCCTGTACGATCAAGCCGTGAACCTGGTCGAACGCACCGAAAAGGAATGGAAATCATGAAACAGCTCGGGATGATCGCCTTGATGCTCGTCCTTGCGAACGCTGCGGCCGCGAGCACGGTGGAGGACTGCGAGGCGCAATTTGAGGCGGGCAACGCCGCGTATGAGGCGGGTTCGTTTGCCGAAGCGGCGGAGGCGTACGAAGCGGTGTTGGCGGAGTGCCAGAGCTTTGAGGCGGAGTACAATTTGGCCAATGCGAGCTTCAAACTGGGCCAAATCGGACGCAGCATCCTCCACTACGAGCGCGCCCTGCAACTCGACCCGAACAACGACGACGCGCGTGCCAACCTTCAACTCGCCAACACGAAAGTGACCGACCGCATCGAACCGCTGCCCACGCAGGGATTGCGGGACTTGTGGGAACGCGTGGTGGCGAAGGGGCGTTTGGGATTCTGGTCGGTGACGTTGCTGGTGTTGTGGCTCGGGGGATTCGGGGCGCTCTCCTGGCGGCTGTTGGCCCGCGAAGAAGCCATGCGGCGCATCGCCACCACCATGGCTGCGGTCCTGCTCGCCCTGAGCGTGGGCGCAGGGTTCCTCTTTTCTGCAACGCTCCACCGCGATGACATGAGCCATGAAGCGGTCATCCTCACCCCGACTGCAGAAATCCGCAACGCACCCCAAACGACCAACAGCTTGGTGCTGTTCATCCTACACGAAGGCACGAAGGGGCGCATCCTCTCCCGGACGTCCGATTGGATTGAGCTCGAATTCGCCAACGGAAGCGTCGGTTGGGTGGCCGCCGGACAGGTCGCCGAAGTTTAAGGTCGCGCGACCTGCACGGACGCTGAGCGGCGAACGCCATTTCGGTCGTAGCCGACCAGCCAGTAAACGCCCGCTGGCAGGTTCGCAGCAGGCACGTGGACCTGACCGAGGCCATCCGCTTGCCACGTGCTGACGGTTTGGCCCACTCCGTTGATGAGCCGAACCAAATGGGTCGCCCACCAGCCGCTGGACGTGAACTGGTCGCGGGCGGGGTTCGGGAATACCGCAATCGGCGCCGACTCCTGCTGTCCCTCCACGTTTGCACCGCTGGCCAAATCGTACAATACGATGTCATCCAACGCCGCCTCCACCAGCGAACCGCCGTCCAAGTTCTCCCCTATGGTCGTGCTGTCCGAGGCGATGAACCGCATCACAAAAGCGTCCGTCGGCTCCACCCAATCCGACACCCGGAACGCATTGCGGCGCCAAGACAAGTCCTGCTGCAACGTGTTCTCCAAGTAGGACCACGTGGCCCCACCGTCGTTCGACAACTGCACTTGCCACCAATCACTCCGTGGGTTTGCCCCCGAGTACGGCGCATTGCAGTACCAACGCCAATATGCAATCACGGGCTCCTCATACGGCGTCAAGTCGATGACCGGAGATTGCATCGTCGTGTGGCCCGCATCCACGTCGTTCGCGCCGACGCTGCCGCCCACCGGGTTCACCCCCGTCACGAAAGCAAAGCCCGCGAGTCCGAACGAATGGTCCATGTTGGGGGCCGCTATGGTCGAGGGGTCACCCGGTTCGCCGAAGGAGCCGACGGGAATCGCCTCTTCCCACTGTCCCGTGGTGGCGTTGTCGTATCCAGGAACGCCGGTTTGCCAAAACCCGAAGTCCGAATACTCATCCGAATCGTTGATCAACAACGGTTCCACCCCCACCAGCGTGAAATGGGGCAAATTCGGGTACTCCTCCGCCGCCGCGCCCACCGGGTCGATGGCCGACAACCCACCGAAGTCGTCGGCGATGTACAGGTAATAAGACACCACCGTGCCCGCCGGCTGCGCGGGCAGCTCCGCCGTGAAGCCGTTCGCACCTTCGACCATGTCGAGCTCGGACCAAGCGCCATCGGGCGTCGTGCGGTAGCGGAGCTTCATCCCGTCGAAGTACAGGCTGTACGGAAACACGATCTCCGCGTCCCCCTCAATTTCAATCCCCGCATCCGCATCGGCGAACTCCACCGGAACGTGGTCCATCTCCGCGTAGCCGAAGATCGTGATGCCATGGAGGTCAAACCCTTCGATGATGGCCGCGGCATTCGGCGTGCCGTTCGACAAATCCGCATCGTCATCGTCCGCTTGGAGCACGTCGATGAGCACGTCGGCATAGGCTTGGCCTTCATCGCCATCCAAGGCCTCGGCCTGCAATCCCGGATAGGCATCCGCGAACAACGCCATCGTCGCCGTCCAATCCCCCCCCATCAACAAGTGCGTGTCGTACCACGCCCCGCAGATGATTTCGCCATCCGCATGCACCTCACCGACCAAGTCCTGAGGATACACCTTCGGATCCTGGTCGTAGCGCCGAATGCCCTCCTCGCTGCCCACGTTGAAGCCCTTGCCGATCTCCGCCAAATCGCCCAAGCTCATCGCCCAAAGGTCCGCGTACCCCTCTCCCATGGCACCGTTCATGAAAAAGCTTCCATAGGTCTGGTAGAAGAAGTCGTTGATGCCGTGGCCGTATTCGTGCCAAACCACGTCCGCAATGAGGGAAGTCGCGTTGCAACCGCCCCCGACATCGAAGAAGTTGATGCTTTGGCCGTCGTAAAACGCATTGCACTCGCCGGCCACGTCAATGTTCGTGGGAAGCGAAAAATCCAGCGCTTCGAAGTCAGGCAGCACCTGCTTCATGTGATCGTGGATCCTGCCGACGGAACGGTATGCCGAGCGCTCCTTGACGTTTCCTAAACCCGTCAAATTGACGGTGTTGTAGCCGTCCACAAGCGTCAACGGAACCGAGGGCGTCACGCCATTGGTGAACACCGTGGACCACCGCCCTTCGAGGCTCGACTGAACGGTCAACAGCCCGGATGCGGTGGAGATGAATCCGCCGTTTTCATCCGTGTAGAGGGCGTCGCCAGGCAGGTTCAACGCGAGGTGCGGCAAGGCCAAATTCTCCACGGATTGGAACGGATACATCGGGTGAACGTCCGCATTCAGCACGCCAGAAACGCTCACCGCTGGGGGCACATCGATGCCCATCCGACGCACCACCCGCTCGGGGCGATGCCCCGTCGCCGGCATGGCCAAACGCCCCTCGATGTGGCGCACCTGGTTCGCGCGCATCAACACCTCACCGGTCAGGGCGTCGACCCAGGTCAAATAACGTTTGGGCAAGGTCCCCAACCGCCCGCTGAGCACAAACGGTTGCACCAATCGGTAATCCAACGAACCGTCCGCACGGGCTTGCGGCACCAGCACCAGCTCTTGCGACTCGGGAGCGCCCCACTCATCGAGATCCACCTCGGCCATAGCCGCTGAAAGCAGCGCGTCCGAACTCAACAGCTCGCCCTCCGGCACCGCCGCATCGCGGTACCAATCGGCGCCCCAGGACACCAGCGCCCCGTCGCGCCATTTGGTCATCAACTTGCCTCCATAAACGGCGATGCCCTCCACGTGCTGGGCCGCAAACGCCCAATCGTGCTTCGCAGCCGTCTCGCGCCAGGTCCATTCCAAGTTCCCCGGCAGGCCAAATCCCGCCACCGCGCCCTCAAACGCCGCCAACTTTTCCGCCCACGTCGCCCCCTCAACCGCCCAAGCAGGACCGTACGCTCGATGCGGGAGGCCGGTGTGCCCATCCATGATGGCCTGCCAGCGCGGGTGGGCCTCCACAAAGTCGGACCAACCCGATGCCGCCCGCAACCGCGCCTGCCCGGCCTCCTCCGGCACGGTCATCGGAATGCAGCGAAAACGCAGTTCGTACGGGTCGTATTGGGACTGGGAAATCGCGGTGATCGCGAGGCAAAAGGAGAGGACGAGGTAACGCATGGCAACGGTTTGGACGGGAAGTTAAATCAAAGCCACAAACGATGCAGCCCTTCTGGGCCTCTTTTGCCCACCTGAACCCGCGCCCCACCAGCCACGCCCTACTCCGTGGCCACGGGAAAGGCTATGCTCCCTTCTTCGATGTTCAACTGGACCGCGTCGCCGCCCGATTCCAGCAAGAGATCGCAACTGAATTGAACCAACCGGGTGGGACGCCCCTCCCCATCGGCTTCGAACGGCGTCACCTCCAACGCTTGGAAAGTTCCCGGACCGGAGCTGCAGGCGAAACGCGAAGAATGCACCGTGCCGCTTGCGGAAATCAACGCAACCTCGAGGTACGCTCCATCCTCGACCTCCCAGTCGCATTCAAACTCGAACGAACAATCCTCCGCCGGATCTCCCGGGAACTGCCTTGTGACCATGAAATCGCCCAACGGGCCCAGCGGATCAGCTGGCCACATGCTCACCTCATACCCCTGGGCTTGCTCCGCCAAGATCAGTTCCCCCGTGTTGATCATGGGAACTTGCCCGGGGATTTGCCACCACCACAGTCCCGGTTCAGGAGCTTCGAGAACAACGGCCCCGGATTCGTGCTCAATGGAAAACGGCTCTTCCAACCAATCGGTTTGGCACGCGGAACTCGGATACCACGTGATCGACGTGCTGGCGGAGCATCCTTCTTCACCGTGAACCACCTCCAAGACATTCGCGATGGACAGGTCCACGGGCAGGTCATCCTCGTCGGTGGAAATGGCGAATCCGTTCCACGTGATGCTGCTCGCGGAGGAAACCCCTTCCCATCCCACAACGGCCAATGGGCGTTCTCCGGGGCCCAACGACCAACTGCCTGGCTGCAGCGCCGATTCCAGCGACTCCTCCGTGGTTTGCCAAGCGTCAGGATGCCAATGAAACGCCAATTCCACGAAGTCCCCTTCGTTGGGAGGCAAGCTCACGGTGCACCAACTTCCGGTCGAATCCAGCCCCATGGTCATCGGCTGCTCGACCGCATTCCAATCCATCTCCATGCCCGCGACGGCTGCGGTAAACATCAAAGGCGAAGGTGCATCGCTCGGCGCAAGGCTCAAGCGTTCACAACCGATGACAGTTCCAAGGGCAGCCAGCAGCCCCATCCATTTCCACGTGCTCATTTCCATATCCACGTTGCGCGAAACTCACCGAACGTCCGCGGAGCTCCTGAGGTTTGAATCAAGTAGTCGAAGGGGCGATCGGCCCCGAAATATCCACTCACGGCCAGGCGCAAAGCATGGTGCTCCGTCGCCGCCCAATCCGCTCCGAGTGCAAGGCGAACGCGCATCCGGCGCTCCTCTTCAAGCGTCCCCCAAACCGGCGCGCTCGCTGGCACCAGCGGTTCCCCGAGCAGTTGCGCTGCGGGCGTCATGTGGCGGGCGAGGAGCAGTTGGCATTCGACGGAAGCGACGCTGCTCCAACGGCCCGTAATGTGGCGGGTCCAATCCGCACCGATCAAGGCCCAATACGCCTCATTGCTGCTGATGCTGCGGGCTGTGTATTGGCCAAACACGCCTTGCTCCGGTCGCGCAAACCATCGGCGATCGCGCTGATCCCGAACCGCCCCCACCCGAAGAACCGGCACGCGCCAATCCGAAGACCAAGCAACGCTCACCCCTGCAAGCCAAGCGTCCACCTCTCGCCCCAAGAACGGGTTCCACTTCCGCTCAACAGGACGTTCCCGGGCTTCCAGCAGCGCAGGAACGAGTTCCGCACTTCCACGTTGACCGAACAACCGCATCGGTCGCGCACCCAAGCGCTCCACTTCCCCGCGTTCGGGAAAGGCCACGAACGGGGCTTCGCCTGGTGACGCAGGCAGCAAGTCGTCTGTTGCCTGCATGACGAGGCCGCTGTCACGAGGCGCAACCGCGGGCGGCCCCACGTTGTCCGCGCCTTCGACCCGAGCTTGCGGTTCGGCTGTCGGCTCCACGGAGCCAGAGAACGAAGTCGGTTGATCGGGTGCGCCCTCCGTTTCGACCCCTGAATTCGCCCCGGATTGCTGCGAATGTGGCGGCACAACGGAAGTTCCAGAATCAAGCCGTGAAAGCACAGCGAACCCGCCCCAAAAGATCACCAACACCAACGCGCCCCAACCCGCCCAGCGACGTCGCAGAACCGCTCGGTCATGGCGCAACTCCACCACCTCGATGACCTTCAAGGCCGCCTCCCAATCGCTCGAGCGGGGATCCAATGGGTTCGACGTGTTCATGCCAGATTCCATGTTCGGTTGATGACGTGCTGCAAGTGCTTGCGGGCTTTGCTGAAATGCCAATGGGAAGTTCCGACCGGTATACGCAAGCGCTCTGCAATTTCTTGGTGGGGGTATCCCTCAATGGCGTACAATTTAAAGACTTGTCGGGTCGTCGGGGGCAAGTCTTCCAGCCCGCGTTCCATGATGTGCATCAACTCCGCCGCCTCTCCAGGCACTTCCCAGGAGGCCTCCAAGTGCCGCAGGCTTTGCACATCCGCTTCAACGTGCCGATCCGCGTGGCGGCGTTCTTTGCGCAATTCGTCCAAAATCACGTTGCTCAGCACCTTGCCCATCCACGTGCCCAGGGGCATGCTGGGATCGTATTTGGCCAAATTCAGGAAGATCTTTGCAAATCCCAGGTTGACCCATTCCAAGGCCGTTTCCCGCTGCTTCGTGAAGTTGAATGCAATGCGCATCAGGTAGGCGAAATGCTCCTCATAGAAGGCATGCTGCGCCCGGCGATCCCTTGCAATGCATCGCTCCAACCACTCCGGCCGTTCTGATTCGCGCTTCAATTCAACCCGATCCTGTTTAATTGGTAAAAAGAAGGAGGAATCGAGTTCCTCCTTCTTTGCACATCACAATATTCGGTCGAATTTCCTTAGCGTTGGATGACCAGGGTCTCTTGACTCCAGTTTCCGAACGCATCTTGCAAACGCAAGAGGTACGTTCCGCCCACAAATTGGGACACATCCACGGCGGTGGTGCCTTCGAATACCAGCTGACTGCGGTACAAACACCGACCGGTGATGGACCACAACTCCAAGCTCGTCGCTTCACTCGTGGCATGAACGTAGAGGCGATCGTCGGCAGGAATGGGGTAGCATTTGACGTGCATGGCTTCAGAAGGAAGCTTGGAGTTGCCTTCACCACCTATCGTACCCAGGTTTTCCAATTCTTCTTCCGGCCCCTTGTCCTCCCACATGCCATCGAGGTCGACATCGAGCCCATCCCAAGGCAAGTCTCCCCAACCACTGCCGTTGAGGAGGCTATCCAACCATGCGTAGTCACCTGACGCAATCAGGCTGTCCAAATTCAACCCGCCATTGCCCGCTTCGATGAGCAAGCTGTCCACCCACACCTGACCGCCATTGGCAATCCACTCATTGATCAAGCTGTCGAGCAGGTCAAATTCGTCATCCCCCGTCCAAGTAGAATCCGTCCACTCAACATCGTCCTCATCCCAATCATCCGTCCACTCGAAGTCATCGTCATCCCAATCCCCCGTCCACTCGAAGTCATCGTCATCCCAATCCCCCGTCCAAGTAGAATCCGTGAACACGAAGATGTCCTCCAACCAAGAAAAATCACCGGCCGCAATCAGGCTGTCCAAATTCAACCCGCCATTGCCCGCTTCGATCAACAAGCTGTCCATCCACACCAGACCGCCGTTGGCAATCCAGTCGTTGATCAAGCTGTCGAGCGCGTCCCCGCTGATGCCGCCGATCCCATCCAAGCTGTCCGTCCAGGTTCCTCCTGTCCAAGTTGAATCGTTCCACTCGAAGTCGTCGTCGTCCCAATCGTCATCGCCGTCGTCGTCGTCCGAATCGTCGTCGTCCCAATCGTCATCGCCGTCGTCGTCGTCCGAATCGTCATCGCCGTCGTCGTCGTCCGAATCGTCGTCGTCCCAATCGTCGTCCCAATCGTCATCGCCGTCATCCGAATCGTCGTCGTCGTTGTCCCAATCACCGGGCTCCCAACCCACTGCGCAGTCGCCTCCTTCGATGATGGTCAGTCCCATGCAATCGGCAAAGCACGCATTGGGCAGCGCAACCACTAAGCCCGGCAAGACCTCAGCACACACAGGTGGAGCATCGTCAATCGGGCAATCGCAATCATCGAAGTAGTCCTCCAAATCAGGCTGCGCCACCGCAGTGGACAAGCCGAATAGAACGGAAAGCAAGAAGTAAGTGAACTGTTTCATTGTTGCAGGTTTTGATTTGCCACCGGTTTACGCTGGCCGTTGGACAAAACTTGGCAAGAGGTCGGATTTTTTTCGACCCGGTTTGTTCACGCGTGCAAACAAAAACGCAGACCACCTGAGTCGTCTGCGTTTTGATGAAGTGCCCCGAACGGGCCCAGTAGCTCCACTAGGACTCGAACCTAGATCTAGGGTACCGGAAACCCTTGTTCTATCCCTTGAACTATGGAGCCAAATAACAAATCGGTGCACCGAAGTGCACCGACTTTCGTGGAGAATATCGGAGTCGAACCGATGACCTCTTGCATGCCATGCAAGCGCTCTAGCCAGCTGAGCTAATCCCCCATGAATCCCCGCACTCGTTCGAACGGGGGCACAAATATACCCAAAGTTGTACAATCCGAACCCGGCTGCCGAATTTTTTCAATCCCGCACGGGACGTCCCGGTTTCAGGGTGATGGGAATGGCCTCTTGTTGGTTCCGCTTCCAGGTGGTGAGGGTGGGCGATGGATTGGGATTTGGCCAGCGAATCCAAGCCGTTGAATCCGGTGGGGCGACGAAATCCGGGACCACCGCGAACCAATCGCCGGCCGACCGACCCGGGATCATGGCGTACCACCAGCCGCCCACCCCAATCCACACCGAATCGGCGAGCACCGCTTGGACGCGGTAAGTATCGGTCGCTCGGAGAACGTCCGCTATGCCGAGGGGGTGGTGCTCCACCCAGGCAACGAGGGGATCGTCGGATTGAGGAGGATGCGGGGTTTGGCCCAAAAGGGGCCTCACCAGCGCAAGAATCGAAAGGACTGCCGCCAATTTTCGCATGCTACATCGATCAGGTAAATACCTCCGGGCCAGCGCGATGCGTCCAGCACAGGGCCCTTCCCCGAATCAATGACCGTGCCATGGAGCGTAAACACCACGAAGGTGAATTCCTCGCAGGGCTGCCCGACCAAGCGCAGCCGACCGTTTCCGGGATTCGGAGCCAAGCGCGGCGACCCGTCGTCCGGGAGGACCGGGATGGACAAGGGCCCCATTAAATCGGTCTGGAACGCCTCAAGGTGATGGGGTCCGATGTGGTCGTTGGGCGCGCGCACCACGTGGAAATTGGGATTGCCGTGCTCGGTGGATCCCACAAGCCAAACCGCGCCCACCTCATCCTCCATCATCGCCGCGGGTTCCTCCCGCTCCACCCAGCCAAAGGAGCGGCCATCGACGTAGCTGACCGCTGGGCCATAGCGCGAAAACAACATGTCGCCTTCGCCCAAACCGAAGACCTCAGAACGGTACAGCACGTTCAACTCCGGCGCATTCCACCGGATGTCGCGCACTTGTGCCGGATTCGAAAGGGTCCACATCTCCGGATTTGCAACGCCCGACGTGTCCCACCGTGCAATGTGGGCCGTAGGAGTGGACGTTCCGTCGCCGCCCGTCAAACCCAGGTACACCATGGAGTCGACCACGGACAACGCGTTCACCTCCACAAGCCCCCCAGAAACGTCCGGAACATCGGACCACACCACGCTGCCATCGAGGTCCGCTCGACGGAGCATGCCACGTGCCGAATCGGGGGTGGGCCGGAGGGTGGAGGCCAACCACAAGTCGCCGCCGGCCAACGTGCCTTCCACCAAGGACTCCGTGAGCACCGGAGTTCCGAACGTGCGCTCGAACAGCACTTCATGGACACCGCCGACCCAGCGGCTTCCGAGCACGGTGGGCTGCGCGGTTCCGGAGCGGTAGTCGGTGACCCAGGTGAGCAGGGTGTCGCCTGTTTGGCCCAACGAGACGGGCAACACCCAATCCGCAGCCTCAAACGTCGATGCCCCTAGCACCTCACCGGTCTCCGCAGCCAAGCGATGCCAGTGCACGCCATATCCCGCCGCCGCCGGAAGCAACTCACGGGACACCACCACCACGCTGCCGTCCGCATCCAACACACCCGCCACCGCGGTGCCTTCAATGGGCAACACCCGATGCCAGACCACATCCAACATCGAGTCCATGCGAACCACCCACGGCGCCCGAACGCCCTTGGAATTCGAATCCGAAAAGCCCGTCACAAGGGCATCTGTACCCAGCGAAAGCACCGAAATCGCTCCTTCATCCGCGGCCCCGCCCAAACTCACCATCCGGATGGTGTCGAGTTGCGCAGCCAGCGGTCCAGAAAGCACCGCACTGACGAAAAGAAGGAGGAAGCGCTTCATGAGCGAACGGCCGCGTGAACCGCTTGAAGGCGGCGGAACAAATCGAGAACCCGGTCCAACTGCAACATGTTCGCCCCGTCCGACAGCGCCTCGGACGGTCGCGGGTGGGTTTCGATGAAGACGCCCTGGGCACCGGCGGCCACGGCTGCCGAAGCGATGGTCGAAATGAGTTCGGGGCGGCCTCCCGTCACCCCGGACCCTTGGTTCGGCTGCTGCAAACTGTGCGTCACGTCGGCGATGACCGGCGCGAAGTTGCGCATAACCGGGAAGCTGCGCATGTCCACCACGAGGTCCTGGTAGCCGAGCATCGTTCCGCGCTCGGTGACCCAGGCTTTCGGGTTGCCCGCTTGGTGCACCTTGTCCACGGCGAATTGCATCGATTCGGGGGCGAGGAACTGGCCTTTTTTGATGTTCACGATTTTACCGGTGGCTGCGGCGGCGACAAGGAGGTCGGTTTGGCGGCAGAGGAAGGCTGGGATTTGGAGCACGTCCACGTATTCGGCGGCGAGAGCGGCTTCCTCGGCGGCGTGGATGTCCGTGATCACGGGGACCTTGAACGTTTCGCGGACCTTGCGCAGGATGGTGAGCGCGGCTTCATCGCCGATGCCCGTGAAGCTGTCGCCGCGGGAGCGGTTCGCCTTGCGATAGGAGCCTTTGAAAATGAGGGGCAAGCCCAAATCCCCGCACCACTTCACCAGCTGTTCCGCGATTTCCATCACCACGCCCTCGCCCTCCACGGCACATGGTCCCGCGATGATTTGCAGCGCGTCGCCAGCGGTCCAGCCGGCGGATTCCATTTGGGTTGCATTCATGGGACAAATTTGGCACAAACCGCCCAACGCCCCGCCACTCCTCACAAATTTCTGCTCCACACCACGGACGCACCCCGCCCCAATCCGTTGGCGCTCACGCTCCCAACCGGATCGTCCCAAACCACCGCCCACCGGCCGCTCGTCGTCCCATGGGCGAGGCCGACCACCGGCCGCACCAAGCCCCAGCCGCCCGCGATGGCGCCCAGCTCCACCCCCCACTCCGTGCTCGGCGACCACTGAACGCGCACGTCCAGGCGCGGCCGCGGCATCCAGCCACCCCAGGTCACCGCCGCTTCGCCTCCCCACCCATCGGACCACGAAGTGCCCGCGCGCACCACCGCCCGGGCGGGCAGCAGCTGCCACCCCTCGCCCACACGCTTCCGCGCCCACAACGCCTCCCCGAAGCCCTCCTCCTGCACGCCCTCAACGGTCCACCCCGGACCGCTCCACGGCAAGCCCGTCGTCACCAAGCCCGTATCGGCCACCACCCGTTCCCCCTCGCCATAGCGCACCACCCCGAAATCCTTCACCTCCAACGCCCACCACCGCTCCTCGCCCCACTGGTGGCGAACATCCAAGCCCAGCCCCCAGCCCGCCTGCTCCCAAAAGTCCAATTCCGCCTCCATCCCCACAGCCAGGGCATCCACTCCCTCGCTCACATAAAACGCCCCCGAACCGATCGCCCCGTCCGCGCCCCACGCCGCCTGGTATAGCCCCACGTCCACAAACGACGTCCCTTCCGCGTTGCCGAGCCCGAAGGCCAGGCGGTTCCATTGCAGCCACTGGACGCGGGCGGGTGCGAGGTCCAGGGTTTGGCCCAAATCCGGCGCATTTCCTTGAAACACCAAACTGAACAGCCCCTCCGTCACCCCCGCCGACATCAGTCCCCGGGACGCGAGCTCCACCCGCGGCACCCGACCCGCCGGCCCGACCACCCCATGCCACGACAGCGCATGCCCCGCCGACACCCCGAGATGCCCCTCACCCGGCACTTCCATGCGGTGGCGAATGCCCTCGATTTCAGCCGGCTCCAACAGCCCGCCCACCAAGAACGCCCGGAGGAAACCGTTCGTCAGCACATCGCTTCGGTGCATCCCCTCCACGGCGTACGACACGCCCGCGGGGTGGAACGAGCATTCCTCGACCTGTTGACCGAAGGCCGCCGTTGCGAGGCACCAAGCGCCGATGATCCACAGGGCCTTCATTCGATGACGGCTTGGATTTGGCCTTCCAAGGCGAGCTGCATCCGCACCGTTTCGAAGCCCGAAAACGGCACCGCACCATCGGTGTCCAAGTGCAATTCAATGGGCAACGTGCCCCCCTTTGCCAACCGCTCGGCATCCACCGGCAAGCGCAGCTCAATGGACTCGCTCCCCACGGGCATGGTCGCAGAAAACTCCGGTCCGGGACCGAACGCATGCGCATCGAAGCGGCCATTCACGGTCCATTCAACGGGAAAATCGTGGGTCAACCGCACCACGAGCTCGCCGACAAATCCCGGCATGGAACGCGCCTCCACGGTCACCTCCTCCCGGATCACCAATCCACTCACCCCGACGCTCAAAGGCAGTTCCAAATCCAGCGACACATAAGGCGGGTCGGAAGCCCGCAAATAATCGTGCCCTGCGGTCACGTCGCCCAACGGATTCAGCTGCAGCATCCCGTCCACTGCCACAGAAGCCGGCAATGCCCCCAGCGCCTCGAACAGGTTGGGCGTGCACGCCAACAAATCCAACTCCCAGGCATCTGCTGCAGGCGGATCGGTTGACCAATCGGCCCGCGCCAGGACCTGCTCCATCCCCATTGCGGGGTGGTCGATGGCCTCCCCCGCCAGTTCCAATGACTCGATCCAAAACGCCAAATCCGCCCCCATCATGTTGTGCACGGTCAGGTTCGCTTGAGACGGCATCGCCGAAATCGCCCCTGAAGGAAACCGCTCCGCGTCGAACAGGTCGGCGGATTCGTTCAAGTCGATGTTGATTTGGCCGAAATAGCCTTCCACGTCGGCCACCGTCAGGCCGGTGAACAGCATCTGAACGTCGATGCTGTCGGTGCCGTAAACGAGGGCCGTGTAAGGAATGTCCGCGGGGGTGCCGATGCGCAGGTTCGAGTTGATGCGGTTCACTTCCGTCCCGCTTGCGCCCGTGAAGTCGATGGTTGCGGAGGCCAAATCGATTTCGCCTTCCTCGATTTGGCTTCCCCCATCCGTCGAGGGCGGCAGCACCACGTCCAGCACCACCGGCACCCCGCCAATGGTCACGCTCGGGAAATCATACCGCAACTGCACGTAGCCATTCGTCTTGCTCCGGACGCGGTAGGCGATTTTCCCCTCCTCCAAGGTCATGCGCGTGAATTCCTGCTCAATGCCCTGGAACACAATGTCCTGCTGCTCATCGAGCAAGACCGCTCCCGGCGGCACCTCAAACGGCCCGCCCGCAAACGCCGGAGACAACACGTTTTCCACCAACGTATCCGGCAGCAGCGTCAACTCGTCCAACGGCACTTCGGCTACCTTGCCCTGAAAGCGCAAGACCCCAGGCGATCCCGAGGTCACCTCCCCCAACGTGTCGCCCAAGAATTCACTCCAGCCCCACGTGGCATCCACCAAAGGAAGCGCGATGTCCGCGTTCCAGCGCGTGGGCTCCAAGCGACATCCCGACAACCCGAGCAGAACGAGTCCACCGAGCATCCATCGCGTCATCCAAGTACCGAAGAAGTCATTCATGCATGCAGGTCCTTCCGAATGCGCCACGGCTCGAGCGCAAGGCCCACCGCCAACAGCATGAGGTGCATCCAAAGCGGAACGCTGACCCCTCGCACTGCTTGCATTCCGAGAAAGGCTACCAAAAATACAAACAAACCCGCCCGCAACCACCCCCCCGTCCGACCGCGGTGAACGCGCGGGACGTAAAGCACCAAAAGCAACGGACTGGACCACAACAAATTCACATTGGCCCACAAATCGCGGTGATCGGTGAGCAGCCACGCAGCGGTGAGCACGACGCCCACCATTCCGGCCAGCAACAGCGGCAACCGGCTGACGAATTTCCAGCCCCGTTCGGAAATGCGGAACGCCGACAAGGCCAGCACGACCAGCGCGGCTGCCGCAGCGGATGGGCTGAACGGAACCCACGGGCCGCGGGAGAACCAGGAGCCCTGGCGCGGAACGAGTTCCATCGGTTTCGAAGCGATGGGGCGACCGTCGAGGGTCGCGGATTGGATTTGGCCTGACAACCCATCGGGGAGGAAACTCGCAAAACAAGGAGGACCGGAGTCGCCCCCCGGCCCCATCGCCCATTCCACGCCCGCTTGCGCCCACGGCCACCCCGAGAGGTAAGGCCGCAGCGCCTCCCGATACGTCGAGCCCCCCGCCGGCGCTGTGCCTCCCGGCGAACACCCGGCATTCCAGCGCTCGCCGAACACCGCCTTCATCACCGTCAGCACCCGCGTTGCGCAATTGTCATGCAGGAAGCGGTAGCGGTAGGTTCGGTTCTCAGGCAAGTGATTCCATTCGAGGTACTCCGCGAGTTGCCGCACATCCGAAGGGGCCAAATCCAAGGGCTGCTCCAACAGCCCGCGGCCCGACCTCAAGTAGCTGATCTGGAACGACCCGAAGGGCTCGCGCGAGAGGCGGTAATCGAGTTCGCCGGCAAGGAATTTGGCATAAAACCCGGGGCCAAAGGCGAACGTGCCATAATTGTATATCGCGTCCAACGGCGGCTCCACCCCCGGATCGTACACGCGCACGGCCGTGTGCCCCCACGCCGACCACAGTTCCGAACCCGGCGAGCCCGTCAGCAGCGAAATCCGGGCCTCATCCGATAAATCGCCCCCCGCAAACGCGGCGGTCCAGCTGCTCAGCAACAGCACCCACATGCCGAGCCAAGCGAACACGTCGGTGTTGGGCGAAGGGCGCTCGGGCTTGTCCGGCCAATCGACCACTCCCGTGAACGCCTCGCGCGCGGGGCCGTGAAGCCAAATCCCATCGAACCCCTCCGGATCGTGGTCAAACGTGACCTCCAGCGTCCCTCCCGGCATGTGAACCCGCCTGAACGTCGGTCCGCCCCGCCGCATGTAATCCGCCACTGCAATCGCCGTGGCCCCCGTCCCGCACGCCCGCGTTTCGGCCTCCACCCCGCGTTCAAAGGTCCGCGCCCACAACTCCGTCACGTCCGAAGCCGAATCCGCCACGAAGTTCGCGTTCGCGCCGGCCGGTGCGTGCACGGCATGCCGCCGAACCGCCCCGCCCAGTCCGTCCACGTCCAGCCCCTCCAGCACTTCCCGCCCGTTCGCCAGGAACGCCACGTGATGCGGCGACCCCGAGTCCGCGAACCAATGATCGGCAGGCGGCAACTCCACCCTCTCCGGCGCCGCGCCGAGGTGCCGCGCCGCCGCAATCGGCCGCAACTCCACCCCCGGCAAATCCCGCGACGCATCCCACCGCGCCCGATGCGCCCCGTCGCACGCCACCAACTCGGCCTCCCGGGGCGCCCAGCCCTGCTGGACCAAAAACGCAAAGCTCGCCCGGCTCCCATTCCCACAAAACGACCGCGTCCCGTCCGCATTGCAATAATCCATCTCCCACCTCGGCCACGGCCCCTCACCGGGAGCCTCCTCCCCCAACGGCCGCAACACAATCAGTCCATCCGCTCCGATCCCGTGGTGCCGGTCGCACAACCGCGTCACCTCGTCCGGATGCAATTCGCGCGGCATCGTCCGACCGTCCACCAGGATGAAATCGTTCCCCGCGCCTTCCCATTTCCAAAAGGCAATTTGCATGGGCGCAAGGTAGCCATCCGGCGGTCCGTATCTTTGGCCTTGCTATGCCAAAATCCGCCCCAGCACCCGCCACCGAGGTCTCCCTCGAAACCCTGCGTTGGATGGCCACCGCCCGCTCCATGTCCGACTTGTACGAGGAGGAGGCGCGCATCACGTCGAAGTACGTACACGCGTGCTCCCGCGGGCACGAAGCCATCCAAATCGCCACCGGCCGCCGCCTCAAGGAGCAGGATTTCCTCAGCGCCTACTACCGGGACGACAGCATCTTGCTCTCGATGGGGATGCGCCCTTACGAGCTCATGCTCCAGCTCTTCGCGAAGAAGGACGACCCGTTCAGCGGAGGCCGGACGTATTACAGCCACCCATCGCTCAACCGCCCCGGCTTCCCGCGCATTCCGCACCAAAGCAGCGCGACAGGCATGCAGGCCATCCCCGCGGCGGGCGTGGCCATGGGCGTGCAATACCGGGAGCAACACGGCCTGGCGCACGAAGTGGTGGGCGACGGCGCGCCGCCCGTGGTGGTGTGTTCCATCGGAGATGCGGCCATCACGGAGGGGGAAGTGAGCGAAGCGCTGCACATGAGCGCGCTGAAGGAATTGCCGATCATTTGGCTCGTGCAGGACAACGAATGGGACATCTCGGCGCACGCTTCGGAAATCCGGTTCGGCAGCGCCTCCACGTTGGCTGGGGCCTTCCCGCCCATTGCGCTCATCGAAGTGGACGGGGCGGACAGCGCGGCGAGCGAAGCGGCAATGGAAGAGGCTTTCCGCATCGTGCGGGAAGAGCGGCGTCCAGTGCTCGTGCACGCGCACGTGCCACTGCTGGGGCACCACACGAGCGGTGTGCGCCGGGAATGGTACCGCGACGACCTCGAGGAGCACGGAAAACGCGATCCGCTGCCGCGGCTGTTGGCCGAGCTCGCTGAGAGCGGGGTCGAGCAGGATGAATTGGATGCCGTGCTCCGCGAGGCGCGAGCGACCGTCGAGGCCGATTACGCCGCCGCGAAGGAAGCTGAGGAGCCACGAGGAGAGGACTTGCTTGCGCATCGATTTGCTCCCACCGAAGTAACGATGGAGGTGGGCGAGCGGAAGCCGGCGGGTGGTGAAGTCACGTTGATGGTGGATTGCGCGCTGCACGCCATGCAGGAGATTTTGGCCGACCACCCGGAAGCGCTGCTGTATGGGCAGGACGTGGGCGGTCGGTTGGGCGGCGTGTTCCGCGAAGCCGCGACGTTGGCCCAAAAATTCGGTGCATCCCGCGTCTTCAACACCCCCATCCAAGAAGCGTTCATCATCGGGAGCACGGCCGGGATGTCCGCGGCGGGGCTGCGTCCCATCGTGGAAGTCCAGTTCGCCGATTACCTGTGGCCCGGCCTCAACCAACTTTTCACGGAATTGAGCCGCAGTTACTTCTTGTCGAACGGGCAGTGGCCGGTGCACAGCCTGATCCGGGTGCCCATCGGGGCGTATGGAAGCGGCGGTCCGTACCACAGCTCGAGCATCGAATCGGTTTTGGCCAACATCCGTGGCATCAAGGTGGCCTACCCCTCGAACGGCGCGGACCTGAAGGGCCTGCTCAAGGCCGCTTACTACGACCCCAACCCCGTGGTCGTTCTGGAACACAAGGGGCTGTACTGGTCGAAAATTCCCGGCACGGAAGCGGCGAAGTGCGTCGAACCAGATGCCGAATACCGGGTTCCGCTCGGGAAAGGGCGGATGGCGCTCGAACACCCGGATGCCGAACTGACCATCATCGCTTACGGCCGCGGCGTCTATTGGGCGCAGGAGGCGGCGCAGGGATTGCCTGTGGAAGTGCTGGACTTGCGGAGCATCGTGCCGGTGGATTTCGGCCTGATTCGGGAGCGCGTTCAAGCCACCCACCGCGTGGTCATCGTTACGGAGGAACCAGCGGAGAATGGATTCGCTCGGGCCCTCGCTGGGCGCATCGCGCACGAACTGTTCACGGAGCTCGATGCGCCTGTCGAGGTGGTCGGCTCGCTGGACACGCCCGCGATCCCGTTGAACGAAACGTTGGAGCGGTTTGTTCTTGTGAATGCCCAACGGGTGCGCGACAGCTTGATGCGGGTGCTGGAATTTTGATTGCGTACCTTCGGCGAAACGCCCCATTCCTCATGCGGATTACCGTTCTTGTATTGTTGGCATTCAGCAGTTTGCTCGGGTCGAGCAAAGGATTGCACGTGCGTTACGTCGCCCATGTTCCCGAGGGCCTCTCGGAAGAGCAGTTGGCCTTGATCCCGGAGTATTGGGACTTGCGCATGACGGATGAGGGGTTCCGGATGGAAGAGGTCGGAGGAGCGAAGCGGGTTTGGGTGGGCACTTCGGATTCGGAGTCGTTTCACATCCTGTTCGAGCTCTTCGGTCATCGCATCGCCCTGTTGGAACCGTGCGCAGAACCGACTAGTTGGCGGAAAGGCACCGCACCCGCGCCGCCCCTTCCTCTATTCGATCCCGCATCGCCGGTCATTGCGGGTGAGGAAGCCGTGGCGTACGAATGGGAAGGACAGGGGGTTTGGCTGACGGCCGCGCGTTCGGAGGCACCGTGCCTTTGGGGATTTCCCCGGCTGCCCTTGGCCTTTCCATTGCCCGAGTCGATGTCGGTTTGGATGGTGGCCGAGTTCATGGGCGCTTTTGAAGGGGACGTGGATTGCAGCGTGCCGAACGGATACCGGCAAGCGTCAACCGAGGAATTGGGGCGGCTGCTACCGGACCTCAAATTGGCGGAGTGATCAGCGGATGTTGAGGTACTTGTGGGTTTGGAGGGAGAGGCGCCACTTCGGGTGGCTGGCAACGTAATCGGTGAGCGCTTCGTGCAGTTTTTCCCGGCGGCTCCATTCGGGCTGGAGGTAGCATACGGCTTGGGGGCGCATGCGTGCTGCGTGTTCTTCGGCCCAAGCGTAGTCCTGCCGGTTGACCACAACAACCTTCAATTCGTCCGTACGCTCGTAAACTTCGGACAGGGTCGGCTTGAAGCGCTTGGGGCTCAGGGTGATCCAGTCCCATGTACCGGTGAGCGGGTAGGCGCCCGAGGTTTCGAGGTGAACTTTGAGGCCGGCAGCGCGCAAGGCCTCAGTGAGTGGGGTGCAATCGTACATCAAGGGTTCGCCACCGGTGATGACGGTGATGGCGGTTTGGGCTTCAACGGCTTCCGCCACCAGCACCTCCACGGAAACCGGCGGATGGGCCGCGGCCTCCCAGCTCTCCTTCACGTCACACCAAGCGCAGCCCACGTCGCACCCTCCCAACCGGATGAACCACGCGCTCACGCCGGTGTACGCCCCCTCCCCTTGCAGGGTCTTGAACCGCTCCATCACCGGATACTGCATGCTCAAATCACTTCAGCGTCCAAATCAAATTCCGATGCCCCGGTGATGCGCGCCTGAACGAAATCCCCGATGCGGAGATGCAAGTCGTCTCGGAACGGGATGCGCACTTCGTTGTCCACATCCGGCGAATCGTATTGCGTGCGACCGATCCAAACGCCGTCCTCGGCGCGGTCGATGAGGACCTTTTGTTCGGTTCCGATCAGCTGTTCGTTCAATTCGAGCGAAATGCCGGCCTGCAGTTCCATGATGGCTTCCACCCGCTGGCGCTTCACGTCTTCGGGGACATCGTCTTCCAAGGCATAAGCCGAGGTGTTTTCCTCATGGGAGTAGGTGAAGCAGCCGAGGCGTTCAAAGCGGGACCGCGCCACCCATTCGAGCACGTCCTGATGGTGTTCCTCGGTCTCTCCCGGGAATCCCGCGATGAGCGTGGTCCGGAGGGCGATGTCGGGCATCTTCTCGCGAATGGCGGCGACGAGTGCATCGGTTTTGGCCTGGGTGGTGCCCCGCTTCATCGCCTTCAGGATGTCATCGGAAGCATGCTGCAGCGGCATATCAAGGTAGTTGCACACGTTTTCCCGCTCGGCCATCACGTCGAGGACGTCCATCGGGAAGCCCGTCGGAAAGGCATAGTGCAAGCGAATCCAGCCGATGCCTTCCACGTCACTGAGGCGCCGAACCAGCTCCGCCAGTTTCCGCTCCTTGTACAAGTCCAGCCCGTAAAAGGTCAAATCTTGGGCAATCAAAATCAACTCCCGAACCCCTTGCGCCGCCAAGCCCTCTGCCTGCCTCACCAACTCCTCCATCGGCGTGGACACGTGCTTGCCGCGCATGAGCGGAATCGCGCAAAACGCGCACGGACGGTCGCACCCCTCAGCAATCTTCAAGTACGCGTAATGGGCAGGTGTGGTGAGTAACCGCTCTCCTACGAGTTCCTTTTTATAATCGGCGCGCAGTGTTTTCAGCAACCGAGGCAAGTCCCGGGTACCAAACCAGGCATCCACCTCCGGAATGCCTTCTGCCAACTCTTCCTTGTACCGCTCCGAAAGGCAACCGGTGACGTACAGCTTCTCGAGCTGCCCCTCCTTCTTCGCCTCGCCGAAACGCAGGATGGTGTCGATGGATTCTTGCTTGGCGCTTTCGATGAAGCCGCACGTGTTGACGATGACGATGCCGCTGTCATCGCGCGTGCTTTCATGCTCGACGTCGAAGGCGTTCGCCTTGAGTTGAGCCATCATCACCTCCGAGTCGAACAGGTTCTTCGAGCAACCCAGGGTAACAACGTTCACCTTCCGGGGGTGGTAAGCGCGGGTCCTCATGATTCCGAATCGGTGGAGTCCAACCCTTCGCTCAACTGTTCCGGCAACAAGCTGTCCAAGAACTCGTCGAGGATGAAATCTTGCAGGTGTTCGGCCTTCTCTCCTACCCCGATGTACCGAACGGGAATGCTGAATTGGAGGCTGATGGCGAGGACCACGCCGCCCTTGGCTGTCCCGTCGAGTTTCGTGACGATCAGGCCGGTGACGTCGGTGGTCGCGAGGAATTGTTTGGCTTGCTCCACGGCGTTCTGGCCCGTGGAGCCGTCAAGTACGAGCCACACTTCGTGCGGTGCTCCCGGAACCACCTTGTCCATCACGCGACGGACCTTGGCCAACTCTTCCATCAGCCCGCGCTTGTTGTGGAGCCGGCCCGCGGTGTCGATGATGACCACGTCCGATTTGCGCGCGACGGCCGATTGGAGCGTGTCGAACGCGACCGAAGCCGGATCGGCCCCCATGCCCTGCGCCACCAAGGGAACGCCCACGCGCTCCGCCCACACCTTCAACTGGTCAATTGCCGCCGCTCGGAAGGTATCCGCTGCACCCAACAAAACGCTGTGTCCCTGCTCCTTGAAGCGCTGCGCCAACTTCCCGATGGAAGTGGTTTTTCCCACGCCATTCACTCCCACCACCAAAATGACGTGCGGGCCATCGGCGTGCTTCGGGATGGCGTACGCCTCCGTTGAGCGGTTGTCCTCATGGAACAAGGCCGCCATTTCCTCCCGCATCATGCCGTAAAGCTCGTCCATCTCCATGTACGCCTCAAATCGGGCGCGCTTTCGGAGGCGCGAGAGCAACCGCATCGTCGTCTCAACCCCAACGTCGGCGGTGATGAATGCTTCTTCAAGTTCATCCATCAGCTCCTCGTCGACGACGCGACGGCCTGTGAATACTTTTGCGAGCTTGGAAAACACGTGGGATTTGGACTTCTCCAATCCGTGATCGAGGGTTTCCTTCTCTTGCTTGGAAAACAACCGTTTCAGAAAACTCATGCGTGCAAATTACGTTCGTCCATCGCGACCTGCGGCTGCCGTTCAAAAGCGGGCCGCACAATTCATGCAAAAAGGGCCTCGCTCCATGAGGAACAGGCCCTTTTCAATGCTATAAGGGGCTCAGGATGAGCAAGGTGTCCAATCAGTCCTTCGCGAACCAAGCTTTCACGTCGTCGTTGTGAACGACTTCTTCCTTGAAGGTGTAAGCACCCGACTTGGGGCTGCGCACCATCTTGATCACTTTCGTGTGTTGCTTTCCGCCTCCGGTTTGCAACGATGCAACGGTCTTTTTTGCCATGACAGGTGATTATTTGATCTCCTTGTGTACGGTCATCTTCCGCAACACCGGATTGTACTTTTTCATTTCAATGCGCTCGGGCGTGTTCTTGCGGTTCTTCGTCGTGATGTAACGTGAAGTACCGGCCATGCCGGAGTCCTTGTGCTCGGTGCACTCGAGGATAACTTGTACGCGGTTGCCTTTCTTGGCCATGTTACCTGAATTGGGGGTGCAAATATAGACAAAGCTCCCCGATTGGCAAGGGAGATGGAAGCCAAATTTAATCCACGTTCGCTTCCTGCCCACACCCCATCGTGGAAAAGCTCCCAAATCGGTTCAATTCTGCGCGCTGGCAACCCGTAATTTTCGGAGTTCTCACCCGCAAGCTCCGACTTCCTTGGCCACGAAAAAAGCTCCCTCTCAAAAACGCGCTGCCAGCAGCGCGAAGTCCGGTTCTTCGAAGGCCGCTGGTCCCCGCGGAGCCTCCCGGTTCCGGTTGGTGCTGGAGGGGGCGAGAAGGGCTTGGGCGAACCCGAAGGCGCGTTCGGCAACTGGCGTTGTGGTGTTGTTCGCCGCCTTTTACGTCTTCGGCGCGCTGATTTCGGGCCTGTTCACCGGGGCCGCAGACTACCTCGCCGTGGCGGAATCCGCGGACATGGACCGAACGGGGTACCGCAATTGGCTGGGCGGGGCGGGCGCGCATTTGGCATTCGGCCTGAGTCGGGAAGGACTGGGCGTCGGAGCGATGGCGTTGCCGCTGTGGCTGTTCCTGTTGGGTTGGCGGTGGATGACGGGCAAGGCGGTGAAGCGCCAAGGCCTGATTTTCCGGTTCTCGTTGTTGGGCATGGTGACGTTGCCGTGGGGTGTGGGGTTCATTGCGCACCTCGGCGGGTGGATCGGGAAGCCCGCGTGGGACCATTGGGTGGGTGCTTCGGGGCACCTGTTGTTGGAACTGGGATTGCTGCATTTGGGCGCACTCGGATCGGCGTTGGTGCTGCTGGCGGTCAGTGGGGCCATCAGTGCGTATTACTTGCAGCCGGTTTTGGGCCAAATCCGAGCCCCGAAATTCCCCTCCGTCCGCGAGTGGTTCCAATCGGACGACGCCGACGACGACTTCGAATCCCCTCCTTCCGCGACTCCCCCGAAACCGCATACCGAACCGACCGAAGATCAGTCGTGGCGCTGGGAAATGGAGGAAGAATCGGAGCGCGTGCTCGATGAAGTCCTGCCGCCGGTAGAGCCAGAGCCAGAGCCGGAGCGCGAGCCGGAGCCGGAGTCCGTGGAGGAACAGGATGACTTGTCGGGTGTCGGGTTCGAGGTGCATTTGGCCGATGAAGAAGAACAGCTGACCGAGGCGGAGATCAATCGGAAGGTCAAGGAATTTGGCGAATACGACCCGACGCTCGAACTCTCGCGCTTCCAATTCCCCGCCCTCGACCTGCTCGTCAATCACGGCGACGGCAAGCACCGCGTGTCGAAAGACGAGCTTGAGGCGAACAAGGAGCGCATCGAAGCGACGCTGGCCAATTTCAAAATCGACATCACGAAGATCACCGCGGAGGTGGGCCCGACGGTGACCCTGTACGAAATCGTGCCTGCGCCGGGGGTGCGGATTTCGAAGATCAAGAACCTCGAGGACGACATCGCCCTGAGCCTTTCGGCGCTCGGCATCCGCATCATCGCACCGATTCCGGGCCGCGGCACCATCGGCATCGAGGTGCCGAATTCCAACCCGGACGTCGTCTCGATGAAGTCCCTCATTGCGAGCGAGAAGTTCCAAAACTCCGACGCCGCCCTGCCCATCGCCATCGGCAAGTCCATCTCGAACGAGACCTACGTGTTCGATTTGGCGAAAATGCCGCACCTGTTGATGGCCGGCGCCACGGGCCAAGGAAAGTCGGTGGGCCTGAATGCGATGCTTGTGAGCTTATTGTACCGGAAGCATCCGACGCAGCTGAAGTTCGTGCTGGTGGACCCGAAAAAGGTGGAACTCACGCTGTTCAACCACATTGAGCGGCACTATTTGGCCAAACTCCCCGACAGCGAAGACGCGATCATCACGGACACGTCCAAGGTCGTCGCCACCCTCAACTCACTGTGCATCGAGATGGATCAGCGGTACGACCTGCTGAAAGACGCACAATGCCGGAACCTCAAGGAGTACAACGCGAAGTTCGTTCGCCGCCGGCTCAACCCAGAGGAAGGCCACCGCTACCTGCCGTACATCGTGCTGGTCGTGGACGAGTTCGCCGACCTCATCATGACGGCGGGCAAGGAGGTGGAAACCCCGATTGCGCGGTTGGCCCAGCTCGCCCGCGCCATCGGCATCCACCTCATCATCGCGACCCAGCGCCCGTCCGTGAACATCATCACGGGCACCATCAAGGCGAACTTCCCGGCGAGGATCGCGTTCCGCGTTACCTCGAAAATCGACTCCCGGACCATCCTCGATGCCGGCGGTGCCGACCAGCTCATCGGCCGCGGCGACATGCTCATGAGCACGGGCAACGACTTGATTCGCCTCCAGTGCGGGTTCGTCGACACCCCGGAGGTTGAGAACATTTGTGAGTTCGTGGGCAGCCAACAGGGCTTTCCGGATGCCTTTCTCCTGCCCGAATACACGCCGGACGGGGAAGCGAGCGACGGCGGCATCCCCGATGCGGATGAACGCGACAGCATGTTCGAAGACGCGGCGCGGGTCCTCGTCATCCACCAACAAGGTTCCACGTCCCTGCTTCAGCGCAAATTGAAACTCGGCTACAACCGCGCAGGGCGCATCATGGACCAATTGGAGGCCGCCGGTATCATCGGCCCATTCGAAGGATCGAAAGCTCGGAAAGTGCTCGTGCCCGATGAAGCAAGTTTGGAACAAATGTTGCGAAGCGGGGACGCATGAAGCATCTTCGCACCATGAATCGCACCCTCCTTGTGTTGGCCACCTGGGCCTGTGCCGTTTCCGTTCAAGCTCAAGACGCCAGCGCCCTGCTCGAGCGCATGAGCGAGCGAGCGCGCACGTTCGACTCCGTTCGCGCCACTTACACGTCGTTGCTGATCGACAAGGCGAACGACATGGAAATGACCCAAGAGGGCACCATCGAAATCGAAGGGGACAAATACCATTTGGACCTCGGCGACTACGTGGTCATTTCCGATGGCGAATCGGTTTGGACCTACGAGCGGAGCATCAACGAATGCTACTTGGACGATGCGGAAGAACTTGCAGAGGACGGCATGGATCCGTCGAAACTGTTCACGATTTGGGAAGACGACTTCCGAACGGAATTGCGCGGTGAACAAACCTTGGGCTCCGGGCAAGTCACCGTGGTGCACCTCTACCCGAAAGACGCCCAAGATAAATCCTACCACACCATCCAGCTATTCATCGACGAAGCCTCGTTGGAATTGGTGCGTGCGGTGGTGAAAGGGCGCGAAGGGACCGACGTGCAATACGATGTCCACACCTTCGAGCCCAATGCGGAGGTGAACGCAGGGCGGTTCTCGTTCAAACCCGACAGCTACCCCGGGGTTGACATCATCGACAACCGGCTCTGAGCCTACTCTTCTTCAACCGGGGCACAGGGCATCGCCGCGTCAACCCACCGGCCACGGCAGTATTGCTGAACGCGCCAAGCGCGGTTCACGAATCCCGTTTCCAATCCGGTAGCTCGCCACGCGAAGCGCTGATGCAACGGAGCTGGAACGCGGTCGCTCCAATCGGGAACCCAACGCGCCGTCTCCAACAAGGCTTCGTGTGCAATCCAAGCGTAGGCGCTCGGTTCCACCCTCATCGAATCGCGGTACGGAAGCACGCGGGCAACGGACACCGAGTCTTCCCAATCCATCCATTCCTGCGTGGGCAAGCTCACGCGGTGCCGCTCGAAAAATCGCCGTTCGAGAAAACTGTACTCCCTTGCCTGAGGGTGCAAATAAATCCGCGGCGGCACCAAGTCATCCGCCAGTTGCAACTCGGTTTGGAAATTCGCGACCATGGCCCGGGAAGTCGGCCCACCGGGAATGACAACGCACTCAGGTTGAAGGGCGCGGATGCGGTCGATGACGCCTTCCGCAAACCGCGTGGAAACTTCATGCCTCACCCAACCCGCCTGCGCCTCAAGCCCCTGTTCGGCTCGAATCCGCTCGAAGCCCGCCCGGAAAGCGGCTTGTTCTTCCTGGCTTTCAATGACCAACTCCAAAACGAGCACCGAACCCGTTGGGTGGTTCCGCGCAACTTCTTCACCCAGCGCCTCGAGTGCGGCCCGTTCCATCGGCGCGTACATCAGGGCCTGCTCGTGGGCCGCGAGCACGGCGTTGTGCTGCGGGGTCAGCACCCAATGCGGCTTGCCGGTGGGCGACGTAACGGCCAAGGTGGAGTCGAGCACCGAACGGCGGAGGGGACCGAGAATGACCTCGGATGAATCCAACGTGGCGCGTGTCCAGGAGTAGCGCCCCAAGGAATCGGGTTCGGAATCGCGCACGTCCAGAACGACCGGAATGCCAGCGTTGGCGAGCTCTTCGGCCGCCCATTGCATGCCCGTGAGCATTTCCATGGCCACGTCCCGGAGCCGTTCGACCTTGAGCGGGTAGCGCCCGCCCGGTAGGGTGTCGGCATCGAATTGGAACGGAAGCAACGCAAGGGCGCGCAGGGTGTCCGGAGCGGCGCTCATCAAGTGAGGCGATCGGTTCCAAATGGGCGCCGTGCGGATGGGCTCGCGGGGAGCGGGTTGGGGCGCGGGTTCACCGGGCAAACGGAGGTGCTGCCCCGGCTGCAAGTCCGCCGTGACGCCGGGATTCGCGGCCTCGAGTTCGGCGACGGCCACGCCGTGCTGGCGGGCGATGCCGTAGAGGGTTTCGCCGGGGGCGACCACGTGATGGGGCAGCGAATCGACCGCGTCGGAGGGGACCACATCGGGGATATTGGGGAGGACGACGGGTTGTGGGAGTTGCAGGATTTGGCCTGGCCGCAAGTCGTCCTCAGCACGCACAGACGGATTCGCAGAAAGCAGGGAATTGATGTCCAAATCGTACGCGCGCGCGATGGCATACAACGTCTCCTTGCGTTCCACCTCGTGCACCCGCTTGCCCTGAATGATGCGCAACGAATCCACCTCCGCAGCCTGCGCCGAGGCGCCCAAGGCGAGCAGGGCGGCTGCCCAAACGATGTGCTTCACGCGATCCGGAATCATTCCCATTCAATCGTTGCAGGTGGCTTCGAGCTGATGTCGTATACAACGCGGTTGACCCCGCGAACCTTGTTGATGATGTCGTTGGAAACCTTCGCGAGGAATTCGTAAGGCAAATGGCACCAGTCGGCCGTCATGCCATCCGTGGAGCTGACCGCTCGCAGCGCGACGGCTTGCTCGTACGTCCGCTCGTCGCCCATGACGCCCACGGACTGCACCGGAAGTAAAATCGCGCCCGCCTGCCACACCTCATCGTACAAGCCCGCATTCCGCAGCCCTTGGATCCAAATGTGGTCCACTTCCTGCAAGATGCGCACCTTCTCCGCCGTGATGTCGCCGAGGATGCGAATGGCGAGTCCCGGTCCCGGGAACGGATGCCGCCCCAGGATGTGCGGCCGGATGCCCAGCGCTTTACCGACACGACGAACCTCGTCCTTGAACAACAACCGCAGCGGCTCGACCACTTCGAGTTTCATGTAATCGGGCAGACCGCCGACGTTGTGGTGGCTTTTGATGGTCGCACTCGGCCCTCCCGTCGCGCTCACGCTCTCGATGACGTCGGGATAAATCGTGCCTTGGGCGAGCCAGCGGGCGCCGTCCACCTGATGGGCCGCTTGGTCGAACACGTCGATGAACACCTTGCCGATGGCTTTGCGTTTCTTCTCGGGGTCGGACTCGCCCGCGAGGGCTGCATAGAATTGGTCGGCCGCTCGGACGCCCTTCACGTTGAGGCCCATGTGCTCGTAGTCCGAAAGGACTTGCTCGAACTCGCCTTTGCGCAAGAGGCCGTTGTCGACGAAGATGCAGTGCAGTTGTTCGCCGATGGCACGGCGCAGGAGTTCCGCAGCCACGGTGGAGTCGACGCCGCCGGAGAGGCCGAGGATGACGCGGTCGGAGCCGATTTGGCCTTGCAAGCGGGCGATGGTTTCCTCCGCAAAGCTGTCGGGCGTCCAATCGCCGGTGCAGCCGCAAATGTCGACGATGAAGTTGCTGAGCAAGCGCGGTCCGTCCGTGCTGTGCCACACTTCCGGGTGAAACTGAATGCCCCAAACGGAACGGCCGGGAGCGCGGAATCCCGCGTATTTCACGTCGTCCGTGCTGCAGATGGGCTCGAACTCCGGACCGAGGTCCAAAATGGTGTCGCCGTGGCTCATCCACACCTGCGAGCCGACTTCGATGCCATCGAACAACGGGTCGTGCTCCACGACCTTCAAGTGCGCACGGCCGTACTCGCGGCTGTCCGAAGCCTCCACTTTGCCTCCGTGGCGGTGGGCCAAATACTGGGCTCCATAACACACCCCGAGCACTGGAACCCGGTCCAACATGGCACTGAGGTCCGGCGCTGGCGCCCCTTCCTCGCGCACGCTGTGCGGAGAACCGCTGAGCACGATGCCCACCACGTCCTCCGGAAAATGGGCCGCTTGTTCTTCCCACTTGAACCAGGGAATGATTTCGGAATACACGTTCAATTCCCTGACGCGGCGCGCAATCAACTGCGTGTATTGCGAGCCAAAATCCAAGATGAGGATCCGTTGATTCATGGCGCGAAAGTACATCCCATCCCCGTTTTCAGCCCGGACACGGCGCGGTTACTTTTGCACCATGATTCTACAGAACCTCGAAGGCCGCCGGATCATCTTGGCGAGCAAAAGTCCGCGTCGGCTCGAACTCGTCCGCGGTTTGGGCATCCAACCGGAAGTGGTGGTTCGGGATGTCGACGAATCGTGGCCTGAAGCCCTAGCCGGACCGGACGTCGCGGCGCACGTCACGCGGAAAAAAGCCGAAGCATTCCTTCCCGAACTCGGGCCCGAGGACGTGGTCATCACGGGCGACACCGTGGTGCTCTTGCCGACCGAGACCGGCTACCGGGTCCTCGAAAAGCCCGCCGACCGGGCACACGCCATCGCCATGCTGCTGGAATTGCAAGGCCGCACGCACGTGGTGGCCAGCGGCGTGGCCGTCACGACGCTCCGAGCGGGCATTGCGCTTGAAGTGGACACGTGCGAGGTGACGTTTTCGCCGTTCGGAGAGGCCACAGCAGCGCATTATGTGAACACCTGCGCGCCATTCGACAAGGCGGGCGCGTATGGCGTGCAGGACTTCATGGGGCTCGCGCATGCCGTTCGGCTGAACGGCTCGTTTTACACTGTGATGGGCCTTCCGACGCACGTGTTGTACCGGTTGTTGGCGGCTGTGGATGCGGATTTGGCCCGCTGAATGACGCATTCTTCAGGCCAAACTTACCCACGTCACCTTTCAACCGCCGCTCCCGCTTCACTTTCGTGGCGTGAAACGCGTGCTCATCCTTACCGACCTCTCCCCTGCCTCCCGCAAGGCCGTTGAATCCGCCACTTCCCTGCTCGGGCTGGATCCGCGCGAGTGTACGCTCGGAAGCATCCTGGACGTGGCGGCGGGCGAGTCGAGCCTGCTCATCCGCGTCGATCGGGTCATCCGCGAACAAGCGCGCAAGCTCTGCAAGTCCCTCGGGCTAGGCAGTACGTTCGTGGTCTCGTGGCCAGAAATGCAGCGCGCCATCCGGGGAGGGGAATACGAGCTCGTCGTCCTGACCCCGACCAGCGATGGCACGAACGGCCGCCGCACCACCATTCCAGCGCACTTCATCGAAGATTGGGGGGTGCCGGTGCAGATGCTCGTGGCGCCATAAGCCCGAACTTTGCCCCATGTCCACTCCTTGCCATTATTGCGGAAAGCCCGCCGTTCAACCGGTTGAAAAAGGCGGCCGCGTGTACTGCTGCCGCGGGTGCTTGCGCCTCGAAGAATTGGAATCGGAGGAATGTGCCGTACCGGATTGGGATGCCGCATCGGCTGCCGCTGCGAGCGAATCGGTGCGGTGGGCGCATTTGAAACAGGCGGAATACCGGGACCGGCTCGTGCGCAAAGGCAGCGATGGGCGTGCGGTCACCACGCTCTTCATTCCGGACATGGTTTGCGCTTCGTGCGTGGCGTTTTTGGAAAAACTGCCTGCGAAAAATCCCGCCATTCATCGGGCGGAGGTGAACTACCCGCGGAAAGAACTCCGCGTCGCCTTCGAAGAGTCGGAGCTTTCCTTGGATGCCCTTGCGGCCCTGCTCGATCGGCTGGGATACCCGCCGGAATTGCGCAATGCTTCCGAGGCGGATGAACCGAAAAAGGACCGAAAGCACATCGCTCGGCTCGCCGTGGCGGGGTTTGCATTCGGGAACATCATGCTGCTTTCGTTTGCCGACCACCTGGGGGGCGAGGAGTTCGACTTGAGTGGCTTCCAAGGGGCGTTCGGTTGGTTCAATTTTGCGCTTTCGCTGCCGGTGTTGCTCTACAGCGCTCGGGGCTACTTCGAAAGCGCCTTGAAAGCGCTGCGGGCGGGTGGACTGAACATGGACGTTCCCATCGCCTTGGGCATGGTGGTGATCTTCGTGCGGTCGGTGGGCGAACTGTTGCTGGGCACCGGCATGGGGTACTTCGATTCGCTGGCTGGGTTGGCGTTTTTCCTGCTCATTGGAAAGTGGTACCAGCATTCGACGCATTCGCGGCTTTCGCACGAGCGGGATTACCAGAGTTGGTTCCCCATCAGCGTGTTGCGCGTGACGGAAGGGGCGGCTGAGCCGACGCCGATTTCGACGCTGCAGGCAGGGGATCAGATCCGCATTCACCATGGGGAAATCGTGCCTGCCGATGGGGTGTTGCTGGAGGGCGCAGGCCAAATCGACCGCAGCTTCATCACCGGCGAATCCCACCCCGTGGCCGTCCGACCGGGCGAACCCATCGAGGCGGGCGGCCGCCAGCTCGGAGGCGCCATCGACCTCCGCGTCATTCGCCCCGTTCAACAATCCGCCCTGACCCGCCTTTGGAATTCCGACGCCTTCCAAAAGGACCGCAAGGGCAGCATCCAAGACCCGGTGGACCGCATCTCGAAGCACTTCACCATCGCCGTCCTCGCCGTCGCCACGGCCACCCTGCTCTTCTGGATCGGGAAGGACGCGTCCATCGCATGGAACGCCTTCACCGCAACGCTCATCGTGGCCTGCCCTTGCGCGCTCGCCCTTTCCCTGCCCTTCACCTACGGCTCCACCTTGCGCTGGCTTGGGCGGGCGGGGGCGTACCTGAAGAACGCACTCGTGGTGGAGCGGATGGCGCGGGTGCGGGATTTGGTCTTCGATAAAACGGGCACCCTGACCGCCGCTTCCGCCTTCGAAACCCACTTCCAACCCGTGGCCGCAACGCCGAGCGCCGAAGACCGCGGTCGGGTGGCGGCCGCGGCAGCTTCGAGCGCCCACCCGCTCAGCCGGGCCATCGTTCGGCTCTGGGCCGAAGACCGTCCCCGCGTGGAGGTCTTCGATGAAGAACCCGGCTCGGGCGTGGCCGCGCGCGTCACTGGGGCGACCGTCCTCATCGGCACCCGGACCTGGGCCAACGCCTCCTACGCCGACGCAGCCGCACTCGACGCCGCATTTCCCACCGCCGATTCCGGCCTCCGCACCACCTACAGCTACGTCGCCTTGGACGGTCGGCTCCTCGGCCGATTCGCCTTCACGAAGCCGGTGCGCGAAGGCATCGAACAAGAACTCCAAGCCCTCGCCCGCTCGCACCGCCTCCACCTCATCAGCGGCGATTCCGACGCCGAACGACCTGCCTTCGCTGCTTGGTTCGCTCCCGACCGGATGCGCTTCAACATGAAACCCGAGGACAAAATGGCCTACATCCGGGACCTTCAAACCGCCCATCCCGGCGAACTCACCGCCATGATCGGCGACGGCCTCAACGACGCGGGCGCCCTCAAAGAAGCCGACCTCGGCGTCGCAGTCGTCGACGACCTCTACGCCTTCTCCCCTGCCTCCGACCTCATCCTCGACGCCAAGGCGCTGAAGCATTGGGGCGCGATGCTCCAATTCACGCGCCAAGCCCAACGAACCGTTTACCTGCTCTTCGCCATTTCGTTTGCCTACAACCTGGTCGGGCTCTACTTCGCCGTGCAAGGATTGCTCACCCCGGTGGTAGCGGCAATCTTGATGCCGGTCAGTTCCTTCTCCGTGGTGACGGTGGCGCTGGGGCGCACGCGGTGGGCGTGGGCGCGCACGGGCATCCGCTGGTAACGGCGTTCCTCGCCGCCCCCCTTACCGAACCTGACATGAATCAGTTGCGACCCTGATGGTCCTCACGCTGGGGGCGAAACGGGGCCGGTAGTTTCGCGCTGAGAACACTGAACCATGTCGGTAATTCCTGTTTTGATCGTAATCGGGTTGGTGGTTGCTGGAGGCTTTCTGGCGGCTTTTCTGTGGGCATTGAACACGGGCCAATTCGACGATGCCACCACGCCTGCGTGGCGCATCCTCAACGACGAACCACCGGCCCCGGACGAATCGAAACCAGCAAAGAACTGATCCGCCAATTATGAGCCAGGAACGATTTCAATACGACAACGCGATTGTCAAGCTCTTCATCCGCGCCACCGTCATTTGGGGCATCACCGGCATGTTGGTGGGCCTCACGGCCGCTAGCCAACTCGTGTGGCCGGAGTTGAACGCAAACCTCGCGTGGCTGACCTTCGGACGGATCCGTCCATTGCACACGAACGCCGTCATCTTCGCCTTCGTCGGCAACGGCATCTTCGCCGGTGTCTACTACTCGTTGCAGCGTCTGCTGAAAACCCGCATGTGGTCCGATGCGCTGAGCCGCATCAACTTTTGGGGGTGGCAGCTCATCATTTTATCGGCGGTGGTTACGCTGCCGATGGGCTATACGAGTTCGAAGGAGTACGCGGAATTGGAATGGCCGATTGACATTGCCATTGCGCTGATTTGGGTGGTTTGGGGCGTGAACATGATGGCCACCATCTTGAATCGGCGGGAGCGACACCTTTATGTGGCGGTCTGGTTCTACATCGCCACGTTCGTGACGGTCGCCGTGCTGCACATTTTCAACTCCTTCGAGCTGCCCGTGAGTTTCATGAAGAGCTATTCGTGGTACGCCGGCGTCCAGGACGCGTTGGTGCAGTGGTGGTATGGGCACAACGCGGTGGCGTTCTTTTTGACCACGCCCTACCTCGGGCTCATGTACTACTTCATTCCGAAGGCCTCGGGCCGACCGGTGTATTCGTATCGGCTATCCATCATTCACTTTTGGGCGCTGATCTTCATCTACATCTGGGCGGGCCCGCACCACTTGTTGCACACGTCTTTGCCGGATTGGGCCCAAAGCTTGGGCACGGTGTTCTCCATCATGCTCATTGCGCCGTCTTGGGGCGGGATGCTCAATGGCCTGTTGACCCTGCGGGGAGCGTGGGACAAAGTGCGCGAGGACCCGATCCTGAAGTTCATGGTGGTGGCGATTTCGGCCTATGGCATGTCCACGTTCGAAGGCCCGATGCTTTCGCTCAAGAGCGTGAACGCGATCAGCCACTTCACGGACTGGACCATCGCGCACGTGCACATCGGCGGACTCGGCTGGAACGGCATGTTGACCTTCGGCATGCTGTACTGGCTGGTGCCGAAGATGCACGGCACGACGTTGTACAGCAAGAAGGCGGCGAACTTCCACTTTTGGATCAGCACGCTCGGCATCCTGTTTTACGCGCTGCCGCTTTACTGGGCGGGCTTCACGCAGTACTTCATGTGGCAGGAATTCCGTCCGGAGGGCATGCTGAAGTACCCGAATTTCCTGGATACGGTGCTGCAGTTGTTGCCGATGTACACCATGCGGGTGGTCGGCGGAACGCTGTACTTGACGGGGGCGATTGTGATGGCTTGGAATTTGGCCAAAACCAGCCGCAAAGGTTCCTTCATCGCCAACGAAGATGCGGAAGCGCCGGCCCTCGAAACGGTGCGCGGCCGCTTGCCCGGCGAGTCGATTCACCGCTGGATCGAGCGCAAGCCGATGCCGCTGCTCGTGATGAGCCTCGTGGTGATTTTGATCGGGGGCTTGGTGGAGATTTTGCCCACGATCCTCGTCAAAAGCAACATCCCGACGATTGCGAGCGTGAAGCCATACACGCCGCTGGAACTTGAAGGACGTGACCTGTACATCCGCGAGGGCTGCAACAACTGCCACAGCCAAATGGTGCGGCCGTTCCGACACGAAACCGAGCGGTACGGGGAATACTCGAAGGCGGGGGAATTCGTCTACGACCACCCGTTCCTGTGGGGTTCGAAGCGGACTGGGCCGGACTTGCACCGCGAGGGCGGCCGGATGCCCGACTCGTGGCACTACCACCACATGTACGACCCGCGGAGCATGTCGCCGGGATCCATCATGCCGCGTTATCCGTGGCTGCTGACCGACGACCTCGACGCCTCGAACCTCAGCGCGAAGATCGAAGCGATGCAAACGCTGGGCGTTCCGTATCCGGAAGGCTATGCAGATGGGCAGGCCCAGGCGGATTTGGAAGCCCAAGCCAACGCCATCGCCGCGAACCTCCTCGACGCCGACATCGAATGCGCGCCGCAGAAAGAAATCATCGCCCTCATCGCTTACCTCCAGCGCCTCGGAACCGACATCAACACCCCGGTCGCTGAAAACACCGTTGCACCATGATGCGCTTCATCAAACACCACATGTCGAGCATGGACGGGATTGAGATTTGGCCCCTCATTTCGTTGCTCATTTTCTTCAGCTTCTTCGTGCTCTTGTTCGTTTACGTGATGCGGATGCGGAAGGGCTACATCGATGAAGTGTCGTCGCAGCCGTTGAACGACAGCAAGGGCACGAAGACCACGTTGCTGGTGGTGTTGCTGGGCAGCGCGCCGAACTTGTTTGCGCAAGAAGCGGCGCCGTTCGGCACGCATTACGGGCTGTCGGACGATGTGTGGATCGTGATGCTGGGGAGCACGGCGCTCCTGCTCACCGCGATGATCATCGGAGCGATGGGCATCTTCAAGAACCTCGTGGAGCACTTGGCCGAAGTGAAGGCGAAGCAGCAGGCGGCCATCTTCGCTTCGATGTTCGTGCTGACGGATTCGGCTTTTTGGGGGCTGGTGACCGCGAACCTGTTCCTGATGGGGTACTTGCTGCTGGTGATGCGTAACATCCGGTTGGTTTCGAAGGAGTTGAAGCCCCAAATCGAACCCGCGCCGCAAGCAGCAGCCGTCGCGGAAGAAGCCCGGGTGAAGCAGCCGTCGATTTGGGCGGTGATTTGGCAAAAGCTCAACGCGCACGAATCGTTGGAAAAGGAGCCGGATTTGCTGCTTGACCACGCCTACGATGGCATCCAGGAACTCGACAACCGGCTGCCGCCGTGGTGGCTGTACGGGTTTTACGTTTCCATCGTGGCGGGGGTGATTTACCTGTTCAATTACCACATTTTCGGCTACGCGCCCTTGATGGATGAGGCGTACGAGATCGAGATGGCGGAAGCGGCGGCGGAGACGGAGGCGTATTTGGCCAGCCTCGCCCTCAACGTGGACGAGCGCACGGTGGAATACGTGCTGGAGGAGTCGCGCCTCAACCAAGGCGCCGGGCTATTCGCCAAGCACTGCAAGGCCTGTCACGCGGCCGATGGCGGCGGGGGCGTGGGCCCGAATTTGACCGACAACTACTGGCTGCATGGAGGCCAAATCAACGACCTCTTCACGACCATCAAGTACGGCGTCCCGGCGAAGGGCATGAAGTCCTGGAAAGCGGACCTAACGCCGACCGAGATCCAAAACGTGTCCACCTACATCCTGAGCCTGAACGGAACCACTCCGCTCGCGCCGAAGGATCCGCAAGGCGACCTCGAAGAACCTGCCCAGCCGAAAGGCGCCGAAGCCGACGAGGCCACGGCTTCCCTCTGAGCGATGGCGAACAACTACCGAGATCGCATTGCGACCGTGGACGAAGCCGGTGGCCGGGTGTGGGTCTACCCGAAGTTCATCAACGGGGTCTTCCTGAAGCGGCGGCAGGTGGTGAGCTACCTGCTCATCGCGTTCCTCTTCGCGGGGCCGTGGATCCGCATCGGCAGCGAGCCGCTCCTGCAGCTCGACGTCATTCACCGGAAATTCGTCATCCTCGGGCAAGTCTTCTGGCCGCAAGACAGTTTCCTCTTCGCCTTGTCAATGGTGACGGCGGTGGTGCTCATCATCGTGTTCACGGTGGTCTTCGGGCGGTTGTTCTGCGGCTGGGTGTGTCCCCAAACCGTGTTCCTCGAATTCATCTTCCGCCCCATCGAGCGGCTGATTGAGGGCGACCGCAACGCACGGATTCGGTTGGACAAGGGGCCTTGGAATGCGGAGAAAATCCGGAAAAAAGCGCTGAAGTGGGGCATTTACTTCGGCATTAGCTTCGCCATCGGCAACACGTTCCTCGCTTACATCATCGGGCGCGACGAACTCATCCGCATCCAAACCGACCCGCCCGCCGAACACATCGGCGGGTTGTTGGCGCTATTGGGCTTCACGGCGGTGTTCTTCTTCGTGTTTGCGCGGTTGCGGGAGCAGGTCTGCACGACGATTTGTCCTTATGGCCGGTTGCAGGGCGTGCTCGTGGACCGCGATACGGTGAACGTGACGTACGATTACGTGCGCGGCGAACCACGGGGGCACCGGAAACGCAACGCCTCGGGGGAGGAACTGGCGAAGCAGGGCGACTGCGTGGATTGCGGGCTGTGCGTGCAGGTCTGCCCCACCGGCATAGACATCCGCAACGGGGTGCAACTCGAGTGCGTGCATTGCACGGCGTGCATCGACGCCTGCGACAGCATCATGGAGCAACTGGCGATGCCCGGAGGCCTCATCCGCTACGCGAGCGAGAACTCCATCGCCGAGAAGAAGCCGTTCGCGTTGACGGGACGGGCGAAGGCGTACATCGGGGTGCTGTTCGCGTTGTCCCTGGTGCTGTTTGGCCTCATCTTCTTCCGATCGAGCATCGAAATGAACGTCTACCGCACCTCCGGCACGCTGTATGAAGTGGACGACCAAGGGGTCATCAGCAACCTCTACCGGTTCACGCTGCTGAACAAATCGCACGACACGCTGCACGTCCAACTCGCTCCGGACGACGCGCGGTTCAGCCTGGAATTGGTAGGCGAGGCGGACCTGGTGGTGCCGGCGGCGGAAATGGTGGAAGGCGTCTTTTTCCTGCGCACGCCATTGGATGGACTGTCCGAGGATCGGGCCAAATTCCGCATCGTGCTCCGCGACGACGACCGCGTCATCGCCTCCACGAAAACCGAATTCCCGGGGCCCATCCCCGGCATGAAGCACTGAACATGAAAGGACGATTCAACTGGGGACACGGGATTGCGCTCGCGCTGACCGCATACGTCGGACTGATGATCTACATGGGCAAATGCGCGATGTCGATCGAGACGGATTTGGTCCGCGAAGATTACTACCAAGCGGAGCTCGCGCACGGCGATCGCATGGAGGCCGAAGCCCTCGGGCAGGCCTTCGGCACGCCGCGGGTATCCTTCGAAGCGGGCAAACTCATCGTCAGCGGACGGGCGGACGACCTCGATGCGCAACTTGCAGGAGGGGCGGAGCTCTACGTTCCGACGAATTCCCGTCAGGACAGGGAATGGGAATGGGCAGAGCTTCCAGGTGAACGCGTAAGCCCAGAACGTTATGAAGTGGAATTTGACGCACCGAACGGATTGGCTTACCTCACGTTCAAATGGTTAACAGGGCGTGGACCTGCTGAAAAGCGCATTCCCGTTCACTTTCCGGCTTGACCCGAGGGTTCCCAAATTACACGGTTGTTGATAAGTCTTTTCTTTCTGATTTTGAACTTATTGTGATTTGGCGTGTTTTGCTCTCGTGTAAATGTTACACAAGTCACCAAAACACATTAAATCATGAGTGCATTTCTGTTAGATTCGATGGTGGACCTGAGCAATCCGTCCAACGTCCAAACCATCACCGCGTTCACCTTCTTCATCGGAACGATGGCGATGATGGCCGCTTCGGTGTTCTTCTTTTTCGAAACGTGGAACGTGGATGCCAAATGGCGGACCAGCCTGTTGGTCTCCGGCATCATCACGTTCATTGCGTTTGTGCACTATTACTACATGCGCGGTTACCAACTGGAGACCGGCGACAGCCCGACGTTCTTCCGGTACGTCGACTGGACCTTGACCGTTCCGCTGATGTGCGTGGAGTTCTACCTCATCACGAAGAAGGCCGGCGCCAAAGTTGGCTTGTTGTGGAAACTCATCCTCGCTTCCGTCATCATGTTGGTGACGGGGTACTTCGGTGAAGCGATTCAACCGGAATCCAGCGTGATGTGGGGCGTCCTTTCGGGGATCGCGTACTTCTACATCGTGTACCTGATTTGGTTCGGTGAAGTGCGCCATTTGGCAGAAAAAGCTGGGCCGCAGGTCTTGAAGGCCACGAAAGTGCTCGCTTGGTTCGTGCTCGTGGGTTGGGCGATTTACCCGCTGGGGTACATCCTCGGAACTCCCGGTGGCTTGTTCGGCATGCAACTCGTGTCGGATGCTGATGCTGCGCGGGGAGCGATGGACATCGTCTACAACATCGGTGATGCCGTGAACAAAATCGGGTTTGGTTTGGTCATCTACGCCCTTGCCACGAGCAAAGGCGATTCCTGATTCTCGGGTCCTTTCGACGCGATCAACGGGCTGCCTTCGGGCGGCCCGTTTTGATTTCAATGCAGCTGGATGGTGGCGGCGGCCGATTCCAGTTCGACGAGCTCGCCGATGGGGTCAGAAGGGCAGCCGGCCTCACGCAGTCGCTGCTCCACCGACGCCCGAGCTGATGGGGCGACCGCGACGAGCAAGCCTCCGGAAGTTTGGGGATCGCAAAACAAGGTCCGGTGAAAGCCCGCTGGCACGGCGACGCGGCTCCCGTAGCTCGCGTAATTGCGGTTCGACCCACCCGGCACCGCGCCCTGGGCCACGTAGGACTCCAAGCTGGCCCGGTTCAAGACCGGAACGCGCTCCGCGTGCAACCGGGCCCCAACGCCGGCGCCTTCCGCCATTTCCAGCAAATGGCCGAGGAGCCCGAACCCCGTCACATCCGTCATCGCGTGGACTCCGGGCTCTTGCGCAAGCGACTCCCCGATGCGGTTGAGCGCCTGCATCGAGCGCACGGCCGCGACCAAGTCATCGGCGGTGACGAGCCCTTTCTTTTGGGCCGTCGTGATGATGCCCACGCCCAGCGGCTTCGTCAGGTACAGGAGGTCGCCGACCTGTCCTTGGGCGTTCGCCTTCAACCGGTCGAGCTGAACCCGCCCCGTGACCGCCAAACCGAAAATCGGTTCCGGACTGTCTATGCTGTGCCCTCCGGCGAGCGGAATCCCCGCCTCGGAACAAATGCTCCGACCGCCGTCCACCACTTCGGAAGCCACCGACTCCGGGATCTTGCCGAGCGGCCAGCCGAGGATGGCGATGGCCATGAGCGGCGTGCCGCCCATCGCGTAGATGTCGCTGATGGCGTTCGCCGCCGCGATGCGGCCGAAGGTGCGCGGATCATCGACGATGGGCATGAAGAAATCGGTCGTCGAAATGATGCCCGTTCCGTCGCCGAGGTCCATGACCGCCGCGTCGTCCTTCGTGTCGTTGCCGACAAGCAGCGACGGGAAGTGCTCCGAGCGATCGACCCCGCTGAGGATGTCGTGAAGCACCGCCGGGGACAGCTTGCAGCCGCAGCCCGCGCCGTGCGAATATTGAGTGAGTCGAATCTGTTCCATGCTTCAGGGGAAGGCCAAATCCCGCAACGCCCGAGCCACCTCGTCCGCTGTCAAGCCTTCCGCCGCAAAGGTAGTCCTTCGCGCCCTCGGCTGCCGCGACTGCGTATGCCGGTACAGCTTGTCGTAATAGCGCAAGCCGATGGCAGCGGCGGAACGCAAGTCGTTGCGGTCGAGCGCCTCGTGCGCTGCGAGTACGTTTTGGCCCCCCAACTTCTGCCGAACCCGCTCGAACGCGGCCTTCAACGCGCCCACATCCGCCCCCCCGTAAATGGCACAGAGCTGGTCGAGCCGCTCGCCATCCGGCCGCTCCACCTCCACGTACGGCGCCTTCCGCATCCGCTCATACAGCTCCTCCGGCACGTTCACCCCGCCCACCCGGCGGCTCTCGTCCTCGACCCAAACCCGCCGCACGTCCCCAGGCATCCGCTCCAGCGTCGCGTGCACGTCATTCGAAAACTGCTCCGTCGTGGGCTGTCGGTGCCGGTCCAGGTTGCCAAAGGCCGACCCGAGGTGGCGTGCCAGCCCTTCGAGGTCAAGCACGGCCTCCCCCTGTTCCGCGAGCGCAGCAAGGATGGGCGTTTTGCCGACACCGGTCATGCCGCCGAGGATGACGTAAGGGCGGGGTGCGGCAAGGCCCTCGCGCGCCCACTTTCGGTACGCCTTGTACCCCCCATCGAGCCGACTCACCGGCAGGCCGTGCTCTTGAAAAAGCCAGGACACCGAGCCGGACCGCATGCCGCCTCGCCAGCAGTGCACGACCATCGGCCGCCCCGGGTGCGCGGTGTGGAGGGCGTGGGCGGCCGCGATGAGCTGCTCGAGCTTCGGATGAACGGTTTCGAGACCGCGCTCGATGGCGGCGGACGGGCCGTGGTGCTTGTAGAGCGTACCGATCATGGCGCGTTCGGCGTCGTCAAACAGCGGGACCGAATGGGCACCGGGGATGTGGCCGGTGGCGAATTCGGCGGGAGAACGGGTGTCCACGACCAGCCACCGGCCATCGAGGAGCTCGGGACCGGGTGGGACCGTGGGGACCGATGCAGGATCGGGCAGGGTCATTGAATCACGAGGCGCTGCGCCGGGCCCGTGGCATGCGTCAAGAGGTACATGCCCGGAGCCAAACCGCTCAAGTCCACGACCTGCCGCGACGCTTGCCACCGCCCCTCGCGTACGGTGCGTCCGGTCGCGTCCCGCAAGGCAAACGCCTCGCCGAGGAGTGCAGCGGGCACAAAGCAGTGGACCGATTCGGTGGCGGGATTGGGCGCCAAACGAACGGATTCAGGGGCTTCGTCGGCAATGGAATTTGGCCCGGCCGATCCCACGAACACGTTATCGATCCAAATGTGGTTCCCATAGCCGCCCACGTTCACAAACGCCACTTCGAGGCACGCCACGCCCCCGCTCGTCAGGCCCTCTGGCAACGGCACCTCGTGCGTCGCCCACACCACTTCGCCCCCCGTGTCGTACCAAAACCACGTGTAGCAATCCGGCACCGACAGCTCGTCGCCATACGCCTCCCAAATCGGCAGCCACGACGCCGCCCCACCGGGCTTCACCCACACTTCCAACCCGTCCACGTAATCCGCGTACTTCCGGTGCGCCACGTCGAAGCGCACGATTTCCATGCCCGTCGGGTCGAAGCCGGGCGTGATGAGGGCATCCTCCGCTCCTTCCGTGTCGACCCAGTAATTCGGAAACTGCGCCACGCCGTTCGTCGGCTCGACGAGGTCCCACGCGTGTTCCCATGCCCGGCCTGCGATTTCCATGCGCCAGTGCTCCGGCGGGAACACCTCGCCATCGAAGTCTTCCTCGATGCTGCCGGTGACGACCGGGCTGTCGACCACCTCGATCAAATCCGCCCACGTCCACGTGTCGCTGTTGCCGGCCGAATCGGTGACGGTCAGGGTGACGTCGTAGGTGCCGAGCGCATCGTACACCACCGATGCGTCCGGTGCAGAAGCGGTTGCGGGGATGCCGCCAGGGAACGACCACGCGTAAGTCGTGCCGGTGCACGGGGCCACCGACACGTCCGCGAACCGAACCGGCTCGAGGTCGCACGGACTCGCCAAATTCACCTGCAGCCGATCCGCCATGAACCCCGCCTGCACCGCCGAGGGCGTGTGGAAAGCCGCTTCGTGGACGCTCCGGTTGCCCGCGGCGCGGATGGTGCCGCCGCAGTAGTTCGGTTGCAAGAACACCGCCGCCGTGGAGGCCGGCAAGTCCTCGGCGTAGAGCTGCCAATCGTTCAACGAATCGTCGATGTAGTAGACGGTTCGGGTCGTTCCGATGTAAAGGGCGCCCGGAACGCCCCGTTGGTGGGCGATGGACACCACGCGCTCGCTTGCGATGGTCGCTGTTGTGCGGTCCGTCCAAGTTTCGCCGCCGTCGGTGGACTCGAACACCTTGTTGCCGGTTTGGCCTCCCACGAGCACCGCCCAAACCCGCAAGGGGTTCACCTCATCGACTTCCAGGTAAATCGGCTTGTTCGAGTTGCCTCCGTTTTCGATGGTGTTCAGCGACACGTTCGTCCACGTCGCGCCGCCGTCGGCCGAATGGTGGATGCGCCAGCTGGAGCCGCTGAATTTGTGGCTGACGTAGAGGTGCTCGGGGTGGCGCGGCGGGATGGCGATGGAGATGATTTTTTCCCCGCCGAAGTCGTGGACCAAACCCCAGCCCGCTCCCCCATCCTCCGTCCGCCAAAGCCCCGAACCGACCGGCGAGTAAAAGCATTCGGCGCAACGCGGGTCCCACTCGAGGTTGCCGTAATCGCCGTAGCCATAGCCAGTGTTGGGCTTCTTCGTGCCATCGAAGGGCCGCGAGCTGATCCGCGTGAACCGGTCGTCGGAATACGCGAACGCCCCGCCATCGTGGAAGCCGCGCGTCCCGTCGGCCGGGTGCACGAAGCCGCGGTAGTTGTCCCCTGCGAGTTCGGCCAGCCAGCCGCCCGAGGTATCGCTGTCCGCTCCATAATGGTACAAATCCCCGTTGCGGATGAGCGTGCCGTTGTGGTACGTCCCCCCCACCATCACCTCCGATGCGCGCCAGCCGGACTGCCAGCCCCAAAAATCCGTCCCGTGAATGCCGTACATCCGCGGCTCGAAGTGGTCGCCCTGATCCGCCGAGTAATGCAGTCCGCCGTCCGAGGCGACCCACAAATCGACGGTCCCGTCCGGTCGGGTGAAAAACGCCACGTCGTGGACGTCGGCGTGGGTGTACCGGTCGTGGGTGAACTCGCCGGCCCAGGTGACCCAGTGGGCGTTGAGGGACCACGAAGTGCCGCCGTCTTCGGTTCGCCAAACGTTGATGCCCGCGCCGAATTGGCGGTCCCCATCCGTGGGGCTGACGTCGAGGGCGAGGTCGTAGTAGAATTGGCCGCCCTCCCCGGTGCCGTCTTCGGACCAGCCGAGGAGGTTGGGGTTGGTGTCGGCGGCGTAGGGGCCGCCGGGGCCGTCGCCGCAGCACTGCTGCTCGAAGGTGAGGCCGGCGTCGGTGCTGATGTAGTAGCCGTAGAGGCCGCCGCCGTCGGGGGTGGAACCGGCGGCGAGGACGATGACGCGGTCGGGGTCCGCCGGGGTGACAGCGAGCTCGGAGCGGCGTTGGGCATGGCCGGGCGTGGTCATGGGCAGGCCGGTGCCGGCGAACTCGAAGGACGCACCGCCGTCGGTGCTCCGGAGGAAGTTCGTGAAGTCGCCGCTGCGGCGGAGCGTGTAGAGGATGAGCGGGTCGGTGGGGTGTGCGACGATTTCCATGAACTCGCCCGTGGCGGCGACCAGGAGGGTCTCGCCGTTGTCGTCGGAGTACCACAGGCCGTCGTCGGTGGCGCACCACAGGCGGCCGGTGGAATCGATGTAGAGTTCGCGGTACCAGCGGTCCGCGTTCAGGAAGGGGGTGCTGCCGAGTTGCTGCCAGGTGAAGCCGCCGTCTTCGGTGCGCCAGAGGCCGCCGTCGCCTTCACCGATCCAAACCCGGTCGGGGTTCGTGGGGTCGATGGCGACGCTGTACACGGAATTGACGGGAAGGGACCGGGTCATGAGTTCCCAGTTTAGGCCCTTGTTGGTGGATTTCCAGGCGCCGGCCGTGGCGGTTCCGGCCCACACCACGTCGGGCGCGGAGGCGGACTGCTCGACGGTGTAGACGTGGCAGGCGCCGGGGCTTTGGACTTCGAAGTACATGGCGACTTCGGGGTCGTAGTGCCAGGGGCCGAGTTCCGTCCACGAGCCGTTGTCGCGGGCGCCCTGGGAGGCGGCGTAGCGCTCGGCGAAATCGCGGTCGTGGCGATCGACGATTTGGTGGGCGGCGCGGCGCCACCGCTTGAAGTATTGGGTGTGGGCCGTCTTGACGAAGGGGTGCTCGGCATACCAAGCGCCGTAGGCGGCTTCGACCACGGGGACGGGGACGGTGTCGCTGTACATCATGCGCATCCAGGCCGGAGCATCGGCGGGGAGGGCGTAGGGTGTTTGGGGGACGTTTTGGCCTGAAACCAACGCCGAACTGGCCAAAGCCAGCAACCAAATCAAATGCTTCATGAGCCCAAGATACGGCGGCTGCGCAGGGCCGCTAACGAAAAACCGCCCCCTGAAAATCAGGGGGCGGTTCTTTATGGAGATGGGGCCAATACTTTCGAACCCCAGGAGGCCTTATTCGCAGAACGTGCCGTAGTACTGGAAGAACGTGAGCAAGTCCTGAACGTCCACCGAGAGGTCGCCATTGATGTCGCCAGGGCAAACATCAGGGTACTCGCAGTAGCCAGAGAAGGTGGCGTTCGCGTTGAAGTTGATGCCATCGGGATCGAGGCAACCAACCACTTCACACGTGCCATCGTCGTGCGTCGCATCCGCATCGAAGTTCACCGCCTCGGTGTCGGTGCACCCCACCCATTCGCAAGAGCCATCATCGACTGTTGCGTCCGGGTCGAAGTTGAATGCAATGTCATAAGTGCAGCCGCCATAGAGGCATGTGCCATTGTCTTCAATCGCTCCTTCCATGTAGTTCCATGCGGTTGCGTCAGTGCAGCCAACGGTTTGGAATTGGCATGACGCATCATCATACGTTGCTTCCGGATTGAAGTTCGCTGCGTCAATGTAGGTGCAACCTCCCACGATGCAAGAGCCATCGTCTGTGTTGGCAGTGACATCAAAATTGTCCGCATCCGGGTTGATGCAACCGAGGTACTCACACGGTCCTTCAACGTTGGCAAGGAACCAATAGTTATCCGCCGCGGGATCCTGGCACCCCGTAAAGAGGCAAGACCCATCATTGGTGTTGGCATCCGGATCGAAGTTGTCCGCTTGAAGGTTGGTGCACCCAAAGAAGATGCACGAGCCGTCGTCGACGTTCGCTCCGGGATCGAAATTGTCCGCATTGGAATCGATGCAGCCGAGGTACTCACAGCTGCCGTCGTCTACATTCGCTCCTGAATCATAGTTGTCCGCGGTGTCGTCCGTGCAACCGAGGTATTCACAGAGGGCTTCTTGGTCACCTGCATTTGCCCCGGGATCGTAGTTGTCTGCAAACGCATCCATGCAACCCCAGTATTCGCAGAGCAATTCTTGGTCACCCGTGTTGGCGAACAAATCGTAATTGTCGGCCGCCGAGTCAAAGCAACCCGTGAACAGGCAAGAACCGTCATCTATGTTGGCAATTTCGTCGTAGTTGTCCGCGTCGGCGTCCGTGCAACCGAACCACTCGCAGCTGCCATCGTTGATGGTGGCTTGAGGGTCGTAGTTGTCAGCAGTGCTCTCCATGCAGCCGAGGTAGTCGCACGAGCCGTCGTTGAAGTTGGCTCCGGAATCAAAGTTGACCGCATCGGGGTCCGTGCACCCCCAGAACTGACAGAGGGACGTTTGGTTTCCGAAGTTGGCATCCTCGTTGTAGTTGTCCGCTTCGGGGTCGTAGCAGCCGCTGATCAAGCACGAACCGTCGTCCACGTTCGCCCCTTCGTCGAAGTTGACTGCGATGAGGTTCGTGCAGCCCAAGTACTCACACAGGGCGTCTTGGTCGCCGGTGTTGGCCTGCGAATCGTAATTGTCGGCTTGGTCGTCAAAGCAACCCGTGTAGAGGCAAGAGCCGTCCTCTACGTTTGCGACCTCATCGTAGTTGTCTGCCGTGGCATCCGTGCAACCGCCGAACAAGCACGAGTCGTCTTGCAGGTTCGCCGTCGGATCGTAGTTGAGGGCCGTTTCGATCATGCAGCCTTCGACTTCGCAAGAACCGTCATCCGAGTTTGCGTTCGCCTGGTAGTTGAGCGCCGCGGGATTCGTGCAACCGGCCACTTGCGTCGGGAACGTCAGCTCCACGTCCGTGAAGGTGATGGGGTCGCCCACTTCCGGGTGGAAGAGCACGTTGTACTGCAGGTGAGCCACGCCGTTGGTCGTGATTTGGGCCAAAAGCACCCGGCCGTTCGCATCCGGCACCCCCTGGCTCGACTGCGTGGGCGTCACACTGATCGACGCCTCGGCACCGTCCGCGTTGAAATCACCCGTCGTGTTCCATTCGGGCAGGTACGCGTACATGCCGGTTTGGTTCAGGGCGTTGTAATCGCCCGGCTCGGCGCCGATGGTCAGCCACGAGTCGTATTCGACTTCAGGAAAGAACGAGAACAGGGCCGTCGCGATGTTGCCGCCGAAGTCGCCACCGACTGAGCTTTGGTAGACCTCCGCCGTGTTCTCAATCACCCAAGGGTGCTCTTCATTTCCGAAGAGTTGAACCAAATCAATCTCCGGGGTGCTGAATTGTGCGTACACCCGGTACGTCACCCAGCCGCTCCCCGCAATCGGGCCCTCCTCGTGGTCCGTGACCACCTCATAGGTCAACCCTTGGAACAACCCATCACCCCACGCGCAGGAACCGTCGTCGTTCGTGGCCGACGGATCGAAGTTCAGGGCTGACTCGCTCGCGCAACCCCAAATCTCCTCCCCTTCGCAGATGCCGTCACCTTCGTAATCGCCGGTGCAGTTGCCCTCGCAGTCATAGAACGGCTCAGGGTAAACACACGCATCCGCCGACGGAATCTCCGTGCCCGGAACGTAGTTGCAGGCCACCGGGTCGTCGCACTCGCCGTAGATGCAGGAGCCGTCGTTGTCCGTGGCTCCAGCGCTGTAGTTCACCGCCTCCGCATCGTCGCAACCCGGGATTTCATTCGCATCGCACACGCCGTCACCGTCCGTGTCGTTGTTCACGATGGTGCCCGTTCCATCCGACTCGCCACTGCACGTGTCGCAGCCCTCAGGGTAAACGCACAGTGTGTTGTCCGAATCGGTGGTCGAAGTCACATCGTAGTTGCACGCCGTTTCATCGGTGCAACCCGTGATTTCATCCGCATCGCACACGCCGTCGCCGTCCGCATCGTTGTTCACAACGGTGCCCGTACCGTCCATCTCACCGCTGCAGGTGTCGCAACCCTCCGGGTAAACGCACAGCGTGTTGTCCGAATCGGTGGTTGAAGTCGCATCGTAGTTGCACGCCGTTTCATCGGTGCAACCCGTGATTTCAGCCGCATCGCACACGCCATCGCCGTCGGCGTCGTTGTTCACAGCGATGCCCGTTCCGTCGGTTTCACCAGAGCAGGACTGGCACCCCGTGGGGTAGACACAAAGCTCATTATCGGTATCGGTCGTAGGGT
>CBFHLY010000011.1:73963-83540 GCA_965656785.1 uncultured Flavobacteriales bacterium
GTGATTTCGTCCGCATCGCACACGCCATCGTTGTCCGCGTCGTTGTCAATGACCGTTCCCGTTCCGTCGGTTTCACCCGAGCAATCGTCGCAGGCGTCGGGGTAGACGCACACGTCATTGGTGGAGAATTCGGCTGAAGCGTCGTAGTTGCAAGCCGACGCATCGGTGCAACCCGCTGCATTCGCCGGGAAAGTCAAATTCAAGTCCGTCACTTGGTGCGTCTCATCCGCCATATCGCGGTACTGGAAGTTGTACTTCACCGTGACCACACCTTCTGTGGTGAACTGGCCAAGCAACACACGCCCCGCCTGCGGGAAAGCAAAAGCGCTCGCTCCCGGCGTGAAGTAAATGCTCGCACCTACCACGGTGTTTGCCGAGAAGCTACCGCCGTTGTCCGCGAAGTCACCAGTGAACGCATCCAAACCTACGTCCGCCGGTCCGGGCTCGTCGCCAGGACCTGCCCCAAGCGCTAGCCAAGAATCGTATTCCATTTCAGGAATCGCCGCGTAGAACAGCGGGTTGATGCTGTGCCCCAACAGACCGCCAGTTGGATTTTGATAGAAAGGCGCCGTGGAGCTAACGTCCCAGTTCCAATCGTCCGTGCCGAAGCAAGCCTGCATTTCGATTTCATCGGTATTGAACTCCGCGTAAACGCGGTACGTTGTGGCGTTACCAATGGTGCCGTGTCCAACGATTTCGTAGCTCAACCCTGTGAAGTACGGATCGTCCCACACACATGTCCCATCATCGTCCGTGGCCGTGGCGTTGTAGTTCGTCGCTGTGGAGCTCGTGCACCCGGCCACTTCGAGGTTATCGCAGAACCCGTCGCCGTCGAAATCGCCATCACACACCGTGTTGCAATCTCCGTTCAACGGAGCGTACTCACAGCCTTCGTTGTCCGTTGCAGCAGCATTGTAGTTGCATGCCGTGTCGTCCGTGCAGCCGAGGATTTCGAGCTCGTTGCAGATGCCGTCGCCATCGAAATCGAGCAGGCAGTCGCCGTTGCAATCGTAATACTGATCCGGATACGTGCAGGTGCCGTCCGAGATGGAGGCGGCTTCATCGTAGTTGCAAGCCGAATCGTCTGTGCATCCCAAGCAGCTCGAGAAATCGCAGGAATCGTCATCGATGGTGGCGTCTGCGTCGTAGTTGCAGGCTTGATCGTCGGTGCAACCGAGGCAGCTGGCATAGTCGCACTGCGTATTGTCCGCGAGGGTCCAAGTCGGATCGTAGTTGCATGCGGAGTTGTCCAAACATCCCGCACATGACGTGAACTCGCACGAACCATCGTCGTCGGATGCGCTCGCTGAGTAGTTGCAGGCTCCCGCGTTCGTGCAGCCCGCGGTTTCGTCTGCGTTGCAAACGCCGTCACCATCGTCGTCAAGAAGAACGACCGATCCGTCCTCACAAACCTCGCAGGCCTCCGTTGCGAAGTCACAACTCCCCGCATCGGTTGCTGCGTCATCGTAGTTGCAAGCGGTCTCGTCCAAACATCCCACGACCTCATCGGCATCGCAAACGCCATCACCATCGGCGTCGGCCAATGCAATGGCCGCTCCGTCACAAATCTCGCAATCGGCCGCATTGGGCACTAGACATGAATCGTTGTCAATCGTCGCCGACGAATCGTAGTTGCAAGCCGCCGCATCCGTGCAGCCAGCGCAAGAGGTGAATTCACAAGAGCCGTCGTCCTCGGTAGCGACTTCTGCGAAGTTGCAAGCACCTGGATCCGTGCAGCCCAACGCGCTTACAATGAAATCGGAGGAGCTCATGCCTTCGCCCAAATAGTAGCTGGTGGCACCTGTTGACGTACGCCATTGCACATTTAGCTGGAATGAAAAATGACCGATGTTGCCGTCCTCGTCGTCCGTCATGGTGATTTGGGCCAACAAGACCTTCAAATCATCTCCAGCCTGCCACTCTGCCGCAGGCCCTGAAGGAGAAGCCACAAACCATGCACCACCGCAATCTGCGAAACCAATTCCCTGATTGAACGTGACAAACGCCTCCTCCATGCCCGCGCCTTGAGGGCCTGCGCTACCCGTGTTGTCTACGACCCCGACGGTCAACCAGCTGTCGTAAACCAAATCAGGAACCATTCCCAAAAACAGCGGATTCACCTCTTGTCCGTAATTCGGATTCAAGGCGAAGGCGTTCTCGGTATGATAGATGGAAGACGTCCCTTCAGCCAAGATGCTCATCGGAATGTTGCCTTCGTCTCCGGCCAAACCGTACACGGAGGTGACCCAATCCCCAGGATCGTCGAAGGTCGCGTATAAGCGGTAGGTCGTGCCATATTCCGAGGTGGCAAACTGCTCCACAGTAAAGCCAGTGGACGTCGCAAACGCAGTCGTGACGGACAGGACAGCGCCCAACACGAGGGTAAATATTCTTTGCATGGCGGCAAAATTCAAGTGACTCTTCATCTTCGAGGATATCGATTCGTCTTATAAATATACCTCATTTATCCACACCATAGGGTGTTTTGGTCAAGAATTAATGCCAATTCAGCGAAAATTCCATTCCAGCTCCCCTGCCCAAATTGGGTCGAGTGGCAATGCGGCTTCCCCCTATACGCACGAAACCAAGGAAGGTTTCATTCGACGAAATCATTGATTAAGAATACAAATCTAACCAATTGTCGACAGATTGATTGGATTCGACGCAGGTTGAAAGAATCACATTATCTTTCGAGGAACCAGCTGCCACCTTTGATTTTTCTGTTCCCATGACCCTCCGTTCCGCCGCATCGTTTTTGATCGGGCTCGTCCTCGCGGTCGCAGCCACGCCCGAATTTGTTCGCGCCCAGTGCACGCATTGGGAGGCTCCCATGACGCTCATGACACCGGTTGAATTGAATGCCGACGAACGCCCCACAGTTCGGGCCGAATCGTCGATGGGACTGCGGTTGGACGTGGACCAGTTCAAGTTCACGCGCGGCGAGAACTTGGAGTCGTGGCACTTGATGCTGCCGGTACCGGGCCACCCGAAAGCGGTATGGGAGTTGCAGCGGTTCACAGCGTACACGCCGGACTTACTCGTCGGACAGACGGGCGAGAACGGGAAGCTTGAATCCCATTGGTCGCCCCAGTTGCAGACGTTTCGGGTCATTGCGCTCGAAGAGCATGGCAAACGGCATCCTCAAGCAGGGGGCATCGTTGCACTGATGGCTGATGAGGTGGTCGGCAGCCTGCGGCTGGACGGCGAAGTGTTCGAGATTGCACCGGTCGGTGACGGGGGACTGCATGCCACATACCGGTTGGCAGACAGCAAGTTGGAATCGAATTTCAGTTGTGCGGCGGAGGATTTGGCCTTCAACCAAGTGCGCAAAAGCGCACCGCAGCCGGGTACCCGTACGGTGGCGAACCCCGTTGTTGAATGCGTAGAAGTGGCGCTTGACATCGACCACTACACGTATAATACGTTCGGAGGAAATTGCTCGACCACGGTGGATTGGGCGCTGGCGCTGCTCGCCGGGGTGAGCGAGATTTATGTGGACGAGCTGAGCAGCTTGGTGAATTTGCAGGCGAGCTACGTGCACGTTTGGGAGGTGACGGATCCGTACGCGGCGTATGTCCAAAACGCGGGCAGCATGCTCGACGCGTTCCGGTCTGAATGGGTGTCGAACCCGGCGCTTTCGGGGATTGACCGGGATTTGGTTCACCTGCTCACCCGGCGAACGAACACGGGAACCGGCGGCATCGCCTACCTCGACGTGGTGTGCAGCAACCAGTTTGCGGCCGGCTTCTCGAGCTACCTCAGCGGCACTTCTTCCTACACGGGCGGTTACAGCTGGAACCTGAACGTGGTGGCGCACGAACTCGGGCACAATTTCGGTGCGAACCACACGCAGTGGTGCGGCTGGCCTGGCGGCCCCATTGACAACTGCGGCTCGCTGGAAGGGCCGTGCGCGGGCTACGTGAACAACCCGACGCCGCAAGTCGGCACGATCATGAGCTATTGCCACGCCATCGGGGGCGGATCGGTGAACCTCATTTTCCACCCCACTGTGAAGACCATCGCGCTCATCCCGACCCTCAATGCGGACGGGTACTGCCACACCGTGTGCGACACGTACGCGACGAACTGCGCGGTGTACGGGTGCATGGATCCCGCGTTTTGCAATTACAACCCGGAAGCGGAATTCGATGACGGGTCGTGCGCGGTGTTGGATGCGTGCGGGGAGTGTGGCGGGGACGGCACTTCGTGCGTGGGGTGTTTGGACGAGTTGGCGTGCAATTACGACCCCGCCGTGACGGAAGATGACGGGTCGTGCTTTTATGCGCCGGGCGGGGGCGGCTGCGATTGCGAGGCGGAACTGACGTGGGACGTGGCGCTGGCCGGGGGCGAGACCGTTTCGACGACGGTGGCGGGCGTGGGGACGTTGGCGGCGATGTATGCCACGGTGATGTACACGAATTTGTCAGGCGATCCCAACGCGAAATTGTCGGACTTGCGGGTGACGTTGACTGGGCCGGATGGGGTATGCCAAACCGTGGGCGGGTTCGACGTGGCGTCGTCGTGTGACGTGGCGGGGATTTGGCCTCCAACCTGGACCACGTCCGCCAACGGTACGTACGCGAGCAGCGTCATCATCGCGAACGACGTGACGGGCCAAGGCAACTGGACGATCGCCCTGACCAACGGCTGGTCCGCAAGCCCGGCCATGCAGTACACGGTGAACCTCTCGTTCTTCAACCTCTGCCTCAGCACGCCCCCGCCCGGCTGCACCGACCCAGAAGCCTGCAATTACAACCCCGTCTCCACCGAGGACGACGGCTCCTGTGAATACGGCTCGTGCAACGGCTGCACCGACCCCGCGGCCTGCAACTACGATTTCCAAGCGAACGTGGACGACGGCACCTGCGACTACGTGACCTGCGCGGGCTGCACGGATCCGGGCGCTTGCAATTTCGACTACCTCGCCACCCTGGACGACGGTTCGTGCGAATTCCTATCGTGTTCCGGCTGCACGGACTTGTTGGCCTGCAACTACAATCCGGCCGCCACCATCGGCGACGATTCGTGCGAGTACGTTTCGTGCGCGGGATGCACAACGGAGGTGGCCTGCAACTTCGACCCGCTTGCGTCCCTCGATGACGGAACGTGCGAATACGATTCGTGCGCCGGGTGCGACGACCCCAACGCGTGCAACTACGACCCCGCGGTGACACTATATAACGGAACCTGCGATTACGAGACCTGTTCGGGATGCACGGACCAGAGCGCGTGCAATTTCGAACCTTGGTCGACCATCGATGACGGGTCGTGCGAATTTGCGGACTGTGCGGGGTGTGCGGGCGATCTGAACGGGGACAATTTGGTCAGCGTGGCGGATGTGCTGGTGCTGCTGGGCGATTTCGGGTGTGTGACGCCGCCGTGTCCGGGCGATGCGAACAACGATGGGCTGACGAACATCGGGGACTTGCTGGTCCTTCTCGGGGCGTTCGGGTTGCCGTGTCCACAATAAATGAGTCTGAACAGGTTCAAATAGAAGTCGGCGGGTTATTTTTAACCCATGACAGCCAAATCATTCGCCACCTGGGGCATCAAAATTGCGTTGATTTTGATCCTCGGACCCTCCGCGTTTGCCCAAATCGAATCCGTCACCATCCTGGAATCCCCGGAGGTTGAAACGGTGAGCCTTCCCCCCGAATGGGACATCGCCATCGAAGGCGAAGCGACCCGTTGGGTGGGCGCCCACCGGCTTTTCAAAGCGACGGACTTGCCGGAGCCGATGCGTCCGACGCACCGGGCGGAGAACGCGGTCGGTTTGGCTCTGGACGCGGAGCAGTTCGCGTTCGTTCGGGAGCGCAAGCCGAATCGCTGGGAGCTGACGTTGCCGACGCCCGAAGGCGGGGAGGTGACGTTGCAGCTGGAGTCGTTTTTGGCCTTCCAGCCGGACTTGGTGGTCGGGCGAACCACGGCGGGCGGAGAGCGGAGTGAGGTGTACCGGCCGCAGTTGATTTCGTACCGCGTGGTGAATGAGGGCGTGAGCGGCGTGGTGAACGTGATGGCGGATCACGTGCTGGCGACGTTCCGGATGAACGGCGAGCAGTGGGAGGTATCGCCTGCGATCGGCGCGGGTTACAGCGATTTGCACGCGCTGTTCCGGACGGCGGACAACCGGATGGATTTGACGTTTTCTTGTGGCGTGGACGATTTGGCCTCGGACCAAAACCCGCACCGCGCATCCTCCCCCGCCACCGGCGCGAACCCCACGCCGGTCTGCGTCGAAATGGGCCTGGACATCGACTACAGCACGTGGCAAACGTTCCCGGGCTACACGGAAGCGTCGGAATGGGCCCTTGCGATGCTCGCGGGCGTCAGTGCAATCTACGAGTCGGAACTGGGCAACACGGTCACGTTGAGCGCAACCTACCTGCACATTTGGGAAGTGGTCGACCCGTACGCGGCCTTCACGAGCGACGCAGGAAACATGCTCAATGAGTTCCGCTTGACGTGGTACAACGATGCCCCCTTCACGTCCCAAAACTGGGACCTCTGCCACCTCCTCACGAAGCGAACGAACACAGGTACAGGCGGCATCGCCTACGTCGACGTGTTGTGCTACCCCTTCGGAGACTACGGTGCTGGATTCAGTGCCAACTTGGACGGCTCGAGTTCGTACACGGCTGGAACCTACGCGTGGAACCTGAACGTGGTGGCGCACGAGATCGGCCACAACTTCGGCGCGCACCACACGCACTGGTGTGGCTGGTCGGTCGGGCCCATCGACAACTGTGCGAACCTCGAAAACAACGACACCGACTGTTCGCCTTACACGGACAACCCGACGGCCCAAGTGGGCACGATCATGAGCTATTGCCACGCCATCTCCGGCGGCTCGGTAACGTTGGAATTCCATCCGATTGTGAAGGCCGAGGCGTTGGAGCAAGACCCCTACCCGAGCTGCATTGCTGCGTGTGGAAATTTGGTGACGAGTTTCGGGTACTACGGTTGCACGGATGCGAGCGCCTGCAATTACGATGCGACGGCCATTGTAGACGATGGCACGTGCGCCACGTTGGACGATTGCGGCGTTTGCGGAGGCGGCAATGCTTCGTGTGGCGGTTGCATGGACGCGAGCGCGTGCAACTACGACGCTAGCGCGACGGTGGACGACGGGTCTTGTGCCACCGATGACAACTGCGGAGTTTGTGGGGGGGACGATTCCTCCTGCAGCGGGTGCACGGATTCCGAAGCGTGCAACTACGATGCGGGAGCAACCATCGACGACGATTCTTGTTCGTACCCCGGCGTTGGCGAGCCGTGCACGTGTTCCAGCACGCACGTGTTCACCGGTAACGGCATCGTCTTGTCAGGTGGCTCCTTAACCTATTCGCAATCCACGACTGTAGCGGTGTCGGGCACGCTGACGTCAGTCGGCGTGGAGCTGCTGTGGAACAGTTCCACCGGTTCCGCCTCCCCCAATCAAGTGATGTATCGGCTGTACGACCCCACGGGATCTTGTGTCCAGTTTGGCGCCAATTTGCCATTGAGTGGATGCAGCTATGTTGCTGGATCGGCATGGCCTGCCAGTTGGTCCGCAACCGACGACGGACTTTACACGGCAACTGTGGATTTGACCGCGTATGCGCTCGGAGGCAGTGGAGCTTGGACGTTGCAGGTTTTCAACGGCGATGGCATTTCGGCTACAGCGCAAACTCGTTTCACCTTCAACGACGTTTGTTTCGACACGTACCCTGGCTGCACAGATGCCAGTGCATGCAACTACGACCCCACGGCAACCACCGACGATGGCAGCTGCTTCACCTCGGCTGAAACTGGCGAATGGTCTTCGACCATCAACCTCCCCACTCTCTCTCCTATCGGCGCAAGTGGATCCTCCGTCAACGTCAGCAACGTCGAAGCGGTGGAACCCGTGCTCGAATTCACTGTTGACTGGACGCCGAGCGGCTCGGGCACAGAGGCTGCTGATTTGTTCATGAAGATAACGGATCCCAGCGGGAACTGCACCGACTTTGGGGGGTTCAACGTGGGCTCGTCGTGCCCGGATCTGTTCGGAGGAGCTTGGCCGAGTTCCTGGGAAAGCTCGACTGCGGGAACGTATGTGGCGACCATTGACCTCGCGGGCAGCGGTTTGTCAGGATCTGGAACTTGGAACTTCTCCTTCTACAATGGAAGAAGCGGGGCTGCGGCCGTGACCTACGAAATCAGCATCACTCAAACGTCCTCTTGCTACTCGAATGGCATCGGCTGCATGGACGAGGCGGCATGCAATTACGACGCGAGCGCAACCACTCCGGGCTCTTGCACCTACCCAGACACTTACTACGACTGCGACGGCAATTGCCTCAACGACACCGACGGAGACGGCGTCTGCGATGAACTCGAAGTTGTCGGGTGCCAAGACAACACCGCCTGCAACTACGATGCGACCGCCACGGACGCGGGTTCTTGCACGTATGCTGCGACCTACTACGACTGCGCCGGCGACTGCATCAACGACACGGACGGCGACAGCGTGTGCAATGAACTCGAAGTCGTCGGTTGCCAAGACAACACCGCCTGCAACTACGATGCAACGGCCACGGACGCGGGATCCTGCACCTACGCCGCAACCCATTACGACTGCGCCGGCGACTGCCTGAACGACACGGACGAAGACGGCGTATGCGATGAGCTCGAAGTCGTGGGTTGTCAGGACGATGCCGCCTGCAACTACAACGCCACGGCCACGGACGCCGGCGCATGCACCTACCCCGAAACCTACTACGACTGCGCGAGTGACTGCTTGAACGACACCGACGAAGACGGGGTGTGCAACGAACTCGAAATCGTCGGTTGCCAGGACAACACCGCCTGCAATTACGACGCGACTGCGACGGATGCGGGAACTTGCACCTATGCTGAGACCCATTACGACTGCGCCGGCGATTGTTTGAACGACACCGACGAAGACGGCGTGTGCGATGAGCTTGAGGTTGTCGGATGTTTGGACCAAACCGCGTGCAACTACAACGCGAACGCCACCGACTTGGGCTCCTGCACCTTCGCAGCAACCCACTACGACTGCGGCGGCAACTGCCTCAACGACTCCGACGAAGACGGCGTCTGCGACGAACTCGAAGTCGTCGGCTGCCAAGACAACACCGCATGCAACTACAATGCGAGTGCAACCGATGCCGGTTCCTGCACGTTCGCGGCGACCCACTACGACTGCGACGGCAACTGCCTCAACGACTCCGACGAAGACGGCGTTTGCGATGAACTCGAAATCGTAGGCTGCCAGGACAACACCGCCTGCAACTACGACGCATCGGCAACCGATGCCGGTTCCTGCACCTTTGCGGCGACCCACTACGACTGCGACGGCAACTGCCTCAACGACTCCGACGAAGACGGCGTCTGCGACGAACTCGAAGTCGTCGGCTGCCAAGACAACACCGCCTGCAACTACAACGACAGCGCGACCGATGCCGGTTCGTGCACTTACGCGGATGCCCACTACGACTGCGACGGCGACTGCCTCAACGACACCGACGAAGACGGCGTCTGCGATGAACTCGAAGTCGTCGGCTGCCAAGACAACACCGCCTGCAACTACAATGCG
>CBFHLY010000012.1:0-82320 GCA_965656785.1 uncultured Flavobacteriales bacterium
TCAACATGCAACGTAGAGTCGAAGTCAACACCGAGCGAAGCATTCAAGCTGTCAACCGTCGTGATGCCGTCGACATCGAAGTCGCCGTCAATGTGCACTGAAGAGTAGAAGTCAGCATCGTCGCGGACCACGAAGCGTCCATCAATCAAGACCGAATCACCGTACAACAAGGCAACGTTATCTTCGAAAGAAAGCTCAAGACCTGCAGCTTCGTCAGCATCAATAACCACGTTGTAGTCACCATAGATGTGAAGGAAATCATTGCCGTCGTCGTTCAGGTAAACGAACTGATTAACAGTATCGCCCAAGGTGATGTAATCGCTATCACCAGAAATCGACGCTACAGCGCTGCCAACCAACTCGAGGCTATTTCCTGCCGAGATGTATGCATCACCAGATTCGGTGCCCATGGTCAAATCGTAAGCATCATCCCAGTCAGCCCGTTCGAAACGGAGATCAGCTACAACGTTCCCATCATCTCTCAACTCCAAGAAAGCCTCGGCGAAACCGTTGTCTGAATCGATGTCAATCTGAAACTCGCCGTTTGAATAATTATTCAAGTCATAGTTCTCAGCGGTCAATTGCATACCAACATCGGCATGGTCGCCTTCCGACTCAGCATACACACGTGCCTGTCCGTATTCGATCTCGTTGTTCGTCGCATTTGCCACGATTTCGATATCGGCATCATCCTCGTCATCGTCAACGTCCATATCAAGTGCTGAGTAGGAGTAAGCATTCTCAACGAACAAGCGCGCATCGTATCGGTTCTCTGGTGAGTCGTCATTTGACTCCATTTCGAGAGCCACTTGACCTGTTGAGTCACCTTCGACACGACCGGTCAGATAAAGGTCCTCGAAATCCGCCGCAATGAGATCAGAGATCAATTGAATGTCATCATCAGAAAGAATGACCAACCCATCGTTAGAGATGTTCACGATCGTGTCGGTAGCAATCTTATCCAGCATCGCATAGTTGAAGTCGAGCGTATCACCCGTTACGTCATCGACAGTGATGTCACCCGTAACGTTCAAGTTTTGATCCATCTGAACGTCGCTGTGGAATACAGCGTTGCCGTCAACATCCAAACTATCGTTCAACATGGCCGTACCATTAACATCCAACGTGCTATTCATGGTCGCAGCACCATCAACGTTCAACGTAGAGTCGAAGTCAACACCGAGCGAAGCATTCAAGCTGTCAACCGTCGTGATGCCGTCGACATCGAAGTCGCCGTCAACGTCCGTGTTGCCATCAACGTGCAACGTAGAGTCGAAGTCAACACCCAAAGAAGCATTCAAGCTGTCAACCGTCGTGATGCCGTCAACATCGAAGTCTCCGTCAACGTCCGTGTTGCCATCAACGTGCAACGTAGAGTCGAAATCAACACCGAGCGAAGCATTCAAGCTGTCAACCGTCGTGATGCCGTCGACATCAAAGTCGCCGTCAACGTCCGTGTTGCCGTCAACATGCAACGTAGAGTCGAAGTCAACACCGAGCGAAGCATTCAAGCTGTCAACCGTCGTGATGCCGTCGACATCTAAGTCCAAATCAACGTTCACATCATCGTTGAAGTCTGCTTGGCCGTCAACCTCCAAGGTGGACTCAAAGTAAACACCCTCGGCAGCGTTCAGGCTATCAACCGTTGTGATGCCGTCAACGTTCAAGTTGTTGTCGATCTGCACATTGCTGTGGAAGACAGCATTGCCGTCAACGTCCAAGCTGTCGTTCAACGTCGTAACGCCATCGACGTCCAAAGTACCCTCCAACCAAGTGGTTGAGTTCGCACCCACTGCACGGCCCGAGGTCCAGTGCAATTCGTCGGTCGTGATCCGTCCGTAGTTGAAGATTTCAAACGTGGTCAACTCATCAATTTCAGCCTCATCGGCATCGAGAACGTCGAACGTGCCTTGGTCAGCAGAAATGTTGTTTGCAGCAAACAAAGAGCGGACGCGGTAATCGACTCCCAAGTTGTTGACACGCGTGATGCTCGGATCGAGCGTCACTTGCTCCTCCTCAACAGCAATGCCGAAGGTCGACTTGTTCCAATAGAGGACATCGATGATTGAATCCTCACGCGTGATGGCGCGGGTCTCTTCTGCCTTCAAAGCGGCATCCAAGATGTCGTCTGCATCAGCAAGTGAAGTAGCTGCGCTCATGTAGTTCGCACCACCGTTGGCGATGTAAGAACCGTCAGCATCCAAGCCAGCACCCGTTTGGGTAGCGTCCAACTCGTCCTGCAACTCACCCTCGCGGGTCGTAGCACGCAACACTTCGTCGTCGATGTTCGCTTGGAGCGAATCGCTGATCTCGATGTCCGCGTCGATGCGAGCTTGCTCTTCATCGTCGATGTTGTCCTGCAATACGCCTTCAGCGGTCATCGCACGCAACTCTTCGTCGTCAATGTTCGCTTGGAGCGAATCGCTGATTTCGATGTCAGCGTCGATGCGAGCTTGCTCTTCATCGTCGATGTTGTCCTGCAATACGCCCTCAGCGGTCATCGCACGCAACTCTTCGTCGTCAATGTTCGCTTGGAGCGAATCGCTGATCGTGATGTCAGCACCAATGCGAGCTTGCTCTTCAGCCTTCAACGCAGCATCCAACAAGTCATCTGCGTTGTCCAATGAAGTAGCACCGTCGATGTAGCTCGTTCCAGCATTGCTGTTGTACGAACCGTCCGCAGCGAGGCCTGAACCCGCTTGGGTTGCATCCAACTCGTCTTGGATGTCGTTCTCTCGTGCGATTGCGCGAGCGATTTCATCGTCGATGTTTTCCTGCAGCGTGTCAGCAGCCGTATTCAATTGACCAAAAGAAGCCAAGTGATTCAATTCCGTAGCATCAGCAGCCGTAACAGTACCGCCGAAATTTCCAGAACCCGTGACAGTCAAATCGCCGTCAACAGTTGTGTTGTCCAACGTCGTCTCCCCATCGACGTTAAGGTCACCTGTGACTTGAGCATCGAGTCCGATGCTGATTGTGCCGTCAACAACAGCGTTGCCGTCAACTTGAGCGTTGCCGTCAACTTGAGCGTTGCCGCCCACCGTAGAGTTGCCGACCACCGTAGAGTTGCCGCCCACCGTAGAGTTGCCGTCCACCTGGATGTCTTCATAAACCCGAACTTGCGTAGAGTACAGGTTGTCAATCGTGCCTTCCGGTGAGTACATGTCCACCGCGACATTGAAATTCTGAACATCCAAGTTGTCGATGTCACCATCCTGAGCGTCCACCTGGTTTGCTTCAATCGTCGAAGCATTCAAAGTGTTCATGCTCATAGCGGAGTATGGCGACTCCAACTGAACCGTGTTGCCGGAATTTTGGAAGTAGTTCGCCGTCTCGATGATTTCGGTCCAAGTCGCTGCGTCTGCGCCTTCGGTAACCAAATTCAAGTTGTCGATTTGCCCTTGCAGATCGGCATCACCTGCCTCACGTGCGGTCGCTTCGTTCGCGATTGCAACAACATTCTGACCGATTGCGTTTGCATTCGCAGCATCACCAAATTGACGAGCACTCACCTCATTGGCCAACGCCATTTCGAGGTCCTGAATGTCTCCGTCGTTCGAAGTGATTTGGTCCTGCAAGTCACCTTCGGCAGCCGTAGCGCGAGAGACTTCGTTGCTAATGCTCGTTTGCAAGCCGTTCACTGCATTGGTGCGCGTGATCGCTTCCTGGTCAATGGCGTCTTGCAACAGTCCTTCAGCCGTCATTGCGCGAGACTCCTCGGCTTCGATGGCGTCTTGCAACAGCCCTTCAGCCGTCATTGCGCGAGACTCCTCGGCTTCGATGGCGTCTTGCAACAGCCCTTCAGCCGTCATTGCGCGAGATTCCTCGCTGTCAATGTTCGTCTGCAATTGAGAGTCGGCGCTTTGGCGATCCTGAACTTCCTGAGCCAAGTTGCTCGCAATGACTCCACGAGCCGTCGTTGCTTCCGATTCAATTTGATTCTCACGGTTCGTAGCACGCGTGATTTCAGCTTGCAGACCGTCAGCATTCGTACTGATGTTCGTAGCATTCGTTGAGATAGCTGAAGCATTCGTGTCGATTTGTCCTTGCAAATCACCTTCAGCGGTCATAGCCCGGCTGGTCTCTGCAGCGATTGCAGCATCCAAAGCAACGTCAGCATCAACCAACGAAGACTCGCCGTCCAAGTGGTTCGTGCCCGTGTAACCTGGGTGCGTCGGCACGCCGGAAACACCATTCAATTCACCGGAAACGAATCCGCTTGCGGCAGCAGCGTTTGCGATGCGGTAACCATTGTCTTCAATATCAGACTGCAGTGCATCGTCCGCGTTTTGGCGGGCCGTCGCTTCTGCATCGATGTTGCCTTGCAACTGCGTATCCGCATTGCCGCGAGCCGTAGCTTCTGCATCGATGTTGGACTGCAATTGCGTGTCAGCATTGCCGCGAGTCGTTGCCTCAGCTGCCAAGTCCAAGTTCAACTGATCGATGTCGCCATCGTTCGAATCGATTTGACTTTGGAGGTTGTCGTCAGCATTGCCGCGAGTCGTCGCTTCTGCGTCAATGTTCGACTGCAACTGCGTGTCAGCGTTGCCGCGAGCCGTCGCTTCTGCGTCGATGTTCGCCTGCAACTGCGTGTCAGCGTTGCCGCGAGCCGTCGCTTCTGCGTCGATGTTCGACTGCAACTGCGTGTCAGCATTCGCGCGGGCCATAGCCTCTGCGTCGATGTTCGACTGCAACTGCGTGTCAGCGTTCTGACGAGCCGTGGCTTCAGCGGAATCGCCAGCATCCACGTAGCCCTTCGTAGCAGCATCGCTGTCTGCAGTTGGGGTGGGAACAGAAACCGCGCCATTAAAGGTAGAGGTACCGTCCACTGTGAGCGAACCATCCAATTCCAATGTGCTCGTCGGACCCACACCGTGTGCGGAAGAGAACGTCAAGCTCTCCGTGTCCAAGTTTTGGATCAGAGCTTCTTCGAAGTCAGCGTTACCAGCGCTCAAGTAGTTGAACAGACCCGTAGCAGCCGAGAAGGCACCTGGGATGTCCAACGTTCCGTTGACCGTCAAGTCCTGAACATCAATGTCATTGAACGTCATGCTGCCGTCAGCGTTGACGGTCATGTTAGCGAAGATGTCCGCTAAGTCAGCAGTGTTCTGGTCGACCGCGATTTGCAACAGGCTGATGTCGCCTTCTGCGTCCTGGATCATGCCCAACAAAGCAGCGCCTTGGTCGGCGTTGTCCGTAATCTGACCTTGGAGGTCAGACAACGTGTTGTTGGTTGCGGTAACGAACGAGTTGAAGTCGCCTTCGTGGTCGCCCAAGGCGGTCCACAGAGCAGCAATCTCCTCTTCTTGTCCGTTGAGCGCATACATCGCTACGGGCACTGCTTGTACAGCAACGTCCCCGAAGGAAGCATACGTTCCGGTTCCGGCATCCACTTCAATCTCGAAGTGCAGGCCGGCCGCAGACCAATCGACATCAGCTAACGACGTGCCCGCAGAGGTCACACCGGAACCGATGGTCAAGGCCAGGTTACCGAACTGGTTGGTTAATACGCTGGCATGCTCTTCTTGCCAGACTGTGGTTGCCCCGTCTTTCAACGTGACTCGCACGGCAAGTTCGGTGTCCGCCAGTGGATCACCGTCGGCATCACGGGCGACCGCCTGGTAGGCGACCCCGTAGCTCGAATCCTGCGCTTGCAGAATTGTTAATGCTCCGAATAAACAGAGCAGGGAGAGGAAAAGTGTACGCATCACTTTTATCTTGGTTAAGATTTCAGAACTCGAATATACGAGAAAATTCTCGACAAACAACGAATGTCTCGCGACAAATTTCTATTAAGCATCGGTCAAAGATGGTTCTATACAACGTAACAGTAAGTGTGAGCCCCGAAAAATCGGGGGATTGGCTGCATTATATGCGGACTCAGCACATCCCAGAAGTGATGGCAACGGGCGCATTTCGCGATTGGAAAATTTGCCGGATACACGCTGAGGAAGAAGGCGGAGAGGCCTATTCGGTTCAATACGTGGCCCATGACGGCAACGCGCTTGAACAGTATCTCGAACACCACGCGCCTGCCTTGAGAGCGGATCACACTGAGCGATTCGGAAAGCATACGGCGGCGTTTCGGACAATTTTGTCGATTTTAGACGAAGGTTCATCAGCGCGATAAACGGAACAAAATTAGACAATGTTTCAAGAATCGGACGTTCGAGCGAAAAAGCACCTCGGACAACACTTTTTAAAGGATGCCCAGTTCGCCCGGCGAATCGCTGAAGCGCTGAGTCCTGCTGCATGCTCCGGATTGGTCTTGGAAATCGGCCCCGGGACCGGTGCGCTCACTCGACCGCTCTTGGAACGACTCGAGCAGCCGCCCTTCGGATTGGAGCTCGACCGCGAAAGCGTCGCGTACCTCGTCGAATCGAAAACGCTGTCCGCGGACCATGTGCTCGAACAGGACTTGCTGAAGTGGTCGCCGGCGGATCACCCAGCGTTCCGCGAGGCGCCGTTCGCACTGGTGGGCAACTTCCCGTATAATATCTCTTCGCAGATTCTTTTTTGGACCTTGGACCACCGAGGCCAAATCCCGGAGCTCGTCGGCATGTTTCAAAAGGAAGTGGCCGAACGCGTCGTCGCCCCCCACGGATCGAAGACCTACGGCATCCTGAGCGTGCTCATTCAACTGCACTACGAAGCGACGTACCTGTTCACCGTTCCGCCGGGCGCATTCAATCCGCCACCGAAGGTGCAGAGCGGCGTGATCCGTTTGGCCCAAAAGCCGAGCCCACCCGAACACCTGGACTACGCACACCTGAAAGCCGTCGTGAAGGCCGCGTTCAACCAACGGCGCAAAACGCTGCGCAACGCCCTGCGTTCGGGAGGCTTCGATGTGAGCAACGTGCCCGAGTCCACCCTCGGTTTGCGGGCAGAACAACTCAGCCCCGAGGACTTTGCCGGACTCGCCCGTTTGCTCCCCTCGAGATGACACATATATAGGTATGGGATTCTGCCCGACTTGGCAAAGGCCCTACCTTTGGAAAAAAGGTTTTGAAATGAACAAGACCGTGACGTTACAAGAATTCATCATGGACGGCCAAGCGGCCTTTCCATTCGTGTCGGGCCAGTTGACCCGGCTGTTGACCGATTTGGCCATTGGGGCGAAAATCGTGAACCACCAAGTGAACCGCGCCGGCCTTGCTGGCATCCTCGGCTCCACTGACCAAGTGAACGTGCAAGACGAGCAACAGCAGAAGCTCGACGTCTTCGCGGACCGGACGTTCCTTCGGATCTTGTCCGCGGGCAAATCCGTGGCGGGAATCGGGTCGGAGGAGCGGGAAGATTTTGTCCTGTGCGGGGACGAAGGCAAAAACGGAAAGTACGTGGTCCTCATCGACCCGCTCGACGGCAGCTCGAACATCGACGTCAACGTGTCCATCGGCACCATCTTCAGCATCCACAAGCGCACCACGCCTCTCGGGAAAGCGCTGACCGACGAAGACTTCCTTCAACCGGGTTCGCACCAAGTTGCGGCCGGTTACATCCTCTACGGCTCGTCCACCATGCTCGTCTACACGACAGGCACCGGCGTCAACGGGTTCACGCTCGACCCCGCAGTGGGCGAATTTTTCCTGAGCCACCCGGGGATGTCCTTTCCCGATCACGGCTTCACCTACAGCATCAACGACGCCCTCCTCGCTCGGGCAACGCCCGCCGTGAGGTCCTTCATCGAGGGCTGCCGCGAAGCGACCGAACCCGCGTTCCGTGCTCGGTACATCGGATCGCTGGTATCGGACTTCCACCGCAACCTCATTCACGGAGGGATTTACCTCTACCCCTCCTTGATCAACAAGCCCGAAGGGAAGCTTCGGTTGCAATACGAATGCGCGCCGCTCGCATTCATTGCAGAACAAGCCGGCGGGCTGGCAGAAGACGACTCCGGTCGCATCCTGGACCGCAAACCGGAGCAGCTCCACGAGCGCGTTCCTTTCTATGTCGGCAGCCGGCACCTCCTGCATGCGCTCAAGGCATGCCGTCAAGCCGGTTCGTAGGGTTAACTTTGGGGCATGCAAAGCCCGATGCGCCCCGCGGACCTGCTCGCTCATTACCAGCGAGACCCCCGCACCGCAACGTTGACCCATGTCCTCACGCCCGAAGCGGCCAAGGTCGAAATGCGGGGAGCGTGCGCTTCAGCAGTTCCGTTAATCGCTTCTGCTCAGTCCATTACAGCTGGAGGATCGCACCTCTTCGTGCTTGACGACAAGGAACAGGCGGCGTATTTTTTGAATGATTTCGAGCAGCTGTTGGGCAAGGACGTGCCGTTGTTCTTCCCGCGTTCGGCGCGCACACCGTACCAAGAGGAAGTCACCGAGAATGCGAACATCGCCATGCGGGCGGAGGTGCTGAATGAAATCCGCGTCCGCGGAACGGGTTTGGTGGTGGTCAGCTTCCCGGAAGCCCTCGCGGAACGCGTCATCAGCCGGAAGGAGCTGAACGATCAAACCTTCACCATCGCCTTGCGCGAGCAGTACACGATGGACTTCCTCGACGACGTGTTCATCACGTACGGGTTTCACAAGGTGGATTTCGTGTACGAACCGGGGCAGTACGCCATCCGCGGGGGCATCGTGGACATCTTTTCGTTCAGCTTCGACTATCCGTATCGGATTGAATTCTTCGGAGACGAAGTGGAGTCGATTCGGAAGTTTGACCCGGTTAATCAATTGAGCGTCAATAAAATGACGAAGGCCGTCATCGTTCCGAACATCGGCAACAGCACCTTGCACGAGAGCGTTGAGCCCTTCTTCAACTTCCTGCCGGCGGACACGGTGATTTGGGCCACGGACGTGGAGCGCATGCGGAAGCAGCTGGCGAAGGAACTCGTTCGGGCCGAGGAAGCGTTCGCGCGGACGTCAGGCCAAATCCAATTCACTCCCCCGGAAGACCTGTACATCGCCCCGGACCGCCTTGACGGGCTGCTCGAGCCGTTCCGGGTGGTGGAGTTCGACGGGGGGACGACGTTTGCGGAGCGGTCGGTTTTGGCCTACGACATCCAACCGCAGCCGAGCTTCAACAAGAATTTCGACCTCATCGGCGCCAACTTGCGGTCCAACGCGAAACAGGGCTACACGAACGTCATCGTGGCCGGCCAAGCCACGCAGCTCGAACGCCTGTACGACATCTTCGCCGACCGCGAGGAAGAGGTGCCCTACCACGCGCTGCCGATGGAATTGACGGCGGGCTTCGTCGACAAGGAATTGCGGCTGCTCGTTTACACCGACCACCAGCTCTTCGAGCGGTACCACCGATTCCGCCTGAAAGAGAGCTTCCGACAAAACAAGCAAGCGCTGACGCTCAAGGAGTTGATGGCATTGGAGCCGGGCGACTTCGTGGTGCACGTGGACCACGGAATTGGCGAGTTCAGCGGCCTGCAGAAGATCGATGTGAACGGGAAGCAGCAGGAGGCCATTCGATTGACTTACAAGGGCGGCGATGTGCTGTACGTGAGCATCCACTCCTTGCACCGCATCGCGAAGTACACGAGCAAGGAAGGCACCGCACCGAAGATTTCGAAGCTCGGATCGGGCGCTTGGCAGGCCACGAAGTCGAAGACCAAATCCCGCGTCAAAGAACTCGCCTTCGACCTCCTCCAGCTCTACGCGAAGCGCATGCAAGCGCCCGGGCACGCCTTCGCCCCGGACAGCTACCTCCAGCACGAACTCGAAGCGAGCTTCATGTTCGAGGACACGCCCGACCAGCACGCCGCCTGTGAGGCCGTTAAGCGGGACATGGAGAAGTCGGCGCCGATGGACCGGCTCGTTTGCGGCGACGTGGGTTTTGGCAAGACGGAAGTGGCGATTCGTGCGGCCTTCAAAGCCGCCACCGACGGCAAGCAAGTTGCGGTCCTGGTGCCCACGACCATCCTGTCCATGCAGCACCACCGGAGCTTCACACGCCGCCTCCACGACTTCCCCGTCACGGTGGACTACATCAACCGATTCAAGACCGGAAAGGAGCTCACGAACACCCTCAAACGCCTCGAAGCCGGCGAAATCGACATCCTCGTGGGCACGCACGCCATTGTGGGCAAGCGCGTGAAATTCAAAGACTTGGGTCTGCTCGTCATCGATGAGGAGCAGAAATTTGGCGTATCCGTCAAGGACAAGCTCAAGACGCTGAAAGCGAACGTGGACACCCTCACGCTGACCGCAACGCCCATTCCCCGCACGCTGCAATTCAGCCTCATGGGCGCGCGCGATTTGAGCATCATTTCGACCCCCCCGCCCAACCGGCAACCCGTGGACACGGTCCTCGCCCCGTTCAACGAAGAGGTCGTACGGGATGCGGTTGCGTACGAGATTTCGCGCGGTGGGCAGGTCTTCTTCGTGAACAACCGCGTCGGCAACATCAAGGAGGTCGCGGGGATGATCCAGCGCCTCGTTCCGGACGTCCGAGTGGGCATCGGGCATGGCCAAATGGATGGCAAGCAACTCGAGGAAGTCATGGCCCGCTTCATCGATGGCTCCTACGACGTCCTCGTCGCCACCACCATCATCGAATCGGGCATCGACATTTCGAACGCGAACACCATCATCATCAACGACGCCCAGCACTTCGGACTCAGCGACTTGCACCAGCTGCGCGGGCGGGTCGGCCGATCGAATAAAAAGGCCTTCTGTTACCTGCTCGCACCCCCGTTGCACGCACTGCCCGACGAGAGCCGCAAGCGCTTGCAGGCCATCGAGCAGTTCAGCGACCTCGGCAGCGGCATCCAAATCGCCATGCGCGACCTCGACATCCGCGGTGCCGGCGATTTGCTCGGCGGCGAGCAGAGCGGGTTCATCTCCGAACTCGGCTTCGACATGTACCAAAAAATCCTCGCCGAGGCCGTCCAAGAGCTCAAGGACGAGCAGTTCGAGGACCTGTTCCATTCCGAAGACGCCCCCCGCCGATTCGTGCGCGAAGCGGCCATTGAAACGGACTTTGAGCTCTTGTTACCAGACGATTACGTCAGCGACATTCCCGAGCGGATTGCCCTGTACAGGGAGCTGGACGATTTAGACAAGGAGGAGCATTTGGCGGCGTTCAAGGCGCGGTTGGAAGACCGTTTCGGGGAGATTCCCGAGCAGGCTTCCGGGCTGATTGATACCATTCGGTTGCGCTGGCTCGCGGAGTTCTTGGGCATGGAGAAGGTGGTGCTGAAGTCCGGTAAACTCATCGCCGCATTCGTGTCGGATGAGGAGTCGCCGTACTTCCAAGGGCCGGTGTTTGCCCGGGTGCTCGATTACTTAAAGGTGAATCCAAGTCGGACCAAAATGTACCAGCGGAACGGCGGATTGCGCCTCTCCATCGACGACGTCACTTCACCTCATCAGGCCTTGGAACTGCTCGAAGCCATCGCCGGCATTCGGGCGGAACAAGCGGCGCCCGAATACCGAGCAGAAAAGGCAGAACCGGCCGGATGACCTCACCAGCGGTAAGCGAACTGAACGCCCGCAACCCGTCCAGGAGCCGAAATTCCCGTCGAACCGACCGCCGCGGAACGCCGCGCATACCGATCGTATGTGGCGTTCACGGCAACGTGACCCGTGACCGCCCAATGGTCGCCCCAGGTGTGCGTAGCGCCGATGAGGGCGCGCAATTCGCGGTGAACCCAAACATTGGTCACCGCCTCCGAACGCACCTCGAACCGGTCGCGGTTTACCTCGAAGCCCACGAAGGCACAGAGCGGCGCGCCAGGTGCAGGAGTGGGATGGAAACGAACCCCGATGCCAGCGGTCGTTCCGGACTCGAGCGCGGCCGCCTCGAACTCCCCGCCCAACACGGGCCATCCGGAGACGGGATCGGTCACGAGCGCACCGCCCGTCACTTGGACGGAAAACTCCGGGTGAAACCACCGTTCGACGTTGGCCACGGCTTGACCGCGGAGGAGGCGCCCTGCGTCCCAGCCGACTGACCATTTGGCCTGATCAGCCAACGGCAGCGCCGGCTCAGGCACATATTCCTGCCCGGACACAGCCCCCACCAAGCCGAGGCAAAGCCCCAAGCTCCACACGATTCGTCGCGCCTTCATGCCCAATTGAACGATCATTGTTAAGCGAAAGTTACAAACTTTACTTCAAAGTTAAGAGAATGTTACGTAAATCAGTTCAACCGCCCTGCGAAGTAGCTTTATCGCATGCAACCGATCATGACGTTTGAGGAGGGCGAAGACTTCCGCACAGGCCAAATCTTGCTCATCGACAAACCGCTCGAATGGACCTCCTTCGACGTCGTCAACAAACTCCGGTACACCATTCGGAAAACGTTCGGATTCAAAAAAATCAAGGTCGGTCACGCCGGAACGCTCGACCCCCTCGCCACCGGCGTCCTCGTCATCTGCACAGGCCGCATGACGAAGCAAATCGACGGGCTCATGGCCGAAGAAAAAGCGTACCGAACCACGGTTCGCCTCGGCGCGTTTACGGCATCCCTCGACGCCGAAACGCCCGTCGAGCGGTGGGTGGAGGCGAACCACATCACGCAGCAACACGTGGAATCCGCGCTCGACGCATTCCGCGGCACCATTTCCCAGCGCCCGCCTGTGTTTTCGGCGAAAAAGGTCGACGGGAAGCGGGCCTACAAAGTGGCGCGGGAAGGGGGCGAAATCGCGTTGCGCGTGGTCGAAGTGACGGTTCATGGATTGGATTTGGTCCAAATCGAGCACCGCACAGTCGAGGGCCACTCCGTATGTGACGTCGTACTGGACATTCGCTGCAGCAAAGGGACGTACATCCGTTCCATCGGCCGGGACCTTGGGGAAGCGCTGGGCGTGGGGGGAACCCTTACCGCGCTTCGTCGATCGGCAAGTGGTCACTTCGTTGAAGACCAACTGTGGACGGTGGATGAGGCCGTTCAACGCATCGCAGCTTGCCCACTAGAAAAGACTTGACAAAGGTGTGGCGATTTCGTACATTTGCCGGCTTGAAGAAGGGATTCGCCTGACTTCTGGAAACCGCCTCGCAGCTCAAAACCCCCTGTCGTTTTGGAAAGAATGAAACTCTCCCATTTCAAGTACGAAATTCCAGAGGATTTGATTGCCCAATACCCCTTGGACAACCGCGATGACAGCCGGTTGCTCGTGGTGGACCGAAAGACGGGAACCTTCGAACACAAAATGTTCAAGGACGTGCTCGATGAATTCGACCCGGGGGATGTCTTTGTGGCGAACGATACCCGGGTGTTTCCTGCCCGCCTTTATGGAAACAAGGAGAAAACGGGGGCCGTGATCGAAGTGTTCTTGTTGCGGGAACTGAACCGCGAGAGCCTGCTGTGGGACGTATTGGTGGATCCCGCTCGTAAAATCCGCATTGGGAACAAGCTGTACTTTGGCGAAAACGACGAGCTGGTTGCCGAAGTCATCGACAACACCACCTCGCGGGGTCGGACGTTGCGCTTCCTGTTCGACGGCACGCCCGATCAGTTCATGGACGTCATTTTCAAGCTTGGAGAAACCCCTCTTCCGCGGTACATCACGCGGGAGGTGGAACCCGAAGACCGCGACCGATTCCAGACCATCTACGCGAAGAATCTCGGTGCGGTAGCGGTGCCTACAGCAGGCTTGCACTTCTCAAAGCACCTCCTCAAGCGATTGGAAATCAAAGGGATTGACATGGCATTCTTGACCCTGCACATCGGACTCGGCACGTTCCGTCCCGTCGAAGTGGAGGACCTCACGAAGCACAAAGTGGATTCCGAGCAGCTCAACATTCCCGAAGATTGCTGCGACATCGTCAACCGGGCAAAAGAAAACGGAAAGCGCATCGTTGCCGTGGGCACCACGGCGTTGCGCGCGATGGAAACGTCGGTGAGCACCACGAATACGTTGAAGCCGTTCAACGGCTGGACGAACAAGTTCATCTTCCCGAAGTACGATTTCAAGATCTCCGACGCGTTAATCACGAACTTCCACACACCCCAGAGCACGCTGTTGATGATGTCATCGGCCTTCGCGGGCCTGGAATTGATTCAAGAGGCCTATCAGGAAGCCATCAAGGAGAAGTACCGTTTCTTCGCCTACGGAGATGCGCTCCTGATCAAGTAATCGCGCTGGGAGGTTTGCCTTAACGGGATTTTTTAGAACTTCGGGAGCACTCAATTGTTGTTTTCCTCATGATGAAAATCCTCGGCTTGGCCTTGGCGCTCGGGATGAGCGCGGGGTCTTGGGCGAATGCCCCTCTCGTTGGTAATCCCTTGACGGTTAGCGCTGAAAGCGGTTTGGAGGTGGGCCAAAAAGCTCCCCTCCTCGACCGCGAAATGCCCGGCGTAGACGGACTCAATCACACCATCAACTCCACCTTGGGCACCCACGGAACGGTGGTGGTATTCAGCTGCAACACCTGCCCATTCGTCGTGGGCAACGGCGAAAAATCGGAAGGTTGGGAGGGCCGTTACAACGAACTCGCGGCGCGGTTGGAATCGCTTGGATTTGGCATGATCCTCGTGAACTCGAACGAAGCGAAGCGCGAGGGCGTGGATTCGATGAGTGCCATGGTCGAACATGCGAAGACAGCGGAGTACACCGTACCGTACGTGGTGGATGCGAACCACGAACTTGCTGACGCGTTCGGAGCGATGAAAACGCCTCACGTGTTCATGCTCGACGCTTCGGGTAACCTCGTTTACACGGGCGCAATCGACGACAACGTCAACCGGGCGAGCGACGTGACCGAACGGTACGTCTTGGACGCAGCAAAAAGCGTTTCCCGTGGGGTCGCCATTTCCATTCCTTCGACGCCCGCGGTGGGCTGCAGCATCAAGCGCATCGGCGCCTGATCCCAGCTCGACCCCAGCAACACGGCAACGTTCCGCTCAAAGCGGGAGGTTGCCGTGTTTCTTTTTCGGCAACTTGGCCGCCTTGTTTTCAAGCATTTCGAAGGCACGGATGAGCTTGATCCGGGTTTCGGAAGGGGCGATGACTTCAGACACGTAACCGCGCGCTGCGGCGTTGTAAGGGTGCGCAAACAACTCGGCGTATTCCGCCTCGCGCGCAGCCAGTGCAGCGGCGGGATCTTCTGCTGCGGCAATTTCACGCCGGAAGATGATTTCAGCAGCGCCCTTCGCACCCATCACGGCAATTTCCGCCGTGGGCCAGGCGTACACCACATCCGCTCCGATGTGGGAACTGTTCATTACGTCGTAAGCCCCACCGTACGCCTTGCGCGTGATGACGGTGATGCGCGGAACGGTGGCCTCACTGAACGCGTACAGCAACTTCGCTCCGTTGCTGATGATTCCGTTCCACTCTTGGTCCGTTCCTGGCAAAAAACCGGGAACGTCCTCGAACACCAACAAGGGCACATTGAAGGCGTCGCACGTCCGAACGAATCGAGCCGCCTTGTTCGATGCCTTGATGTCGAGCACCCCCGCCAAAAACGCCGGTTGGTTCGCCACTACCCCAATGCTTCGACCAGCCAAGCGCGCAAACCCGCACACGATGTTCTCCGCATAGTCGCGCTGAACCTCACAGAAGCTGCCCGCGTCCACGGTGCCCTCAATGGCCTCCCGGATGTCGTACGGCTGTTGGGCGTTCGCGGGAACCAAGTCGTTCAATCCCGGGCGCTCCTCCGCCCCAGGCGTGTAATCCAACGCCGGGGGCAGGTCTTCGCAATTCGATGGGAGGTACGATAAAACGCGCTTGATCTGCTGGATGACCGCGGCTTCGTTGGGCGCCGTGAAATGCGTCACACCCGACTTCGATGCGTGAGCCTTCGCTCCGCCCAATTCCTCGCTCGTCACTTCCTCGTGCGTCACAGTCTTCACCACGTTGGGGCCTGTGACGAACATGTAACTCGATCCCTCCGCCATGAAAATGAAGTCCGTCAACGCAGGGCTGTACACCGCGCCTCCAGCACACGGACCCAAAATACCCGACAACTGCGGAATGACGCCGCTCGCCTGCACGTTCCGGTAAAAAATGTCCGCATAGCCCCCGAGCGACACCACGCCCTCTTGAATCCGCGCACCACCGCTGTCGTTGAGCCCGATGAGCGGCGCACCGTTCTGCATCGCCAAATCCATGACCCGGCAGATCTTCTCCGCATGCGCCTCCGCCAACGACCCTCCCAACACCGTAAAATCCTGCGAAAACACGTAAACCAACCGCCCCTCGATGCGACCGTACCCCGTCACGACGCCATCGCCGAGAAACTGCTGCTTGTCCAGTCCGAAGTTCGTCGAACGGTGCTTCACCAGCATGCCGATTTCCTCGAAGCTATCGGGATCCAGAAGCAGCGAAATCCGCTCGCGCGCCGTCAATTTGCCCTTCGCATGCTGGGCTTCAATGCGCGCTTCTCCGCCGCCTTTCAAGGCTTCCGCGCGCAAGCGTTCGAGGCGATCCATCGGGGTTGAGGGGGTATCGGACATGTTCGTCAGGGTTGTCGGCCGGCACATTTTCCGGCAAGTTGGAACGATTCAGCAGCGGCAGGAGCTCCAGGCCAAATCCCGCCACCGCCAAAACTACGGCGAAACCCATGCCCATCCGAACCCGTACGGGATTCGGCGCCTGCCAGAATTGGGCGCCTCCGGACTCCGCTGCGCTGCGGTTTCCGTGGTAAATTTGCACACCTGAAAAAAGGCACTTTCATGCACCGATCCCATACATGCGGCGAACTCCGCCTCGAACACGCCGGACAGACCGTCACCTTGAGCGGTTGGGTCCAACGGTCCCGCGACCTCGGGGGAATGACCTTCGTCGACTTGCGCGACCGGTTTGGCCTCACCCAATTGGCCTTCAACATGGACACCGATGAGGGCCTCTGCCTCAAGGCGCGGAAGCTCGGCCGGGAATTTGTCATCAAAGCGACCGGGCGCGTCGTCGAACGCGAATCGAAGAACGCGAACATGCCGACCGGGGAAATCGAGATCGACGTGCGCCAGCTCGAAGTGCTCAACGCCTCCAAAACGCCCCCGTTCACCATCGAAGACTCCACGGATGGCGGCGACGACCTGCGGATGCAATTTCGCTACCTCGACTTGCGCCGCAAGCCGGTTCAGAACAACCTCATGTTGCGCCATCGGCTCAGCATCGAAACCCGGAAATACCTCGATTCCATCGAGTTCATCGAAGTCGAAACGCCGTACCTCATCAAGTCCACGCCCGAAGGCGCCCGCGACTTCGTGGTGCCGTCGCGCATGAACCCGGGGCAGTTCTACGCCTTGCCGCAGTCGCCCCAGACGTTCAAGCAGCTCCTCATGGTATCGGGTTTTGACCGCTACTACCAAATCGTGAAGTGCTTCCGCGACGAGGACTTGCGAGCGGATCGACAGCCGGAGTTTACCCAAATCGACTGCGAGATGGCCTTCGTGGAACAGGAGGACATCCTCAACACGTTCGAAGGCCTCGTGCGCCATTTGTTCCAAGTCGTTTTGAACCACGAAATCGGGGACTTCCCGCGGATGACGTACGACGAGGCGATGAGCCGGTATGGATCGGACAAACCGGACGTGCGGTTTGGGATGGAATTCCAGGACTTCGCACCGGTTGCGCAAGGCAAGGGGTTCGGGGTGTTCGATGCGGCGGAGGCGGTGCTCGGCATCGTCGCTCCGGGATGCGGCGAATACACGCGCAAGCAGCTCGACGCCTTGACAGATTGGGTGAAGCGCCCGCAAATCGGAGCGAAAGGATTGGTTTACTGCAAAGTAAACGAGGACGGCAGCACCAAATCCAGCGTCGATAAGTTCTTCGACGATGCCGCCCGTGCGGAGTGGGTGCAGGCCTCCGGGGCACAACCTGGCGACCTCATCCTGATGCTGTCGGGGGATTTGGAAAAAACGCGGAAGCAGCTCAACGAACTGCGTTTGCACATGGGATCCGCCCTGGGCTTACGCGACCCGAAGGTGTTCCGTCCGCTTTGGGTGGTGGACTTCCCCTTGCTCGAATGGGACGAGGAGACGGAGCGCTACCACGCGATGCACCACCCCTTCACCTCCCCGAAACCGGAACACTTCGACCTCATCGAATCGGATCCAGGAGCGGTGCGCGCCAACGCATACGACATGGTCATCAACGGCGTGGAAATCGGCGGCGGATCCATTCGGATTCACGACCGCGGCATCCAAAGCCGCATGTTCGACCTGCTCGGATTCTCGCCGGAAGAAGCCGAAGCGCAATTCGGTTTCCTGATGAGTGCATTCACCTACGGCGCTCCGCCCCACGGCGGATTGGCGCTCGGGTTTGACCGCTTGTGTTCGCTGTTTGGCGGAAGCGACTCCATCCGCGATTTCATTGCCTTCCCGAAGAACAATTCCGGCCGCGACGTGATGATCGATGCGCCCAGCCCCATCGACGACGCGCAATACGCGGAATTGTACCTTCGTTCCACTGCACCTGACGAAAACTAACCACCATGTACCCACCCGAACTCGTAGCCCCCATGCGGGAAGACCTGACGCAAGTCGGATTCTCCGAATTGACCACCTCTGAAGCCGTTGACGCCGCACTGGCAGAAACGGGCACCGCGTTGGTCGTATTGAACAGCGTATGCGGATGCGCAGCGGGCTCCATGCGACCCGCTGTAAAGCTCGCCGTTCAACACGGCACCGTGCCCACGAACCTGTTCACCGCCTTTGCCGGCGTGGACCGGGATGCCGTGGAGCGCGTGCGCCAGTACATGCTGCCCTACCCTCCAAGCTCGCCGAGCATCGGTTTGTTCAAGGACGGCAAACTGGTCAGCATGGTCGAGCGGCACCACATCGAAGGGCGCACGGCGGAAATGATCGCCGAGCACCTGAAGATGACCTTCGACGAATTCTGCAACTGATCCCGCACCATGGCGCGCATCCTGACCGGCATCCAGGCCACGGGCATCCCGCATTTGGGGAACCTCTTGGGAGCCATTCGCCCTGCGATCGCGCAGGCAAATGACCCCGACAACGAGTCGTTCCTCTTCATCGCGGACATGCACTCGCTGACCCAAATCAAAGACGCCAACACCCTCCGCGACAACACGTACGCGGTCGCTGCGGCGTGGCTGGCGTTCGGGTTGGATGCGCGCCGTTCGGTGTTTTATCGGCAGAGCGATGTGCCACAGGCGGCCGAATTGGCTTGGTACCTCAACTGCTTCTTCCCGGTGAGCCGGTTGGAGCTCGCGCACAGCTTCAAGGACAAGACCGCCAACCTCAAGGATGGAGCGGCTTCCGTGAATACCGGCTTGTTCACTTACCCCATGCTGATGTCCGCGGACATCCTGCTGTACGATGCGGAATTCGTGCCCGTGGGGAAAGACCAAATGCAGCACCTCGAATTCACCCGCGACGTGGCCAAGCGCCTGCACAACGCCATGCAAACCGAGGTCTTCGTACTCCCCGAAGCGGTGACGCAGGAATCGGTGATGCTCGTGCCCGGTTTGGACGGCGAGAAAATGTCCAAATCCCGCGACAACACCCTCAACATCTTCGACGACCCGAAGGCCCTCAAGAAGCGCATCAACAAGGAAATTGAGACGGATGCGACGGCGTTGGAAGACCCGAAGGATCCGGATTCGAATCCCGTGACCCGGCTCTACGCGCTCGTGGCGGGAGACGCCGCAGCCGCGCACATGGCCGATCAACTGCGTGCGGGCGGTTACGGCTGGGGCCATGCGAAAAAGGCCCTGCTCGAGGCGGTCGTGGACGGGTTCGCAACCGAGCGGGATGAATACAACCGCTGGATGGCGGACCGCGGCGCCTTGGATGCCGAGCTGCATGCCGGCGCCCTGCGCGCGGCCGAGGTCGCCCACGGCGTGCTGAATCGGGTGCGCGTAGCGCTCGGTTACGGCGCCCTTTGAAATTTTTGGCACGGGAGTTGCTCCAGGGCGCGGAGATTTCATCTCAAACTTCGTGTCCATGCGCCCCTTCATTTCCCTGCTTGCCCTGTTGGGCCTGAGCACCTCCTCATTCGCGCTCTCCCTCTCGGAACAGAACGAAAAACCCCTCGAATCCGCCATCGACCACGTGGTGGTGTACCAGCAAGGCGCTCAGGTCGAACGCGTTGCGGATTTCTCGCACAATACTGGGCGTTCGTCTTTGGTTTTCAAAGACTTGAGCACATCCATTGACCCTGCCCAATTGCGGGTCACTGGAAATGGAAACTTCACGGTGCTGAGCATTTCGCACCGCTACCACACCGACACGATCAGCGGGGTGGCGAGCGCCGAAGAACGAAATGCATTGCAAATCCAGCGAAACGAAAAGGTGAAGGAGGTGAACCGGCTGAATGCGCGCCGCGTCATCTACGACCGCGAAGAGAACCTCCTGTTGAACAACCAGAGCTTTACGGTGAAGGACAGCGGGGTGGACTTGGCGAGGCTGATGGAGGCGGACGCGTTCTTCCGCGAACGGTTTACGGCGGTGCTTGAGGGCCGGCAAGCCATCGATTTGGCCATCGAAGAATTGAATGAGGAAATGGGCCAAATCGACGCTCAAATGCGCGCCCTACCGCCCCTCCAAACCTCCACTTCGCTCGAAGTGCTCGTCAACATCGATGCCGAAAGCGCGGGCAAAGGCAAACTGCTGCTGTCCTACTGGATGGCCAATGCGGGTTGGACGCCTTCCTACAACGCCCGGGTAGAAGAAATCACGGATCCCTTGAAGCTCGAGTACCAAGCGATGGTCCACCAATCCACGGGCGAAGACTGGGAAAACGTGGGCATGAGCATCGCCACGGGAACCCCCAGCAAAAACCGAAGCAAGCCCACGCTGCAACCGAAGGTGCTTGACGGCGCTTACATCGGCCGCAACGTTGCCAACAACGCCGCCAATGCCTGGTTGCGCGCCCAACCCTACAACCCCAACGTGAACCAAGTCCGAGGACAGCTCTACGACGCCAACGGCAATCCCCTGGTCGGAGCGCAGGTCGTGGCTCAAGGGCATGGCGCTACGGCAGTCACCGACATCAATGGCTTCTACACGATGAACGTGCCCGCTAACACCATGAACCTCTCGTATTCCGCCGCGGGTTACGCCACGGAAAGCCTCAACATCTCCGCCCCGGTGATGAACGTGGCTTTGGCGCCACAACAGCACATGCTCGCTTCGATTTCCATGGATGAAATCGAGTCGGAAGAGTCCTTGTTCGGGGGGCGCTCGAGTCGGCGCGAATCGTTCTCCGAGCAGCCCCGAATGGATTTTGCCGCCGTACAGGTAGGCCATTCACCGACTTCCACCCGCTTCGACATCGGCGCTCGGCATGACATCCCTTCCGACGGTCAATCACATGCCGTTCGCATCCAAGAACACGCCATTCCCGTGGAATACCTGTACCAGGTCACGCCCAAACTGGACCCGCAAGTTTACCTGACTGCGCACTTTACGGATTGGGAAGAACTCGACCTCATCGACGGGCGGATGCACATTTACTTCGAGGACGACTACGTGGGCGAAAGCCAATTGCGCCTCGATTTCGTGCAGGACACCTTGTCCATCTCGCTCGGGCCTGACCCGGGCATCCAAGTTCGCCGAAAGCGCGTCGAGCGGGAGAACAACACGAACCTGCTGAGCGGGCGCCACGAATACATCCGAGCTTACGAGTTCTCCATCACCAACCGAAAGCGCGCCGAAATCCACATCGAAGTGGAAGATCAGCTCCCGCTCGCGGATAACGAGGAAATCGAAATCGTCGCCACGAAGGCTTCCGGAGCAAAAATTGACGAGGAAACCGGACTGGTGGTGTGGGACCTTGAAATTCCCGCGGGAAAGACCGAGGACTGGGTCTATCGCTACGAGGTGAAGTCACCGAAAGACCTGCCACTGGCCGTGGACTGACCTCAGTCGATGATGGGCGCGTTGTACTTCTCTTGGTACTTTCTGTAAAGCTGTCGCTGGCGTTGGTCGAGGTCGATTTCACGGCCTTGGATGAACGCCAGCGACACGCGATTTGAGCGCATGTCCAACGCATCCCCGTCCGAAACGAAGAGCGTTGCAGATTTTCCGGTTTCAATGGAACCCCAGTGCTGCTCGATCCCGAGGATTTGGGCCACGTTCAGGGAAATGGCGCGAACGGCCTGTTCGTAGGTCAAGCCGTAAGCCGCCGCCGTTCCTGCGTAAAATGGCAGGTTGCGGGTATTCATATGCTCCATCCGTCCACCGCATTGGATGCCGTAAAGGACCCCTTCATCTTCCAGCAACTTGGGCAATCGGAAGGCCAAATCCACATCATCTTCCGGCAACCGCGGCAACGCATGCGTTCGATTGAGCAGCACGGAGATCCCGTTTTCACGCAGCAAATCCGCGACCAAATAAGCTTCCGCTCCGCCCACCACCACAACGTTTTGGATGCCGTACTCCCTTTTGAAGTGGACGACATCGGCGATGCCTTTGGCGTCATCGACGTGCACGTAAAGGTTCACGCGCCCTTCGAACAACGGTCGCATGGCTTCCAATCGAACATCCCGTGCAGTGCGCAAATCCCCTTCCAATGGACGCGGATGCGACTCGGCATACGCCACTGACTCGTCGAAAAAGTGCGTGATTTCTTGAATGGTTTGATCATAGGTCTTCAAACGGACCACGTCCAACGTTCCGTGGTCTCGGTGCCGATGATACGAGGTCGGCCAATGCACATGAATGCCGTCCACTTGACGAATGGCGGCGTCTTCCCAATTCCAAGCGTCGAACTGCACCACGCACGATGAGCCGGTAATGATGCCTCCTCGGGGAGTCGGTTGCCCGAGCAACACGCCATTTGTGCGCACCGTCGGGGTGACTTCGCTGTCCGTGTTGTAGGCGATCAAACTGCGAACGTGGGGGGTGTAGGTGCCCACTTCAGAATAATCTCGGGTGGCGCGAACGGCCTCGATTTCTTGGAGTCCCAAGGTCGTGTTCGCCGCGATGAACCCGGGATAAATGTGCCGGCCGCTCACGTCGATGACGCGGCGGTAACGACCGGGGTCCGCATCCCGTTCTCGGCCTACAAATTCGATGTTGCCGTTGCGCAAGCCGATTGCCGCGCCCTCAATGACGTCCCCCGTTCCCAAGTGGGCGGTTCCCCCGAGCAACAGGATGGATTCCGACTGCTCCGGAGCCGGAGTCGGTTGCGCAAAGCCGGTCGCCGCAAAAAGTGCTGAACCGATTGCGATGGAAAGAAAGCGCTTCATCGGGTTTCTTCGAGTTGGGTGTCACAGTGGTAGTGGAAGGCCGGTTTGAAGGCCGGTGTTTGGCGGTCATCGCTCGAGTCGGCCAGCATGGCTTGGATCAACCGTGCGCGTTCGGCTTGAACCGCAGCGCGGAGCTGTGCATCCTCCTCCAAGCTGAATTCGCATCGCCCATCAACCCAAGTTTGTTCCGCCCGGGTGTAAATGCTCATCGGAGGTCCATTCCAGAGGACCAAATCCGCATCCTTACCCGGAGCTATCGACCCCACCCGATCGTCAATGTGCAGCATGCGAGCCGGATTCAGGGTGACAAACTTCCACGCATCCTCTTCGGAGACCCCGCCATATTTCATGGCTTTGGCCGCCTCCTGATTCAAGCGCCGCGCCATTTCTGCGTCGTCCGAATTGAACCCGGTCAGCACGCCCTGCCCATGCAATACCGCGCCATTATAGGGGATGGCGTCTTTCACTTCATACTTGTACGCCCACCAGTCGCTGAACGTGCTTCCCGCAGCCCCGTGCTCAGCAAGCTTGTCGGCCACCTTGTATCCTTCGAGGATGTGGGTGAAGGTGTTGATTCGAAAGCCCAAGCTGTCCGCTACGTGCATCAACATGTTGATCTCATCTTGCCGGTAGCTGTGGCAGGTGATGTGGCGCTCACCGGCAAGGATTTGGGCCAACACCTCAAGTTCCAAATCCCGGCGCGGAGCAACAGGCGGCTCACCCCTTCTGAAAAACCTGCGCTCCCATTCGCTCAATGACCGATCGTGAGCGCGCCAAGCCTCCGCGTACTCCGCAGCCGCCAAAAACCGCTCGTAGAACACCTGCTCGACGCCCATGCGGGTCTGAGGAAACCGAACCGTTTGATCGTCGCCCCAATTGCTCTGCTTCACGTTTTCCCCCAATGCGAATTTGATGAAAGGCGGAGCGTCTTGAAAGAGCATTTCCTGCGGAGTAGCGCCCCACCGCAGCTTGATGAGGGCGCTCTGGCCGCCGATGGGATTCGCAGATCCGTGCAAAATTTGTGACGTGGTCACGCCGCCAGCCAATTGGCGGTAGACGTCGATGTCTTCGGCATTGATGACGTGCTCCAGACTCACTTCGGCGCTACTCGACTGCGTGCCTTCATTGACGCCGCGGACGGCCGCAATGTGGCTATGCTCATCGATGATTCCTGAAGTCAAGTGCTTTCCTCGGGCGTTGATGACCTCCAAATCGCTTGGAACCGGGCGCTTTCCGAAAACGGTGGCGGGGTCCAAATCGGAGCCAACCGCCAAGATTTGGCCTTCGTGGATCAGCACATCCGCGGACGCCAAAATGCCCTCCACCTCATTCGTCCAAACCGTCGCTCCTTGAAACAACACCGTCCGTTTTTCGGGGCGCTCAGGGCGGCCAAAGGCCATGAACGGGTGCGTGACCGGTCCCAACTCCGGCGGCCGTCGCAGCGAATCCACGGCATGGACAGCCTCGGTTTCGTCGTCTGACTGGCGGATGGCGCTCCATGTGAACGAAGCCCCGTCGGGTGTTCGGCCCGTCCCTTCCCAAATCCGGCTGTCCATCCACACGTTGCCCGCCAATCGAACCACGCCATCCCAGCCCCAGGAATCCCCCGGGGTGGTGAGGGTCAATTGACGCTGCTCCAAATTCAATTCAACCTGAATCTTCGTGGTGTCTCCCCCTTCAATGCGCTCCCAGTGCGCCTTAGGGTGCGCAGAGGGGCCCTCCACCACCAACCGTTCCACATCCCCGTCCAACGTGACGTCGTACCGGCCCCTTGGATCAACCTCGGGCAGGATCTGCAGCACGTGGCGCTCACCCTGAACCCAATGCTCCCACCACGTCGTCTGATCTGCGAACAAAGGGCCATCTGTCAAAATGAAGTTCGCCCGCAGTCCAGTCGCCAACTTGCCCAACTCCTGATCGGCTTGGACCAACGCGGCCGGTGTGGTCGTCCATGCCGCCAACGCTTCGGCTTCAGAAAGTCCGTATTCCATGGCCTTGCGCGTGGCGGCGATGAGGTCCTTAGGAGACTTCAATCCGCGCGAAGTGAACGCGATGGGGATACCTGCAGCCATCAGCGTAGCAGCCTGAGCAGGCGCCCATTCCCAATGCTTCATTTCTTCCAGTGAGATGTACCGCGAAGTAATGGGGTCCGACACATTGAATGCCTTGGGGAAATTCAACGGCAGGACGCAGGCCGACTGCGTAGCCTTCAACACTTCTACCTGACGATAGCCATCCGCAACACCCACAAATACCCAAGGCACGTCATCGCCCATCCGTTCACGCAACGCGTCCGCCCGCAAGGCATCCTGCCAGTTCCCAACTTCCATGAAGGCGGGCAAATCGCGTTGATCATTCCATGCGTCCAAGCTCAAGTTGACCACGTCTTCGGTGCCTGTGGCGTGCCATTTGGCATCCTCTGCGGTTTGTTCCAACAAAGCGATGGACCCCATGAGCGAGCGGGGATAATCCTGAGAAGAAGTGCCCTTCCGGAAACTGAAATGGCGGCTTGCCGTCTCGTTGACCCACGCTTGATGCGGCGAAGAATGCAAGGTCATCAGCGCCCCCGTGCCCCGAGCAATGCCATCGTGGTGATGGGTCAAAATGGCTCCTACCCCAGCGTCAATCCACGATGCAACGTCGCCCGCACCGACGAACAGGTCCTTTGCCTGCACCTCCGGGTGAATGGCTTCATTCCAATGCAACGGACCGGGTTCATCGGACAAATCCTGAGGACCCCGGCGATGGGGTGCGTCGTACTGCGGATGCTCCAACCCCCAATCCACGTCCAAATCAATCAACGACGGGTAGACGTGGTAGCCCTGCAAATTGCGCTCAATGGCAGGTCCTTCGACCGATACGGTGCCGTGCGGACCGACCGCTACAATCCGACCTTCCTTGAACACCAATGTGGCATCTTCAATAATCCGTCCGGGTTCCACATGGGCGATCACGTGGTGCCAAACCTGAGCCGACCAAGTCCGTTCAGGTGCTCCGTTTACTGGGCGGTCGCTTTGGGCCGTTCCGGAGGCCATCCATACCGCCGCGGCTGCCCCTGTTAAAAGTGGTTGGATCCAACGATTCATGCTCCGATTCTGCTGAATTTGAAGGCCCGAAGTTACGGGGCGACTGCTACCTTTGCACCATGAGCATTCCCACATCCGTTTACGCTGAAATGACGCCCAATCCGGCTGTCATGAAATTCGTTGCCGATCGCGATTTGATTGAAGCGGGAAAGCAGGTGGAGTTGCGCTCGCCGCAAGAAGCTGCGCTTTGCTCGCCGCTCGCTGCGGAGTTGTTTCATTTTCCCTTTGTAACCAACGTCTTCATCAGCGGTCCGTTTGTTTCCATTACGAAGGACGAAAGCTTGGGCTGGGAGATGATCGTGCAGCAATTGCGCGAATACATCCGCGAATGGCTGATGGAGCACCCGGTTGCGGTGGACGCTGAACAACTGGCTGCAGTTGAAGACCAACTCACCCAACCCGCATCCGCCCCTCAAGACACCCCCGCATCGCTGGATTTCATTCGCGACGAGGAGATTGAACCCTCTGAACAAGACGACGCCATCCGATCGTTGCTCGACGAGTTCGTTCGGCCCGCGGTGGAACAGGATGGTGGAGCCATCGATTTCAAGGCCTTCAAAGATGGCACGGTCTACGTGCACATGCGAGGGGCCTGCAGCGGATGTCCCTCCTCCATGCAGACCCTCAAAGGTGGCATTGAACAACTCCTGACTGCAAAGATTCCTGATGTGAAAGAAGTCGTGGCCCTCGGCGTCTGATTGAATCAGTCGAGCTTCTTTTGAATGGTGCGCAAGTCTTCTCGCATCTGATCGAGGGTGCCTTGTATGCGTTCCATTCCAGCAAATGCTGGAGTCGGCCAATCGAATGCCAAGTACGCACGAGCGCGCCACATCTCCACCACGTCTTCGGGAAACACCCGGTAGGGCGCGAAATCGAGGTTGTCGGAAATCAATAAATAGTCCCCATGGGTGTCGAGCCGGTTCTCGACGCGCTTGAACACCACCCCGTGGTCGCGTGTGACCACCACATAGGGTCGCATGCCACCTGCTTTGGACCAGTTCTCCTCGTAGTGGGCCAAGATGTAACTGCCGTTCGGAATGGGCAGCATGCTCTCTCCCTCGATTTGAAACATCCGGTAGGTGGCGTCTTGCGCGAGTTCTTTCACCGGAAGATTGAAGTGGTCCAATCCCTCCATGTACTCCGGATCGCCATAGCCACTCAAGTAACCCGCAGCCGCTCGCACGGGAACAATGGCCACGCGCTCGCGTTCGGAGGAGCGGTCTATTGGCACGGACAAAACGCGCAAATCGCCCCCGCTCACACGTCGCATCATGCGGTCCTCTTCCGACTCGCCCAATACAAAGGCATCGAGTGACATACCGAAGTGGCGGGCCAGCGCAATCAACGTCGCGAGCTTCGGCTCGGCTCGTCCCTCCTCGTATGCGCCGAGGGCCGACCGCTTCAAACCCAATTCGTCCGCCAGGGACTGCTGGGTCCATCCTGCGGCTTTGCGCAGCGTGCGTATTCGGGATGCTAAATCCATGAGCAATGGAGGCGAAGGTAGGTTTTTTCGAATGCATGCTCAAATATTTGGCAAATGATTTGGTCTAAAAAAGCCAAATTCACAAACGTCAGCGAAAAATTCACGGATGAGTGGTTTCTATTTGCTAAAATTTTTAGCTTTGCCTTCGTAGTTAGCAAGCCATGAATCTGCATCAACGATCCATCCTCCACCTCGACCTCGACACGTTCTTCGTGTCCGTTGAACGGCTGCTTGACAGCCGCTTGGCAGGCAAGCCGATTCTCATCGGAGGCACCGGCGATCGCGGGGTGGTGGCTTCATGCAGTTATGAGACGCGCGCGTTTGGGGTGCATTCCGGAATGCCCATGCGGCAAGCACGCGCCATGTGCCCCGAGGCGGTGGTCATTCGCGGCAATTCATTGAACTACATGAAACTGTCCGACGCGGTCACCGAAATCGTGCGCGAGGCAGTGCCCGTGTGCGAGAAAACCTCCATCGACGAATTCTACGCCGACCTCACTGGAATGGACCGGTTTTTCGGATGTTGGCAATTCTCGCGCGAATTGAGGGAACGCGTGGTGCGCGAGACCGGTTTGCCCATTTCGTTTGGCCTGAGCACGTGCAAAACGGTCAGCAAAGTCGCTACCGGCGAGGCCAAACCCGCAGGAGAACTCCACGTTCAACAGGGCCTGGAGCGCCCCTTCCTCGGCCCGTTGTCAATCCGCAAGATTCCCCAAGTCGGGGTACAGACCTACCAAACCCTGCGCAACTTGGGCGTACGGCGGATCCACACCATCCAAGAAATGCCCCAAGACTTGATGCAGCAAGTGTTGGGCCTGAATGGATTGGCGATTTGGCGCAAGGCACAGGGAGTCGACCCCAGCCCCGTAGTGGCATTCAACGAGCGCAAATCCATCTCCACGGAACGGACGTTTGCGCGGGACACCACCGACGTGGCCAAGCTGCAGGGCATGTTGGTGGCGATGGCGGAGAATTTGGCCTATCAACTCCGTCGGGGAAAAAAAGTGACCGCCTGCGTCACCGTTAAAGTGCGCTACGCCGATTTTGACACCCGCTCCATGCAAGCGCGCATCCCTTACAGCGCTGCGGATCACGTGCTCATCCCGAAGACTCAGGAACTGTTTCAACGGCTGTACGATCGCCGCGTGCGCGTCCGGCTCATCGGCATCCGATTCAGTCACCTCGTCGGTGGCGGCACCCAAATGGACCTGTTCGAAGACACGGAAGAACGCTCCAACCTCTACCAAGCGCTCGACAGCATCCGCAACCGATTCGGCGATCGCAGCGTGGTCACCGCAGCGGGCATGGAAGCACGCACCATCGGTCGATCGAATCCCTTCAACGGCGATGCGCCCCTTCTTTTGGCCAACCGCCATCAATGAAAACCTTTTAAATTCAGCAGCCATGTGTGGTCGCTACGTCACCGTTTCCTCGGTCAAAACCATTGAAAAACGCTTCAACGTCAGCATCCCCGATGACGTGGGGACCGCGCTTGTGCCCAATGCCAACGTGTCCCACGGTGAACTCGCGCCCGTCATTGCCAGCGATGCTCCCGACCAAGTGCAGCGGTTTCAATTTGGATTTACTCCTCGGTGGGCGAAAAAGCAGTTCTACACCATCAATGCGCGCTCAGAAGGGGACCACAATTCAGCAAACGACCCCCGCTATACCGGAGCCATGGGCATCTTGCACAAACCGATGTTTCGGCAATCGATTCGCGACCGGCGGTGCCTCGTCATCGCGGATGCCTTCATCGAAGGTCCAGAGCGGGAAAAACTCGCGAAGCCCTATGTCGTCTACCCACGGACGGGAGATCGCCCCATGGCGCTCGCGGGCATTTGGGATGAGTGGTGCAATCCCGATACCGGGGAATTGGTAAGGTCGTACGCCATCTTGACCACGGTGGCCGGTGGGGTGTTGCAGACCATCGGGCACCACCGAAGTCCTGTGATCCTGGACCCCGAGTCGGAGCGGGCTTGGGTGGACCTTGGAACCCCCCTTCACGACATCACCGCCTTGATGCGGCCGTGCCCCGACAACCGGCTGAACGCTTACCCCATTTCACCCGAAATCCGAGATCCTCGAGCGAACGGTTCCCACCTGCTGCAGCCCATCGGACAACGCATTCACCCCGAATCGACCTACGCTTTGCACGAAGAAATCGAGCTCTTCGGAATGGGCGAATCCCGGTCCAAATCCCGGCGCACCCCTCCCCAACAAGGTTCCCTCTTTTGAGCGCCCGTCATGTTCCTGAATTGCCATTCGTGGTTCAGCCTCCGATACGGGCTGATGCCGCCAGAAGAACTCGTTCGAGAAGCGGCCGCGCGAGGAGTGACCGCACTCGCCATGACGGACATCAACAACACGTCCGGGGTTTGGGACTTCGTGCGGCATGCAAAAGCAAGCGGCATCCGGCCCGTGGTGGGCATTGATTTTCGAACCGGAGCCACTTGCCACCGCGTCGGGTTAGCACGAAATGCGGCGGGTTTTGCCGCGCTTTGCCAGCACCTTTCAACGGGAAAACCGTGTGACGATGAACACGTGGAATTCATCATTCCGTGGGCCACATGGAAAACGTGCTCCGAGCGACCTCCTTTGCGCGAAAACGAGTGGATCGGGGTGCGTGCGGATGAAGTGGCGGAGTTCCGATTGCTCGGCAAGTCCGATGTACCTTGGGACCGGTTGGTGGCCTTGCAAACCGTGACGTTTCGGAACCAAAGGGATTGGAATTGCCACCGCTTGCTACGGTCCATGGCAGGGAATACACTGCTCAGCAAGTTGGACTCGAAAGCGACGGGGAATCCGCGCGATCGGTGGGAAGACCCTGGAGCACTGCGTTCGCGGTTCGACGAACGCCCCGAATGGGTCGAACGGAGTGACGCGCTGATTGAGCGCTGTGGCATCGAATGGCCCACCCCGCCCCTGGACCGACTGCACAACAACCAACACACCTACACCGGGTCAGAAGCGGAAGACGAGCGCTTCATTCGCACGCTGTGCGCAGAAGGATTGGCCTACCGGTATCCCGACCACGACGAAGTGGTCTTGGAGCGGATGGAACGGGAGCTTGAAGTGATTGCACAGCAAGGGTATTTGGCCTACTTCCTGATCAATTGGGACATCACCAGCTACGCGCGCAGCCGGGGTTATTTCTACGTCGGCCGGGGCAGCGGGGCCAACAGCCTCGTCGCTTACCTGCTGCGCATCACAGACGTCGACCCCATCGAGCTCGACCTCTACTTCGAACGGTTCATCAACCTGTACCGCAAGAATCCGCCGGACTTCGACATCGACTTCTCGTGGACGGACCGGGACGATGTGACGCGGTACATCTTCGAACGATTCGAGCACGTGGCGTTGGTGGGCGCTTACAGCACCTTCCAATACCGCGCGGTCATACGGGAGTTGGGAAAAGTGTTCGGGCTCCCCAAGGCCGACATCGATGTGCTCGCGGAAGGCCGGTTTGACCCCAATCAACTCGATGACATGGAGCGGCTCGTGGTGCGGTATGCCAGCCATTTAAAAGACCAACCGAATGCCCTGACCATCCACGCGTGCGGCATCCTGATTGCCGACCGACCCATTCACCACTACTGCGCCACGTTCCTCCCTCCGAAAGGATTCCCCACGACCCAATTCGACATGCTCGTAGCGGAAGATGTGGGGCTTTACAAGTTTGACATCCTCAGCCAACGGGGACTCGGCAAAATCCGCGACGCCATGGATTTCATCGCGCGCAATCACCCCGAAGATGCAGCCCGCATCGACATCCACGACATGAAGCGCTTCAAGGCCGATTCAGCCATCCAAAACATGCTGCGAAACGCCGAAGCAATCGGGTGCTTCTACGTGGAATCTCCGGCCATGCGCATGCTCCTGCGCAAACTCAACGTGGACCACTACCTCGGCCTTGTTGCTGCCAGTTCGGTCATCCGCCCGGGGGTCGCAAAAAGTGGGATGATGAAGGCCTACATCGAACGGCATCGGAATCCCGAAAAGCGGCAGGAGGCCCACCCCGTCTTGCTGAAGCTCATGCCCGAAACTTATGGGGTCATGGTGTACCAAGAGGATGTCATCAAAGTCGCGCATCACTTTGCAGGGCTGGACTTGAGCGAAGCAGATGTGCTGCGCCGAGGCATGAGTGGGAAGTTTCGGTCACAGGAGGAATTCGCCAAAGCCGCTCTTACTTTCCAACAAAAGGCCCTTGCCGCGGGCCGAACACCGGATGAAGCGCGCGAAGTTTGGCGCCAGGTGGAAAGCTTCGCGGGCTATGCCTTCGCCAAGGGACACTCCGCTTCCTATGCCGTTGAGAGCTACCAAAGTTTGTTCTTGAAAGCCCATTGGCCATTGGAATACATGGCCGCCTGCATCAACAACTTCGGCGGGTTCTACCGCACCGAGTTCTACGTACACGAGGCGCGCATGCTCGGGGCAGAAGTGGAGGAGCCGTGCGTCAACGAAGGGGGATGGGAGGCCGATGTCATCGGAAACCGCCTCATCCTGGGATTCAATTTGGTCAAGGGGATCGAAGCGGCCTCTGTGGGAAATTGGCTGGAAGAACGCCAAACCCGAGGTGCCTTCCGCTCCTTGGGCAACTTCGTTGAGCGCACGGGTGTCGGACTCGAACAGCTCGTCCTGCTCATCCGAGCCGGAGGGTTTCGCTTCACGGGGAAAACGCCGCAAGCCCTGCTGTGGGAAGCGCATTTCCTGTTGGGACAGGGGCCTTCCCTACCGCATCAGGCTTCGCTGTTCGCTACGGAATCGCATGAGGATTTCGCCTTGCCGCCCTTGGAGCACGGCCGGTTGGAACGTACGTTTGACCAAATCGAATTGCTCGGATTCCCCCTGAACTCCCCGTTCGAGCTGCTAACACCCGATACCCAACAACTGATGCGAACCGCCGTGCCCGCTCGCCACCTGCCGCAGCACATCGGCCGAACGGCCGCGGGTGTCGGCTACCTCGTCACCGTGAAAGAAACGCGCACCGGAAAAGGGGAGCGGATGTGCTTCGGTTGCTTCATCGATTCCGAAGGCCATTGGCTCGACAGCGTCCATTTTCCGCCGGCCTTGAAGCGCCAAAACTTCCGCGGCCGGGGCATCTACCGCATCTCCGGACCCGTACGGGAAGAGTACGGTTGCGTGCACATCGAAGCGCACCAGCTGGAAAAACTCGACTACATCCCCGATCCGCGTTACGCAGAAGGGGAGGCTGCTTCTCGCCCTTCGCGCCGCATGGCCCCGAGTGCACGCAGCGCAGGCACCCAGCTCAAACGTTCGCTCCGATCGCCGTAAAGCGCTCAACTCACCTTCCAACGGAACCCGGAATACACCATCCGACCGAAAATCGGCCCGTACACCAAGCTCGCGTCAAAATAGCGCTGGAAGTCCGCATCGGCTACCCCCCCTGCCCCGATGATGGGGCGATCCTGGCGAACGTTTGTCAAATTCTCCACGCCCACATACCAACTCGCCCGAGAAGAAAAATCGCGGGACACCTGCAGGTTCAGTTGGGCAAAATCAGGGGATTCGTCCGGTCGGCGGAACGGCTCAGTATTGCTCGCCGTCGAGGGCAACCGCTGGGCGCCAATCCATTGGAAGGTTGCATCGGCCCGCCATTGGCTTCCGTTCTCCCTGACCCGACTTCCGTAGGAAAGCTGAGCAAACCCGCGGTGCTTGGAAACGAACGGATCGCGCCGAGCCTCAGGCTGGATGCGGTCCGTCACGGCATCCACGTACCGGTAAGCCATTCGCACATCAAAACGACGGTGCATCGACCAGTCCCATTCCACCTGTGCCGTGCGCGAGCGGGAGGTACCGACTAAGTTGTAGACGAGCACCGCATCCGTCGCGAAATCATAGTCCACCACCAGCCGCTCCTCAAATTCAGTCCAATACGCATCGATGCTCAAGGAAGATTCCCGGTGATTCAGCTTGAACCGAGCGGACGCGTTCAGTCCAAAATTCGAAGCCACTTCGGGCCGAATGTTCAGCCCTTGCAGAGGCACGCGCGCATCGCTCTCTCGATCCCACGTCCACCAGACCCGACGCGAGGCCCAAGGACCTAACTGTTCCATCAGGGGATTTGGAACCCGCATGCCCCGCCCGGCGGAAGCCTTCAAGGAAACGTGCTCAGACACACTGAACCGCGCGTGAAATCGGGGACTGAAAAAGCCCCCAAAGAGGTTGTGGCGGTCATACCGAACGCCCGCCACCACATTCCATCGCGCCTCATCGTTCAAAGTGTACTCAAAGTATGCACCCGGGACGCGCTCGACCCGGTTCCAGCTGACCGAGGCCGTGTCGTTCCAAGCCGCCGATTCATCGAACGAATTGAAAACCCAAGACCCCCCGGTGGTGAACCGGTGATTCGAGTTTCCGATCCGGCCTGCATACAACACGTTCGCCCGAAACATCTGCTCGACCCCATCGTACGCATTACCGCCCATGTTGTGCCGGGAAGCATGCCGCAACGCACTGAACTGGGTTCCGATGCTTCGCCATTTCGCAGCGGGAAAGACAAAACCCGTCTTCGCAGTGGCCTCCAACCGATCGATCAACGAAGTCCCCACCCACGAACCCTCCGAAAACGTGCGCTGATCCATCCACGTGGGGAGCTGGTTCCAAGGAGACTCGCTGAAAGGCGTGGTCTGACCGGAAACCAGCTGGGTGGTGGCTCCCGAAAGCGCGTACTCGCCGCGGATGCCTCGGTCGCCCGTGAACTTCCACTCGTTGCGCAGAATGACGTGGCGTTGCAACGGCGTATCCAAGAAACCGTCCCCGTTGCGGTCGTTGACGCGTTGATTCATGAGCGCATGACTCAGCAGGGCGGTGCGCCATCGGCGGCTGACTTGGTGCGTGCTCACGTGATTCCATTCCCAGCGTCCCGCGCCGTTGAGGTAAATGTTCGCGTGAAACGGATCGGCGTTCGTGGGGTTTTTGAGGGCAACGTTGATTTGGCCTGTGATGCTTTCATAGCCGGAAGAGACCGTACCTGCACCCTTGGAAATGGCGATGGACTGTACCCAGTCGCCCGGAATGAGCAACAGGCCCTGAACCACCGAAAGCCCGCGCGGACCCGGCATGTTATCGACCATCAATTGGGTGTACTTGCCGTCCAAACCCAGCATCTTGATCTGCCGGGTACCGGTAATGGCATCCGTGAATGACGCATCGACGGAGGCATTGGTTTCGAACGCTTCGGACAAGTTGCAACAGGCTGCTTTGACCAATTCCGCCCGGTTCAAGGTTTGGACATTCAGCGGGCTCATCAACGACAGGGAGGTCGAGCGCTGCTGCGCGACCACCTCAGCGGCTTCCAATGCCACTCCCGGCCGCAACACCAACTCCACAAACCCACGACCCTCCCACACCCAACCAGACGGCTCATACCCGACCATTGAGGCTTCAATGGTGTCGCCAATTTGGACCCCATCCAACTCAAAGACCCCGAATGCATCAGTCACCGTGATGGACTCGGACCCCAACAGCCTCACGTATGACCCCGGCATGGGCAAATGCTTCAGCTCGAAGCCGCCCTTCTCTTCATAGACCTTGCCTTTCACGTGCTGTGCGGCCACCTGACTGCTCATCAAGAGGAATCCCGCGATCAGCAGAAGCGACTTCATTCCTTTTCCTCGTGTGGACAACTCGCCCCTTCACGGTACTTGCAGCAGCCGTGAAGACCCGCGTATTCCTCGTCTGTGGCTTTTCCTGCGGAAGTGTCATGTCCCACCGAATGAATCAATTCGTGCAGCTCTTGCTCAGTGATTTTTTTGGACCGATAGACCACTGAAACCATCTTCGAGTCGCGATCCCAATCGGCCACCACAACCCCAGGAACATCCAACGCTCCTTCAATGCGATCCTCGCACATCCCACAAATCCCCTCTACCCGAAACGTAATCGATTCTTTTTGAGCGTTTGCCCACTGCGCTGCCAGCACGGCAAACAAAACGAGTGTGTATTTCATCTCAGAAAGGTAGCTCATGATCAGAGAATCCACTGTCTACAAAGTGTAAAGGATTCGAAATGAAAAGCCCCTCCAGTGTGAGGGGCTTTCCAAAGTCGGGATAGCAGGATTCGAACCTGCGGCCTCTTCGTCCCGAACGAAGCGCGCTACCGGGCTGCGCTATATCCCGTTTAAAGTGCGGGCAAAGGTAATCATTTCCCTTCGACGCACCTACACCTTCATTCGCCTTTCAATGACGCTGTCAAGTAATCCCGATTCATCCGTGCGATGTTGGTCAAGCTGATGCCTTTCGGACACTCCACTTCGCAAGCGCCTGTGTTCGTGCAATTGCCAAACCCTTCCTTATCCATCTGTTCCACCATGCGCTTCACCCGCAATTCTCGCTCCGGCTGTCCTTGAGGAAGCAGTGCCAACTGAGAAACCTTCGCTGATACGAACAGCATCGCAGAAGCGTTCTTGCACGTAGCTACACAGGCTCCACAACCGATGCACGTTGCGGCATTGAACGCCTCGTCTGCATCTGCTTTGGGGATGGGAATGGTGTTGGCATCGATGGTGTTGCCTGAGGTGTTCACCGACACGTATCCACCCGCTTGAATCACCCGGTCAAACGCACTGCGATCCACCACCAAATCCTTGATTACGGGGAACGCCTGCGCCCGCCACGGCTCAATGTAAATCGTATCACCGTCCTTGAACGAACGCATGTGCAACTGGCAGGTGGTCACCCCGCGGCCCGGCCCGTGGGCCTCGCCGTTGATGAACATCGAGCACATGCCGCAAATGCCCTCGCGGCAATCGTGGTCAAACGCAATGGGATCCTTGCCGTCGCGAACGAGTTGGTCGTTCAACACGTCCATCATCTCCAAGAACGACATGTGCTCCGAGATGTCGGAGACCGGATACGTCTCCATCCGTCCTTTGTCTTCTGGGCCGTTTTGGCGCCAAACTTTCAATGTCAAGTTCATGGCTCGCTTACTTGTAGCTGCGTTGCTTCAGCTCGATGTTTTCATAAACCAACTCCTCCTTTTCCAACTTTGCCTCCGAGGGGTCGCCCGTGTATTCCCACGCAGAAACGAACGTGAAATCCGCGTCGTTCCGCAAGGCCTCTCCTTCTGTAGTTTGGTGTTCTTCGCGGAAGTGCCCGCCGCATGACTCTTCGCGGGCCAACGCGTCAACGCACATCAGTTCGCCGAGTTCGAGGAAGTCCGCAACGCGGCCGGCCTTGTCCAACTCGGGATTGTATTGCGTTGCCGTTCCGGGTACGCGGACCTTCTTCCAAAACTCCTCCCGCAAGGCACGGATGTCAGCAATAGCCTGCTTCAACCCGTCCGCATTGCGCGCCATGCCACAGTTGTTCCACATGATGCGTCCCAACTTGCGGTGAAAGTCGTCCACGGGGGTGTCGCCGGGGTTATTCAAGAAATGTTGAATGCGTTCGGTCACCTCCTTCTCCGCAGCTTCAAACGCCGGGTGATCCGTCGAAATGGGTCCCGTTCGAATGTCGTCTGCGAGGTAATCGCCAACGGTGTAAGGCAATACGAAGTATCCATCGGCTAACCCCTGCATCAGAGCGGATGCCCCGAGGCGGTTGGCTCCGTGATCCGAGAAGTTCGCCTCACCGGCGGCGTACAACCCGGGAACAGCGGTCATCAGGTTGTAATCAACCCACAAACCGCCCATGGTGTAGTGAACCGCCGGATAAATCTTCATCGGCGTCTCATACGGATTGTCGGCCGCAATTTGCTTGTACATGTCGAAGAGGTTGCCGTATTTGGCTTTCACCACTTCCGTGCCAAGTGCTTTGATTTCGCTGGCTGAAGGGTTTTCCAATCCGCGAATGTTCGCTTCGGTTTTGCCGTAACGTTCAATGGCACTTGCGTAGTCCAAAAACACCGCCTCCCCCGTCTCGTTCACCCCAAAGCCCGCATCGCAGCGCTCCTTTGCGGCACGCGAGGCAACGTCGCGAGGAACGAGGTTGCCGAATGCCGGGTACCGGCGCTCGAGGTAATAATCCCGGTCCTCTTCCCGGATGTCCACGGGGCGCAACTTGCCCTCACGCACCGCCTGAGCATCCTCCTTCTTCTTCGGCACCCAAATCCGACCGTCGTTCCGAAGGGACTCCGACATCAATGTCAGTTTCGACTGGTGCGAACCGGATACGGGAATGCACGTGGGGTGAATCTGAGTGAAACTCGGGTTCGCAAAATGAGCGCCTTTTCTATGGGCTTTCCACGCCGCGGAAACGTTGGATCCCATGGCGTTCGTGCTCAAGAAGAAGACGTTGCCGTAGCCTCCAGAAGCCAAGATGACCGCATGCGCGCCATGGCGTTCCACCTCACCCGTCACCAAGTTGCGGGCAATGATTCCTCGGCATTTGCCGTCGACGACCACCACATCCATCATTTCATGGCGGTTGTACAACTTCACTTTGCCTTTGGAAATCTGGCGGCTCAGCGCCGAGTAGGCACCCAAAAGCAGCTGTTGACCCGTTTGGCCCTTCGCGTAAAATGTGCGGGAAACTTGAACCCCACCGAACGAACGGTTGTCAAGCAATCCGCCATAATCCCGCGCGAAAGGAACGCCCTGCGCCACGCATTGGTCGATGATGTTCGCGCTGACTTCTGCCAAACGGTAAACATTCGCCTCCCGGCTGCGGTAGTCTCCTCCTTTCACCGTGTCGTAAAACAAGCGGTAGGTGGAATCTCCGTCGTTTTGGTAGTTCTTCGCGGCGTTGATGCCCCCTTGCGCAGCAATCGAGTGTGCGCGACGTGGGGAATCTTGAAAGCAAAACGCCTTGACGTTGAAGCCCATCTCAGCAAGCGACGCAGCGGCTGAACTGCCTGCGAGACCCGTGCCCACCACGATCACATCGATCGAACGTTTGTTCGCTGGATTCACCAGCCGGATCGAATTCTTGTGATTCGTCCATTTTTCGGCGAGGGGCCCCTGTGGAACTTTTGAATTCAACATGGTCGTGCAGGTTAGGAGAGCTGGATGATGTAGAGGTAAACCGGAATGGAAGCAAATGCCGCAGGCACGATGACGCTGAACGCCTTGCCAGCGCCCTCAATCCAGGGCGTGTACTTCTCCGAGCGCAAACCAAAGGACTGGAAAGCACTAGCGAACCCATGCCAAAGGTGGAACCCAATGGCCAATTGAGCAATCACATAAAAGATTACTGCCCCAAGCGCCATGCCATTCGCAGGCCCAAAGAACTCCATCACAACGCGATGCAAATCCTTCACCTCCACCCCATCAATCGCATACGTGCTCACCTCACCGAAGTGCATCACATACCAAAAATTCTGCATGTGGGCCGCGATGAAGGCCAACACCACCGTGCCCAAAACGGCCATGTTGCGGCTGCTCCAGCCTGCGTTGGCGGCGCCGTTCTCTTTCACGTAACGCACGGGTCGAGCAGCGCGGTTCGCGCGCACCAACAGGATGCCATCCACCACGTGGAGCAGGATGCCGAAATACGTTGCATAGCTGAGCACCTTGACCAACGGAAAAGTCGTCATGAACAAGGCGTATTCGTTGAAGGCATCCCTGCCCGCCTCCCCAGACTGAAACAATTGCAAGTTGCCCAGCAAGTGACCGACTAAAAACAGGCACAGGAAAAGGCCTGTCGCGGCCATGGCATACTTCTTCGACAGCGAAGACGGAAATAACCCTTTGTTGCTCATTGCGGTTGAGTTCGTTGGTTGCAAAGATAGTTCTGCAGCGGCCGGCGACCAATGCAACGCTGCATCACTCAACCCAAACAACTGAACGCCCCCTTCTGTTTCATGAAAAATAAAAGGGCGCCCCGCCCCGAAAGGCTGCGGGCGCCCCACCCTTCAGGACTCCGCCTCCTTCTCCTCGGGCCGCTTCTCGAGCAACAACAACTCGTTCGCGACCACCTCCGTCACGTAGCGGGTGTGTCCTTCAGAGTCCTCATAGGTCCGGTAGGATAACCGCCCCTCAACCGCAACCTCTGAGCCTTTCGTGAGGTAAGCCCCCACCACTTCCGACAACTTGCCCCAAACCACAACGTCGTGCCACTGGGTTCGTTCCATCCGATCGCCCGAAGCGTTTTTGTACACTTCGTTCGTCGCCAACGGGAAACTCGCTTTGGTTTTCCCCTCTTCAAATTGGACCAATTCCGGGTCCTTTCCCAATCGTCCAATCAACTGGACTTTGTTGCGCAATGCATTCATCTTGTGTGTTTTTGAATGATGAAGCGAAGGTGCGAGGGGGCCTGAGCAAGAGCCGTAACCGTTACGGATGCATTCACCAGCGGCGGTCGGGAATTCACCCGCGTCAGCTGAAAGGCTCGCCGTATCTTCGCGCCTCCATCGAAATTCCCTTGCCATGAGCGCTTCTTCCGATGTTCGCGTACGTTTTGCTCCGAGTCCCACAGGTCCCCTTCACATGGGGGGCGTTCGCACGGCGCTTTACAACTACCTGTTCGCTCGTCGACACGGGGGCAAATTCCTGCTGCGAATCGAGGATACGGACCAAAAACGCTTCGTGCCCGGTGCCGAGGACTACATCCTTGAGGCCCTGAACTGGTGCGGCTTGAAGGTGGACGAAGGCGTCGGGGCGTCGGGCGAATTGGGGCCCTACCGCCAAAGCGAACGCACCGCCATTTATGCCCAACACATCGGCACCTTGATGGAGTCAGGTTGGGCCTACAAGGCCTTCGATGCCGCGGAGGAGATGGAGGCGTTGAGGAAGTCGGCGGAAGCGGAAGGTAGGGTTTGGCAGTACGACGCATCGACGCGGATGGGGATGCGCAACAGCTTGACGATGAGCCCACAAGAAGTGGAGGCGTTGGAGGCTGAAGGGGTGCCGGCTGTGATCCGGTTCCGCATGCCGGAGGAGCCGAAGGATGTGGTGATTGACGATTTGGTCCGAGGAAAAGTCCAAATCTCTACCCGCGTGCTGGACGACAAGGTCCTCATGAAAGCCGACGGCCTGCCCACCTATCACTTTGCCAACGTCGTTGACGATCACCTCATGGCCATCAGCCACGTCATCCGCGGCGAAGAATGGCTCCCGAGCGCGCCGCTCCACGCCATGTTGTATGAAGCATTCGGTTGGACGGCACCGCGGTTCGCGCACTTGCCCCTCATTTTGAAACCGACAGGGAACGGCAAACTGAGCAAACGCGACGGCGACCAAGGCGGGTTCCCGGTCTTTCCCTTGGAATGGAAGGATCCCGCAACGGGCCATGCGTCGTCCGGTTACCGCGAATCGGGGTATTTACCGGAAGCCTTCACGAACATGCTGCTGTTGTTGGGGTGGAATCCAGGAAACGAGCAGGAAGTGTTCCGCCTTGCCGATGCGGTGGAGGCGTTCGATTTGGACCGGGTGGTGAAATCGGGGGCGCGTTTCAATCCTGATAAGGCCAAATGGTTCAACGAACAGCACCTGCGTAGCCTGCCACTTGAGGCCGTTGCCGCGCAGCTCCTCGCGACCCAGCCCACCGGCCTCAATTGGGACCTTCAAGCCTGCCACGACGTGGCGGACATGATGCTCGAGCGCGTTTCATTCTTGAGTGAAGTATGGGAGGCGCGCTGGCTCTTCGAGCGTCCACAATCCTTGGACGCCAAGCTGGTGCGCAAGCGATGGAAGGCGGACACGGATGAACTCATAGAAGGACTGATGGAGCAACTCAACGCCTTGGAACCGTTCGATTCAGCATCCATTGAAACGGCGTTCAAGGCCTACCTCGAAGACCGCGGTGTCGGTTTCGGAGCGGTGCTGTTGCCCTTCCGGATTTTGCTCACGGGCGAAGGCGGAGGACCGTCCATGTTCGCCTTCGCGGCGTTCATCGGAAAAGAAGAGACCCGTCAGCGGGTAGCAGCGGGCAAATCGTTGGTCCAAAGCATGCAATCCGAATGAAAATCGGTGAGATCCACGTGAATGACATGCGCTTCCGAGCCCAGCACGGGTGCATGGAAGAGGAAGCGCGCATCGGCGGCGATTACGTCGTCGACGTCACCATCCGAATGGACCTTTACGAAGCCGCGACCACGGATCGGCTCGATGCAACCGCCGACTATTGCGACGTTCACCGAATCGCCCAAGAAGCCATGGCCATTCGTTCAAAACTGATTGAACACGTCGCCCAACGCATCCTGGACGGGTTGCGCCGAAAGTGGCCCCATGCCGAATCATTTCAAGTCAAACTGACGAAAATCGCCCCTCCGATCGGCGGGGACGTGGCCTCGGTGGCCGTCGTGTTGAACGGTTGAACTTTTCGTTGACATCGTAAATGCTTTACGATGTGGTGCCGCACCTTTGGTAAATGAAGGTATGGCACACGGCAGACTGGCATTTGGGTAAGCGCCTGCACGAGCAATCGTTGCATGCGGACCAAGCCCTCTTCTTTGAATGGATGCTCGGCGAAATCGAGCGGAGAGGAGTGGACGTTTTACTCGTTTCGGGAGATGCATTCGATACCGCGAATCCGCCCACCGAGTCCCGAGCGCTTTACTATTCGGTTCTGACGAGGCTTGCTGCACTCAACGTTCAGGTGGTGGTGACAGGCGGCAACCACGATTCGCCGTCCATGCTGAACGCCCCGAAGGATTTGCTCGAGGCCTTGCGCATCCGCGTCATCGGCGAATTGCCCGAAGACCTGTCCGACGCCTTGATTCCGCTCGGGCCCCCGGAAGCGCCGGAGGCGGTGGTGGCTGCCATCCCCTTTGTTCGCGACAACGCTTTGCGCCAAATCACCCCCGGCCTCAACCCCGCAGAGCGCCAAGAAGCCATCCGAACGGGCCTGCACGAGCTGTTCCACGCAGCCGGAGCGGCCTGCGAAGCGAAATACCCGGGCCTGCCTGCATTGGCCATGGGCCACCTCTACGCCGCAGGAACCCAACTCAGCGAAAGCGAGCGTGAAATCCAAGTGGGCAACCTCGCGGGCGTTGAACCCAGCACCTTTCCTGCCCATTTTCAGTACGTGGCCCTCGGGCACATCCACAAACCCCAACCGGTAGCGCCCCACATCCGATACTCCGGTTCGCCCATTCCGTTGTCCTTCAGCGAACGGGACCAACAGCATCGGGTGCTCGAATTCACCATCGATTCAGGCCAAATCAGCGCCGCCGAATCCGTGCACATCCCGGCCATTCGCAAACTGGTTCAAGTGTCCGGGGACTTGCAGCAGGTGCGGGAACGTCTTGAGCGCCTTCCCGCAAACGGCCGCCTTTCAACGCTCATTGAAGCGCGACTCGTCATTGGGCACGCGGATCCTGCAGTGACCCTGAACTTCAGCCAGCTCGTCGAACAATTCAACGCGCTCCATTCCGATGCTCGGATTGTCAAGCAGTTCATCGAATTGACCGGCGACCGGTCCCGTGCGACCGACATCCTGCCCGATGCGGACTTGAAGCAACTGCAACCTCCACAAGTGTTCGAAGCCCTCCTCGACGCCGAAGGCATTGAGGACCGCGAGGCCCTCCGCGAAGCCTTTCAAGAACTCATCCAAGAACTCCAACAAGACGAACGCGCATGAAAATCCTCAAACTGGAAATCGAAAACCTCGCCTCGTTGAAGGGAAAGCACGTCTTGGATTTCACCTCCCCGCCCCTGCATCAATGCGGCTTGTTCCTCATCGCTGGGCCGACGGGCAGTGGGAAAACGACACTCCTGGACGCCTTGTCGTTGGCCTTGTACAACGAATTGCCGCGGATGGGTAAGGTGTCCAAACGCGACATTGACCAAACGGGCGCCCTCGTGACCCGACACACCGACCACGCCCTGGCCCGCGTCACCTACCGCTGCGCCTCCGGGACGTTCATTTCGCAATGGCAAATCTCGAAGAACCGCAATGGCAACTGGCGGAATTACGACTTCGAGGTGTTCGATGAGAAGGGGAATTCCAAGGGGTTGCTGCGGAGCGAAGTGGCCCCTTTCAATGCCGAACGCATCGGTTTGGATTACGAGCAATTCACGCGGGCCATTGTGCTGGCGCAAGGCGAGTTTGCCCAGTTCCTGAAAAGTGGGGAAGACCAACGAGCGGCGCTGCTCGAAAAGATCACAGGGGACCGCATTTACCGGCAACTGGGAAAGGCAGCAGCTGAGCGGGCCAGCGGGTTGTTGGCGCAGGACAAAGACCTCAAGAACCAACAAGAAGGGTTGCGAGCTCAGGTGCTTGAGCCCGACCAAGCCGATGCGCTTTCGGTCGAAGTGGACGGATTGAATGCAACGGTTCAGTCCCAGCAAAAGGAGGTCCAGCAGCGCGAACGAGCACTTGAGATTCGAAAAGAATTGAACCAAGCAAAATCGTCCCTCGATGCGCGTCGAACGGCATTTGCTGCAGCCGAAGCACGGTGGACACATTGGAACAGCCTCCACGCTGAGGCGTGGTCGCGTCACCAAGCCTTGTTGCCCATCGAGTCGGTGGTCAGGCAGTGGTCAGAGGCCTCGGTACGATTGGCTTCAGCGAAAACTGAATTGTTGGGGTTGACCGCGGATCGGACGGCATCGCTCGAACGACTTGAATCGCAGCTAGAACGCGCTCAAGCATGGATTCCGACCCCCGTTGATCGGGCCACAATCGTCGAGCAACTTGACGCCCATTCGGAACAAGTTCGTGGGGTGGCCCGGCGTTTGAACAAAAAAAATGAGGAAGCCGCCACCCTCCAAGCTCAATTCAAACAGCAGGTTGAGTTTCAAACGAAACTGGAGTGGAGCGGAGATCGAACCGCGGCGGAATGGTCGACCGCCCTGGGCCGAAACCACACAGAATGCACACAACAACTGGCCGAAGCGGAGTCCCAACTTGCGACCTGTGCGGCCCCCGGATTGGACGAGGCCTCCGCGGCGAATTGGGAACTGCGCGCAGAACAATGGATGCAACTGGAATCGGCTTGGAACGCCAAAAATGGGCGAGCCACCCAAATCCAATCGGCTTTGTCGACCAAGCGCACCCAATTGGCGGAAATTCCAGACCAACTCCGCGCATTGCAACAAGCCATGTTGCTGGCCACTTCCAAAGAACAAACCGCAGAGGCCGAGTGGCGATACGCCGCATTGCACGCAGAAGTGGCCGCGCATCGAACGGAACTCACCGCTGGTCACCCCTGTCCCCTTTGCGGCGCCCTTGAGCACCCGTTCGCAGAAGACTTGCCTGAGCTCCATCCCGACGATAAAAAAGCGGCACGCGATCGTGCACAACAGGCGCGAATGGACGCTGAATTGGCCTTAAAAGAGGCCAAACGAAAGCAACAAAGACTTCAGGATGAATTGAAGCTGCTCGAGCGGGAGTTGGAGGAATTGGGGTTGGATCCACTGAACGCGGAACTTCGCGAGGTCAAATCATTCTTTCCCGCGGATTGGGCGGAATGGGGAGGTGAACGTGTGCGGTCACAGGTCCGGGACTGGGTGGCCGCGAAGGGACGGGCTCTGGAGGCGTCGAAGTTCCTCAACGGGGGGAATGAAGCCTCGCAACGGCTTGAACAGTTGGAGGCCAGCCGGGAGGAAGTCGGGGTGATTGAGCGGGAATTGAACGCGATTTGGCCTCAAGAAACAGCAGTGGATGATGCAGTCAGCGCATGGAAACTGGCTTGGAAACTCGAGCACAGCACCCTGCAATCCGTGAACCAGCGCACGGAACGAGTGGAAGCGGCCATCCTGCTGGAATCTGAGGCGGTCGAGGCCTGCGAACGGGAAGCGCAAGCCCTACTCGATGAATTGGGGCTTGCAGACCTGGGTACAGCGCATGCGCAGTTGCTCGATGGTGGGAAAGCTCAACAACTCGGCAAGGAGCGCGAACAGCTCAACATCGATCGCATCCAAGCCGTTGAACGCGTCAAAGAACAAGAAACGCGTGTCGCAGAATTGTTGGAAAACGACGCGAAGGAACCCGAAGAAACCCTGGAACTGCAGGCAAAAACCGCCGAAGAACAACTCCATGCCCTCCAAACAGAACGCGACGCACGCTTCGCTGAACTGCAACAACACCAAGGAGCACTCAAACAAATCGCGGTGCTGGAAAGGAAGCGAACCCAACTCCTTGGCGACGGCGAAAAGTGGCTGAAACTCCATGCGCTCATCGGCGACGGAGAAGGCAAAAAGTTCAACAAATTCGCCCAACAGTTGACCATGGGACAACTGCTCGCCATCGCCAACCGACGCCTGAAAGGACTCAGCGATCGCTACCGGTTCGCGGAGCCCGACGATAGCGGGAAACTCGCCGTCATCGACCAGCACATGGCAGGCGAACGGCGCGGGGTCAGCACCCTCAGCGGCGGGGAGACGTTCTTGATGAGCTTGGGGCTTGCTTTGGGATTGAGCGATTTGGCGTCGCGGAACATCCAGATTGGCGACCTCTTCATCGATGAAGGGTTTGGCACCCTCGACGCGGATGCGTTGGAAGGCGTGCTGGACGTGCTCGACCGCCTGCAAACCGCCGGTGGGCGGAACGTGGGCATCATTTCGCACGTCGAGGGCCTCAAAGAGCGCGTCTCAACGCAAGTGCAGCTCACACCCAACGGTCAAGGGCACAGCACCCTTCGCGTGGTGCCAGAAAATTAGAGGCGCATCTCGGGGACCTCGTCCGGAACGACGAGCGGCCCTGCGGTGGCGGTTTGGATCTCCTCCACGGAAACTCCGGGCGCGCGCTCGACCAAGTGGAACGCGCCATCGCGAATGTCGAGCACGGCGAGGTTCGTCACGACGCGTCGGACGCACGCCACTCCGGTCAATGGAAGGGTACAGGCGGACAGCAATTTGGACTCCCCGCGCTTGTTCGTGTGCATCATCGCCACGATGATGTTCTCAGCACTGGCCACCAAATCCATGGCGCCCCCCATGCCCTTGACCATCAGTCCCGGGATTTTCCAATTCGCAATGTCGCCATTGGAACTGACCTCCATGGCGCCCAACACCGTCAACTGCACGTGGCGTCCGCGGATCATGGCGAACGAGGTGGCGGAATCGAAGTAGACCGCACCTGGCATCGCCGTAATGGTCTGCTTGCCCGCGTTGATGAGGTCGGCATCTTCCGTGCCCTCTTCGGGGAACGGTCCCATGCCGAGGATGCCGTTTTCAGACTGGAATTCCACCTCCAAACCCTCCGGAATGTAGTTCGCTACCAGGGTCGGAATGCCGATGCCCAGGTTGACGTACCAACCGCCTTGAACTTCTTGCGCAATGCGGCGTGCGATGTCGTTTTTAGATAACATGAGATCAAGCTTTTGCCGGACGAACCGTGCGTTGTTCAATGCGCTTTTCAAACCGGTCGCCTTGGAAAATGCGCTGGACAAAGATGCCCGGCGTGTGGATTTCATTGGGGTCCAGTTCCCCTGCAGGAACCAACTCCTCCACTTCAGCGACCGTGATGCGACCGGCCATGGCCATCATCGGATTGAAGTTGCGTGCCGTGGCCTTGTACACCAAGTTCCCTGCCGTATCGCCCTTCCAAGCCTTGACAAATGCAAAATCAGCCGTAAGCGCAGTTTCTAAAATGTGCGGCTTTCCATCGAACTCCCGCACCTCCTTGCCCTCCGCTACCTCGGTACCGAAACCGGCCGGGGTGAAAAAAGCAGGGATGCCGGCGCCCCCTGCTCGGCAACGTTCGGCCAGGGATCCCTGAGGAATGAGGTCCACCTCGAGCTCACCGGAGAGCATTTGGCGCTCGAACTCGTCGTTTTCCCCGACGTAGGAGGAAATCATCTTCCGGATTTGGCGCCCTTGCAACAACAAGCCCAATCCGAAGTCATCGACCCCCGCGTTGTTTGAAATGCACACCAAGTCCTTCACGCCGCGGCGCTTCAGCTCCGCAATGGCGTGCTCCGGGATGCCGCACAGCCCGAAGCCACCGAGCATCAGGGTCATGCCACTTTCAATCCCTTCGCAAGCCGCTTGCGCGTCCTTGACTGTCTTTGTTATCGCCATCTCAATGTGGTTAATCGAATAATCCGTCTTCCGCTTCGTTGGGGTTGCCAAACGGTGTCCCGCGCAGCAACAAGCTCTCCTCGCAATCCAACGAATCCAACCCCAACTGCTCGGGCAATGCGAAATCCGCGCCGCTCAGTCCGATGCGCGGATTGGCAAGCGCCTCCTTCATGTAGTAGCCGAAAATCGGCAATGCGGTGTTGGCGCCCTGTCCAAAACGAATGGTGCTGAATCGAACCGCTGGATCCTGCGCCCCGACCCAGATTCCCGTTACCAGGTCGGGAGTGAGGCCCATGAACCATCCGTCCGTGTGCCCCTGCGTCGTTCCGGTCTTACCGGCCAGCGGAATGGTCAAGCCGTCGTAGTCGCGGGATTGCAAATCCATGCGCAAGCGAATCCCCGTGCCTTTTCGCTCACCTGTCTCGATGCTGTACGCGCCATCCACGACGCCCTTCATCATTTCCACGATCGTCGCCGCGGTGCGGGCGTCGAGGCCTTGGTGGATTTCCGGTTCTGGCGTGTAGATGACGTTGCCGAATTTGTCCTCGATGCGCGCAATGTAGGTCGGCCGCACATACACGCCGCCGTTGACCAGTGCGGCATTGGCGGACGTGATTTCCTTCAGCGTCATTTGGGCCGCACCGAGGGCAATGGAAGGGACCTCGGGGATTTCGGACTCGATGCCCAACGCGTAGGCCAGTTCCGCAACCCGGTGCGCACCGAATTCCTTGATGAGCTTCGCCGTCACGGTGTTCATGGAATTTGCAAGAGCGTACTCGAGGGTCACGATGTCCCCGTATTCGAAGTCGGAATTGTCTGGGCACCAGTCCGGTTGACCGTCTGGCATTTCGATGCAGATTTTTTGGTTCGGAATCTCGGTGCACCGGTTCATGCCGTAGCGCAGCGCGGTCGCGTAAACGAAGGGCTTGAAAATCGAGCCCACTTGGCGACGGCTCTGGCTGACGTTGTCGTACTTGAATTGTCGGTAATCGATGCCACCAACCCATGCTTTGATGTGACCCGTCTGAGGCTCAATCGACATCAATCCCGCATGCAAGAAGTGCTTCCGGTGCTTGATGGAGTCCATCGGGGTCATGACCGTGTCCACAAGGCCGGCGTGCGAGAACACGCGCATGGGGACCGGGGTGTCAAAGGCCTGCTTGATTTCCTTTTCCGTGGGCCGGTGCCACGTGTGGCTGCAACCGCCTTTTTCGGCGTCGCATCGCCACGTGTTTTGGCCTTCCTGGGAATCCTTCACGATGTAAAACCCGGGGCGCTTGCACTCAGGGCACAACTTGCCTGTGGCGACCAAATACCGCTCGCTTTCGCGCACGGCTTGATCGAGGATGTTGTCGCGCACGCGGCGGTCAATTCCGGAATAGAATGGCCATTCTGAAGCGGACCTGCGGCGCAAGTCCTGATCCAAACTCGCTTGCAATTCCCCTGCAAGGTGGCGATGTACGGCTTGCTCAGCGGCCCGCTGCAACCGGCTGTCGATGGTCGTAAACACTTGGATACCATCCCGATACAAGTCGTATGGTGCGCCATCCGCCTTCCGGATGAGGTACTCGCCCGTGGCGTCCTTCTCGGACAAAAGCCGCTTCAACTCACTGCGCAACGCTTCCCGGAAATAGGGAGCAATGCCCTCGTCGTGGCTTACGCGTTGGAAATTCAATCCGAGGGGAAGGGCGGAAAGGGAGTCGTACTGGGCAGGGGAGAGTCGGTCGTATTTCACCATTTGGCTCAGCACCACATTGCGGCGATTCAAAACCAATTCTTCCCGGCGCATGGGGTTGAAGAGCGAGCTGTTCTTCAACATTCCGATGAGCATCGCGGACTCTTGAATATTCAACTCCTGAACGTCTTTGTCAAAGTAGATGTTCGCAGCGGATTTGATGCCAACTGCTTGATTCAAAAAGTCATAACGATTGAGGTAGAGGGCGATGATCTCGCCTTTGGTGTAGTGACGCTCGAGCCGAGCAGCGATGATCCACTCCTTCGGTTTCTGCAACAGTGCCCGTTCGAGAAGGCTCGTTTGATCATACGATTCTGTGAACAGCAATTTGGCCAATTGCTGGGTGATGGTGCTGCCCCCACCGCGGGAGCCCATGAAGGCAATCGCTCGCGCCAACCCGATGAAATCCAACCCGCTGTGGGACTCAAATCGGGCGTCCTCCGTGCTGATCAACGCACCGACCAAGTGGTCGGGCAGCTCATCGAACCGCGCATCAGACCGATTCTCTGCATAGTACCGACCGATGATTCGACCGTCGGAAGAATACACCCGGGTGGCCAAATCGGTCTTCGGGTTCGCCAACGTTTCCGTATCCGGCAAGTTTCCCAACGAGGCCACCGCGACCAATGCTGCCAAGCCCAACAACGGACCCAACCCGATTAACCAAAACCACGCCGCTTGCCGGCCAAATCGGGACCCTTTCTTTCCCTGGCCCCGCTTCGATGCGGGTTTTTTCGTCTGTTGCTTCGCTGCCATTCCAAGTACAAGATTAGTCAAACCGAGCCAACCGCCGCTGCTTGCCAGACGCAAAGGTCCGTTAAACGTGCGCATGCTGCCCACTGCGCGACCCGTTCGCCCTAAATTTGTCCTTCATCAACGCATTCCCATGGTTGCCCTCATCAAAGCGGCTCAACTCCTGCTGAGCCTTTCCTTGCTCATTTTCCTTCACGAACTCGGGCATTACCTGGCCGCGCGCAAGTTCAACACGCGCGTCGAGAAGTTCTACCTGTTCATGAACCCGTGGTTTTCGTTGTACAAAAAGCAAATCGGGGAGACCGAGTGGGGGCTGGGCTGGCTGCCGCTCGGCGGTTACGTGAAAATCGCCGGCATGATCGACGAGTCGATGGACACGGAGCAAATGAAGCAACCCGTTCAGCCATGGGAATTCCGCGCCAAGCCCGCGTGGCAACGCCTCATCATCATGCTGGGAGGCATCATCGTCAACCTCATCGTCGGATTCGTCATTTACGCAATGGTGCTGGGGGTATGGGGTGAAAACGTGCTGCCCATGCAGAACATGCCGTACGGCATCGAAATCAATGAAGAAGTCGAGCATTGGGGCCTGGAGAACGGGGACCAAATCCTGACTGTCAATGGAGAAGAAGCACCCCATTTCGATCGGCTGCGTCAAACCCTGTTCTTTGAATCGATCACCTCCATCGAGGTGTTGCGCGACGGAGCGCGTGTGGAGTTGGAAATGCAAGGCGATTTGGGACAAGACATGGTCGATCGCGGCGTGCGACGGCCGTTCATGCCGAGGCGTCCTTGCGTCGTGGCACAAGTCGCCCCCAACTCCCCCGCGGAAGCCGCTGGGCTTCAAACGGGAGACCGTTTTTTGAGCTTGAACGGGCGGCCTACAAGGTTCTTCGACGAAGCAACTGCCATCTTGCGCGCCAACCCCTCCTCCCCGTTCGTGCTGACGGTGGAGGATTCTACGGGGGTTGCTCGAGATTTGGCTGTCATGACGGACTCTACCGGGGCATTGGGTTTCATCAGTGCCGGGTTCAATGCCTTCCCGGAAATTGCATTTGTCGACAAGGAGTACAACGCATTGGAGGCGATGGCAGGAGGGCTGAGTACGGCCGTGAATACGTTCCGGGAATACGCGTTGTCGCTTCGGTTTTTGGCTTCCAAATCGGGCATGACCCAGGTTGGAAGTTTGGTGACTTTCGGAAGCGTATTCGATGCCGGTTGGGATTGGCAAATTTTCTGGCGGAACACGGCATTCTTCTCGATCATCCTGGCCTTCATGAACTTGCTGCCCATCCCAGCGCTCGATGGCGGCCACGTGATGTTCTTGCTGTATGAAATGATCGTCGGAAAGCCTGCGCCTCAACGGTTTTTGGAAATCGCGCAAACCGTCGGCTTCATCTTCTTGCTGATGCTCATGGCCTTGGCAATTGGGAACGACGTATTCCGCGTGCTTACGGGTCAGTTTGGTTAATCCCTTCTGCCAAGCGCGGCCACACACCCCATGAACGTCACGGACATCAACGCTTACGGATTGGTAATTGGCGGTTCCCTCGTCATCATCCTTTCGTATTTCGCCAACCTGTTGGCCAAACGCACGAACATCCCCAGCGTGTTGGTGCTCATCGGCATGGGCATTGCCATCCGCCAAGGCCTCAATGCCATAGGGCTGACGGAAATTCCCTTCGAAGGACTCGTGTTGGAGTTGCTCGGAACGGTGGGATTGATCTTCATCGTCCTGGAAGCGGCGTTGGACCTTCAGTTGACTCGGGACAAGCGCACGCTCATCATCAAAAGCGCCTCGCTCGCGTTGCTGGCCCTGATTGGAAGTTCGCTCGCCATTGCCTGGTTCTTGCAGGTCAGCATGGATTTTCCATTTTACGAAGGCTTGGTCTATGGCATTCCGCTTTCCATCATGAGCAGCGCCATCATCATCCCGAGCGTTGGGGGGTTGCACCACGACCCGAAGGAGTTCATGGTTTACGAGAGCACGTTTTCGGACATTTTCGGGATCATGGCGTTTTACCTGCTGCTGGGCAACTCGGAATCCGCCTCTCCGCAAGAGGTGTTGCTCAGCATCGGATCCAACTTGTTCTTGACCTTGGTCATTGCCATCCTCGTGAGCTATTTGTTGGTTTGGATCCTTCAAAAAATCACGAGTTCGGTGAAACTGTTCTTGAGCATCGCCGTCCTGCTTTTGATTTACTCCATCCAAAAACTCCTGCACCTCAGTCCGCTCATCCTCATCCTGATCTTCGGCTTGATGCTGAACAACCATCGGTTGTTCTTTCCGCAATGGCGCAATGCCTTGAGAGGCGGGCGGTTGGGACGATGGTTTGGGAGTAAGGAGGAGCACCAAAGCGATGGCTCGGGTTGGCCTGCTCATTTGTTGGATGACAAACGAATGAGCGTACTTCACCACGACTATCATCTCCTCACCTTGGAGAGTGCGTTTGTGATTCGCACGTTCTTCTTTGTGCTGTTTGGCATGACGGTTTCGCTTGCTGCCCTCAGCGATCTGCAGGTCATCATGGAAGGGCTCATCATTTGCGTCATCTTATTTGCCATCCGTTTCCTCTTCCTGCTGCTCTTCAAACGCGAAGCGATGTTCCCTTTGCTGTACATCGCTCCGAGGGGATTGATCACGATTTTGCTCTTCTTCCAAATCCAGAGTTCGTACCCCGATTTCGTTCAGCCCGGCTTCGACCAAGGCATCCTGCTGGTCGTCATTCTCATTACAAGCATTGTGATGACCGTGGCGTTGGTGCAACACGGATTGGGCGTGAAGGAAATTCCTCGGGAACCAGGAACCGCTGCACTGGAATTGAGCGATCAGGACCTGCACGGGAAGAACAATCCCCCGGGTGAACGCCTGACCCAGCCGCCCAATTCCAGCGCCAACAACTGACGGCGGGCGCTGGAAATCGGAAGTTCGACCGACCCAGCGACGTCCTGCACCGAGCAGCCCCCGCTGCCTTGCAAGGCCATCCACACGGGCATCAGTCCATCGGGCGGATTTCGAAACGGGATGAAGGGCCTGGGAATGGCGGCCGCGTGGACCACGTCGTCCAAGCGGGATACGCACTTAGCACCCTCCTTCAGCCAATAGCGGTTTCCCATCCAATCGGGGCGGTCCTCCAACGGGTCCAGTACCAACAAGTCCCGATTGTATTCCAAAGCAAGGCGGGCTGTGATCATGCCGCCACCGTTGGCGGGGCTCTGGACCAACAAGGTCGTGGCCGCCAGGCCGGCTACAATCCGGTTGCGGTGAGCGAAGTGCCACCGATCCACATGCGTATGGATCGGGTATTCCGTCACCCAAGCACCGCGTTCCAGCATCGCTTCAGCCGATCGTGCGTGGCCTGCAGGATGCACCCGTTCCAATCCATGCCCCAAACACGCAACCACCGGCCCGCCTGCATCCAACGCTCCCCGCATCGCGGCGATGTCGATGCCCAGCGCCAGCCCGCTGACCAAGGTGCCGCCCGCAGCCGCAATCTGCGCGCCAACCCGATAGGCCCATCGAGCAGCGGCATCGCTGCACCGACGAGTTCCCACGACGGCGATGAGCGGGCGATTCCATGCGGAGATTTGGCCTTTTACGTGCAACAAATTCGGTGCGTCCGGAAGCTGCGTCAGCGCTGCGGGATACGCCGCATCATTCCACGAAATGATCTGCCCGCCGACGGCATGGGTACGATCCAAAACGTCCTGCCACCGTTCTAGCAATTCCGTTAACGGAAACGGCAACGCTCCTGCGTGCTGCCGCAACAGCGCCTCCGGGAGAACACCCGGCTTCTTCATCTCCCGATTCAGCCGCATTTGACCCCACCCATTCAACTGGGACAATCCCCAAAACACCGCTCGCTCCTCCATGCGTTCTCCTCATTTGTTCGCCACAAAAATCCGTGCACTCACCCCGGACTTCCGCATGCAATTCACGAACGGCGGCCTGTAATTCATGGCCGTCGATGTGCATTCACCGGAGTTGTCGCATCTTGCATCCACCCAATTTGATGAAATGACTCGATTGCTTTCTCTGCTGGTTTGGGCTTCTTTCACGCTCATTTCGAGTGCTTTAAAAGGCCAAATCCTGTCCGGAACCGTCACCGACGCCGACACCGGCGACGCCTTGCCCGGTGCGCACTTGGCGTGCACGTGCGGCGGTGCAGTGGTGCATGGAGCGACCGATTTTCAAGGCGGGTTTCGCTTGGAATTACCAGGGGCGCTTCCGTGCACCTTGGAGGCTTCATTCATCGGCATGGATGCCGTTGCCCTCAGCATCAGCAACCTCGATCCCATTCAAATTGCCCTTCAGTCGAGCGTCGAAGCCATCGGCACCGTCGTGGTCAGCGCGGGGCGATTTGAGCAGGCCGCTGAGCGGGTCACGGTTTCACTGGACGTCTTGCCTCCGCGGGTTGTCGAATCGCGCGGCACCACTTCCCTCGAAACCGCCTTGGAGCAGAACCCCGGGGTCAGCTTCGTAGACGGCGAGCCGCAAATCCGAAGCGGAAGCGGATTCAGTTACGGCGCGGGCTCACGGGTGATGATGCTCGTGGATGATTTGCCCATCCTTTCTGGCGATGCAGGGCGTCCGACCTGGGGCTTCTTGCCATTGGAGAATTTGGAACAAATCGAAATCATCAAAGGCGCCTCCTCCGTCCTCTATGGCAGTGCTGCCTTGAGCGGCGTCATCAACATTCGGACGCGTTACCCGGATGCGCGCCCCATCACGCGGCTGACCTTGCAACACGGCGGGTATTCCACTCCTTTAACCGCGTCCGCGCGCACGTGGGAAGGCACCTCCCAACAAACCAACCTCCGGTTCCTGCACAGCCAGCAAGCGGGAGACTGGGACGTCGTTTTGGGCGCCAACGTCATCGGCAGTCAAGGCTACCTCGCGCCCATCGACTCAAATTCCGCAAGCGGCTACACACCATGGAAAGCCGACCGATTCGACAGCGAAGCCCGCGCGCGAATGAACTTGAACGTGCGCAAGCGAACGACGCGCATTCCCGGATTGCAATACGGGATTCGAACGAATTGGCAGAAAAGCAATGCTTTGGCCACGTTGATTTGGGCGTACGCTCCCGACTCCCTCTACCACGCGGACGGTGGATCGGCCACGCGGACCTTGCAAACGGCGGGCACGGTGGATCCGTTCTTGACGTACTTGACGCCTTCAGGGGTTCGGCATGATGTGCGAGCCCGGTGGCAGCATTTGGTCAATGACAACGACAACAACCAGAGCAACGCCTCGGATGTGCTGTTTTCCGAATACCAAATCCACGTGCGCGGCGACCGCTGGCAACTCCCCGGATTGAACCTCACTGCGGGCCTGGTCGGCCAGCAAACCTGGAGCACATCCGAGCTCTACAGCGGCGGGAACACCAATGGTGAAAACCAGGCCCTCAACGCCTCGGCCTACTTGCAAGCCGATGTGGCGGCAGCCGAACGGTGGAATTTATCCACCGGACTCCGTTACGAGCACTTCGATGTGAACGGGCAGGTCAGCGGAAAGCCGGTGTTTCGGGCGGGGGTCAATTACCGAGCGGGAAGGGCGACCTACTTCCGGGCGAGTTTTGGTCAGGGCTTTCGTTTTCCTACCATCGCTGAATTGTACATCCGAACGGGCCTCGGAACCCTGCAAGTGTACCCGAATGCCCAGCTCCGCCCAGAGACGTCGTGGTCCGCTGAGTGGGGCGTGAAACAAGGGGTCCAAATCGGCGGGCTGCAAGGATTTCTTGACCTCGCCCTCTTCGAGCAACGCTACGAAGACTTCATCGAATTCACCTTCGGGCAATGGGGAGCTCCCACCGACCCTTTGGTCGGACTGGGTTTCACCAGCAAGAACACGGGATCCAGTAAGGTCAATGGAGCAGAAGCCAGCTTCACCGGTCGGTTGAACTGGGGCCAAACCACCATCGACTTCATTACGGGCTACACGTACACCCGCCCCATCTCCTTGGACCCCAGCTATGAATACAGCGAAGGCACGACCTACGAATCAACGAGTTACGACCAAATCCATTACCAAAACCTGCGCGGGGACACCGTCGGCATGCAGCTCAAGTACCGGTCGCCGCATTTGGTGCGGCTCGACGTGCAAGCCACGAAGGGCAGGTGGTCCGCAGGGGTTTCGGGACGCTACCAAACCGCTTTGCGCAACTTCGACCGGGCATTCGTGCAGTTTGAAGAATACGGCTTCGTCGATTGGGGATTGCAAAGTTGGCTCAATGACCACGAGGAACTTCCGTGGATTTGGGATGCTCGGGTGGGTTACACGGCCGGGGAACACCACCGCATTTCATTGGTGGTCAGCAACTTGACGAATCGTGAATACGCCATTCGACCGCTGGCAATTGAAGCGCCGCGGCTCATCAGCGCAATGTACACCTACACCTTGGAATGATGGAGCGCCCCCTACTTGCCGTCATTCCCGCACGTTACGGATCCACGAGGTTTCCTGGCAAACCCTTGGCGGACGTATTCGGCACGCCCATGGTGGTTCGGGTCATGGAACGCGCTGAAGCGTCCGGCGTGTTTTCAGAAGTGTTGGTGGCCACGGACGATCGGCGCATTGCGGACGTCGTGGAGCAGCATGGGGGTCGGGTGGTGATGACCTCGGAAACCTGTCCCAATGGCACCGCTCGCTGCCACGAGGCCGTGTTGCAGTGGGAGGCGGAAACCGGCCGCACCGTGGAGGCTGTGGTGAACGTGCAGGGAGATGAACCGTATGTGCACTTGGACCAGTTGCGGGATTTGGTTCGACTCATTCGCAAACCAGGAGCGGCTGTGGCCACGCTGGCCAAACCCATGGCGGCAGAAGCCCCGGGTCTGCACGACCTGAACCGCGTGAAAGTGGTCTGCGATGCGAAAGGACGGGCGCTGTACTTCTCCCGATCCCCCATCCCCTCTGGTGCCGGGCCTTGGAACAAGCACATCGGGCTCTACGCCTTTACTCGCACCGCCCTCGAAGCCCTGATGGACCTGCACCCGACCCCGCTCGAATCGCGCGAACGGCTTGAGCAACTGCGGTGGCTCGAATGCGGTTGGCGCATTGACGTGGGGTTGACGCCACATGAAACACCATCGGTGGACGCGCCTGAAGATTTGGCCCAACTCCCGCCTCCTAACTTTGAATCATGAATCGCATCCTCATCGCCAGCGCAGCTGCGGCTATCTTTGCCGCTTCTTGTACGAACCCCACTCCCATGGACACCCCTGTCGAACTTACCCAATCCGCTTTCAGCACGCCGCCTCAAGCGAAAAAAGTACCGCATGAAACATCCATTCACGGACTGACCCTGAACGACGATTACTTCTGGATGCGGCTGAGCGATGCCCAAAAAGAAGCGGACCAACCGGACGCCCAAACGCAAGATGTCCTCGACAACTTGAACGCTGAAAATGCGTACCGTTCAGAGGTCATGGCCTCTACGGAAGGGTTGCAATCCGCCCTATACGATGAAATCGTTGGGCGCATCAAGCAAGACGATTCCAGCGTTCCCGTCAAGGACAACGGCTACTGGTACTACACCCGCTACGAAGAGGGAAAAGAGTACGCCGTGCACTGCCGGAAAGCAGAGAGCATGGAGGCGGACGAGCAGGTCATGCTCAACGTCAATGAGATGGCGGAAGGCTTCGCTTACTACGCCGTCGGTGGGCGGAGTGTCAGCCCGGACAACCGCCTGTTGGCATTCGGGGTGGACACCATCAGCCGGCGCGAATACACGCTGCACATCAAGGATTTGGCCACCGGCGAGCTCTTGGAGGACCAAATCCCCGCCACCACGGGAGGAGCGACCTGGGCGAACGACAACCGCACCCTCTTCTACACCAAGAAAGACCCCGTGACTTTGCGATCGTACCGGATTTTCAAGCACGTGCTGGGCACGCCGGCGGACCAAGATGAACTGGTTTACGAGGAGGCCGACGAAACGTTCAGCTGCGGCGTGGGCAAATCGAAGAGCAACGCGTATTTGATGATTTCGAGCTACTCCACGGTGAGCACCGAATGGCGGGTGTTGGAAGCCGACAAACCGAATGGGGAATGGCGGGTCATTCAACCACGGGAACGCGATTTGGAATACGGCGTGGAGCACTTCGAGGACCATTTCTACATCACCACGAACCGGAATGCAAAGAACTTCAAGCTGGTTCGGACGCCATTGGATGCGACCACTTACGACCACTGGGAGGATGTCCTGGCCCATCGGCCGGAAACCCTGCTCGAAGGCGTGGAGCTGTTCCGCAACTACCTCGTCATCGAAGAACGCACGGAAGGCTTGACGCAATTGCGGGTGAAAAGCTGGGATGGAGCGCGCGATTTCTACCTCGAATTCGACGATCCCGCATACATGGCGTACATCGGCGCGAACCCCGATTTCAACACGGATCGCCTTCGATATGGCTACACGTCCATGACCACACCGAGCAGCGTCTTTGAGTTTGACATGACCGAGAACACCACGGAATTGTTGAAACAGGCAGAGGTGCTGGGGGATGATTTTAACCCCGATAACTACACGAGCGAACGGATGATGGTGAAAGCGCGGGACGGTGTGGAAGTGCCCGTGTCCATCGTTTATCGGAAAGGCTTGGAAAAGAACGGTGCCAACCCCTTCCTCCTCTACGCTTACGGCAGCTACGGATACAGCATGGATGCTGGATTCTCGAGCACGCGGCTCAGCTTATTGGACCGCGGTTTTGTCTATGCCATTGCCCACATCCGTGGTGGGCAAGAAATGGGTCGGCACTGGTACGAAGACGGCAAGTTGTTCAACAAGATGAACACCTTCACGGACTTCATCGATTGTGGTCAAGCCATGATCGACGCGGGTTTCACATCCTCTGAACACCTCTACGCCATGGGCGGATCGGCTGGTGGTTTGCTCATGGGTGCCGTGATGAACATGGCCCCGGAACTCTTCAACGGCATCATTGCAGCCGTTCCTTTCGTGGACGTCATCAACACGATGCTTGACGAAAGCATTCCTTTGACGACCGGCGAGTTCGATGAATGGGGCAATCCGAAGAACAAGGACTACTTCGACTACATGATGCGGTACAGCCCGTATGACAACATCGAAGCGAAAGCCTATCCGCACACCTTGGTTACCACGGGATATTGGGACAGCCAGGTGCAGTATTGGGAACCCCAAAAGTGGGTGGCCAAACTCCGCGAGTACAAAACCGACGATCACCTGCTCATCATGTATTGCAACATGGAAACCGGACACGGCGGCGCTTCGGGGCGGTTCCAGCGGTACAAGGAGGTGGCCATGGAGTACGCATTCTTATTCCAATTGGAAGGCATCGCGGAATGAATCGATACCGGGATTTGACGCGGGAGGAACTGGAGGCCGTCGAGCCTGACGTCATCCAGTTCCTCTCGGAATCCGGCGTTACAGCGAAGGATTGGGAGGCATGGAAAGCGGCGGGGGATGCCCGCGTGGGTGAATTGATTTCGGAATTCAGCATCGGATTTTGGGATCGGGCGACGGCTCAAATACATTTCTTGGAGCGCAGGAACGGCGATGAAGTTTGGGTCTTTTCCTTCGAGGAGGACCGGGCCTCCCTCATCCGCTGCGCCATGGAAGGGGGCGAGGCCACGTGGTACCAAGGGGAAAAGCGATTTGAGCAAGAGGCGCGGGGACGGGAGATCTTTCTCCTGCTCGAACAAGGAGCCCTGCCCACGAACGCCGAACGCTGGAAGGCCATGGAACAAGCGATGCGCGAAACGAACGTCAGCTGAAGGTCCAGCCCGCTTGCTTCAAGGCTTCCGGGAGACTCAAACCGGATTTTGGATGGTAATGCAGCCCCTGCAAACCCGCCTCTCGTGCACCCTCGACGTGGTGCAGGCTGTCATCCACAAAGCCGGTTCGAGCGGGATTCAACCCATGCGCCTCGCACAGGGCCAAAAAGGACGGTGGGTGTGGCTTCCGTCGACCGAATTCATGCGAATAATGAATGGCCTCAAACGCTGCTCGAAAGGGAGTCAACAACCCGTCTTCCTCCAATCGATGCTCGAACTCGTGAGCGTGAAGGGCATTCGTGTTGCTGAATAGAAAAAGTCGGGTTTGGCTCGCGAGCGCTTCCACCCAGTGCAACCGTTCCCGGGGCATGCGCAGCAAGATGCTGTTCCAGGCCACCTTCACCGCTTCCGATGTCACACCGGGGGCACAGCGCTCCACCAAGCGCTCAAGAAACGCGTCGGGGTCCAACCCACCCACCTCCAACGCATCGAACCATGCGTGTTGACCAGCTTGGTGGTAGAAGCCTTTAAAATCCTCGAAACCCAACGCGTCGAACGACCGAACTGGCGCGTCGTAATCGATGGGGTACAACACCCCACCAAAGTCCAAAATGAGGGCGTCCAATTCGGACGTCACAGGCGCTTCATCCATACCGCCTCATGCCCCGAAGCGCGCACAGCCTCCAACGCCGAACGCGCATCGTCCTCCTCAGCAAACAGGCCCACTGTCACGAAGTTCAACGATCCCTGCCGGTGAATGTCCGCTTGCAAGCCCGCCTCACTCAAGCTGGCGACGTGACTTTGTGCGTTGCGTTCCTGAGCGAAAGCACCCGCCACCAATGCGAAAGCGGCCGAAGCCAAGTTCAATTCAGCCTCGATTTCGGGAACAGCCACCTCCAACACCTCCTTTTCCACCGCGGCAATCCGCAAACCCGCTGGATCCCTTCGGCCTTCAGCGAAATCAAACCGCACAGACTCCTTGATCTGCATCACCTCCTCGTAATCCGAAACCACCTCCAACGGTGCAAGCGGCGCAACGGACTTCGGTGCGTAAGCGGCTGGCGCAGAACGATGGCCCCATTCGGGCAAGATGCTCAATGCAGACACGTCGGTTGAACCCGAGAACCACCAAACACTTCCTGCAAGCAACGGCACCGCGATGGCAGCGGCAATGCGCGGCCAACGCGCCGGTGTGGCCATCGGCAACACCACCGGATCTTCCTTCGCTTCCCGAACGACCGGCTTGAGCGGAATGCGCTGCAATCCAAACCCATCGAGCAACCGCTCCAATTCCGCCTCAGCCATGAATTGCGTGGCACCACTCGCCGCAATGAACAGCCTTCCCACATGAGGCAAGTTCACCGAACGCTGGCGCTGCAGAACTTCCCGCATCGCCGCAGCCTCCTGTTCCACAGCCGCCAACGCTTCCGGGTAGGCCAGGCGTTCTGCGATCGCAACCGCATGCGCCAACACGCCATCGTTGTGCAACAACCGCTCGTTGAATTGGATGGCGCGCCGTGGCGGGACCAGTTCCTGATCCGCCTCGTCAAACCGGGCAGGCCGGTCGTTGCAAACGAAGCCTCCTAAGCCTGGAATGACCAAGCAATCGTGCTCCAAGATGAGCCGTGGAAGGTGGGATTCAATGAAGGCCATGGTGCCACGAAAGTAAGCCGTTCCCGCGGTTCGCACAAGCCGAAATCAGCGGATTACCGTTACGTGACCTTCTGCCCACCGCGGGCCATCCCGCAACTCGTATCGGACGCGCCAGAGGTACACGCCGTCGGGCACATAATGCTCCCCCGAACCCCGCTGCCAATTGCCCTGCCAGACCTCCGCTGCATCCGTACTTTGGAACACCAACTCGCCCCACCGATTGAAAATCTCCATCAAATAGCCCCGTGGCTCCACCCCCTCCACGAAGAATGCATCGTTCACCCCGTCGTTGTTGGGCGTGAAGGCATTGGGAACGTAAATCGGATAATACAGGTCCACGAACGCACTGTCGCGGCCCACGCACCCCTGTTCCGAAACGGCCGAAAGCACGTACCAACCCGGCTCCGAGGACAACAAGATCGGGCTTTCGCACACCGAACAACTCAGCAACTCCGCCGGCGTCCACCAAGCCGAGTCCGAGTCCGCCGTTCCGAACAGCCGTGCCTCGTCCAACCAATCCAGTTCGCGGTCGGGCCCCGCATCGACGTAGGGCGGTTGCCACACCCCGACTTCGAGCGTGCTGCTCGCCGTGCAACCGAAGGCGTCCGTTACGAACACCGTGAAGGTCGTGCTTTCGACGGGGAAGACGGTCGTGGTTTGGCCTGACGGATTCCCGCACAGCGCAGCCGGCTGCCACGAGTGGACGGTCCCCTCGCTCGCTTCCAGGATCATGCTCTCGCCACGGCACATCCAACCGCCGCCCGCCGCGGACACCTCCGGCGACACGAAGGACACCATGACCGAATCGACGCCGATGCCGCAGATGTTCGCGATTTGGACCGTGAAGGTCGTGGCCTCGGAAGGCTGCACATAGACCTCCTGGGCCAACGGATTGCTCACGAGCTCCGCCGGGGACCACAGGTACGTGTCGCCCTCCGACGCCGTCAGCCACGTGCCCTGCCCTTCGCACAGCACCACATCCGGGTCCACCTCACCGCCCGGAACGGAAGGCACCACGGTCACGTTGATCGACGCTTCGCCTTCGCAGCCGTTGGCGTCCGTGACCAGCGCGGTGTAGAGCGTCGTTTCGTCCGGAGATGCCGTGGTGGACGCATCCGTCGGCGAGCCCAGCCCGCCCGTCGGGGTCCACACGACCTCCGAACCGAAGCCGCCGCCCGTCACCTCCAAATCGACCACGTCACCGAGGCAAATGGTCGCGGCCACCGGCGACGCTTCGAGTTCCAGCACCCCCACCGTCACCGTCACCGAAGCGCTCTGAGTCCCGCACGCGTTGCTCTCTTCGACGGTGTACGTCGTGGTCTCCAGCGGCGTCACCGTCGGCGTCGGGCTGCTCGGATCGTCCAGCGTCAGGTCCGGAATCCAGGCCAAATCCGCCCCTCCCCAAGCCTGCAACGTCACCGACTCCCCCTCACAAATCGTCCCCACCTCATCGACCGACGGATTCGGCAACTCGGCCACCACCACCGTCGCGAACGCCGTGTCCGGCTCCAAGCACCCCTCAGAACCCGAGTCCGAACTCACCACCAAAATCACGTCCCATTCCCCCGCGTCGAGGTACGTGTACTCCGGATTCTCCTCGAGGCTCGTGTTCAGGTCCCCGAAGAACCATTCGTATGAGTTCCCCCCGATGCTTTGGTTCGTGAAGACGATCGGCTCCCCGGGACAAATCACGTCCGGCGCCTCGATGTCAATGTCCGCCACCAACGCCCCAAGGTTGAACTTGAAGACGCCGAGGTTGCAGTTGGTGCTGAGGTTGAGTTCGCTCCACGCATCGTCCGTGGCGGGGAAGTCGTCACCGCCCCCGCAGCCCGCGCAAACCGCTTGGTACACCGTGCCGTCCTTGTCGAACCGGGAAGTGCCCCCGTCCACGTGCTCGTTCGAGAACGGACCGCCGAAAAACGAACCGTACGTCAAGTCCGTCGCCTCCGGAGCCAACACCCCGAGCCAAAAATCGCTCCCGTCCGTCCCCAACTGCTCCGCATCCGGCGTCGTCGGCATCATCGACGTCGTCGACGAACCCGCGTACGGAGAATTGTTGTTCGTGTCGCCGCCCCAGCCGCTGAGGTAGATTTCGTCGCAATCGCTGACGAGGAAGGCCGTGGGGACGATGTCGACGCCGGTTTGGGCGAGGCCTACGCGCGTGCGAAGCTCAACGGCACCGAGGTCGGGGGAGAAGCGCTGGACGAAGGAGGAACCGTTCGGGTTCGCGTTGTAGACCGAGCCGATGAGGGGGAGGTTGCCGGTGGTTTGGCCATTCACATACGGCCGGTCATCCGTATCCAACTGAACGAAGTAGCACTGGTCGTAAGCGGAAGACCCCACGTACGACGCGGCGGTCGGCGCCATGCCTCCGGTCGCCTGCTGCTCCATCCGTGCGATGAACCCGTCCACGCCGCCCGCATGGCCCGATTGCGCCCCGCTCGCCGTGCTCGGGAAGTCGGTGCTGCGCGTGCCGCCGGAAACGTACAACGCCAAACCGAACGAATTGAACTGCAGCCCGTACCCCGCGTCGTCGTTTGAACCGCCGAGGTAGCTCGAGTATTCCAAATCCGCCAAGTCCGCCGACAACCGGAACACGACGGCATCGGAAGCCCCGCCGAGCGTGGGGTCATCGGCCTGCACCAACGGGAAATCGTCGCTCCGCGTGGTGGATGCGACCCACGGCCGCCCCGCGACGTCCACGATGATTTCGCCGCGGCAGACGTCGCCGTAGTTGTAGTTGAGCTCGGTGGCGATGTTGATGCCGTCGTTGTCGGAGCCGCCGACGAACGTGCCCGCGAGGAGCGAGCCGTTGGCCCCGGAAAGCTTGACGACGTAGAGGTCGCAGCCGTTGTTGTGCTGGCCGTAGAAGTGGTAGCCCGCGAGGTTGACGTTGGGACCGCCGCTGTACGTGTCGTCATAGGCGCCCGCCGTCACGGGGAAATTGCCCGAGCCGGTGGTGCCCATGATGAAGACGTCGCCGTTTTCGTCGGTGACGATGCTGTGGGGGTATTCCATGGCGGAACCGCCGACGTAGGTGCTGACGTCGACGTTCGAACCGTCGCTGGAGAAGTAGGAGATGCCGGCGTCAAAGGTGCCGCCGCTGAAGGTGGTGCTGACGGAACCGGCCGTAGTGGGGTAGCCAGCGCCGAGCACGCCACTGCCCCCGATGAGGCGGCCCGCGTTGTCGTAGCCGGCCGTGACGCCCCAGCTGTCTGCGGTGCTGCCGATGTAGGAGGCGAAGACGAGGTCGGGGTCAATGACGAGCGGGCGGGCGGGGTCGTATTCGCCGAGTTCGAAGCGCACGGTGGTGCCGTCGAGGTGGTAGGTGCAGGCGACTTCTTCGAGGCGGGTGCCGTCGAGTTGGTAGGCGAAAGGCTGGCCTTCAGTGACCGTGCCCCAGGTGCCGAGTTGGTGGAGGAGCGTGCCGTCGGGTTGCAGGCGGGGAGTTGAGCCGGCGTGGTGCAGCGCGATTTGGCCCGGGTCCGCTTCGGGGGCCAAATAGAACGAGTACTTCAACCGCCGGTCGCTCCGCACTTCGACCTCGATGCCCGGCCACGCCTCCCAACGGGCCGCCGCCGCAGGGTGCAAGCCTTCCGCCCAACGCGACGGATCCGACCCGTGGTAGTGGTTGACGATTTGGCCTGCAGCGATGTCCTTCCAATCCACCTCCGCGGCCGCAGCCCCCTCGAGCTTCACCCGCCAAACGTGCTGCTCCAGCCGCCCATCCGCCGGCTCCTCATGCCGGGAAACCGCCTCGTATCCCGCCCCCCGCAATTGCGCCGTCCACCCCGATTCTTCCAACCAAAACCAGCCCTGGTCAAAGTCCATCCGTCCGGTCACTTCCTCCGGCCACTGCCCGCCATTGGGCACGAACTGGGGCGCCCCTGCCCGATGCTCCGCCCGCACCACGCGTTGGGCGCAGGCAAGAGAAGGCACCAGAAGCAAGGCCAGCCCGACCCAAAATCGACCTGCACAAATGTGGAACATGTACACAATTAACGATTTTCTCGGCACAAGAGTTGCCTCAGCCGGCATCATCTTCTGCAATCGAACACTGCGCCCCATCGATTCCGATTGCGGCGATGCGCAGCGCGTTCAGCCCCCCCGTTACGAAAGTTGATCCGCGAGCAGCCGCATCTCGATCACCGGCGACATCTTCTCGTGCAAGATGCGGTAGACAGCATCGGCGATGGGCAAGTGCGCTTGGAACCGCTTGTTCATTTGGTAAATCCCCTGAGCGCCGTTGTAGCCCTCGGCCACCATGTCCATTTCCATGATGGCGCCTTTGACGCTGTAGCCTTTGCCGATCATCGTGCCCAGGGTGCGGTTGCGGCTGTGTGGGCTGTACGCGGTGACGAGCAGGTCACCAAGGTAAGGGCTGCCCTTCACGTCTCGGTCCAAATGGTGAACCGCCGCCAAAAACAGCTTCATCTCCTGCGACGCATTCGAAATCAGCACGCTCAAAAAGTTATCGCCGTACCCGAGGCCGTGCGCAATCCCCGCCGCAATCGCGTAGACGTTTTTCAGCACGGCCGCGAGCTCAGCCCCGATGACGTCGTCGCTCACCTGCGTCCGAATGTACCGCGTGGCCATGAGGTCGGCGAGCATGCGAGCGTGGTCCTTGTTTTGGCAAGCAATCGTCAGGTACGACAACTTTTCACGCGCGACTTCCTCGGCATGGCACGGCCCAGCGATCATCCCAATGTTTTCGTAGGGCGTCCCGAACTCCTTGTGGATGTAGCGCGCGGGGATGCTGTCGTATTCCACGACCATGCCCTTGATCGCGGAGAAAATGATCTTGTCCGCGAGCCGCTTGGGCTTCGCTACTTTGATGGTGGCGTCGAGGTGGATGGAGGGAATGGCAAAAATCAACACGTCCGAAGCGTCGATGACCTCCTGCATGTTCGTAGAAACGTGCAGCTGTTGCGGGTTGAAGGAGATGCTTTGGATGTAGTGCGGATTGCGCCCGAACATCATCAAATACTCCGCCGTTTCTTCGCGCCGCACCCACCAGTTGAGTTCGTCGACGTTCGTCAGGAGCATCTTCGCGATGGCCGTCGCCCAGCTGCCGCTGCCGAGGAGTCCGATTCGTGGGGAGTTCGCCATGGGGCGCGAAGGTACGATAAGGGCGATGTGCATGGATTTGGCCTGCCCAAACCCGCTTCCAACTCGCCTTTGCAAGCTACCTTTGCGGCTTCCAAACGCGATTCCACGATCATGAGCGACGATTTGTTGAAGAAGGTCATCAGCCACGCGAAAGAGTATGGCTTCGTCTTCCCTTCGAGTGAGATTTACGACGGCCTGAGCGCGGCCTACGACTACGGCCAACTCGGTGCCGAATTGAAGAACAACATCAAGCACTACTGGTGGACGGCCATGGTGCGGATGCACGAAAACATCGTGGGCATTGACGCCTCGATTTTCATGCACCCGACGACCTGGAAGGCGTCCGGCCACGTCGACGCGTTCAACGATCCGCTCATCGACAACAAGGATTCGAAGAAGCGCTACCGCGCGGACGTCCTCATCGAGGACCACATCGAGAAGATCGAAGCGAAGAACCGCAAAGACGTTGAAAAGGCGGCCAAGCGCTTCGGGGAAGCCTTCAACGAGGCGGAATTCCGCTCGACGAACGACCGGGTGCTGAAGCGCCAAGAGGAGATGGACCGCATCAACGCGGCATTCAAAACCGCCATGGAAGCCGACGACCTCGCCGCCGTGAAGGCCCTCATCGAAGAACTGGGCATCGCCGATCCGGAAACGGGCAGCCGCAACTGGACCGACGTCCGCCAGTTCAACCTGATGTTCAAGACGGAACTCGGAGCGGTCAGCGGCGATTCCGGCATCATTTACCTGCGCCCGGAAACCGCTCAGGGGATTTTCGTGAACTACTTGAACGTGCAGAAGAGCGGGCGGATGAAGCTGCCGTTTGGCATCGCCCAAATCGGAAAAGCCTTCCGCAACGAGATCATCGCGCGCCAGTTCATCTTCCGCATGCGGGAGTTCGAACAAATGGAGATGCAGTTCTTCGTCAAGCCCGGCACGCAAGGCGAATGGTACGAGTACTGGAAAGCGGAGCGCCTCAAGTGGCACAAAGCCCTCGGCCTCGGCGAAAACATGCACCGCTACCACGACCACGTCAAGCTGGCCCACTACGCCGACGCAGCGTGTGACATCGAATTCAACTTCCCGATGGGATTCAAGGAGCTCGAAGGCATCCACTCGCGGACGGACTTCGATTTGCGCCAACACGAAGAGCACAGCGGCCGCAAGCTGCGGTACTTCGACCCGGAGACGCAAGAGAGCTACATCCCGTACGTGGTGGAAACGTCCATCGGCCTCGACCGGATGTTCCTCGCGACGCTGAGCGCAGCGTACCAGGAGGAGACCCTAGAGGATGGATCGCAGCGGACGGTGTTGCGGATTCCCGCGGCGTTCGCTCCCGTGAAGGCGGCGGTGTTGCCGCTGTTGAAGAAGGATGGGCTGCCGGAAAAGGCGCGTGAGGTGCTGAACCTGTTGCAGTTGAACCACAACGTGCAATACGACGAAAAGGACGCCATCGGTCGGCGGTACCGCCGGCAGGACGCCATCGGCACGCCGCTATGCATCACCATCGACCACGACACGCTCAACGACGAAGCGGTGACGGTGCGCGATCGGGATGCCATGACGCAAGAGCGCGTCGCCATCGCGGACCTGGCAGCAGTGGTCGAGAAGAAAGTCGGACTTGCGACGTTGTTCGCTTAATTCAAACTGAAATGAACTTGACTGAACTGGATTTGAAAGGGCGCCGGGCCTTGATTCGCGTGGACTTCAACGTGCCGTTGAACGAAGCGGGGGAGGTGACGGATGACACGCGGATCCGCGCCGCCATTCCTACGATTCAAACCGTTTTGAAGGAAGGAGGGTCGGTGGTGTTGATGTCGCATTTGGGGCGGCCGAAGGGCGTGGCCCCGGAATTCAGTTTGAAACAGGTGTTGCCAACGTTGGAGCGCTTGCTCGGCAAAAAGGTTCAATTCGCACCGGATTGCGTGGGCGACACCGCCCTCGATGTGACGCAGCACCTGCAGCCTGGGGAAGTGGCGTTGCTCGAAAACCTGCGCTTCCATCCGGAAGAAAAAGCGGGCGACGAATTCTTTGCGGGCCAACTCGCTGAGAACGGCGACGTCTACATCAACGACGCATTCGGAACGGCGCACCGTGCGCATGCCTCCACGGCCGTCATCGCGCGGTTCTTCCCGGAGGACAAGGCCTTCGGGCTCCTGCTCGCCGGCGAAGTGGACGCGCTGAAACGCGTGCTTGAAGCGCCTGTGAAGCCGTTGACTGCCATCATCGGCGGGGCGAAGGTGAGCTCCAAGCTCGGCATCATTGAGCACCTCATCGGCCGCGTCGATCGCCTCATCATCGGAGGCGGCATGGCCTACACGTTCGTCCAAGCGCAGGGCGGATCCATCGGGAACAGCCTTGTGGAGGAAGAACTGCACGGACAAGCGCTTTCCATCCTGGAAAAAGCGGCCGCGGCCGGCACCGAGTTGTTGCTGCCCACGGACACCGTGGCGACTGATGCCTTCGCCAACGACGCCGCACAGCAGGTGGTGCCCACGAACGCCATTCCGGACGGATGGATGGGCTTGGACATCGGCCCCGAAACGCGAAAAGCATTTGCGGATGCGGTCTTGACCTCGCGGACGGTGCTTTGGAACGGCCCGATGGGCGTGTTCGAAATGCCCAACTTCGCGGTCGGCACGCGCACCATTGCCGAAGCGCTCGCACGGGTGACTGCGGAAGAAGAGGCGTTCACGCTCATCGGCGGTGGGGATTCTGTGGCGGCCATCAACCTGCTCGGCTTGGCGGACCAAGTCAGCTACGTCAGCACCGGCGGTGGCGCCATGCTCGAATCGCTCGAAGGCAAGGTGTTGCCCGGCATCCAGGCCATCCTCGACTGATCAAGCCCGCTCGAGCACTTCGCTCATGACGAAGGAGCTCTGGACTTGGCCGATGTTGTCCATCGCCGCCAAACGCTCCGAGATGAAGCGGTGGTAGGCGTCCATGTTCTTCACTTGCACTTCGAGGAGGTAATCGAAGCCGCCCGCGATGTGAAAGCACGCTCGGACTTCCGTGAAATCGCCGATGCGCGCCTCGAATTCCTTGAGGTAGCGTGAATCGTGCTGCTTCAGCTGGACGTTGCAAAAGGCGTGGATTTCCAAACCCAGCAACCGCCGATTGATGCGCGCACCGTAATTGCGAATGATCCCTTCCGATTCCAAGCGGCGCACCCGGTTGAACACCGCGGAACGGCTCAATCCGGTGAAGTCGCACAGGGCTTGCATCGAAGCGCGCCCATCGGTGCGCAGGCGGTCAACGATGCGGAGGTCGTGAGCGTCGAGGGTCGAATTCATTTGTTTTGAAGCTGGGGACAAACAGGCCCCCAATTTAACCTGTTTCGTCCTTTTTTACTGATTTGACGAAACAAATGCGCGGCCATCGCACCACATTTAGGACAATCCGCGCCATTTTCCCTTCATGGAACACCTCGCCACACGTGCCATGTTTGCGGGCTACGAACCCGCAGAAGGCAAAGGAGCCGTCAAGCCACCGATCTACCTGACGTCCACATTCATCTTCCCGGATGCCGCCACGGGCGCGCAGCACATGGAGGCGGCCTACGGGGTGGACGGGGTGGAAGCGCCGGAGCAGCCGGGATACATTTACAGCCGACTGGCCAACCCGACTGTGGTGGGTGCGGAGCAACGGCTGGCGGCGTGGGACGAGTCGGAGGACGCCGCGTTCTTTGCGAGCGGGATGGCGGCGATTTCCACGACGTTGTTGGCGTGGAGTGGGGCGGATCGGCCGGTTTGGTTCTGTCCGCCGTTGTATGGGGGGACGGAGCATTTGCTGCGGGAGGTGCTGCCGGGGATGGGGGTGCAGGTGGTGGAACTGGACGGGCTGGACGACCTCGATGCGGTGCTCGAACGGGAGGGGCGGCGGCCGGGGTTGGTATACCTTGAAACGCCCGCGAACCCGACGATGCAGCAGCGCCGCATCGCATCGGCTGCGGAATGGGCGAAGCGGCATTCGACGGAGGACCACCCCGTGCTGACGGTGGTGGACAACACATTCCTTGGCCCCATCCTGCAACGACCGCTGGAGCACGGGGCTGATTTGCTGGTGTATTCTGCGACGAAGTACCTCGGAGGGCACAGCGACCTCATCGCGGGAGCGGTCAGTGGACGAGCCGCCGCGATGCAGCGAGTGAAGGAGTTCCGGAGTTTCCTCGGGGGGACCTTGGACCCCAACACGGCTTGGATGCTCGGGCGGTCGATGGAAACGCTGCACGTGAGGGTTGAACGCCAACAGGCGCACGCCGAAGAGGTGCTGGCCTTCCTACGCCAGCATCCGGCCGTGGCGTCGCTGCAAAGCGCTTGGCCCGTGGATTGCGACGCTGAGACCGCCGCCATCGCGGCCGAACAGACCCGAGGAGGCGGATCGATGATCGCCTTCGAGGTCAAAGGCGGACGCACCGAAGCGTTTGCATTCCTCGACGCCCTGAAGCATTTCAAGCTCGCCGTGTCGTTGGGATCGGTGGAAAGCCTCGCCGAACACCCCGCCAGCATGACCCACGCAGGGGTGCCCGCAGACGTCAAGGCCGCCACCGGCATCACGGAAGGCCTCATCCGGTTGAGCATCGGATTGGAGCACCCGGCGGACCTGATCGCCGATTTGGACCACGCATTGAAAGTGGCCACATCGGCCCAAACCGCGTAACTTCCCTTCATGGGAAAAGGCGTCATTTTCGGAATCTTATTGGGCTGGGCGGTTGCCGCTGTTGGGCAAGGCGCCTACGTCTATCCCGATGCGCAGTTGCGTTGGAACGAAGCGATCGTGCACGTGGAAGACGGGTTGGTTCGCGAAGGGAACGACTGGCGGGGGAAGGTGCTGTTCACCGTACAAGGGGACCGGATTTTTCGGGGCTTTTCCACGAGCAGTTTCGACCTCGCGTACACCGTTCGCGATGGGCGGTTGTGCCGAGGGGATTCGCACTTCAGCGATGACGTGATGTACACGTTCAGGGGGCAGAAAGTTTATTTGGGCGACAGCGAGTACTTGTTGGATTTGGTCTACACCATGCGCGATGAACCCCTGCACCACGGAGAAGTCGTGAGCGTGTACAAGGAGGACAGCGGGAGCGTCTTCGACCGCGTGGTGTCGATTCAGGGACGCTTCACGGTCGCCGAATGGTTCGCGCTGATGCTCGCACAGGGCTTGCTCTGACGCTCACTCCTGGGCTGCCGCCCAAGCCAAGTGCTCCGAAATGCTCTCGAGCAACACGTTGAGCGTGCGCCCTTCTGCCGTGGCGGCCCAAACCTGCTTCCCGCTTTCGCAATCGACGAGCTTCGCGCTGTAAAACGACTGCCCGCCCATGCAGCCTTCGCGGATGAGGACGACGCCTTCGGCTCCGGCAAGCTGGCCTGCCTCCACCACCGATTGCTCATCGAAGAGGCCGTTCATGCCGCGCGACGCTTCGTTCATCACAGCCTCGAGGTTCCGGCGTTCGAGGACTTCGTAATGGCGCAACAGGCGCACCGCGGTTTGTTCCTCCAAGGCCAGTACATCGCCCATGCCCCGACAGGGCTGCGCGCCCAAACCGACGATGAACACCTCGCGCGAGGCCGCCGGGTTGTCACGCAAGGTGACGAGCACGCCGGGAATTTCGCGGGGGGCGGCGCCCGGAACGGCGGGGGGCGTTTCTTCCACCACCGACCGCGGAGCCGAAGTCGACGGCGTCAGGATGAACCGTTCCACGTTGTCGTAGCCGAGGGTCCACGCCAACGGAAACAACATCACAACGCCCGCGAGCACCGCGCCAGGATTGACGCTGTGGGTCTTGCGGATGATGCCGTGTTTCGTCTGGTAGCCTGGTGCTTCAAGCTGAACGCCGAGGCTGTAGCCACTCACTTTGCGGTCCGTGTGGAAATGCGGCGTCGTGCCGACCACGCGGCCGTCCAACGTCAACACCGCGCCCGAGGGCTCGGACTGGATGAGGACCGTGCTCTTGCAGGCATTCAACGAGACCAGTGCGATTCCCGCCAAGGCCGCCCATTGACTGAAGCGCATATCAGGCGGTTTCGACCGCAGTCACAGTGAAACTGTACTGCTCCATGATCGTGTTCGCCAGCAACTTTTCACACGCCTCGCGCACCTTCTCCTCGGCCGTCGCCTGATCCGCCGCTTCGATGCTCAGCGTGATGTGCTTCCCGATGCGCACGCCGCTGATTTCCGGCAGGCCCACGTGCTTCATGTTGCTCGAAACGGCTTTTCCTTGGGGATCGAGCAGCGCCGGCAGCGGCATGATGTCAATGGATGCGTGGAAGGTCATGCGGATGGGTTTTACAGGGATTTGGACCAAAACCGAGCCCCGAAAACACTCCAGAGCCCGTACAAAAGTAAGTCGGCCAACACGGCCAGCGGCCACGCCCCACCAAAAATTATCACCACCGCAGCCGCGCCCACCGCGACCCCGGCGAACGCCCTGCGTGACCGGTCATACGCCGGCGACTGCCCCCACCCTTTCAAATCCATCATCGGCCACTCCGAAACCATGGCCCACGGCACCAACGTGGCCCCGATGAGGCACGCCAACCCAACATTCAGCGCCCCGCCCAAGCCATAAATCCCCGGCCCCCCAAATTCCGTGTAATGCGCCGCGAGCATCCACGTCGCCCACCACCACAACGCCCCTGCCGGTGCAGGAACCCCCTCAAACCCGAGCCGCTTCGTTTCCGCCCTCACATTGAAACGCGCCAACCGGTACGCCGCCGCCGCCGCCATCGTCAACGGCAACCACTGCAACGTCCACGACAAAGCCGGCGCCCATCCTGAAAACAGCGTCACCCCAATGATCGCCGGCACCACCCCGCTCGTCACCACGTCAGCAAGGCTGTCCAGTTGCACCCCCATCGGTCCGGCCACGCCCAACTTCCGAGCCGCCCACCCATCGAACACGTCCATGGACACGGCCGCAAGCCAAATCCCCGCCACCCACCACATTCCCTCCGCCTCCAAAAACAACCGCAACCCCTCGCCTCCCCCATCGAATTCCATGCCCTCCCGTTCCCAAGGCGCCCACGGCACCCCGTTCACCGCCCACCAACACGCCACCACCCCACCCAATAAATTCCCCATCGTCAGGAGATTAGGAATCCATGCACGATTTTTCATGCGGTAAAGCTACATTTTCGGGCAGGTTTTGCAACCTCGGGCCGCCGTTTCCGTATATTTGCGAACCCACTCAAATCGGTCCGATGGCCGAGTGGCTAGGCACAGCTCTGCAAAAGCTGCTACAGCGGTTCGAGTCCGCTTCGGACCTCCAACAAAAAACCCCGAGCTCACGCTCGGGGTTTTTTTGTTCATCCGCACAAGAAGACGGCATCGCATCATCCGGTGAAAGAATTAGTTTTGACAAATAGGGTCAAAACCGAATGCTATTAAAATTTATTCGCATTCCAACAATTCGATGAGCAACACGCCGTTGTAAGTTTGCCCTCAATAGTCGAGGAACGAAGCGGATGCCCCGAGCACATAAGGACCACAAAACCCCCGAATTTACCGAAGCGCTGGAAGCCCTTCGCATCGATGTCATATCGCAGTGTGGTTTTGAAATTAAAAGCGTCAAAGAATGCCGGGTGCTCCAGCGCGACATGCAAGAACACGATGCCCGGTTCCTCCTCGGCATCAGCACGCTGCGCCGGTTCTTCAACCTCCTTCCGTCGGATAACCAGTTCTCGATCACGACGCTCAACACATTGGCCCGCTACGCCCGCCGGAAAGGGTTCGAATACTACACGAACCTCGCGGCCATCCGCATGGTCAAGTCAAATCGGGTGAATTGGGATGTCGTCATGGCATCCCGATTGGAAACGAAAGAAGCGCCGTCGCTAGAGGAACTCATCGACATCATGAACCAAGCCCTGTTTGCCCAAATGAGCGGGCAATTCATGAAACACTTGCTCGAGCGCATCGTTCCCGCTTACGAAGCCGGACTGAGTCCTGAACTCTTGCGGCGCATCATGGGTGGTGCGCGGTCGCGCCAAGTCATCGTGGAACTCGTACCCCCGCTCGCTTGGATGGGCGGATGCGGCACTCCCTTGTTCGAAGCGTTCCTCGAGGGCGCTCAGCGTGATGAGGAGCGGTTGTATGCCTCGGGTGTTCTCGCCATGCACCAGCTGTACCTCGGGAATCTCCGAAAAGCCCGAACCCTTCTCGAAGGCGTGAAAGCACGCATTTCAACCGATGTCCACATCATGCCCGCGACCCGTGTGTTGGGGATGCAGTGGTTATTCAGCGCGTTGGCCGGTGATGAGGCAGAGGCGGAAGTGCGATGGAAAAGCTTGCAAGCAGGCTACCAGTTGAAGTCGGAAATGACCACCGGGGTCACGTCGGATTGGGAGATTCACTTTTGCGAAAAGGCCACGCGGCTCATTGTCCTTTCAGGCCAAATCGCGCCCGTTGAGCGCCATTTGGCCTTCCTCGAAGGGCTGCAACGACGGCACGACCTGCGCATCGAAGCGGGCTTCCAACTCGACATGCTCAACATCGGAAAGGCCTGGCTGTTGTGTCGTCTTGGACGATCGGAGGAGGCCCGATCGGTCTTCGATCGACTCAGTCCAGAAGGGCATTTTCCCTTCGACCGCACCTTCGGTCGCATCTTCCATCACGCCCTCGGCGAGCACCTGCACCCGGAGGAACCCCTCCATCGGGAGCGCGTGGAGGCGGAGGTGCGTTCGTCGGGTTATGTTTGGCTTGCAGCACAATTGCGCAAGCGGGATTAAACGAATTCCGTTTCTTGCCGTCCCATGCGCATGCAAACCCACCACCAACTCATGGTGCTTGCGGGCCTCGTCGTCGCGAGCCTCCAAACCACCGCCCAAGCCGAACTGACCAGCTGGCACCTCAACACCGACGGCGCCACCGGCAGCTTCTGGAACGGTGCCGCCCTCGTCGACAACGGCATCCTCTGCGATGTGGCGCTCGTGCAGTATTCCAACGACAACGTCTACGTCACCGCATCCGGTGTTCCACGCTACCCGACCGGACCCTTCAACGACGGCAACCCGTCCCAGCCCTCCGACCAAGACTACCTGTTCCGCATCCCGCGAACGCCCGAACAAGGCCCCACAGGCGGCACGTCCACCGGGCTCGGTCACATCGGCGTATTCGTCAACGGCGTGGTGGTGTTCAATCCGCTCGATGCGTTTTCGTACAACAACCAAGGGATTTGGCACCAAAACGGCGGCTTCTTCGAACTTGACGGCTTCGACTGCGCGGGCGGCCACCCCGCCATGGGCCAATACCACCACCACATGGCCCCCAAACCCCAAGAAAACAGCCTGAACCCGCTGAGCAACGTGTGCAGCGAAGCCGCCTCGCCGAGCCTGTTCACGCTCGACCCCGAAATGCACAGTCCGCTCCTCGGCTTCGCCTTCGACGGATACCCCATCTACGGCCCCATCGGCTACGCAAACCCTGACGGAACAGGCGGCCTGACGCGGATTGAAACGAGCTACCAGCTCCGCGACATCACCCAACGCCACGACCTCGCGGACGGAACGACATTGCCTCCAAATCAATGGGGCCCTGATGTGGGCGCTCTGGTCACGCCCGCCATTCCGCCCGGTGCGAATCCGGTGGCAGCCGAATTGGGCGCCTACGCCGAAGACCAAGAATACGTGGAAGGCAGCGGCGACCTCGACGTCCACAACGGCCGGTTCGCGGTCACCCCGGAATACCCCGCAGGCACCTACGCTTACTACGCGACGGTGGACGCCGATTGGAACCCCGCCTACCCGTACTTCATCGCTTCCTACCGCGGCGTGGTCGCGGAGGACAATTTCGCCGCGCCCGGACCTCCCGGCAGCGGCGGTGCCTCCACCCAAGTCACCATCGACGAACCCGTTGAGACCTGGAACGGAACCACCGCCATCGCCGAGCGCGCACCGAACACCTGGGGCTGCTACCCCAACCCCGCGAGCGATCGGCTGAATTGGCTCGGCGATGTGCCCGCCAGCCTCGAGGTGCGCGATGCGCAAGGGCGCTGGGTGGAAACCGTGGTCACGCGCGGCGGAATCGATTGCGGGGCGTGGCCCAACGGCCTGTACCTCATCGGCACCCCAGCCAGCGGTTTCCGCAAGGTCACTGTCCAGCACTGACGTGCGGGCGTTCGTTTGGGCCTTGCTGGGGTTGAGCGGCCCCGCTGCAGCCCAATGGGTGGCGGCAGATGCCGTCGATTTCACGGGGGATCCAGGTTGGTGGGAAGAGCCCATCGAGGCCGCGGCGTGTGGGGCGGGCTGGGCGGCGGTTTGGGACGTGTACGATTCGGCTGGGGTGCGGCGGCCGTGGGTTTGGGAGGTGGCGGAGGGTGTGAATGCGTGGGCGCCGTTGCTTGAGGGCGGACCGGGCGCGGCGGCGGGCATCGACGCGTGGGGCGATGGGGCGGTCATCGCCACCACGCGGTACGCGGTGTCGGACAGCACCGGCGCCACCGCGATCGGGCAGGTTCAAGGGTGGGGCGGCTGCGCACTGCCCGAACAGGAGCTCGGCTTTCTGAGCACGTACAACGTCCTGCACGGCGTGCGGGCGAGTGGAAACCAGGTCGCAGTGGTGGGCATGAGCTTGGATCCGTGCTGCGTTCACCGGGAGTTGCCGGTGCTGGCGGTGTTGGATGCGGAGGGCGCGGTGGTGCGCAAAGTCGCGGTGGATGTGGCCGGGCCGGCATTGGTGGATACGTTGACCGCGAGCGGGCCGTTGCCGCAGCAGGCGCGGCCTTTCGGTGGGGATCGGCACGATGACGGGGGCGTGTTTTACGCGGTGGATTGGGACGGCGAGGCGGTGGTGGCGGCGGGGGCGTATGCGAATGCCCTGCATTACGAGGTGATGGTCGTGCGGTTCACGGCGGAGGGCGCGTTGGATGCGGCGTTTGGGGAGGGCGGCATGGTGCGGCTGGATGTGGATCCAGGGAACAACACGTGGGTGGAATCGGTGGCCGTGGGCGCCGATGGGCGGGTGCAGTGCTTGGTGCGGGCGCACGATGCGGGGGATTTGGAGGCGGCGTTTCACGTGCTGACCTTGGATGCGGCGGGGGCCGTGGTGGGGTGGGCGTCGTCGAGCGGGGCGGAGGGTTTGGAGGCGAAGGGGATGGCGTGGGGCGCGGGCGCTTGGACGGCGTGGGGCGCGGATGCGGAGGGGGCACTCGTGGGGCGCTGGGAGGAGGGGGGCGAGGTGGTGGGCCAAACCCTGCCCGAGGCCGCAAGCTGGCAAGCCGCCCGAGGCGCGTGGAACGGGGAAGCGATGGCGGTCTTTGGGCGCGTCGAAGGGCCGGTTGCCCGCGTCCGGATTTGGCATGCCGACCCCACCGTGGCGGTGGACCGCCCCACGGCCCGCTCCCAATGCGGCGGCATCCACCCCCAACCCTGCCCCACCGGCACCCTCCCAGCCCTCCCCTTCCCCGCATCCACGTGGTACGACCTCAGCGGCCGCCCCACCGCGCCCACCGTGCCCGGCTGGTACGTGGTCCGCTCCAACAACGGCACCACCTGTCCCGTCATTTTCCAGTAACTTGCTGGCCATGCGCCACCCCCTCCTGATCGCCCTGTTCACGGTCGCCCTGACCCCTTTCGCCGCCGCCCAAACCGACAGCGAAGCCCCGCTCCAGCTCGCGGAGAAGATGCCCGTTTGGTCCACCTGCATCAACGAAGCCGACGAAGCCTCCTGCACCGCTCAAGCCATCACCACCTTCGTCGCCGAACGCGTCTCCTACGACCGGAAGATGAAAAAACGCGGCCTCGAAGGCACGGTCATCGTCCGGTTCGTGGTTGAAACGGACGGCAGCATCGGCGACATCGAAATCGTGCGCGGCATCGACCCCGCCCTGGACGACCAGGTGGTGGCCGCGGTCCGCGCCTTCCCCGCCTTCCAGCCCGGCGAACAGCGCGGTAAGCCCGTCCGCGTGCAATACGCCCTGCCCGTCCGCTTTTCCCTCTGACCCATGCGCCTGACCTGGCTCCTCGGCATCGGCCTGCTCCTCGGTTGCTCCGAACCCGCACCGCCCATCATCATCCGCCCGGCGGCCACGCCCATCCGCCCGGACTTTGAAGTGCGGCGGGAGGTGCGTCGCGTGGGATTTGGCGGGTGCGCGGGCGATGCGTGCAGCCTGACCCTGCTCGATACGCTGGCGACCTACCGCCCGGACGTGTTCGTCTGGCTGGGCGACAACGTGTACGTCGAGCACCCGGACTCACTGCCCGCCGCGTACGACCGGCTGTCGGCGGATTCGTCCTTTGCAAACCTGAAATCGACGACGCGCATGCTCGCAACGTGGGACGAATACGATTTCGGGGGGACTCCGGTCAACAAGGATGCATTCTTGTCGTTTTGGGAGGATCCGGTGCGCTCGGTGCGGAGGGAGCGCGAGGGGGTGTATGCGAGCTACTTGTTCGATGGGGCGCGGCGCGATGTGCTCGTGATTCTGCTCGATGCGCGGTCGTTCCGGTCGCAGCTGGATTCCGTGGATGGGGTGGCGTTGCGGTACGCCGATGGGGCGCCGTACTTCGCGGATCACTTGCCCGAGTTGTCGCCGGATTCGACGGTCCTGGGCTCCGAGCAGTGGAAATGGCTCGAAGATCAGTTGAGCATTCCGTGCGACATTCGGGTGGTGGCCACTTCGGTGCCGTTTGGGCCGGCGTTCAATGGACGGATGACGTGGGCGAATTTCCCGCAAGAGCAGCACCGGATGTTGGACGCGTTGGCGAAAGCGCATGCTGCGGAGCACACGGTATTCCTGTCTGGCGTTTCGCATTATGGCGAAATTTCTCGGTTGGATTCAAGCCAAATCGACGGCTGGCCACACAACCTGCCCCCTATCTACGATTGCACCTCCAGCAGCCTTTCGAGCACGCCCGGTCGCCCCACGGAAAACCGCCACCGCGTGGGCCTTCCCGTGGCCACCCACAACGTCGGCCTGCTCGAATGGCAGGGCGATTCCGAGGTCTCCGTGAAGCTCCTGGCCCACCCCGCAGCGGCCGGCGGTTCATGGGAATTGGGCCTGAACTGACGAACGCAACGATTTTTTTTGCATCTTTGCCTCGTTCTCCGTTCTCAGAACCGATTGAACAGGCGTGCTTTACCGATCTGGCGCGCAGACACGAGTGGCGTTGTGAAGGATTCCAGACCGGTACGTTTCCCCCGCGCGGATTTGCGGGGTCTATGAATTTCCATTTTCTATGTTATTTGAAGAATTGGGACTCAACACACACGTGTTGGACGCCCTCAAACCGCTCGGTTACACCGAGCCGACGCCCATTCAGGGCCAAACCATTCCCCTCATTCTTTCCGGACGCGATGTGTTGGGCGTGGCCCAAACCGGAACCGGAAAAACCGCAGCCTTCGCGCTGCCCATCGTAAACCAACTGGCCGAACGGTCGGAAGCCGGCGAAAAACGGCGGGTGCGGGCGCTGATTTTGTCTCCTACCCGCGAACTGGCTTCGCAGATTTACGAGAACATCATGGACTACAGCAAGGGATCGCCCTTGCGTTCGGTGGTCATTTTTGGCGGGGTTTCCCAGCACCGTCAGGTCGACCAATTGCGCCGGGGGGTGGACATCATCGTGGCGACGCCCGGTCGGTTGTTGGATTTGGTCGAGCAAGGATTTGTCCACCTCAACCAGCTCAGCCATTTGGTCCTCGATGAAGCCGACACCATGCTCGACATGGGCTTCATCCACGACATCAAGAAGATCATCAAGTTGCTGCCAGAAAAGCGGCAATCGCTGTTCTTCTCGGCGACGATGCCCGACAGCATCACGCAACTCGCGGCCACCATCCTGACGGATCCCGTGCGCGTGGAAGTGGCCCGCGTGAGCTCCGCCGCAGAGACCGTCCATCAACAGGTCTTCTTCGCATGCCAAAAGGAAAAACGCGATCTCCTCGTGGAAATCCTCCAGCGACCCGAAGTCGAAACCGCGCTGGTGTTCACCCGGACGAAGCACGGCGCCGATAAGGTGGTGCGCTACATCAACAAGGCGGGCATCAAGGCGGAAGCGATTCACGGCAACAAGAGCCAACCGCAGCGGGACCGCGCGATGAACGGATTCCGCCAGGGCAAGATCAACGTGCTCGTGGCCACCGACATCGCGGCCCGCGGCATCGACGTGGACGCCCTGAGCCACGTCATCAACTTCGAAATCCCGAACATTTCGGAAACGTACGTGCACCGCATCGGCCGAACCGGCCGCGCCGGCCTCCAGGGCCATGCGATTTCGCTGTGCAACGAAGACGAGGAACGCGATTACTTGCGCGACATCCAGAAGCTGATCCAAAAGGAGTTGCCCGTGGAACGCTACGGCAGCTACCCCATCGAACTCGGCGAAGTCGGCATGACGAAGCCCCGCGGCGGGCAAACCCCGAAGAAAGCAAAGCCCGCCCGCAGCAGCAACGGCGGCGGAGGTCGCACGGGCGGAGGTCGCACGCAACGACCGAAGGGCGGATCCAACGACGGGCAATCTCAGCGCCCGCAACGCACCGAATCCCAGCGCCCACCGCGCTCAGGTGAAGGCCCGAAACGGCGGATGGGTGAACGCACAGAATCGCGAAACGCGAACTCCGATGCCCCTCGCGGACGCAACAACGAGAACCGCAAAGCCCAACCTGCCTCACAAGGCAACCGCAAGCCCGCAAGCCGACGCAACGACGATCAGCGCCCATCGCGCCGACCTTCAGAAGGCGGCAACCGGAACGGCGATAACCGCCGACGCAACGACGATCAGCGGCCTGCACGGCGTTCCGCCGAAGGCAGCAACCGCGGCGAAAGCCGCAAGCCCCGCAGCCAAGAAGCGGCACCTCGGCAATTCGGCCGAAGCACTTCCGCCTCGGAACCCACCACAACCAAACAAAAAAACTTCAGCCTTTCGAGCTTCTTCGGATTCGGAAAGCGTGAAGATTAAAAGGTTGGTAACGTTTGCAAAGGCCATCCGGAAGTCCGGATGGCCTTTGCACCTTTGCCCATCATGAACAATCCCCGTGTGCTATTGGTGGTCATTGCTGCATTGGCTTTGGCCTGTGGATTCCTCGCGTACGAGGTGGTGACTCAGAACGACACCATCGAACAAGTCGAGGCCAGCAACGACGAACTCGAACTCGAGCGCGAATCCCTGTTGTTTGATTTGGAAAAAATGCGGTTCTCCTACGACACCTTGAAAACGGAGAACACGCTCATGCTCAGCGAAATCGCTGACCAACGCGCCCAAATCGACGAGCTGATGACGCGGGTGAAGAACAGCAATTGGTCCCTGTCGAAGGCCCGCAAGGAAGCGGAAACGCTGCGCTCCATCATGCAGGGATACGTGGTCACCATCGATTCCTTGAATCAACTCAATGTCGCGCTCCTCGAAGAAAACGAGCAGATGCGCGACCAAGTCGAAACCGTGGAAAAGCGCAACCGCGACCTGCGGGAACGGCAGGAAAACATGGAAGAAATCATCACCACCGGCCAGGTTTTGCAGGCGGCGGGCTTGCAGGCGACGGGGCTGCGCATCCTCGGTTCCGGGAAGCAACGGGAAACGAATCGGGCGAATCGAACGGACATGATCCGATTGTGTTTCACCTTGCTCGAAAACCGCATCGCTGAGCCGGGCAGCAAGCAGTTGCACCTGCAAGTTCTTTCTTCCGATGGCGCGGTGTTGCAGCCGGGAACGGGCATCGAATCGAACACGCCCAGCGGCACGCCCGTGAGCGCCTCGCGCATCATCGACTATGCGAAGGAACGCCTCGACGCGTGCATTTTCTTCACCCCACCGGGGATTTTGGCAGAGGGCATTTACAACATTCGGCTGCTCGAAGGCGATGAAGTCATCGGGGAGACCGACATCGAGTT
>CBFHLY010000013.1:0-80484 GCA_965656785.1 uncultured Flavobacteriales bacterium
ATGGCGCAAGCGGCAAACAAGGGAGCAATTCGGTTCAACATGGCAACGGGTTCTATCTTCTGGACGAAAATAGAACCCGTTCGTTGCCGCACCGCATAAAATTCATGAGCGGTGCATGGGGATTTGTGCCCGTGCCTTATTCGACGATGAGGCGCGTGGGGAGGCCCTGCGTTCCGATGGAAACGGTGTAGATGCCCGCGGGCAAGTGGGCCAAATCAAGCCGCGTGGTGCCCGTCGAAAGCGGGGTTTGGTCCACCCAACGGCCCATCATGTCACGCAACACCAAATCGCCCGGAGTATCCGTGCCTTTCCACTCCACGCTCAGTAATCCAGACGTCGGATTCGGATACAAGCGCGCGATGACTTCCGAGCCGTTCACCGCCTCCACACCCACGCCCATGGCGCCGAGCAGGCCCATGTATTCTTGGTAGAACAGGTTCGCGATGCGCGCGTCGTGGACGATCACGGTGTTCTCGTCGTTCGTGGTTTCGGCGGTCGTGGACCAGTTGTGCGAGCCCGTGATGACGCGCGGGTCAGAACCGGGCTGACTTTGGTCGACGATGCCGTATTTGTGGTGCAACTGACCGGAAATGCCTTGGTGCGAATACACCGGAATGCCAGCAGCCGTGAGCGCGTCGTACTCCGATCCGCTGGTGTTCACGTCTTCCATCGCGCCGCTTACGGAGGTGAAGATGCTCGACCCCACTTCGATGACCGCTTCTCCGAGGTCATTCCGCGTGAACGAAAGGGTGGCAAATTGGAAGTCGTAATCGGTCGTTAGGATGCTCTCCAAGATGGCTTGGTTCGCACCATCGCTGGGCGAGAAGTACAACTCGACGAGGCTGCCACCGATGAGGAAGCGCTCCGGCGTGTTGATTTCCTTGTCAGGGCCAAACTTGCTGTTCGCCGCATTCGGGGTCATGCCATCGCTGCCCCACATCTCATTGAACTCCAGCGTGTAGGCTTTGGCCAAGCTCTCGTCGCCGAAGATGATGAGGTTGTTGGGGTCGGTGTTCAGGTTGTTCGTGGTCCAGTTCGTGGAGCCGGTGAGGACGAACGCCTTGTCGGTGTATTCCGCGTCGCCGACGATGAACTTGTTGTGCATGCCCGAGCCTTCGCCGTCGGTGCGCAGGTGAACCGGGATGGAAGCGTCGAGTTCGGACAAACCAAGGTTCGCGTTTTGGCCTTCAGCGATCCAACGGATTTGCACGCCGTTCGCTGCGGCTTGGTTGACAGCGTCGGTGATGGTGGTGTTGTTCGTGTTGTAGACCGCGATGTCCAAGGTGTGTTCAGCACTGAGGATGTAAGCGGCGATGGTGTCGTTCGTGGCGGTTCCCAAGGTGGCCGCTTCTTCGATGGTGGCCACGCTGTTGTCCACCTCCGTGACGAAGTAGGCGCGGATCCATCCGGGGCTCTCAGAAACGGTGGCGTAGGGGCGGACCACCGACATGGTGGAATCCTCCCCGAGGATGGAGATGACCCGTGCGTAGTAAATGGTGCCCGGGGTGAGGTCCGTCAAGGTGATGCTGTGGTCCTGCGTCAGGGTGGCGTCGCTCGTGATTTGGCCCAAATCTGGCGTCAACCCATACTCCACGTGGCTGTCTCCCTCCACATCGGTGAGCCAATTCAAGCTGAAGCTCGTGGTGGTCAAATCGTCTTGCAGGACGGACGTAGCCAAGTTGATGGCCGACGTGGCCACCACATCGTCCAAGCCGCGCGGCAGCAACTGGTACCCGCCAAAACCGTCGAACGAGAACTGGGACACGATGCCATACAGGTCCACTTCGCCCGCCGAGAGGATTTGGCCGACCAGTTCGTTTGAGGTCCGGACGTAAATGACGCCGTCCTCGCCGGCCGCGGAGAAGCTGTAGGTATTGTTCCCAGAAATGATTTGGCCTCCGTTGGTGAACATCGCGCCCGGGATGTAAACGAGCTGCCCTTCGAGGGATTCGTTCATTTGGGAAGGGGTGATTTGCAGCGGTTCGGGGAGGGGATTGCCGCTCGAGAGCACCTCCACGTTCGTGACGTTGGCAGGTCCCACTTCGAGCAAGCCGTTGTATTCGGACAATTCGGCAGTCATCGTCACCTCGTCGCCCGGTTGCGGATCGGCCCAGCCGCTCCAGTCGGAACCTGGATACAGCGCAATGCCCGCGGTTTCGTCTTGGATGTACCGAATGGAACCGAAGTTCTCATCCGAAGTGACGATGCCGGTCACGGTGACCACGTCGCCCACGCCGTAATTCGTGCGGGCATCGAGGATGGAGGTTTGGCCCACAGCCCAAATCGGAGCGGCGAAAGCCAAGGTTAGGAGGATGCGTTTCATCATCATGAGGGATTGGCGGGTTCAGAACCGAACGCGCACGCTGAAATTCGTGCGGAACGGGAAGCCCATGTAAACGGCGCTGGACGCCGCGTCGAAGTTGTTCTGAGTGAAGGCGTAATTCCGTTCGGAGTCGGTGAAGTACCACTGACCGAACGCGTCGTTGTTCTGGGCGTTCCCGATGAACGTGGTGTTGAGCACATTGAACAGGCTCAAGCGGAAGTCCAAATTCGACTCCCCCACATCCATGTTGTACCCCGCGTGCACTTCGAACTGACCGTATGAAGGGATTTTCCAGCTCTGGCGTCCGGCATTCTCGCCGTTCAACGAGAACGGGTCGAAATCCGAATAGTACCGGTCGAACCACGTGAAGCGCGGCTTGACGTACCACCTGTTGTGGAAGTAACGCAAGGCGATGGAATAGGAGCTCTGCGGAGCATCTCCCACGGACACCCCTGCCGCATCGTACTCGACGGATGCGACGGTGCCGTCCTGATTCAAGTAGGGGAGGTTGGTCAAATCGTCGAGCAGCACCAAGCTGTCTTCGGAACTCGTCCAGCGCCAGTCGCCATAGGAGGCATAGGCTTCCAACGTCCACTTCGAGTTGAGCTGAATGGCCCCGTCCATTTCCAAACCGCGGTGCAAAGCGCTCATGGAGTTCACGTTCGCTCGAACGATGTCGCCTTCGACCGTTTCGAAGCGGAGCAAGGATTGCAACGGGCGGTTGTTCCAAACCGTCCAGTACCCGTTGACGTTGAACGACCACGGGTGCTTGCTGTAGCTGTAACCCAGCTCGACCGACTGGATGATCTCGTTCCGGGTGTTGTTCACGAATTTGTTCTCGAAGTCCACCACGTTGCGGAACACCGGAGTCCGGTTGAGGTAACCGAGGTTCAAGAAAGCGTTGGAGTACTCGCTCAGGTTGTAGTTTCCGCCCGCTTTGACGGTGAATCCGGGGATCCACTTCCAGCCGGACGTTGAGGATTCGGTGTTGGCGTCGCCGTGGCGGACCGCGGTCAGGCCGGAAAGGGTGTCCCCGTCCACGACCCAGCCGTTGGCAAGTTGCTGGACGTCGTCCTCGGAATAAATTTGGCCTACCCCATCCGCGAGGTCGGGCCCCACCAACATGAGCTCGCCCATCGACAGGGCCTGCCGGTAGAGCTCACCGTTCACGTTGACGTCCAACGGAGCGAAGTAGTCCACGGCCTTATACCCCTGGTACACCCCCGAAACGTTCACGAACGCATTGTACAGGTAGCCCTTGTACTCGAAGAGCGCAAACGCCCCCGCCCACCGGACGAACGCGTCGTTGTGGTAGCCCAACTTGTCCCCCACGCGACGCATCTTCGACGCGCTGTTCGCATCGCGGTTGTCCACGCAGTAATCGCCCCCGAGGAGGTCGTACACTTCGCCGTAGCGCTCGCCCTGGTACATCCGCGCATCGAGGCCACCGGAAAGCGTCACCTTATCCGACGTTTCATGGCGGAAGGTGGACAGGGCCCCGTACCAATAGTGGTTGTTGTATAGCTTGCGCAGGAAGCGCCCTGACTTCAGCAATTCATCGGAATACGTAGGGTCGATGGGCGGACCGAAGATGCCGCCGATGGTGTTCGACGCGTAGAACTTCTCGAAGTCCACTTGGCCGTCGGGCGTGTAGTCCCCCGCCCCGAGGGCGTTCTCAAGCCGGGTGCCTCCGCCGTAGCCGTAGGAAGCATACACCATGTTCGAGATGTACAGCTTGTCAGTCACACGCCAGTTGTGCCGGAAGCTGAACAGCGGCTTGTGGTAGCGGTTTTCGCGCTCGTACTTCACTTCGCCGTTGAGCAATCCCCAGTGGGTGTTGTAGTCCAAACCATAGCTTACCACCCCCGTCGTGTCGATGAAGTCCAAGGACGCCGCATGCGCCTCAAACTCCTGCACGTTCTCGAATCCGAATTGCGCATTCAAGTTCGCGTAAGCATCGGCTTCCTCGCCCGCCAACAACGTGTCGCTGTTGAAGATCGCGTCGTACCCCACGGCGTATTCCCGAAGCCGCTCGTACTCCGTGCTCGTCCCTTGGAACAGGGAGCGTGCGTACTCGCGGTCATACGTGGCGATGCGTTGCTTGTACGACCGGGAAGCGTTCGAAGACGGGCTTCCCGTTGCGCTCAACGAAAAGGTGTGGTTGCCGATGGCCTTCTGCACCTTCGCGTAGTAGAAGAACGACCGGTTGTAGTCTTGGTCGAAGTACCCTTGCCGGTTCTGGAAGCTGCCGCTCAGCGTGTAGCCCCAGCCGTTGGACAAGCGACCGCTCGTGTGGCCGATGGACGTTCGGGTGAATCCGAAGCTGCCGACTTCCTGCTTGACCGACGTTTTGCGGGCACTTTCGATGCCCTGGGTCACGATGTTGACCGTGCCGCCAATGGCCGGCAGCGCGAGCTTGCTCGCGCCGAGTCCACGCTGGACTTGCATGGTTTGGGTGACCAAATCCAGCCCGAACCAGTTGTTCCAAAACACCGCCCCGCTTTCCATGTCGTTCACCGGAATGCCATCCACAAGGACGGACACGTTCCGCTGCTTGAATCCGCGGATGGTGATGCTCGGGCCGTCGTTGTCGGATCCGGTCGGCGTCGCGTACACCCCCGGCGTGGTGTTCAAGATCATCGGGATGGGTTGCGATCCCAGCTCCTCCTGAATCTGCAAGGGCTTGATGTTCGAGAACGCCACTGGGGTTTCCCGTTCGATGGCGACATCCGCAATGACCTGGGCTTCCTGCAACACGATGGTCGACATCTTGAAGTCCAACCGCACCGTCGGGGCATCGACTTCGAGTTGGATGCGCTGCGGTTCGTAGCCAACGTACGAAACGTTGACCGTGTAAGTGCCGTAAGGCAATTCCGCTTCGTATCGGCCGTCGAAGTCCGTCATGTAACCGGTGGTGCCGATGACGACCGCAGCTTGGATGAGGGTTTCCCCTGTGATGGCGTCGGAGACCGTGCCAAACACCTTGCCGGTTTGGCCCGATGCGAAGCACACCATGCCCAGGAGCCAGGCTAAAATCGCCGAGCGCCCGATGTGTTGAAGCTTCATCGCGGGGATCACTTCACCCACCAGCGGTGCGCAAACGTCGCGCCGCCTTCCAAGTGGATGTTCACGATGTACGCACCGGAAACAACGCCCGGTACATCCACCACAGCCCGTCCGATCCGGTTCACCTGCACGTCGTGCACGAGTTGACCGGCAGCGGTGTGAACCGTGATGCGTTCCACGGGCAGGTTCGCCGTCACTTCGAAGGTGCCGGTCGCGCTCGGGTTGGGGAAGAGTTGCGCTTCAGGACGCACGCTCAGGGTTTCGACTTGATTGCCGCCGCAAGCGCACGCGTGCATGCCGAGGTTGTCCCACGTGTTCACCGACAGGGTGTCCCATTCGAGGAAGGTGTCGAAGGCCAAAGGCGGTACCGTCACCCCGCTCGTCACTTCGAACTTCCGGCGCAACGTGTGATTCGAAGTCAACCAAGCGGCACCGTCTCCCACGTCCACGAAGCCGTTGTCAGCATCGTTCGTCCAGGCCGTTCCCGGATCTTCACCGGGCTTGCCGAAAATGTCGACCACTTGGTTTCCGTTCTTGATCAACACCAGGGCGTCGTCGCCGTTCATGTACGTCGGAGCGGGGTAGGGGTTGTCGAGCTGGTCCGCATACGCTTGCATCTCGGGATCGACCATGGGGCTCGTGGCGCCACCGCCGAGGTCCACGTCTTCGGTTTGGCCATTGACCAACACCCACGTTCCGTACGCGGGAATGGAGCCGATCAAGTTCGTCTCATCGGTCATTCCTGCTTCTCCGTTGGACCAACGCTGCAGCACGTAGGGGCCCAAATCGATGGGGCTTCCCGTCGGGTTGAAGAACTCAAGCCCTTTGTTGTTGCCCGTTCCTTCGCAGTATTCGGAGATGAACAACTCCGTGCACTGCGCTTGAGCAGCGGCGGGAGCGAGAAAGGCCAAAATGGCCAAGGAGGTAGCAATGCGCATCGTGGATGATTTTGTGGATGTAGAAACGGCGCGAAATTAAAAGAACTTTGGCCCAAAACCCATATCCATGCGCAATTTGCACCTCGACGAGCTGCGCGACCACTGCCTCGCCAAGCCCGCCGTCTCAGAAGCCTTCCCTTTCGACGCTTCCACCTTGGTTTTCAAGGTCGCTGGAAAAATGTTCGCCCTCTGCGACGTCGACGACTTCACGGGCATCAACCTCAAATGCGATCCCGAGGAAGCCCTCGAGCTCCGGGCGCGCTACGACGCGGTGGCTCCGGGATGGCACATGAACAAGGCGCATTGGAACACCGTCGCGGTCGACGGCGACGCTCCCCGCGACGCCATCCTGCGCTGGGTGGACGATTCGTACAGCCTCGTCGTCGCCTCGCTGACCCGAAAGGCGCGCACGGAACACGGCCTTTGACGTATCCTTGCGGCATGCAGTTGTCTACGTTGGATTGGGCGATCATCGCCGCATATTTCGCCCTCGCCTTGACGGTCGGGGCTTGGGCCAGTCGCAAGAACGAAGGGGGTGCCCGCGGTTTTTTCCTCGCGGGAGGCCAAATGCCCTGGTGGCTCCTGGGCGTCAGCATGGTCGCAACGACCTTCTCGACCGACACGCCCAACCTCGTCACGGGATTGGTGCGCACCCAAGGCGTGGCGGGCAACTGGGGATGGTGGGCCTTCCTCCTGACGGGCATGCTGACGGTCTTCGTCTACGCCCGGCTTTGGCACCGAAGCGGCGTCCTCACCGACATCGCCTTTTACGAGCTCCGCTACAGCGGTCCGGCGGCGGCGTTCCTCCGCGGTTTTCGGGCCCTGTACCTCGGTTTGGTGTTCAATGTGCTCGTCATGGGAACGGTTTCGCTGGCGGCCATCAAGCTCGGGGGCATTTTGCTGGGCTGGCCGGGCTGGCAAACCTTGCTCGTCACGGGGGTCATCACGCTGGCTTACAGCGCGTGGGGTGGTTTGCGTGCCGTCATCTTGACCGATTTCGTTCAGTTCTTCTTGGCGATGGTGGGGTCGGTCTGGGCTTGCGTTTACGTGCTCGGATTGCCGGAAGTGGGCGGGTTGGAGGCGCTGTTGGCGCACGATTCGGTGGCGCCGCTTACGCCGATGTTGCCGGACTTGGGGGACCCGGGAGTGTGGGTTCCGGTATTGCTGGTTCCGCTTGCCGTGCAATGGTGGGCGAGCTATTATCCCGGGGCGGAGCCGGGGGGCGGCGGGTACATCGCGCAACGGATGTTCAGCGCCCGGTCGGAAGGCGATGCGGTGGGGGCGACGCTGTTTTTCAACGTGGCACATTACGCGTTGCGGCCGTGGCCGTGGATCCTCATTGCGCTGGCCTCCGTCATCGTGTTTCCGACCCTGGCCGATTTGCAGGCCGCCTTTCCCGAGGTGGAAGCGAGCAAGGTCGGCCACGATTTGGCCTATCCGGCGATGTTGTCGCTGTTGCCTTCGGGCTTGTTGGGGCTGGTGGCGGCGTCGTTGCTCGCGGCCTTCATGAGCACCATGTCGACGCAGTTGAATTTGGGCGCCAGTTACCTCGTGAACGACTTTTACGTGCGGTTTTTGAAGCCGGATGCGGACGAGCGTGAGCAGGTGCAGGCCGGGCGCCTCGCGACGCTCGTGAGCATGGTGCTGGGGTGCGGCTTGGGGCTGATGTTGACGGATGCGGGCCAAGCCTTCAACCTGTTGCTGCTCATCGGGGCCGGCACGGGGGGGCTGTTCATCCTGCGGTGGTTCTGGTGGCGCATCAATGCGTGGACGGAGATCGTAGCGATGGTGGGTTCGCTCGTCGTGGCGGGGTACTTCACGTTCGTGCACGATGCGTTGGCGTCGGAGCCGGTGGCGTTGGTGCCGCCGTTGGAGGGGCACATGAAGTTGGTGTGGGGGGCGCTGTTGACCACGGTGATTTGGGTCGTGGGGACGTTGGTGACGCCGCCTGAGGAGGAGGAGACGCTGCGGCGGTTCGTGGCGAAGGTGCGGCCGGGCGGTCCGGGGTGGAGGCGTTTTGGACAAGAGGGCGCTTGGGCAGTGCCGCAAGGGGTGCTGGCGATGCTCGCGGGAAGTGTGGCGGTTTACGCGGCGCTGTTTGCGGTGGGCAGCGCGCTGTACGGCGATGGGGGGCAGGCGATGGCGTTGGCCGCGGTAGCGTTGGCTGCGGGGTGGGGGACGTGGAAGTGGGGGTTGCGGTGAGCGGGTTTGTGGCGGAGGCGCCGGGGCGCGTGTGTTTGTTCGGGGAGCACCAGGATTATTTGGGGTGGCCGGTCGTGGCGGGTGCCATTGATTTGACGTGCCAAATCCAGTTTCACCGCACCCCATCCAACCGCCTCGACCTCGACTTGCCCGACATTGCGGCGCACGCCCACTGGCCCGGACCGCCGGTCGGGAGGCCCTTCGATTACCTGTCGGCGGCTTGGCAGGCCGAGCCCGTGACGGGGTGGCGGGCGACGGTGCGCGGCACCCTGCCCCGCGCGGCGGGAGCGAGCAGCTCGACCGCCCTCGTGACCGCGTTCGTGGCGGGCTTGGCGCACGCGGCGGGTCGGGCGGTGGCGGCTGAGGATTTGGCCTGCGCAGCCCACCACGCCGAAGTCACGTCCCAAGGCGAACCCGGGGGCCAAATGGATCACCTCGCCATCGCCCACGGTGGCCTCCACGCCTTCTATTTCGACGGCCGCCCGCCCGAACGTCTGCCGATTCCCGACGTGGCCTGCCTGCTCATCGACACCCACGAGCCGAAGGCGACCCTGGCCATCCTCGAACGGGCAAAGGCCCGGCGAATCGCGCTCGTGGCCAACCCCGGCGCCGCAACCTCCCCCGCCGATCGCGCCCTCCTCGCGGCCACGGAAGCCAGCCGCGACCACTCGGCCGAGGGCACCGCTGCCCTCCGCGCCGGCGACCTCCCCTCCGCAGGCACCGCCCTCACCGCCCACCACGCCTTCCTCCGCGACACCCTCGGCGTCAGCACCCCTCGCCTCGAAGCCGCCCTCGAAGCCGCCCTGACCCACGGCGCTTACGGCGGCAAACTCAACGGCAGCGGTGGCGGCGGCACGGCCGTGTTGCTCGTTCCCCACGACCGCGTCCCCCGGGTGATGGAAGCCGTCCGCGCCACGGGCTCCACGCCCTACCTTGTGCAACTCGGCGCCCCCGGCGCCCAAATCCAACCGGAATGAACTGCAACCGCCTCATCGTCCTCGCCGCCGGCCGCGCCCGCCGCATGAAAGCGAGCGCCGACCTGCCCGGCCTTCCCGAAGCGTGGAAGGCCGATGCGTTGGAACGCCCGAAGCCCATGGTCCGCATCGGCCCGCAACAAGAGCCCTTCCTCGAATTCCTGCTTCTCCGTGCCGAGCGCGCCGGGTTCACCGAAATCACCCTCGTCATTTCCCCCGAAGACGAGGTGACGGAAACCTGGGTGCGCCAGTGGAACGAGACTCCGGTGGGGCAGCGGTTGCGGGTGGGCATTGCGGTGCAGTGGGAGCCGAAGGGAACAGCCGATGCCGTGCGCGAGGCGCTGCTCCAAGACCCCGTGAACGCGGGCGAGGCGGCGGTGACGTGCAACGGCGACAACTTGCCCACGGTGCACGCCCTTCGGCGCATCCGCACAGCGGGCTTCACGCCTTCGTTCCTCGCGTTTGACCGGGACGCCCTCGGGCTACCGGCCGAGCGCGTGGCGGGATTTTCCGTAGCGCACTTGGCTGCGGATGGGCGGTTGAGGGGCCTCATTGAAAAGCCGGATGCCCGAGCGGTGGAGGATGCGCGCGACGCGGATGGGGTGGTGCGGGTGTCGATGAACCTGTTTCGGTTGGATCCGGCGGGGATGCTCATTGAAATCGATGCGCTTGAGCCGCATCCCGAGCGGGGCGAGTTGGAATTGCCCGCGGCATTCGACCGGTTTTTCGAAGTGCGTCCGGTGCTGGAGGCGTCTCCTGTGCTCGATTTGACTTCGCTTGCGGATGCCGCTGATGTGGCTGAGGCCTTGGCGGAGGAACAGCGGCGGCCGGAAGTTGAAGTGTGCGCTTCCACGCCGATGGATGTGGAGCAAGCGGCGCAGGGGAGGGCGGACCGGGTGGAACTGTGCGCGCATTGGGAGTGCGGCGGGTTGACGCCGCCGTCCGCGGACATTCGGCGTTCGGTGGCCACGGGGTTGCCGGTGCATGCGTTGATCCGGCCGCGCGCGGGCCATTTTGCCTACTCGCCCGAGGAATGGGCGTGGATCGAAGACCAAATCCACGACGCCTTTCAAGCCGGCGCCACCCGCGCCGTCATCGGCGGCCTCACCCCCGAAGGGCGCCTCGACTTTCCCGCCCTTGAGCGCCTCGTGGCCCGCTTCGGCGGCCACCGCCTCGTGGTGCACCGCGCCCTCGACGCCTCCGTGGACTGGGCGGCCGACGCGGAACGCCTGCGCTACCTCGGCATCCGGCGCGTCCTCTCGAGCGGTGGCGCCGCCCGCGCCGTCGACGGCTGGGCCCACATCGCGACCCTCGTCCGCGCCGGCTTCGACGTCACTGTCGGCAGCGGCGTTTCCCCCGAAAACGCCGCCACCTGGACCGGCCTCAACGTCGCGGCCCTCCACGCCTCCTGCCGCCACCCCGAACCCCACGACACCCGCCACTTTGACGGCACCACTCACCCGGTCGAACGCTGGATGGTGAAGGCGCTCGTTCGCGCCGCATCGAAGTAATCCCCCGCCATGAAGTACCTCCCCCTGCTCTTCCTCGTCCTCGTCGCTTGCACCGCCGAACCGCCCCCGCCGCCGATTCCGATGGGCGGCGCGGACGGCCTCATTCCGCTCCCCGCTGAATTGGCGGTGGACACCACCCGCCCGCCACTCCAGGTCCGTGCGGTCAAATGGCACTTCCCGACCGAATGGTCCGATTCCTTGTCCATCGCCCCGAATTGGGTCTTTCCCGGGGGCGAACCGAAAGGGACGGAGCCCGTGGACGTGCGCGTGGAGCGCGTGGACGGATTGGCGCAGGAGGGCTACACCCTCACCGTCGGCGAGGACATCCGCATCGAGGCGAGCACGGCCGCGGGCGCCTTTCGCGGACTGACCACGCTGCGTCAGCTGGCGCCGCCGGATTGCGAGCGGTTCGACCGCTGCCGCGACGGGTTTGCCCTGCCCCAGCTCACCATCGCCGATGCGCCGAGCTACAGGCACCGGGGGCTGTTGCTCGACGTGTGCCGGCATTTCATGGAAGTGGAATTTGTGGAACAGGTAATCGATGGTTTGGCCTTGCACAAAATGAACACCCTCCACTGGCACCTGACGGAAGACCAAGGCTGGCGCATCGCCATCGACGCCTATCCGCGGCTGACGGAAGTGGGCGCCTGGCGAACCGAGGCCGATGGCAGCGTGCACGGCGGATTCTACACGAAGGACGACATCCGGCGCATCGTGGCTTACGCGGCGGCGCGCCACATCACGGTCATTCCAGAGATCGAATTGCCGGGCCACAGCCGGGCGGCGCTCGCGGCGTATCCGGAACTGGGCTGCACCGGGGAGGAGCTGTCGGTGCCCAACGATTGGGGCGTGTTCAAGGACATTTATTGCGCGGGGGACGAGGCCACGTTTGCCTTCCTCGAGCAGGTGCTCACGGAGGTCCTCGAGCTCTTCCCGTCGGAGTACATCCACGTCGGAGGGGATGAGGCGCCGAAGGTGCGCTGGGAGGCCTGTTCGAAATGCCAAAACCGAATCGCCACCGAACACCTGCACGACGAGCACGAACTCCAGAGCTACTTCATCGGCCGCATCGGCCAGTGGCTCGCCGCCCACGACCGCAAGCTCATCGGTTGGGACGAAATCCTCGACGGCGGCCTCCCCGACGGCGCCACCGTCCAAAGCTGGCGGGGCCTCGACGGCGCGCGCCAAGCCATTGCCCAAGGCAACGACGCGATCCTTTCCCCAACGTCCCACTGCTACCTCGACTACCCGCTGGCGGCCACGGACATGGAGGAAGTTTATGGCTTCGCACCCGAAGACGTGTCGGGCGGCCCGGGCCGCGTGCTCGGCGGCGAGGTGAACCTGTGGTCCGAGCACGCGCCGCAGCACCTCGTCGAATCGAAGATCTACCCCCGTGCGTCCGCGTTCGCCGAGGTGATGTGGACGCCGCCGGCCCGCCGCGATTTCACGGATTTCCTCGATCGCCTGGAGGTGCACTACGACCGCCTCGACGGGATGCGCGTGGATTATGGCCTCGAGACCGTGCCGGTGGTGATGGAAAGCCAAACCGATCCCGCAACCGGCACCCTCGTCGCCGTCGTTGAACCCGCCATGCGGGGGGTGACCGGCATCGCGGGTTTTGTTCCCACCGGCCAAGACTGCCCATCGAGTGTCGTGGAGTTTGGCGAACCGATGGAGGTGGAAGGCGAGGGAGAAGTGTGGACCGAGGTGGAGCACCGCTACCGCGTGTTGATGGATCCTCCGCGATTTCCGGTGGCGGGGCATGTGGGCCTTACGGCCACCCGCACCACCATCGGCCACGACCTCAACCCCTACTACCCAGGCGGGGGCGAGCGCGGCCTGAACGACGGCCTCCTCGGCTCAATGGACTTCCGCGACGGCCGCTGGCAGGCGACGTCCGGCACCGACATGCACCTCCACCTCCACTTCGACGCTCCCATCGAAATCGACTCCATCACGGTCCGAACCTACCGCTACCAAAACGCTTGGATCTTCGATCCGTCCCTGATCGAATTCATGTGGTCGACGAACGGCTCGGACGTTTGGGAAGCGACTGAGGTGCGTCCGCCGGCGCCCCTCGCCCGCAACGACGACCAAGGCATCGCCCGCTGGAGCGCTGCGGTCGGCGGCCGCCGCGCTTGGGCGGTGCGGGTCACGCTGAAGAATCCAGGGGCCTGCCCAGCTTGGCACGACGCGGCCTCCGAGCCCACATGGCTCTTCGCCGACGAAGTTGTGGTTCACGGCCGTCAAGTGCGTTGACCGCTGGAGTTGGTTTCTCCACTTTTCCGCACGGGGGCCAAGCCGCTGGGGGCGTACAGGCCGATCGGGGAGGCGAGGCGCCTGGGATTCAACGGTTCATCGGGATTTGGCCCCATCCTGCTCCCCAAATTCGAGCCCAAACTGGGGATTACAACCACAGTGGAGCTCGTTTTTCCAACGCTCGATGATCAATCGCAAGGCAATCCCCATACCGCGAGGAAGGCCATCAAATCCGACGTGCTGCAGATGCCGTCACCGGTGAGGTCAGCGGGGCTGGATCCGCCGGCGGTGCCGCTGCTGAATTCCATGAGCAGGACCAGCAAGTCCGCGATGGCACGCAAGCCGTCCCCGTTGAAGTCGCCCGGGCAGGAGCCGAGCATGTCGTCCTCTCCGCCGGACCAGCCGGCAAGGGGACGGGCGAAGGTTTCCGCGCACAGGAACGCTTCGATGCCCACGGCCTCGCCGATCGCGCGGCCGGGGAAGTCGTCTTGGGGCGGGTGGATGCCGCCCCAGATGCGGCTGAGTGCGCTTTGGTCTGCGGCATCGCGGTAGGTCGCCCACTGCAGCTCGAAGCTCACCGACGGCCCATCCTCGAAGACCAGGAATTCGTTCGCTTCCACCGGGAACACGCCCATGCCTCCGGGGAAGAAGGCGTCGCCCGTCATCAAGGTCAGCACTTCGGCAGCGGCGCGCGAATACGTGCTGTGACCGCTGACGTAGCCGGCGAAGGGCGGTGTCACGAAGGTCGGCCGCTGGTACGGCCACCACTCCGCGAGCCGGATCCAGCCCACGCCCGCCATGTCGGTCGCGGGGATTTCCACGGCATACGGTCCGCGCCAGCTGCGCACCTTCGGCTTGTCGATCCACGCGCCGTCTTCGCCCGTCAGTTCGATCGGGTCGGCGTCCGTGATGAGCTCGATGACCCCCGGGATGAGCGGGATGCCGGCCGGGGAGTAGTTCGGGCCTTCGGGGTCGGAGCTTTGGCCTTGATCCGCCATCCAACGCAGCGCGGAAACCGGCCGCACATAATCGTACCACCCCTTCACGCTCCACGCGCTGATGGCCGCATCGTGCATCGCTCCGCCCAGCGCAAAGTACCCCATGACGTCCCAAGCCAACGTGTCGATGACCGGCCCGACGCCGCGCCAACGCCGTTCCATTTCCGGCAAGTCGTTCGCGTGGTTCATCACGGTGAACCAGTGGCCCGGCGGCGTTTCGGAGTCCGGGCCGTCCGCCCAGAATTCCGCGAGCACCCGCGCGTAATCCCCGCGCGGCACCACCTGCGGCGCATACGGTTCGCCCGTGGCGGGGTTGAACGCGTGGCCCGGCCCTTCGAGCACGCCCCCGTCGTGGAATTGGTAGAAATCCCGCGCTTCGTCGAACGATGTCGGGTAGTCGCCCATCCGGCCCAGTGCGCCCGGGGAAATGTCCCACATCACGCTGTCTGCCGGGTCGAGGTGGCTGCTCCAAACCGCCACCATCGTGTGCCCCCATTTGTAGTCGGAGTCCAGCTCCGCGGGCAGCTCCGGGTCGATGTAGGGCGGTGGCCCGGGATCGTGGTACACTTGGTATTGCGACCCGTAGCGCTCGAACACGCTCACGTCTTCCGGCTGCAAACTGAAGGGCACCACGTCCCCCCATTCCGGGCTGAGGAAATCGAGGTTGGAGCCGCTTGCGGGGTTGCCGCTTTGGTCGATGAACTCGGCGAGCTGGAGGGGCTGCCAGCGGTTCGGGTGGTCGAGGTTGCCGTTGCCCGGCTCGTCCATCACGAGGTACCAGTTGATCGGATTGTAATAGGTGTTCGCGTAGCCGAGGGATTCGTGCGCGCCGTCTTGCAGGCCGAAGTCGATGATTTGGTCCGCCAGGTAATTGCCCAAGGCAGCGGCGTCATGGGCCAGATCGCCGGTGGTGTAATCGGTCGAAGTCAAGGCCAAATCGTACCCCAAATCCGCCATCCGATTCTCCACCTCCGCGAGCACCACCTCCGCCTGCGGCGCCAACGCGAACCGGTGCTGGGTCAACCGCGCCACCCCATAACTGATGGTGGCTTCCTGTGCCGCCCGCCGCTCCTCGGGCGTCGCCAAATCCGGCACCCCCTCGAACGGGCAAGCGAACCCCGCCACCGTATCCCCGAGGAAATAGGGGGCCGGGGCGCCCAACGTGTCCGGCTCCCAGGCCACCCAGGCGTCGTACATCAACATCGAACTGTGCCACAAATTCCGGGCGTGGATGGTCGGCCGCGCCCAATCGTGCCGCACCCCATGCAACACCACTTCATTCCAAACCCGCGCCACCGAATGCGTCGCCGTCGAAATGCCCTCGTCGATGAGGTTGCCCTCACAATCCTCCCCAAGCAACGGGTACACGCAGCTCCCATCGTCCTCCACAGCGGCGGGAACGTAGTTGCACGCCCCGTCGTTGGTGCATCCGGAATAGAACCAAGGCAATCCCCCAGGTTCGACGATCGCATAGGTGCTGTCGGCAACCCACGGTCCGTGCGTGCTTTCCACCCCGCTCGGCCACCGAATGTGAACGCTGTCCACGACTTCGGCGTCCCCCAAGCCCCAATGCAAGGCCAGGGGAGCCCCACCGCTATAACCCCGCCCGCAATGGACCTCTGCGATGCGCGCCACGCCGTTGTAGTAAGCGGTGGCGCGCGCACCGATGGCGTCGCGGTTGGAGGTCGTCCCTTCGAGTTGCAGCGTCAGCCGGTGCCCCGTCGCGGCGTCGTTGCGCAAAATCGTCGGCCCCGGTTGCCCGCTGTTCCCGTGCGTCGCAATCACCACGTCCAAGTCCCCGTCTCCGTCCAAATCCCCCATCGCCATCCCGTTGTCCGAATACGGGTGCTCCAGAACCGCGTCCCCCGCGCTCACCACCGTGAACGTTCCGTCCGCCTCTCCGCGGTACAGGATGTTCGGCGCTGGGCTGAACAAATAGTCGTTCGCGATGTACAGGTCGTGCAGGCCGTCCTGGTTGTAATCGAAGAAGGACGTTCCCCACGTCATGCCCGTGTCGTCAACCCCAGCCGCTTCACCGACCGCGTTGAACGTGCCGTCGCCGTTCGAAAGGAACAGCTCGGAGGGGTACAGGTTTGAAATGTACAGGTCGAGGAAGCCGTCGTGGTTGACATCGGCCGCATCGACGCCCATGCAGTTGCCTTGGTAGTTGAGGCCGGCCGCAACGCCGGCGCTCGTGAATTGGCCGGAGCCGTTGTTGAGGTAGAGCAGGTTGGTTTGGTTCGCGTCGTGCGTCAAGTACAAATCCTGATCGCCGTCGTTGTCCACGTCGAGGAAGATCGAGCCCATTGCCACCCCCATGTCCAGCGCGCCGCTCGCGAAAGTGGCGTTGGCGAAGCCGGTGCCTTGTTGGTTGAGCCAGAGCACGTTTTGGGCTGACAAATTTGAACAATACAGGTCCACCCACCCGTCCCCATTGACGTCCGCCGCATTCAAGCTCCGCGTGGTGCTCAACACCCCCATGCCCCAGTCGTCGGTCACGTCCGTAAAGGTGCCATTCCCGTTGTTGAGGTACATCCGATTCGCGCTGTTGCTGTTCCCCGTGGCCAAATCCGGATCCCCATCGTTGTCCACATCCACCCAAATCGCCGACATGGTGTTCCCCGGATCTGCGACCCCGGCGGCCGCTCCCACCTCCTGAAATTCCATGTTTCCTAAATTCCGGAACAGCCGATTCACCCCCAGCCGCGTGCCAACGTAAATGTCCAAGCGCCCATCTCCGTCGTAATCGGCCAATGCGATGGCGTGGTGGAATCCTTGCGTTCCCCCCAAACCACTCGATTCCGATACGTCGGTGAAGAGGGCTTGACCTGTTGCAGGGCCCGCCAAAACAAGGCTTCCAAGCGCAATCAAAAGGGTTCGATGGAACATGGCGCAGAATTTGACGATCAATTTACGGCGACCTTGGTGGTTTTCTTGGTGACCACGAGCGCGCCCGCAAATGAATCTTAATATAGCGATTATACGTATTGGTCTGTTAAATTATATCTTATATAGTCCGTTTCGTATCCTTGCGCCGTATTCGTTCAACGAATGGGTACGAGTAGATTGTTAGGATGGAAGGACGCAGGGGTGCGTCCTTCTTTCGTTTTGGGTTGAGGAAAAGGGGGGGGTGAACAGGATTTGGTGGAAAAGGTTTGGCGCGAATAGAAAAAGGGCTATATTTGCCCTCCCTTAAACGAGGACATCAGAACATGGCCCATCACAAATCAGCGCTGAAGCGCATCCGCTCTGACGAAAAGAAGCGAGCTCGCAACCGTTACTACCACAAGACGGCACGGAATGCCGTTCGCAACTTGCGCGCGATGACCGACGCCAAGGAGGCAGCAGAAATGCTTCCGAAGGTGAGCGCCATGTTGGATAAGCTCGCTAAGACGAACGTCATTCATAAGAACAAAGCCTCCAACCTTAAATCCAGCCTCGCCGTTCACGTAGCGAAGTTGGGATAAGCGTTGCGCTTTTCGATATTCGGGCCTCCTGTGAGAACAGGGGGCCTTTTTTTTTGCTCGAGGGTCGGGCGAGGTGGAAACGAGAATGGAACGAAATGGACGAGGTGAAGGAAGTGGGGGTGCCGTTGCGTGCTGCGATGCCGAGGGAGCGGTTGATGTTGGAAGGGCCGGAAGCGCTTTCCGACGAGGAGTTGTTGGCGATCTTGATTCGTACGGGGCCTGCGGGGCGATCGGCACTTGAGGTGGCGCGCGAACTGCTGGCGTTGGCGGGCGGGCAGCTGGGGGATTTGGGGAGGATGCCAGCTGATGCGTACCGGTTGGTGCACGGAATCGGGGCGGAGCGAGCAGTGGGGCTGGCGGCGGCGATGGAAATTGGTCGGCGGCGTGCGCAGGCCGCGGCGGAAGGTGGGGAGACGAAGGTGGTTCGGGCTTCGGATGTGTTCCAGCGGTTCAAGCACCGGTTGGGGGATTTGGCGCACGAGGAGTTTTGGGTGGTGTACTTGAGGCGTTCCAACGCAATCCTTGCTGAGTTGCGCATTTCAAGCGGGGGGCTGTCGGGCACGGTGGCCGATCCGAAGGTGATTTTTGGGAAGGCGCTGGCGCTGCGGGCGGCGGCGTTGATTTTGGTGCACAACCATCCGTCGGGAAACCGCTCGCCGAGTGCGAGCGATCGGCAATTGACGTGCAACATGAAGGAGGCGGGGGCGTTTTTGGATCTGCCGGTCTTGGATCACCTCATCATCACTCGAAGTGGTTACTACAGTTTTGCGGATGCGGGGGCGTTGTGAGCGGTTGTACTATAAATTCGTCTCATGCAAAAACTACTGAGCATCGTGGGTGCGCGGCCCCAGTTCATCAAGGCTTCGGCGCTGAGTCGGGAGTGGAAACGTGGAGATTGGGGCGTAGAAGAGCAGGTCCTGCACACAGGGCAACACCACGACGAGGAAATGAGCGAGGTGTTTTTTCGGGAGTTGGGGATGGAACCGCCCGAACACCGTTTGTCGGTGAGTTCGGGCAACGTAGCAATGCGCATGGGAGAGATGATGAAGGGCATTGCAGAGGTGGTGGAACGGGATCAACCGGATGCATTGTTGGTTTACGGAGACACCGATTCCACGTGGGCGGGTGCTTGGGTGGCGGCGCGGTGGGGCATTCCGTTGGCGCACGTGGAGGCGGGGTTGCGGTCGTTCGATCGAGCCATGCCGGAGGAGGTGAACCGCGTGCTGACGGACCACGTGGCGCGGTGGCTGTTCTGCCCCACCGATGAGGCGGTGCGCAATTTGGAAGGGGAGGGATTGACGCGCGGGGTCGTCCGCACAGGGGATTTGCAATGGGATACGGCCCGGTGGATGGCGGACCAGGTGGTTTCGCCGGGTGTTCAAGAAGGGGTGTTGCTCACCTTGCACCGCCCTTCCAACGTCGATGATCCGAAGCGCCTCCGCCGGTGGATGGAGTCCATTGCTCAGCTGGGTGAGCGCATTCATTTCCCGGTACACCCAAGAACGGGCGCAGTCTGCGAGCGCATTTGGGGAGCGGACTGGCGAGCTGAACTCGCTCGCATGGGGTTTGAGTTGTCCGGGCCGTTGGGATACCGGGCACTGATCGAGCGCGTGCAAGCGGTTCGCGCGGTCATCACCGATTCTGGGGGGTTGCAGAAGGAAGCGTACGGGTTCCAGAAGCCGTGCGTGGTGACGCGACCGGTAACGGAATGGGTGGAGTTGGTGGAGCAAGGGGCGGTGCACTTGTGTGGAGAGCCGGAGGGGCTCGCCTCGGCTTGGGATTGGGTGGCGCAAGCGGCGCCGCCGAAGGTGGGTCTGTATGGTCACGGCGATGCTGCTCGGCAAATCGCGGAGGCGATGAGCCGATCGCCATGGCGGTAACCGTCCAACTCCAAGGCGGGTTGCGCACGCCGCGCCACGATTACGCGGCTCGGGTGGTTTTCGAAGTCATCCTGGGGCAGGAATGGAAGTGGGTGGAATCGCAAGGAGAAGTGGTCATCCCATCGTCGAAACTCCTGGGTTCGGATGTCCGGTTGGTGGGGCCTCCGTCGTCGCCTTGGAAGGAGTGGAAGTTGCCGTTTGTGGAGCAGGGTAAGTTGGATGCGTTTGCGTTTGTGTTTTGGATGGCTTCGCGGATGGAGGAGTGGGGGGATGGGGCGCGGGATGAACACGGCCGTTTCCTCGGTGCGAGCAGTTGGGCCGCCCGGCAGGGAGTGCTTGAACGTCCCGTGTTGGAGGAAGTGGTTCGGGCATGGGCTGTGGAGGCGGGGCTGCCCGCGCCACCACCTCGGCCTTGGACGTGGTGGGCGACCATCGATGTGGACAACGCGTTTGCATACCGCCACAAGCCGGCTTGGCGGAAGGCGGCGGGATTCGTTCAGGATGGCTTGCGCGGGGATTGGGCCGCGATGAAGGAGCGGTGGGCTGTGCTTTTGGGCCAAATCCCCGATCCGTTCGACACCTACGATGCCCTGCTGGACTTCCACGAAGCCGCCGCCACGCCGAGCCGGTTCTTCTTCCTCCTCGCCGACCGCGGCCCCCATGACGAAGGCCTCGCCCCCCACTCACCCGGCCTCGCTGCCGCCATCCGCCACGTTGCCACCCGCGCCGAAGTCGGCATCCACCCGGGCCACGCGAGCCACGGCCACCCCGACCGCGTCCGCCGTGAAAACGGGCGCCTCGAAGCCATCCTCGGCCGCCCGGTCCACCACGCCCGCCAGCACTACCTCCTCCACGACGCGCCACGCGCTTGGCCCGCCCTCGTCGAAGCCGGACTCGCCCACGACTGGAGCCACGGCTACCATGACGCCATCGGCTACCGCGCCGGCCTCGCGCGCCCCTTCCCCGCCTACGACCTCGGCACCGAGCGCCCCCTGCCCCTCACGGTCCACCCCGTCAACGCCATGGAAACGACCCTCGCCCGCTACATGGCCCTCCCCGCAGACGCCACCACGCTCCAACGCGTCTGGGACTGCGCCGCTGCCGCCCGGCGCGTCGATGGGGAGTTCACCACGCTTTGGCACAACGAGACGTACGCCGGGCGGGGCGAGTGGAACGTTTGGCGCACATTTTACCAAACCTTGTTACAAGACCGCCCCCAAGTCCTCCGCTGAGCCCGCACGCGGCGTAACTTTCCGACATGATCCATGACCTGTCGAAGCAGCCCGGGATGCTGGGCGTTTACATCGCCGAATTGCGCGACCTCACCATCCAAACCGACCGCCTGCGTTTCCGCCGCAACCTCGAGCGGGTCGGCGAAGCCATGGCCCACGCCATTGCGCCGACGCTGGCCTACGAAGCCACGGACGTGGTCACCCCGCTGGGCGATGCGAAAGGGGTCAAGCTGGTCCAACAACCGGTCCTCGCGACCATTTTGCGAGCGGGCTTGCCGATGCATCAAGGGTTCTTGAATGTGTTCGATGCGGCGGACAACGCCTTCGTGACCGCGTACCGGAAGTACGATGAGGGCGGGGATTTTGAAATCGAAGTGGAGTACCTGAGCACCCCCGACCTCGAAGGGCGGACCGTCGTGCTCGTCGACCCGATGCTCGCGACGGGGGCTTCCATGGTCTTGGTGTTGAAGGCGCTGCAGCGATTCGGTCAGCCCGAGCGGATCGTTGTGGTCTGTGCCATTGCCAGCCGAGAAGGGGTGGAGGCTGTGCGGAAGCAGGCGCCGAAGGGCGTGGAGATTTGGGCGGCGGCCATTGACGACGAGACGACGGCTCGGGGTTACATCGTGCCGGGATTGGGCGACGCGGGGGATTTGGCTTACGGATTGAAGCGCTGACGAATGGGGCCGCTTGAGGTCATCGGTTGGATGCTGGCGGCGGTGGTCAAATTTCTGGTCACGCCGTCGCTGATGGTGGCTCGCGGCATCGAGCCGTGGGAGGTCATCGGCGTGACGGCTGCCGGTGCCGCGCTGGGGGTGGGCGTGTTTTTTCGATTTGGGCGGTGGTTGTTTGCGGCTTGGGCGAGGCTGACGGAGCGCAGGGATCGGCCCAAACGCGTATTCACCCCAGGACGCCGGCGCATCGTGCGGTTGCGCAAGCGATTTGGGGTGTGGGGATTGCTGGTGGTCAGTGGGTTGATTTCGGTGCCCGTCGCCTCCTTGCTCGCCGCGAAGTACTACCAACACGATGGCCGCATGCCGTGGTTGCTGATGGCGGCCTTTGGGGTGTGGGCGGTGCTGCTGACGTTTTTAAGTTGGGGCGTTCGCCACGGCGTGTCTGCGGTGTAACTTCGAGGCATGGCAGCGGATTTGTTTTTCGATTTGGACCGGACGTTGTGGGACTTTGATCGCAACAGCCGCCAGGCCCTTGAGCTCGTGTTCGTGGAGCACGCGGCGGCGGAAATGCCCGAGGCCGATGTGCAGCAATTCATCGCGGTCTACGAGCGGGTGAACGAGGAATGTTGGGCTGCGTACCGTGCGGGCCACATGTCCCAAGCCGAACTCCGCCCCACCCGATTCCGCCGGACCCTCGCCGCCCTTGGACTTCCCCCCGGTTCCCTCCAAGACGACCTCGCTCACGCCCTTGGCCAAGCGTACGTCGATCGCTCGCCTTACCTCCCGCACCTCATTCCTGGAGCCATGGAGGTCGTCCAAGCCCTCGCCACTCGGGGCCACCGCATGTTCATCCTGACGAACGGATTCGAAGAAGTCCAACACATCAAGATGGAGCACTCCGGGTTGCGCCCCCACTTCGAAGCGGTGTACACCAGCGACGCACTGGGCCACAAAAAACCCGCCCCCGAGGCGTTCCATGCGAGCTTGAAGGCCGCAGGCAGCCGGGCGGAAGATGCGGTCATGATCGGCGATGACCTCGAGTGCGACGTGGTGGGCGCCCAGCAAGTGGGCATGCGTTCGGTGCACTTCAATCCGCGGTCGCAGCGGCACCGGGAACAGGTGTGGCGCACGGTCACGGATTTGGGCCAAATCCTGGAGCTCCCACTCACCCGCTCCTCCACGCAGATGACGTAACTTGGCGAAAATTCCAAGCAACCATGGCCGCAGACGACCCCAAATCCCGCCCTCCTTTTAACATCGAACTCCCGGAAGACCAAGCCTTCGGAGTCTATGCGAACCTCGCGGTCATCACGCACAGCCCGGTGGAATTTGTGCTCGATTTTGCCCAAATGGCGCCCGGCCTTGCAAAGGCCCAAGTCCGCAGCCGCGTCATCCTCGCCCCACACCATGCAAAGCGGCTCATGCGCGCCCTCAACGAGAACGTCCAGCGCTTCGAAGCGCAGCACGGTCCCATCAAAGAAATCGGTGGCCCGAGCAACGATCCGGCGATGCCGATGACGTTCAGCGGTCCGCAGGGCGAAGCATAACCCGCCCTGCGCGCACGGTACCAAGCGCCCCTCCTTTCAAGGGCGTTCCGGTGATGCCCGAGTAATCCGGCACGTTCACCCCGCGGCTCGCGCCCTTCGGTACCGGCCCGTCCAATCGGAACCAGGTCAACCGCGCTGGCGCACCCTCCTCCACGTGAACGGGACCCAAGCCCAGCACACGGCGCGGTCCGTCCGTCAAGGCGGCCACAAGGGCGTCGAGTCCCGCCTCCCCAAGTCCGGCCCACGCCACCGCAAACGCCGTTTCGATGCCGGCTATGCCTTCTGGCGCCAGCATGAACTCCACGTCGTGGTGCTCCAGGTCCTCCGGTCGGTGGTCGGAGACGATGGCGTCGATGGTTCCGTCCAGCACCCCTTCGCGCAGCGCATCCCGGTCCACGTGCGACCGAAACGGCGAACGGTTGCGCAGGGTCCCGTTGAATCCGCTCAAATCGGTGTCGCAAAAAAGCAGGTGGTGCGCCGAAGTCGCACACGTGACGCGCAGGCCCTCCGCTTTCGCGGCGCGCACCATGCGCACGCCTTCCGCCGTCGTCAGCAACGCGATGTGCAACCGTCCGTCCGTGTAGCGAGCGATTTCGAGGTCGCGGTGAAGCCGCATGGTTTCGGCGATGGCGGGCGAGCCCATCAGCCCGAGTTGGGTGCTCGTGACGCCTTCGTGCATCACCGCGTCGGGGTTGAGCCGCGTTTCATGGGGGAGGGACCAAACCGCCACGCCAAAGTCCGCAGCGTACTCCAATCCGCGGCGCAAGAGCTCCGGGTGTTCGATGGGCCCGTCGTCCGAGAAGCCCACAGCACCGGCTTGGCGCAGGTCGTTCAGCTCCGCGAGGTTTTTGCCGGCGAGCTTCGCGGAGAGCGCTCCGATGGGATGGAGGTCGATCGGCTGGCCCTCGGCACGGCGCATCAAGTAGTGGATTTCGGCCTTGTGGTCAAGGGGCGGGGTGGTGGAGGGGAGGACTGCGACGTCGGTGAACCCTCCGATTTGGCCTGCAGCACACCCCGCGTCAAGGCCTTCCTTCACCTCTTCTCCAGGATCGCGGAAATGGGCCTGAGCATCCACCCATCCCGGCGAAATGCACGCGCCTTCGGACTGCCAAATCGGCTCGCCCTGATCCGTTAAATCGGTTCCCACTTCCACAATTTCGCCGCCGTGAATGCGCAAATCGACGGTCGCCCCGTGGTGCGGTCCCTGCGGATCCACCACCCGCGCCGCTCGGATCAGGAGTTTTTCTTCCATGGTCTCAGCAACAAGATTTCAAAAAGCAGCGCGGCCAAGGCCAACGCCAACATCAACCGCCAATGGGGTTGCCCCCGCTCAAATCGCGTCACGAGGTTCCCGACCGTGGCTTCTGTGGCATCCCAAACCGAAGCGGCCTCCCACCCCGCATCCCGCAGCGCATCCTGCCACTCACTCGCGGAGTAGGGCTCGGGATTCGATTCCCGCCGGTCGTGGTTGACCCCCACGGTGGCCAAAATCCGTCCGTCCTGCGTCAGCTTGTAGTTGCCCGCAGCCCGCAAGGCCGAGGGCAATTGAACCTCCAAGGCCCCACGCACCTGCGCGAATGGAGGAAGCAACGGGGCGGAGGAACCGTCCAACGGCTCGAGTTTCAGCGGCACTTCCGTGGCTTCCTGACGCAGACGCCAAACCCCACCCGCTCCCAACGTTACGGCGTGAATCGGCGTGGTGCGCGCGCGCTCGGCCAACCGCAGCCAAGTCGGAACCCACAAGGCGTGCCGAGTGAAGTTCGAACGTTCCGGATCCAAATCCGCGTGGAAGACGAAAACCATTCCCGACCCCACCGGCGAAGCCGTCAAGAACGGAGCACCCGACTGCAACGTAGCCAGGACCTCGTCCCGCGGCTGGAGGCTGACGTTGCGGGTGCAGCGAGCCCTCGGCAGATCGGGCCGTTCGGGGACTTTGCCGAACACCCCTTGAAAGAGCGGGTGTTCCCAGCGCAGGCTGCTCACGCGGTTATCCGCCGATTGCCAAACGGCTGGAGAAGCCCCCACCAACCCCGCATAAAAATCCGCACTTCCCGTTTCGCCGCTATCGGGAACGACCACCACGGTGCCGCCCCGCTCAGCAAAGGCCCGCAGCTCGGCGGCGAGTCCAGAGGTCAGTCGTTGGTACCCATATACCACGGCAAGGTCCTGGTCGGCGAGCCGCTCGGGTTCGAACCCTTCTGTGGTTTCCCACGTGACTTCATCGGTCCGGTAGACTTTCGCCAGTGCGGCGCCCACTTCGGGGGCTTGGCCTTCGGTCAGCCCGATGGCGCGGGTGGCCTCTGCGACTTCGAAGCCGAAATGGTAGGCATCATCGAATTGGACCGGGGCGTCGTCGATGACGACCTGCGCGGCGCGCCAGCCCGGCGCTCCGTGGGAGAAGCGAAGCACCGTGTCAGTGGGCATGCCCGGCACCACGTTGAAGGTGCCGATGGCCGTGCGGCGGCCGTCGATTTCAAGGCGAATCGGCAGGCCGTCTGCCCCCGATGAAGCGTTGTGATCGAGTCGAACGTGAAGCGCAGCAGGAGCGCCCGCGAGGCGCATCGGGCTGTCGAACCAAACCGAGTCGACCCAAACATTCGGGAATCCCCCCGCCTCACTGGGTACGAACGCTACGGGCCAACCCGCAGTGGCCGCGGAGTCGGGGGCGCCTGGAGCGCGTTCGGGCAAGGCGTGGGTGTTTCGCTGAAGGTCGGTGAAGAGGTAGAGGGAGCGCCGCCGGTCCGTTTCGTTCACGAGGGCTTCTTCGGCGCGGTTGAGCACCGCTTCGAGGGGGTGGACGTCGGGAACTATTTCGATTTCACGGAGCCGTTCGAGGGCTTGTTCGCGGGTGAGCAGGCGTTGGTCGCGGCCGGAAAAGGACTGGGTGAAGACGTGGAACCGGTCGGTTTCGCCGTATTGCTCGATGATGGTGGCGGCTTTATCGCGCGCCACGGCGAGGAGCGGGCCGCGTTCGCCTTCGGCTTCCATGGAGAGGCTGTTGTCGAGAAACAGCGAGATGGCGGCGCCGTTGGTGCCCTCGCCTTGGAGGCCGGCAGGCGGCGGGGTAAAGGGTTGGGCGAAGGCGAGCACGAGGCCGGCGATGGCCAGGAGGCGGGCGAGGAGCACGAGCAGGTGCTTGAGGCGCTGGGTGGAACGGGTTTCGCGTTCAACTTGCTGGAGGAAGGCGACGTGCGAGAAGGCAACGCGCTTGTACCGCCGGAAATTCAGGAGGTGCACGATGATCGGAATGGCCAACGCGCCGAGGCCCCATAGTATTTCCGGATGCACGAATTCCATCGGGCCAAATTTAGCGCCAATTTTGCACCCCGATGGCGAAGAACTCCATGAATCTCACCGCGGCCGAACTCCGGTCGTTCTTGCTCGAAAAAGCCGATCAGTACGAGACGCGGGCGTTCATTCCGGACGACCCGGTGGACGTGCCGCATCGGTTCAGTGACGCGGGCGACCAGGCGATGGCGGGGCTGTTTACGGCGCTGATTGCGTGGGGGAATCGGAAGGCGATATTGAAGAGCGCGGACGAGTTGATGCGGCGGATGGACGGGGCGCCGGCGGATTTCGTGGCGGGGGCGACGGCGGGCGAGGTGGAGCGGGCCTTTGCGGGCTTCGTGCACCGGACGTTCATGGCGGTGGACGCGGGGGAGGTGGTGCTCGGGGTGCAGCGGGCGGTGGCGGAGGCCGGCTCGTTGGAGGAGGCGTTTGGGCAAGGCCAAACCGCGTTCGATCGCCTCGCGACGTTCCACGACCTGGTCTTCGCGGGCCGGCCGGCCGACCTGCGCAGCCGGAAGCACGTGGCCGATCCGCGGAAGGGCTCGGCCGCCAAGCGGTTGAACATGTTCCTGCGGTGGATGGTCCGACCGGCGGCGCGCGGGGTGGACCTCGGCCTCTGGCCGGGCCTCGGCACCGCGGGGCTCATGATGCCCCTCGACGTGCACACTTCGACCATCGGGCGGCGGCTCGGCTTGCTGACCCGCAAGGCGAACGACTGGAAGGCGGTGGAGGAGCTGACCGCGTCGTTGCGGGAGATCGACCCCGTGGATCCGGTCCGGCTCGACTTCGCCCTCTTCGGCCTCGGGGCCATCGAAGGGTTTTGAGCATGGGGAAATCGTTGCGCGCTCGAATTGAAATCCCCACTTTTAAAGTGGCGGGCTCGCTCGAAAAAAGTGGGGATTAGAATCCTAGCGGACGCAAAATTTGGCCTGACAAATGCTCCAAGTTGACGAACTTGCCCGCATGACGGAGCAAGTGAAGACGGGAGACGGCTCGTGGACCCTCAAAAGCGAGCAATTCGGTGTGACGTATCACAGCGTGCACGGGGCGCGCACGGAATCGGAGCACGTGTTCATCGAGCACGGGTTGGCCCAGGTGCCGGGCGACGGGCCGATTCGGGTGTTTGAGGTCGGATTTGGGACGGGGCTCAATGCGGGGCTGGCTTGGGCGTGGGCGAAGCGGACGGGGCGGAGGGTGGAATACCGCGCGGTGGAGGCGTTTCCGGTGGACCTCACGGTGGAAGTGTCAGGGCTCACGGAGGAGGAGGCCGCGCAGTTAAAGGCGGGGACGAGCTGGGAAACGTCGGAGTTCCGGTTTGAAGTGGAGGTGGCGCGGTTGGAGGATTTGGCGTTCGAGGAGGCAACGATCGACGTCGTGTTTTTCGATGCGTTTGCCCCGTCGGCGCAGCCGGAGTTGTGGCGGCAGGAGGTGTTCGAGTCCCTCGGCGAGGGGGTGGTCGATGGGGGGAGGCTGGTGACGTATTGTGCGCAGGGCGAGGCGCGGCGGGCGATGCGAGCGGCGGGGTGGCGGGTGGAGAAGGCGCCGGGACCGCCGGGGAAGCACGAGATGACGGTGGCGTTTCGCGAGGCGGTGAACCGATTCAATGTGCGGGCGTACGCGCTCATCGTCGAAGGCGGTCGCGTGTTGACGGTGCGGGAGAATTTGCCCGGCGGGCCGGCCACGAAGTTTCCGGGCGGTGGGGTGGAATTCGGCGAGGGGCCGGAGGATGCGGTGTTGCGGGAATTGCGGGAGGAGCTCGGGGAAGCGGGCGCGGGCGAAATCACAGGCCACGCCTACACCACCGGCTTTTACGTCCGGAGCATCTTCCGTCCTTCGGACCAAATCCTGTCGCTGTACTACTACGTCCGCCTCCACCGTCCGCTCGACGTGCCGATAGCGCCCGATGCACCGGTCAAGGTCGCGGGGGGAGAAGCGGGGTTGAAGTGGCGGTGGGCGTGGGTGGGGGAGTTGGGGGATTTGGCCTTTCCGATTGATCGCCACGTGGCGGAACACGTGTTGAAGGCTTGATCGTGCGCGCCTTGCTGTTGATTTGGCTCATCGCCGTGACGTTGCTCGAAGGAGTGTTGGGGCTGATGCTCGTGGTCGCCATCGGGATGAGCTCGATGGCGTTCACGTCGGAGGAGGCGATTCGGAATCCGACCCTGTGGTTGTTCATCTTGAGCCTGTTCGTGCTGATGGGGGTGCTGGGCACGGTGATCGCCTTGCAGTGGTACTTTTTCTCGGTCAAAAAGCGACGTGCTGCCTTCCTGCTTTCCTGCCTGCCGGTGCTCGTGGTGGTGTTTTCGGGGCCGTTGGAGCGGGGGGTGACGCGGGTGATGCGGTGGATGGATGGGCCTCGGGTGGAAGGGGTTTGGCCTGATCAGTCGAGCAAGCCCCACCGCTCGTTCACGCACGCATCGACGCGCTCCACGAGGTTCATCGGCGACATCGTCCGCCAGCCCAGCTCCGCCAGCTCGCCGCCCAACGCGAAGTAGCCATCGAGGTCGATCGCCTGCATGTCCTGCATGACGTGCTCGCGGAAATTCAGCAACGCGATCCAACCGTCGTCCTCGGCCACCTCGTCGAACCACTCCTCGTAATAGCAGTCGTCGCTGTGGTGAAAATTCAGCACGTTTTCGCCGATGAGCACGAACCGCCGGATGCCCTCGTGCACCAACGCATCGATGACGTTCCGTTTCAGCAGCGCGATGTCGTTGTACAGGCAGTCGTTCCATTCCCCGATGAATTCGAGGATGGCGCACGCGTCATCGTAATCGACGTAGAGGATTTTGCACAGCAAGGTGGGAGAGCCGAAGTCGTCCCATTGCGGGTGGATGTAGTGGTTGTAGACCAAACGCGAATACTCCAACTCGCTGTACTCCCGCCCAAAAAACGGCGACCGCTCGTCCTCACTCGCCACGTAATGGTTGCGCCAAGCGTAATAAGGTTCGAGGGTGTGCATGTCAGTCGGGGCGTTTCAGGGTTTCAAGGGCAGCGCGGACGCTGCCGGTTTGTTCGAGCAAGGCGGCCGCATCCTCGTCGGACAGGTCGCTCCACTCCTGGATCATACGGATCCCCCGATCCACGAGTTTCGAATTCGAGGGGCGCATGTCGATCATCCGCGAGCCCTTCACGTGGCCGAGTCGAATGAACGTTACCGTGGTCAACAAATTCAGCACGTGTTTGGTTGCGGTGCCCGCGTTCAATCGCGTCGACCCCGTCACGAATTCGGGGCCCGTGACCACCTCAATCGCCTGGTGCGCCGCCGCCGCCGCGGCCGAGTCCGGGTTGCACACCACAGCCACCGTGTGCAGCCCGTGCGCCCGCGCCGCCTCGATTCCCCCCACCACATAAGGCGTCCGCCCCGAAGCCGCAATCCCCACCACCGTGTCGCGCGCCGGGTCTGGCCGGAACGCCTCCAAATCCCTCCACGCCCCCCGCGGGTCGTCCTCCGCCCCCTCCACGGCCGTCCGAATCGCCCCATCCCCCCCGGCAATCAACCCCACCACGCGGCCGGGCTCCACCCCGAAGGTCGGTGGGCACGCGCTCGCATCCACCACCCCCAACCGCCCACTCGTCCCCGCCCCGAGGTAAAACAACCGCCCTCCATCCCGCATCCGCGCCTCCAGCACCTCGATGACGGCCGTCACTTCAGGCAACGCCCGCCCGACGGCCTCCCAGGCCGCCCGATCCGCCCGGTGCATCCGCTGCACCAAATCCGCCACCCCCGCCCCCTCGAGCGGCCCGTGGTCGCCCTCCTGTTCCGTCGGGGGAACAAACCGCTGTTGATTCTTCGCGTTCACGCCCGAAAGATACGCCGCGCCCCGTCCCTACCTTTCGGGTCATGACGACGAAATTCCGCTTTGCGATGGTGGTGCTGGGGCTGGGTTTGGCCTGTGCGCCTGCTGCCCTTCAAGCCCAGGAGGATGAGGCCCCGAGCGGCCTGCCAGTGAAGTACGCGCTGCAATTCGCCGATGCGCGCCATGACTACAACGTGGGCAACCTACGCGGTGCCTTGACGACGTACCGCGATTTGCTCGACGAGTTGCCCGATGACGCCCGGGTCATGCTGTGGATTGCGCGCTGCCATGCGGGGTTGCGCCGGGAAGATTTGGCGTTGACCTACCTCGACAAGGTGGCGGATGCGGATGCGGATTTGGCCAACGAGGAACAGCGCTTTCGGGGGGAGGTACTGCATGCGCTTGGGCGGTATGAGGAGGCGATTGCGGCGTTTACGTTGCACTTGGATTTCGACCAGCCTGCTGGCGAGGCGCGCGAAGAGGTGGAGCGCTTTGTGAACGAGTGCCGTCGGGCTTGGCTTGCGACGGACCGGGCGCGGGATTTGCCGGTAACGCACTTCGGTTCTGAGGTGAATTCCCGCTTTGATGAGTACGCGCCGCATTGGTCGCCGGATGGTCAATCGATCGCCTTCACCTCCCGCCGCGACGGGGGACTGAACGACGCCATCGACGAGGAGGGCGATTTCCGTTTCTTCTCGGATGTTTGGATCGCGGAAGGTGGGCCAAACGGCTTGCAGCGCGCCCGCCTGCTCCCGGGTGAGGTGAACAGCATGGGCTACGATGCATTGTTGAGTTGGCCCGCTTTCGGAGACCAAATCTTCGTCTACCGCAACGACGAATTCCTGAGCGGTGACATCTGCGTTTCCACCCGCCGCGAGGACGGCACCTGGGGTGCCATCAAGTCCCTCCCGAAGCCGGTCAACTCCACCTACTACGAAGGTTCGGCGTCGTTGACCGCCGACGGTTCGAAGCTCTTCTTCATCTCCGAGCGGCCCGAAGGCCTCGGTCGCGGCGACGTCTACGTCAGCGAACGCCGGGGCTCCGGTTGGTCCAAACCCGCTCACCTCGGCCCCGCAGTCAACACTCCCCGCGACGAGAAATTCGTCCAAGCCCTCGCCAGCGGCCGCGTCCTCATCATTGCGTCCAACGGCCACGCGGGCTTCGGCGGCTACGATCTCTACCGCACGGAATTCATCGAGGGCGACTGGTCCGTTCCCGTCAACCTCGGCATGCCCGTCAACGGTCCTCGCGAAGAATCCACATTCTCCCTGAGCCCGGACGGCAACCGCCTGCTCATCACGGCCGAACGCCCCGAAGGCTTCGGCGAGCGGGACATCTACGAAATGGACGTGACCTCCCATCCGCTTCTCGGCGCCAACCTCGATGCGGTGTGGGCGGGCGTTGTCACCATCCGGGTCGAGCACGGTGGCGAGCCCGCTGCCGACGCTTCGGTCCGGCTGCGCGACACCCAAGGCGTGGCCACCCTTTGGGAAGGCACCACCGACCGCAACGGCGAGCTGCAACTCCGGCTGCCCGCCAACGAGACCTTCATCATCGAAGCTTCCGACCGCAAACGGTCTGGCGACCGCAAGTGGACGCACGCTCAGCCGGCTCCGGGTGCTTTCTTGGACAACATTGTGGTGTCGATTGAGTAATCGCTGAGGTTCTAATCCCCACTTTCACGAAGGTCATCTTCTGAAAGTGGGGAATTCATGTCCAGCGAAATCGATTTTTCGCGTCCACGCGCTCTTGTTACGGATAAATTGGTTTTTGAGCGGAGCAAATTGAGCTCCGCTCGATTTGAATTCCCCACTTTTTGGGGCCTAATGTCGCTTCAGGAGGTGGCGTTTTGTTGCGTTGGTGAATTGTTCTCGTGTGCGCGTGAATTGAGTCGGGTGAATTGGGGCTCAAGGTGAAAATTGGGGATTTCAATCATAGCGAACGAAATTTTTAAGCCCCATGATTCCAAGAATGATCCAGCATGAAGTGAGGAGGTCGGTCTTAGCTCGCGAGTCGTTTTATTTGCGTGGGGCCCCGTCCGTCGGCAAAACGGCGCTCGTGCGGGAGGTTTTGGGGACGTTGCCGCATGTCTACTGTTCGGGGTGGAGTGCGGAATCGCGGCTGTTGCTCTACCGATTTGTGGAGGGGCGGCCGCATTATGGAGGGATGGACCGAGTGGTTTTTGACAACTCAGAGTGGCTCGAACTTTCGATTCACCAAATTCACTGGCACTTGCGTGAATTTCCCAGGGTGCAATTCATCTACGTTGGGGTGGGGGAGTTGACGGTGGAGGGGAGTGAATTGCCCATCAAGACGCATCGGTTGAGCCAATTCAGTTGGGTGGAGTTGGGTGGGGAGTTGGAGCGTCGGTTGGTTTGGGGCATGCATCCGACGGGGCCACGGGAGGTGCGGGTGCCGTGGAAGGTGCGGAAGGAGGCGAGGTTGGCGAAGTTGGTTAGGGTTTTGGCGATGGAACTGGGTAGGGAATTGACGTTGCGGGGATTGGGGGAGAGGGTGGGGGTGGACAAGGCGACGGTGGGGCGGTATTTGGGGCTGTTGGAGTCGGCGGGGTTGGTGCACTGTTTTCCGAGCGTTGCGAAGCCCGGAGATGCGGGGCAGTACCGGCGGGTCTTTTTTCAGGACAACGGGATTCGGAATGCGGCGCTTCAGGATTGGCGGCCACGGTGTGAGCGGGAAGATGCGGAAGCGCTTTGGATGAATTTTTTAGTGGCGGAGCGGTTGAAGGTGCGGCCGGATACGAAGCGGTGCTTCGATCGAAATGGGGTGCTGTTTGAACGGCATGGGGAGGAGTGGCTGGGGTTTGGCCTGAACGAATCGGCGTCGCATGCTCACTACCGGGTTAGCCCTGAGAACTTCGAGTGGTTCCTCCGCTGGGAAGGTCACTTGTTCCAAAACTGCCAAGCCGCTTCGGCCTGGAGTCGGAGCATGTCGGCGCCGTTGAGGGTCATCGCGCCGCGTTCGGATGCGCGCCGCAGGAACTGGCTGAGCGGCGGGTTGTAGACGAGGTCGACGACGAAGTGGCGGGGGCCGACGCCGTCCCATGGGAACGGGACGGAGGCGTCGAGATTGGGAGCGGTGCCCACGGGGGTGGCCTGGACGACGAGGCGGTAATGGCGGACGATGTCGGGGCCGATGGCGTCGAGGCGGACCCAGCGGAAGGGCGCGTCGGCGGGGAGGTCCCGGCGGACGAGGTGCACCACTTCGATGCCGAGTCGTTCGAGGGCGAAGCGGACGGCGGCGGCGGCTCCCCCGGCACCGAGGACGAAGGCGCGGTCGTGGTCGCCCGTGAGGAACGGCCGGAGGGAGGCCGCGAAGCCTTCCGCGTCCGTGTTGTGCCCGATGAGCCGCCCGTCGGGTTCGCGGCGCACCACGTTGACGGCGCCGATCGCTTTGGCCGTGGGGGTGAGGTCGTCCAGGTGTTCGATGACGGCGACTTTGTGCGGCACCGTCACGTTCAGGCCTTCGAGGTCAGGGAATTCCGTGAACAAGGAACGGACGGAAGCCGCGTCGGACCGCTCGAACAGGTCGTAGGAAACGTCGGGAAGAGCGGATGCTGCGAATTTGGCCTGGAAAAAGCCGGGTGAAAACGAATGGCTCAGAGAGCCGCCGAGCAGTCCCCACCTCCGGCTCATGCGGATTTCAATCGCCGAGCCGCCCACTCCAATCCGATCACCACCGCCGCGCCCACCACCATCCACACCGCTCCGTGGACCCAATCCGCGGGAGGGCCTGCGTTCACGCGGAAGTATTCAACCCGCCCATCGCTGTGCGTGTAGAGCTCGCGAACGGCTTCCTTCCAAGGCCAAAGCGCATTCAACGATCCCAATAAAAACCCCGTCAAGACCGCAATCGTCGCCGCCCGATGCCGTTCGAGCCACCGCTTGAGCAAGCGGCTGAACCCGAGCAATCCCACCACCGCACCCGCCCCAAAGACGCCGATGCGCACCACATCGAACCCCTTCAATGCCCCGATGACCGCCGCATACGCCCCCAAAATGAGCAGCAAAAAACTCCCTGAAATCCCCGGCAAAATCATCGCGCAAATGGCAATGGCGCCGCTGATGAACAAGAAGGCCGGGGCTTCCGATTGCACCAAGGGCGGGAGCGAAGTGATGAGCCCGGCTGCCGCCAAACCGATCAAGGCGAGCACGAGACGCTGGGCGGTCCAACGTTTGGTCTCCCTCCCCACCAAAGGCACGGAAGCCGCGACCAGGCCGAAGAAGAAAGCCCAAAGCCGGACCGGTTCTTCCTCCAACAAGCGGTGCAGCAACCCCGCGAACGCGGCCACACTCGTGAATACGCCCGCGAGCAACACCACCAGGAAGCCCAGGTTCGCCTGGCGCCAAGCCGCCACCGCGCCTTCCCGACGCAGCACGCCAACCAGCGAAAAATTCAGCCCCGCAATCGTGCCCAACAGTTCGTCGTAAATGCCCGCAATGAAGGCCACCGTTCCGCCCGAAACCCCAGGAACGAGGTCGGCGATGCCCATCGCCACGCCCGTAGCGTAAACGCGCCCCCAGTCCGCTGCGCTCCTCATGCCACGTCCATCGTCGGGTCCACAACCGCAGCCCAAGCCGTGATGCCCCCGCGCAGGTTGTGCAGGTTGTCGAAGTCCCCTTTCGCAATCAACGCGGAAATGACCGCCTCGGCGCGCGCGCCCGATCGGCAGTGCACGACCACGGGGACGTCACGCCGGATTTCATTCTTTCGGGCCAGGCAGAACGCCATGGGGATGTGCAAGCCACCGAGGTTGGAAACGTTCACCTCGTGGATTTCGCGCACGTCGATGATTTGGTGTTCCACGCATTCGTCCATCCAGGACTTCAGCTGTTCAGGGGTGATTTCGCGTACGTCGCTCATTTCGGTTTTGCGCTGAAATTCAGTCCTCGTCCGGGTCGCTCTCCTGCCGCTTGCCTTCGCTCATGGACTCGGGCAAGTACTCAAAAAAGGTGTCGCCGCGCAGGCCTTGGCGGAGCGCTTCGAGCGGAATGAGGTCGTCGGGACCGATGTTGCCGAGGTTCACGTTCGCGCCGAATTGCTTGATGAACCAAACCTGTTGCGGCTTCTTCGGGGCTTCCCACAAGATGTCCTCCAAGGCGACGTTCGCCAGGATGCGCTTGATGAGCTGCACGTGGGCCGAACCGTTGGGGCGGTAGATGCCCACGGTTCCGCTTTCTCGGGCCTCAGCAATGACCTTGAAGCTTCCCGCTTCCAGCTCGTTTTGCATCATGCGGATCCACTTGTTGGGACTGATGAGGATGCCTTCTTCCTTCGAGCCGACTTCACTCAACACGCGGTAGTTGGAGGAGAGCTTGCGAATGATTTCGCATTTCTCGTCGTGTTGAATCACCATCGAGCCGTCGCTCACCTCGATGCATTCGACGCCCAAACTGTCCACGAACCGCAAGTAGCCATCGAGGTCATTCCGAATGAAAAACGCCTCGAACAGCGTGCCGCCGCAGTAAACTTCCATGTTCGCCTTGCGGTAGAGCTGGATTTTCTCCTTGACCTTCGGGGTCAGCAGCGAGGTGCCAAATCCCAGTTTCAAGAAATCCACCAAATCTTCCCCGATGGAAATCATGTCCTCGGCTTGGCGCAGGCTCAGGCCCTTGTCCATCACCATGGTCATGCCGTTGGTTCGGGGTTTGGAAGTGCGGTCGGGAAGGTGCTTCAGAAGGCTGTTCTTCATCATGGTTTGAATCGTTCGTACCGGTCCATGAAGCGCGCATCATTGGCAAGCGCCGGATAGAGGGTCAATAAGTTTAAGGCACCGTCGTAGTGGTGCATGAGCAAGCGCTCGAGTAGAACAAATGCCTCGGCGGTGCGTTGCAACGCGTACAGGCTGAAAAATTTGCGATACAACAGGTCCGCGTCATCGGGCACGATGCCCAACGCCTCTTCCGCCACCGCGAGGGCCTCCGGATGGAGGTCGCGCAATTGGAGGTGATCCAACCGTTCCAGCCACGCATCCGTCAATTTCGGATCGGCCTGAACGGCAGCGAGGTACTCGCGTTCCGCTGCTTCGTGTTGTTCGAGTTTCGAAAAGGTGGAAGCGAGCAACAACCGGTAGTCGGCGTGTCCCGGCTCGAGTTCCATGGCGCGTTGAAAATGCGCAAGGGCTTCCAGCAATTCGCCGGCTTGGTCTGCCAACACGCCCAACCCCACATGGCCATCCGCCAACAGCGGATCGCGGCTCAACGCCTCGTGGTACGCGTGGAACGCCTCGTCCCAACGCTCCAACTTCTCCAGGCATTCCCCGAGGTAGCACCACGGCGTGGCGCCCTCCGGCTCGATGGCGATGGAATCGCGGTACGCTTCCAACGCTTCGTCGTAGCGCTCGAGCTGCATCAGCACCTCCGCCTTTTGCAGGTAAGCCGGCGCGAATTCGTCCTCAATGGCGAGCGCGAAGTCGAACGCCTCGATTGCATCGGTGTAGCGACCCCGCTGGCTTTGGATGTTGCCGAGGTTGTACCAAGCGCCGAAGCTGTACGGTTGGTCGTCCAAAAACTGCTCCAGGTACTTCACCGCATCCGTGAATTGGCCCAACTGCTCGAAGCAGAAGGACAACTCGTACACCGCGCCCTCGTTCAGCGGGTTCTCCTCCAAGGCCATCTTCAGGTAGCGCACGGCCTGCCGCCAGTCGCTCATGTGCTCGTATTCGAAGGCCAAATCCAACAGCACATCCTGCCGAAATTCCTGGTCCACGGTCTTCAGCGCGGCCTTGTAATGTGCAATGGCGAGCGCGTGCTCTTGCATTTGGCTGTAGATGCTCGCGAGGGCGGTGTGGATTTCGTCGTTCCCTGGCTCGAGTTCCAGCAACCGCTTCAACCGCGGCACCGCTTTTACGTGCTGCCCGGTCGCGGCCATGAACTGCGCTTCGCGCAGCTGCAAGGTCAGGCTCAGTGGATGCAACGCAAGCCCAATCTTCAGAACCTGTCGCCCCTTGTCGTGCTGCCGCGCCTCCATGAAATGGTCCAACAGCTCCTCCAATTCCTCGACATCGAAGAACCCCGCGCCGCCGTTGCGCAGCGCGCCCTCAAACCGGCGCACCAAGTCGCCGTGCTCGCTCTCGTTCTCGTATGGACGCCACTCTTCGTACATGCAGACCAAATCTAAGCGCACAAAGGTCGGCAACTTCATCCACCCCTCCGCATTTTTGAACACAATCCCTCAATGTTTCCACGCCAACCCCATTGCACCATTTTAACCCCATCGGAGTGCATTCATGCTTTTTTTGTAATTTCATCTTTGACCAAAACCAGTTCGATGCGCCTCCCATCCCAACCTCTTTGCGCTTTGTTCGCGCTCACCTTGTTCATCCCTGTTGCGGCAACCGGCCAAACCGATTGCGGCTGGAACCCCGATTACAACGGCGACAACACGATCGGCGTGGCCGACCTCCTGGGCCTTCTAGGCGTCTTCGAAGAGGCGGACTCCGATGGTGACGGCATTTTCGACTCCCAGGACGACTGCGTGGGCGTCTACGACGAGTGCGGCGTTTGCAACGGCTCAGGTGTCGACTCCGATGCGGACGGCCTGTGCGACGACGTAGACGATTGCATCGGCGCCTACGACGAGTGCGGCGTTTGCAACGGGCCTGGTCCCAACATTCCGGTCATCGACGAGGTCATTTACGCCACGGACTCGGTCTACCTCGAACCGTTGAATTCGTGGTACACGTTCGAGTATGCCGTTGATACGGTCTTCACGTACGTTTGTCCGGTATCGGGCTGCATGGACGAAACAGCCGGCAACTACAACCCGGAGGCGGTCATAGCGGACGACTCGTGCACCTATGGTCCCGAACAATGCGGTGGGTCAACGACGGTCACGTATGACGGCTACACGTATGACTTGGTGGCGATCGGCGAGCAGTGTTGGTTCAAGGAGAACTTGCGCACGGCAGTCTATTCGAATGGGGATGCGATTCCTGGTGAATTGAGCAACAGTGAATGGTCGGGGACCACCTCGGGTGCCCAAGCCATTTACAGCAACTCGGCCGCCAACTTTGACGCATATGGTCGATTGTACAACTGGTACGCCGTTTATGATGCACGTGGACTGTGTCCCACTGGCTGGCACGTCCCCTCGGATGAAGAGTGGACTGAACTGACTGAATACTTGGGCGGCGAAGACGTTGCTGGCACGCAAATGAAATCCTCGTCTTCGGACGCACCACCCTGGAATGGTTCGAACAGCAGTGGTTTTTCGGGTTTGCCGGGCGGCTACCGCAGCTACAGTGGGAACTTCTACGCTGCCGGCAACTACGGCTCCTGGTGGAGTTCCTCGCCCTACAACGGCGGCGCCTGGAACCGCGCCCTCGAGTCCAACTACGACCTCGTCAGTCGGAACGACGCCAGCCAACGGGGCGGTTTCTCCGTCCGTTGCGTTCGGGATTGAACGCAGAGCAACATGTTCAATTTGGCTATTTGTCGATTTGACCATTTAAAACGCTGATCGGCCGGCACGGCCGAACCCCGAGCGCAGCGAGGGTGAATTTCAGAAGGGCCGTAAGTTCGCGGCATGAACCATCGACCCTACCTCCCGGGCGGCATCGCCGTTTCTGAAATCGGTTTTGGCGCATGGCAATTGGGCGTCGAGTCCGGTTGGAAAGCGGTGTCGGAGGCCGAGGCCGAGCGGATGATTCGGGCGGCGCTCGATCGTGGCATCAACTTCTTCGATACCGCTCCAAATTACGGAATGGGGACCAGCGAGGAGCGGCTGGGGAAGGTGTTCAAGACGCTGGACCGGAATCGGATTGTGGTGAATACGAAATTTGGCAGGCAGGATAATGGCCAAATCGATTTCAGCCCCGACCAAATTCAACCCTCCATCGAGCGCAGCCTCAAGCGCCTCCAAATCGACTGCCTCGACTCCGCCATCATCCACAGCCCGCCGTCCGAACTCCTCAACGGCAACCAGTGCGACCACTACGAGGTCCTCGAACGGCTTCAAGACGAAGGCAAAATCAAGGCCTACGGCGCGTCGGTGGATTTCGCTTCCGAGATCACCACGCTCCTCGAGACCACGAACGCCCGGGTCTTCCAGTCCTTCTTCAACATCCTGCACCAGGATGCGAAAGGGGCCTTCGCGCTCGTTCGGGAAAAGGGCGCAGCCGTCATTGCGAAAATCCCCTTCGATTCGGGGTGGCTGACGGGGAAGTACGGCGCTCACAGCGCATTCGAGGGGGTGCGGGCGCGGTGGTCGAAGGAGGACATCGCCACGCGGGCGCGCCTCGTGGACCGCGTCAAGGAAATCGTGGGCGGGGAGGCTTCGCTGATGTCCGCGGCCTTGACCTTTTGCACCGCGTTTGATGCCGTTTCGACCGTAATTCCCGGGGCCGTCTCCGAAGCGCAGTTGCTGGCCAATATCCAAGCAATGCAGCAGCCCATGCAGAGTGAGTTGCGCGCCCATCTCGAAGGGTTCTTCGAAGACGAAGTGCGTGCCTTGAAGCTCCCGTGGTGATGTGCGCCTCGCAACGAAAGGGGTGACGTAACTTCGCGGGCATGTTGATTCAATCGATTTCGGGCATCCGCGGCACCATTGGTGGGCCGGCGGGCCAGGGGCTGACGCCGAAGGACATCGTGCGGTTTGGGATGGGCTATGCGGCGTGGGTGAAGGAGCAGGCGGCGGGTGCGCGGCCGCTGGTCGTCGTCGGGCGTGACGCTCGGCTTTCGGGCCAAATGCTGCGCGACGTCCTCGCCGGCACCCTGCAAGCCATGGGCGTCGACGTCCTCGACCTCGGCCTGTCCACGACCCCGACCGTCGAGCTCGCTGTCCCCGCGGAGGGCGCTCACGGCGGCATCATCCTGACGGCCAGCCACAACCCGCGGCAGTGGAACGCCCTCAAGCTCCTCGACGCCCGCGGGGAGTTCCTCAATGCGGCGGAGGGCGAGCGCGTCCTCGCGTTCGCTGCCCAGGAATTGGAGGCGGTTGAGGTCGACGATTTGGGCCAAATCCGACACGACGACCACTGGATGCAGCGCCACATTGATCACGCCCTGGGCCTCGAACTCGTCGACGCGCCGTCGGTGCGCGCCCACGGCCTCAAGGTCGCGGTCGACGCGGTGAACAGCACGGGCGGCCTCATCCTCCCGGCGCTCCTCGAAGCCATGGGCGTGGAGGTCGTCCGCGTCCATTGCGACCCCACCGGCGATTTCGCCCACAACCCCGAACCGCTGCCTGCCCACCTGACCGACCTCGCCGAAGCGGTGGTCAGCCACGGCTGCGACCTCGGCATCAGCGTCGATCCCGACGTCGATCGGCTCGCCTTTGTGTGCGAGGACGGCAGCATGTTCGGCGAGGAGTACACGCTCGTTGCGGTCGCCGATTACGTCCTGAGCCGCACGCCGGGCAACACGGTCAGCAACATGAGTTCTACCCGGGCCCTGCGCCAAGTCACCGAAGCGCGGGGCGGACGGTACACGGCGAGCGCGGTCGGGGAGGTGAACGTCGTGGCGGCCATCGAGGCGACCGACGCCATCATCGGCGGGGAGGGCAATGGCGGCGTCATTTACCCGACGAGCCACCGGGGCCGCGACGCGGTGGTCGGCACGGCCTTGTTCCTCACGCACCTCGTTCGCAGCGGCCTCACCGCCAAGGCCCTCCGCTCGTCCTACCCGGAGTGGGTGATTTCCAAGGACAAACTCGACTTGCCCGACAGCGGTGTCGAAGAAGCCCTGGCCGCGCTCGTTGCCGCGCACCCCGACGCCGAAGTCAACACGGTGGACGGCGTCAAGTTCGACCTGCCCCAAGGCTGGGTGCACTTGCGTCGATCGAACACAGAGCCGATCATTCGGGTCTATGCCGAAGCGGAGACCGCCGAGGCCGCGGCTGCACTGGGCGGGCGGTTCAAGGAGGAGCTGGCCGGGTTGCTGCGGGGCTGATTTGGCCTAACTTTCGGAGCCGAAAAATCCGCGCAATGACCGTGTACCTCGACAACGCCGCCACCACCGCCATGGCCCCCGAAGTCCTCGAAGCCATGTGGCCGGTGATGCACCACGCCTACGGAAACCCCTCGTCGAGCCACGCCATCGGGCGCCGGTCGCGGGTGCAGGTGGAGCAAAGCCGGCGTTCCATCGCCAAAGGCCTGAACTGCCATCCCTCGCAGCTCATCTTCACGTCGGGCGGCACGGAGGCGGACAACCTCGCCCTGAACGCGGCCGTCATCGACCTCGGGTGCAAGCGCATCATCACGTCGGAAGCGGAGCACAGCGCGGTCATCAAGACCGCCGAGCGGTGGAACGAGCGGACGGGGGTGGAGCTGGCCGTGGTGCGGCATTTGCCGGATGGGCAGGTGGACTTGGCGCATTTGGAGGAGTTGTTGGCGAACGGGCCGAAGACGATTGTGAGCTTGATGCACGCGAACAACGAGGTGGGGGTGATGATCGATTTGGAGTGCGTGGGCACGTTGTGCAAAACGCACGGAGCGTTGTTCCACAGCGATACGGTCCAAACCATGTGCCACTACCGCTTCGATCTCCAAGCCCTCCCCGTCGATTTCATCACCTGCGCAGGCCACAAGTTCCACGGTCCGAAAGGCGTGGGCTTCCTCTACGTCGCTCCGGGCTTGAAGATCACGAGCGTCATCGCGGGCGGCGGCCAAGAGCGTTCCATGCGCGGCGGCACGGAGAACGTCCACAGCATCGTGGGGCTGGCGAAGGCGATGGAGTTGGCGTTCAGCGAACTCGAGGAGCACCAGGAACACATCCGCGGGCTGAAGCGGCGGATGGTCGCGGGGCTACGGGCGCGGTTTGCCGACATCCGGTTCAATGCCGATTCGGATAGGGAAGACCGGCTCTACACGGTCCTCAACGTGAGCTTCCCGCCGCACCCGAAGAGCGGGATGGCGCTGTTCCTGTTGGACCTCGAAGGCGTGTGCTGCTCCAGCGGCAGCGCGTGCAGCAGCGGGGCGACGCTCGGTTCGCACGTGTTGCGGACGCTCGGTTTCCACGACCCTACGCGCGTCAGCTTGCGCTTCTCGTTCGGTCGGTACAACACGGAGGCGGAGATTGACCGCGCGTTGGAGGCCGTCGATCGCGTGTTCGCCGGTGTGACCGCTTGAAATTCGGCGTGCTGGGGTGCTAATCCCCACTTTGATGCTCGCTTGCGGAGGCCACAATCCACCCCATCTTCGAGGGAGACCCCGGAACGTTGGCAGCACTCAATTTGAAATCCCCAAAAAGTGGGGATTTCAATTCGAGCGGATCGAACTTTTCCGCCGCCAAAAAGGGTGCTTTCGAGATGAATGGCTATGGAGGGCACGCTGGACGTGGGGTTGAGCGATTCTGGCGGGCTGAGCAATCGACGGGCGGGCCTCGCGATTCGTGGAATTTGGGGATTTCAATTTGAGCGAAGCGAATTTTTCGACGCCTGCACGACGAACTCCCGAAGCATTGAGAGTACCTTTCGTTGGTCATGCCGTTCAACCTGACCTTCAATTGGTACATCCGCCGCCGGATGGCGCAGATCGATTTGGCTCGGCGCGAGCCTGTGGAGTCGCAACGGGCGCTGTTGGCGCATTTGATCGCGAAGGGAGCGGATACGGCGTTCGGTCGGGAGCATGGATTGGGGGAGGCGAGTGCGCTCAAGGAGTTCAAGCGACGGGTGCCCGTGAGGCCGTACGATGAGCTGAAGCCTTGGATTGAGCGGGCGATTGCGGGAGAGGAGGATGTGCTGTGGCCGGGGCGGACGCCTTGGTTTGCCAAGTCTTCGGGCACCACTTCCGATCGCAGCAAGTACCTGCCCGTGACGGAGGATGCGTTGCGGGAAGGGCATTTCAAGGGCGGGAAGGATTTGCTGGCGCTGTTCTGCGAGCAGCGGCCGGGGGCGCGGTTGTACGAAGGGCACCACCTGGTGCTGGGTGGGGCGCGGGCGCCGGAGTCGGCGGACCAGCCGTTCATTGGGGATTTGAGCGCCATCTTGATGAACGAGTTGCCGTTTTGGGTCGAGGCCCGAAGGACGCCGAACCGCGCCATTGCGCTCATGTCCGATTGGGAACAAAAGGTCGACGCCATCGCGACGGGGGTCATGAAGGAGGACGTCAGGATCTTGGCGGGGGTGCCGAGTTGGATGTTGGTGATTGCCAAGCGGGTGCTGGAGCTGACCGGGAAGGAAAGCTTGGGCGAGGTTTGGCCCAACCTCCAGCTGTTCATGCACGGCGGCGTGCACTTCGCGCCTTACCGGAGCCAATTTGAAGCGCTCATCGGCAACGTGCGCCACGGCATGGCCTACATGGAAACGTACAATGCGTCCGAGGGCTTCTTCGCCTTGCAAGACCGCATCGACGCGGACGACATGCTGCTGCTCGCCGATTACGGCATCCACTTCGAGTTCGCTCCGAGCAGCGAATGGGAGCGGGAACAGCCCGATACGCTGGAGCTGAGGGAGCTGCAGGTCGGGGAGGAGTACGAACTCATCATCACGACGGTGGCCGGCTTGTGGCGATACCGCCTCGGGGACGTGGTGCGCATGACGGAATTGCACCCCTTCCGCCTCCAGGTGGTGGGCCGCACGCAGGCGAGTTTGAACGCTTTTGGCGAGGAGTTGATGTCGCGCCAAATCGAGGAAGCGATCGCAACCGCCTGCGCCGCCACTTCCGCCACCGTCCGCGAATTCACCGTCGCTCCGGTCTTCATGTCCTCGACGGCGACGGGCGCCCACGAGTGGCTCATCGAGTTCACGGTGGCCCCGAGCGACCCGGCGCGGTTCATGGCATTCGTCGACGATGCGCTGCAGCGACTCAATTCCGACTACGCGGCGAAACGCACGGGCGACCTCGCCATCGGTCCGCCCGCACTCAACGCCGTGCCCGCCGGGACGTTCGAAGCCTGGCTCCGCTCGAAAGGCCGCCTCGGAGGCCAGTTCAAAGTCCCGCGCTGCGCCTCCCACCGCCGCTGGTTCGATGAGGTCCTCACCCAGTCCGGCCTCGCCGCGCATTGTGGATAACCCAAGTTGGGCGGCCGGTCAATGCGGCTTATTTTCGCTCTTCATTTTAAGGTACGGCTATGCATTTGGCGATTGCAGGAAACATCGGTTCAGGGAAGACGACGCTCACCACGTTGTTGGCGAAACATTACCGGTACACCCCTCATTTTGAGGAAGTAGACGACAACCCGTACCTGAACGATTTCTACAAGGACATGCCGCGTTGGTCGTTCAACCTGCAGGTCTTCTTCCTGCGGTCGCGTTTCGCCCAGCTCGCGGAATTGCAGAAGACGGGCGAAAAGGTCGTGCAAGACCGGACCATCTACGAGGACGCGCACATCTTCGCGCCCAACCTCCATGCGATGGGCCTGATGACGTCCCGCGATTTCGAGAACTACCAAGCCTTGTTCGAGCTGATGGACCAATTCATCACGCCACCGAACCTGCTCATCTACCTCCGCGCCTCCGTTCCGAAGCTCGTCGAGAACATCCAAAAGCGCGGCCGCGACTACGAAGAGGCCATCCGCCTCGACTACCTCAACCGCCTGAACGAGCGCTATGAAGCGTGGATCTCACAATACGATAAGGGCAAGCTCCTCATCGTGGACGTGGACAACAACGCCTTCCACGAGAACAAGCAGGACCTCGGCACCATCATCGAGCGGGTCGACGCCGAACTCCACGGCCTCTTCGGCTGATCCTACCGCAGTTGGCCGCCCTAACCCCAGGTGAACCTTCACTCGACAATCCCGGGGTCTGAGCTGGATTTTACGCATCGCACTGCAACGAACGTGTCGGTGCTAAACCAGGACCCTGTGCTGGAGTAGTGGGCGTTTTCTGTTTCGTTGTTTTGTCCGAAGAATAGCCAAAGGTGCAAGGACGTGCCGAGATTTTCATCGTTGTCGATATAAATCGGTGTCGTGGCATAAGTTGATGTGGCGTATTCTGTGCGCACCTGTTCCATGGTCGGTGTGATGGTGCCTCCATCAAAGGGGTCGATGCCAAAACCGCCGGTTCCATTGGTCTGTCGAACTCCAATGCTCGTCAAGTTGAGACCAATGCCCGGAGTAACTCCGTCCCAATAAGTGGACGACATCATTTCTTGTAGCGCCAACGTTTCCGTGGAGATGCCCTCGGCGAACTCGACGATGGAATCCCAAGCGGCCCGTGTGGGCACATTGAAGCCCGTGGGGCACAGCGATCGAACGCCTGAGGCTTCCGCATGCACAACGTGGTAGTTGTAACCGTATCCCAAGATGTCGAGGTAGGTTGCGGGGTCATCGTTGTAAACAACGCGATACGGGTTGTTCTGATCCCTCGGGGTGGGCAAGAACAATTGAGGAATCGACGTTCCATCGTTCCAGTGCTCCGCTTTCAAGTTTTCTCCTGTCCAGCACTGCCCATTGATTTCCACCAAACTGTACGTGTTGCCATCGTAGTCCGTCACCTCCGTGAGCCCTTCGCACGGCCCTGAGGCCGCAACAAATGACCGGGTCTCGCTGTACGTTGTGCCGTATTCATTCGTGACATAGACTTGGTAATAGTACGTGGAGCCAACGATCAATGAAGACAAGTCAACGGACAACTCGCCGTCCACGAGCGTTGCGGGAAAATCCGTGTTCGTCCCTTCAGGCATTTCCGGGTCGGTGTTGAACAGGAAACCAACGTCCGAAATGGTCGTGCCGCCGTCGTCGGTGACGGAGCCGTTGATGGTGGCGGTTTCGCCATTCATGTTCGAAGGCGCCAGAGCGGAGAACGAAGGGGGCATGATGCACGCCTCGGTGGGATCGGCAGCATAGTTGTAGGCCAGCGTGTCGTCGCAGAGGTCGGTGTTGTCGGACACGAAGTTTTCCGAAGCGTCGCAAGCCGTTTCCGTCGAGTCCGCGCGCCCTAAGCCATCCCCGTCCCCATCGAAGTACCACGTGGTCGGGTAGTTGCAGTTGACGGTCGATGTGCTCGCGGGGTTGTAATTGCAGGACTCCGAATCGGAGCAGCCCATGGCGTTGATCAATTGGACGTTCAAGCTCGTGATGCTGTCCACCAAGGCCGCGCAATCGTACGCTCCGACATTCTTGTTTCCGACGAGTTGACGCACGGCGTAGTCGCGCCGCTCGAACGTGGCGTCATACCCTTGAATGGCCACTTCCAGACTCACGATGCTATCAAGCAGTTGGTCGTGAAGGCAACGTTGGCCGACCGTGCCTTCGGGGCAGTTGCAATCTTCGAGGGCTTCGATGGTTGTTTGGCCTTGCACGCTGAATGCGAAGGAGAGGAATGCCACCAGATAAATAAGGTTCAGATTCCAGCTCGGGTATTGAATACGGCTTTCCATACTCTAATATACGAGGTTTGTGAGCCGATGGATCCTGCCGAAATACGTGAAGTCTGTGATTGCACCTGAATTTGGAGGGCTCATCACGCATTCCGGACCATCGAATCGGCTCAATGTAGCAATTCCGCAGCGCTGCGTTCGATGGTTTCGCACAGCCCGTCGAGCGGCAAGTCGTTTTCGTCCGAGCCGAATGGATCTTCGATTTCCTCCGCGATGAGCTCGATGCTCACTAGCACGTAGAACATGGCCATGACCACCGGCACCGTCCACCACAGGAAGGTGCCCACGAAGCCGATGGGCAGGGTCACCACGTAGAGGAAGATGAACTTCTTCATGAACATGCTGTAGCTGTACGGGATGGGAGTTTTCAGGATGCGCTCGCAGGCGCCGAGCACGTCGGTCATGCGCTCGAGGTTGCCTTCGATGAGCCAGTGCTCGTGGTCCGTGATGGTCCGATTTTCGCGCCAAACCCGAGCCTGCCTTCCCATCGACGCAATCCACGCATTCGGAGCATGCGTCACGCCCTCGACGTCGTCCGGCAGCGGGGCGGGTTCGCTGCGCAGGTGGTGGCGGAGGGCGGAGGCGAAGCCAGGAATGCCGAGTCGGAACGGGGTTTGGCCTGGGGCATCCGGCACCCAACGCACCCGCTGCGCCAGCGTCCTCGAAACGTTCACCAGCGCCCCCCATTGCTTGCGCCCCTCCCACCAGCGGTCATACGCCGTGTTCGTCCGGAACACCAAGAACAGCGACAAGACGAACCCGAGCAACGAGTGCACCGTGTTGGCCAAATTGATGGGCGATTCCAACACCACCAATTCCACATAGCAGACCGCAGCCGAGTAACCGCCGATGGCCAACAACGCAGGAAACAACTTCCGGAACACCTGCGCGCTGTAGGCGTGGAAAATCAGGCGGAACCACTGCTTGGGGTTGTAGGCGATCATGGGCAAAAAAAGAGGGCCTCCCGGTCAGGAGGCCCTCAAAGATAACGTTCGCTTGAGCTCAGTCTTGAGCGACTTCAGCGAGTTCGATTGCATCGTTCGCCGCCGGCTCTTCTCCGTGCTGATCGCCGCCGTGTCCGCCCAAGATCGGGGCAATCACGAGGCCGACGAGGCACGTCAACTTGATGAGGATGTTCATCGAAGGACCGCTCGTGTCCTTGAAGGGATCGCCCACCGTATCCCCGGTGACCGCAGCCTTGTGCGCGTCCGAACCCTTGAAGGTCATTTTGCCGTCGATCTCAACCCCGGCTTCGAAGGACTTCTTCGCATTGTCCCAAGCACCACCGGCGTTGTTTTGGAAGATGGCCCACAACACGCCGCTGACGGTCACACCCGCCATGTAGCCACCGAGGGTTTCTGCAGCCCACGCGTGCTCCATTCCGAAGGCCAAGGGCAACAATCCGATGATGAGTGGGAAAGCAATGGTCATCGCACCCGGCAACATCATTTCTTTCAAAGCCGCCTTCGTCGAAATGTCCACGCACTTGCCGTACTCGGGCTTGCCCGTGCCTTCCAGGATGCCGGGGATTTCCTTGAACTGCCGGCGCACTTCCTGCACCATTTCCATGGCGGCCTTACCGACCGAATTCATGGCCAAAGCCGAGAACACCACCGGCACCATGCCGCCGATGAACAAGGCAGACAGCACATTCGCCTTGAAGATGTTGATTCCCGGGATGCCCGTGAACTCCACGTATGCAGCGAACAAAGCCAAAGCCGTCAACGCCGCAGAAGCGATGGCAAAGCCCTTTCCGATGGCAGCCGTCGTGTTGCCCACCGAGTCGAGGATGTCGGTGCGCTCGCGCACTTCGTCCGGCAATTCGCTCATCTCCGCGATGCCGCCGGCGTTGTCCGCGATCGGACCGAACGCGTCAATGGCGAGCTGCATGGCCGTCGTGGCCATCATGGCCGAAGCGGCAATCGCCACGCCATAGAATCCGGCGAAAGCGTATGCCACATAAATGGCCGTTGCGAACAGCAAAATCGGACCGAAAGTCGAAATCATGCCCGTCGCCAAGCCGGCGATGATGTTGGTTGCTGCTCCCGTAGAGGATTTCTGAACGATGCCCAGGACTGGCTTCTTACCGAGACCGGTGAAGTGCTCCGTCATGTAGCTGATGACGCCTCCCACAACCAAACCAACGATGACCGCATAGAAGACGTTGATTTTCGCAAACGTCATCGACTCGGCCCCTCCGATTTCTTCCATGGTCAGCTCAGCCGGCAACATCCAGTTGATGAGGAAGAAGCAAGCGATGGCCGTCAGAGCAATGGAACCCCAGTTGCCCCGGTTCAAAGCAGCTTGAACTTGGCTTTCCTTCGCATTGTCTGCAACGCGGATGACCCACGATCCGATGATCGAGAAGATGATGCCGAGCGCAGCGATCACGAGGGGCAACAAGATCGGGGACATTCCACCGAAGTTGTCCTCCAAACCGTTGGCGCTGGTGCCTTTGATGACAGCGTTACCGAGCACCATGGCGGCGAGGACGGTGGCGACGTATGAACCGAAGAGGTCAGCGCCCATGCCCGCTACGTCACCCACGTTGTCGCCCACGTTGTCGGCGATGGTCGCCGGGTTGCGGGGGTCGTCCTCGGGAATGCCTGCCTCGACCTTTCCTACGAGGTCGGCACCCACGTCCGCCGCCTTCGTGTAGATGCCGCCGCCCACACGGGCAAACAGCGCGATGGACTCAGCACCCAATGAAAAGCCTGCAAGGGCTTCGAGGATGATGGTCATGTTGTCAACGGTGGTGAAGCCCCCGTTGCTCATCATATTCAAGAGCAAAATGAACAACATGCTCAACCCGAACACGGCCAAACCAGCCACGCCCAATCCCATGACCATGCCGCCCGTGAACGAAACCTTCAGCGCCTTGCCCAATGAAGTGCGCGCGGCTTGCGTCGTCCGCACGTTCGATTGGGTGGCGATGCGCATGCCCATGTTGCCGGCCAATGCGGAGAAGACCGCACCGATGACGAAGGCCACGACGATGAACCAGTGCGTCGTTTCGACGATGGTGGAAACCAAGCCCAGCGCCGCTCCCGCGATGACCACGAAAATGGCAAGAATGCGGTATTCGGCTTTGAGGAAGGCGAGGGCGCCTTCGTGGATGTGCTGAGCGATTTCCGCCATGCGGGACTCACCTTTGTCTTGCTTGCGCACCCAAGAAGCTTGGAAGAACATGACCACGAGGCCGACCACGGCCAAAACTGGTACGAGGTAAAGGATTTGATCCATAGGGTTGAATTGTGCTGGGCTCCCTTTGAGCCGAGCGGTTGTTATGGTTTAGCTTACGTAAGTGACGTCTTTGACGGCTTGGACGATGTCCTTGACCTGCGGAAGCGCCTCGTCAATGAGGGGCAATGCAAAAGCAAAGGGCGTGTCGGATTGGCAGAGCCGGCGGATCGGCGCATCGAGGTAATCGAAGGCGTGGCGCTGCACGCGGTAGGTAACTTCCGTGGCAATCGAGGCCACCGGGAAGCTCTCTTCCACGATGATGAGGCGGTTCGTCTTTTTCACGCTCTCCACGATGGTGTCGATGTCCAGCGGGCGGATGCTGACCAAATCAATGATCTCCACCTCGATGCCTTCCGCGGCCAACGCATCAGCGGCTTCGTGAACCGTCTTGAGGATCTTTCCGAACGAAACGATGGTCACCGCATCGCCCTTTCGGCGGATGTTCGCCTTGCCGATGGGGACGAGGAATTCGCCTTCCGGGATCATGCCTTTGTCGCCGTACATCTTCTCCGATTCCATGATGAGAACCGGATCGTTGTCGCGGATGGCGCTCTTGAGGAGGCCCTTCGCTTCGTAGGGGGTGAAGGGCGTCACAACTTTGAGGCCGGGGATGGAGGCGTACATCGACTCGAAGCTCTGGCTGTGGGTAGCGGCGAGCTGACCGGCGGTGCCGTTGGGGCCGCGGAACACGATGGGCACGTTGTACTGGCCTCCGGACATCTGCAGCATTTTCGCTGCGTGGTTGATGATTTGGTCTGCCGCAAGGATGGCAAAATTCCACGTCATGAACTCCACGATGGGACGCAAGCCGTTCATCGCAGCGCCCACCGCAATGCCCGCAAAGCCCAGCTCCGCAATCGGCGTGTCGATCACGCGCTCGGGACCGAACTCGTCCAACATTCCCTTCGACGCCTTGTACGCGCCATTGTATTCGGCCACTTCTTCGCCCAACAAGAACACATTGGGGTCGCGGCGCATCTCTTCGGACATCGCTTCGGCAACGGCCTCACGGAATTGTACTTCACGCATGGTGGGTGGATTTTTGGAGTGCAAATGTACGGCAAGGAACTAACATGACACACACATCGGATGTTGCCATATAAATAGGTTTCGAATCGGTGAGGAATGCGCACATCATTTGGTCCGCGGGTGCCTAACTTTGTGGCACAACATTGCTTCTCATGAACATTTTGGTCTGCATCAGCCAAGCGCCCGATACGACGAGCCGCATCGCCTTCACGAATGGCGACAAGGAGTTCGATACGAACGGCGTGCAATTCATTGTGAACCCCTATGACGAATGGTATGCCCTCGTTCGTGCCCTCGAATTGAAGGAGGCCGGCGGCGGAACCGTCACGACCCTGACCGTAGGGGACGCTTCGACGGATCCGGTCATTCGCAAGGCGCTGGCCATCGGTGCGGATGCTGCGGTGCGTGTGGATTTCAAGCCCACGGACAGCATGCAGACTGCGCGGCTCATTGCGGCCCATGCCGAAGGGAAGGGGTACGACCTCATCTTGTGCGGCAAGGAGACCATCGATTACAACGGGTCGGTGGTTCCGGGAATGGTGGCGGCGTTGCTCGATTTGCCGTACGTGGCGTTGGGCACGAAGCTCGAGGTGGCCAACGGGGTGGCAACCGTGATGCGCGAGGTGACGGGGGGCGAAGAGGAGGTGGAGGTGACGTTGCCGGCCGTGGTAAGTGCAGCGAAGGGCATGGCTGAACAGCGGATCCCGAACATGCGCGGCATCATGAGCGCTCGGACGAAACCGCTTCAAGTGGAAGCAGGTGCTGCGGATGCTGCCACGGTCGTGCGAACGTTCTCCCTCCCCGAGGACAAGGGTTCGTGCAAAATGATCCCGGCCGATCAAGCCGAAGAATTGATTCGTTTGTTGCGTGAAGAAGCTAAAGTCATCTGAAATGATTGCATCGATTACCCTCAAAGACGGGCTCGCCACGAAGGGCAGCCTCGAAGCGGCTTCCTACGCGGTGGCCCTGGCGAAAGCGGAAGGAACGGAGGCGGTGGCCGTGGTGCACGGGCCGTTGAAAGGCGATGGCGGTTTGGGTGCAACGGGCATCGCGAAGGTGCTCCACTACGCCGATGAACTCCAGGATGCAGGCCAAATCGCGAAACTCGTTGCCGCAGCGGCATCCGGTTCATCCGTCATCCTCGCCCACGACGCCGTGGGGCGTGCAGTGGCTCCCGCCGTTGCGGTCCACCTGAATGCCGGCCTCGTCAGCGGGGTCACGGAACTCCCCTCGTCCGGTGCGGTGCGTCGGAACGTGTTCAGCGGCAAGGCCATGGCGGACGTCGAAGTGGCTACGGGCAAGGCCGTTTACACCGTCACCCCGAACACCTTTCCGGTAGCGGCGGTTGGCGGCGTCGCGGCCGTTGAAGCGTTCCAGGCCGAAGTCGGTGAAGCACGGGTCAAGGTGAAAGCCTTCCATGCTTCAAGCGCCGACGGCCAGGTTCCACTCCCCGAGGCGGAGTTGGTGGTTTCAGCCGGTCGGGGCTTGAAGGGCCCGGAGAACTGGGGCATTGTGGAAGATTTGGCTTCGGCTATGGGAGCGACCACGGCGTGCTCGCGTCCGGTGGCCGACATCGGATGGCGCCCTCACCACGAGCACGTTGGCCAAACGGGCGTGGCAATTCGTCCGAACCTCTACATCGCGGCGGGCATTTCGGGAGCCATCCAGCATTTGGCTGGGGTCAACCAAAGCAAGGTCATCGTGGTCATCAACACCGATCCAGAAGCCCCGTTCTTCAAGGCGGCTGACTACGGAATCGTCGGAGACGCCTTCGAGGTGTTGCCGAAATTGACCGCGGCGGTCAAGGCGCTCGAAGCCTGACCCGAGAAGGTTCGCAAAATCCCATGGCGCGATGTACTTTTGCGCCCTGAAGCAGAAGGGATGAGAAAAGTTGCCATGGAAATCGTGAACATCGAGCCCAGCGGGTCCTCTTCGGGGGCCTACGTCATGGTGCTCGCTGAGAAGGAAGGCCCGCGGAAGCTGTCGATTGTGATCGGCGAAACGGAGGCGCAGTCCATTGCGATTGAACTCGAGAAGATGCGGGCGAGCCGGCCGTTGACACACGACTTGTTCAAGTCGGCATTGACGGGCTTTGGCCTGAAGCTCACCGAAGTGGTCATCCAAAACGTGGTGGAGGGCATCTTCTACTCCAACTTGGTCATCACCGACGGTGACCGCGTGAACGAGGTCGACGCGCGCCCGAGCGATGCGGTGGCGCTCGCGTACCGATTCGAGTGTCCCATCTACTGCGAAGAGGCGGTGCTTGCCGAAGTGGGCATCAACCCCGAGGACGTGGAGGTGGAGTTCGATTTCGACGACGACATTTCCAGCGAGGAAGAAGCCCCGAAACAAAAGAGCTTGAGTGATTTGCAAGCGGAGTTGGACGAGGCGTTGGACCGCGAGGATTACGAACGCGCTTCCCAGTTGCGCGACGAAATCGAGCGGCGCAAGGGCTGAGGCGGAGGCGCTGCGGGGGTTATCTTTGGCCCATGGAAACGAACAATCGGACACGCGTCGGCATCATCATGGGGTCGGCGAGCGACCTTCCCGTGATGGAGGCGGCGGCGAAGGTGCTGAAGGAATTGGGGGTCGGCTTTGAGATGACGGTGATTTCTGCGCACCGCACACCGGAACGCATGATGGAATACGCTTCAACGGCTGCGCAGCGGGGGCTCCAAGTCATCGTTGCAGGAGCAGGAGGCGCCGCGCACCTTCCGGGCATGACCGCCTCAGTGACCCCGTTGCCCGTCATCGGCGTGCCGATCAAGAGCCGGAATTCGATTGACGGATGGGACAGCGTGTTGTCCATCCTCCAAATGCCCGCGGGAGTTCCGGTTGCGACGGTGGCGTTGGACGGCGGACGCAATGCAGGGATTTTGGCCGCCCAAATCGCAGCCGCGGCAGACCCCGCACTCCTCGAGCGACTTGCCGCATTCAAAGAGGCCTTGAAGGAAAAAGTCATGAACAGCATCGATTCCGTCGAAAACCACGCAGTCTGAGCCATGGAATACGTGACCTTCGATCCCCAGGCACTCGATGTCCGCACCCTGCATCCGTTGTTGCTGGACGGCATTGCACCCCGACCCATCGCCTTTGCCAGCACGGTGGATCCGGAGGGCCGCCCCAACTTGGCGCCATTCAGCTTTTTCAACGTCTTTTCCGCCAATCCGCCCGTTCTGATTTTCAGTCCAGCCCGGCGAGGAAGGGACAACACGACGAAGCACACCTTGGAAAACGTTCTGCGCGTTCCAGAAGTGGTGGTGAACCTCGTTGATCATGCCATGGTGGAGGCCTGTTCGTTGGCGAGCGGGGATTTCCCCGAAGGCGTCAACGAGTTCGAAAAGGCCGGGTTGACGGCCGTGCCATCGGAAACGATTCGTCCGCCGCGAGTGGCGGAATCACCGGTCCAGTTGGAGTGCCGGGTCCTGCGAGTGGATTCGCTCGGGGATGGGCCGGGCGCCGGGCAGTTGGTCGTGTGCGAAATCACGCGCATCCACTACCGCGCCGATGTCATGGGGGAGGGGGGAAGGCCGGATGCGCACGCACTGGATTTGGTGGGCCGCTGCGGTGGGAATTGGTACGTGCGCGCCTCGGGCGATGCGTTGTTCGAGGTGGCCAAACCCTTGGCTGCCCCGGGCATCGGTGTGGACGCCCTTCCCGATGACGTCCGAAAGAGCCCCGCATTCGACCGCAACGCCCTCGCTCAATTGGCGGCCGTTTCGGAACTACCGGATGAGACGGAAGTGAACGAGCACAAGCTCATCGAGTTGTCCGACCTCTTCATGGACCTTGAGGACGACGCGGTTGCTTTGGAAAAGGCCTTGCATGAGCGAGCAGCGGCCTCCCTTCGGCGCGGTGAAGTTCGGGACGCGTGGCTTACGCTGTTGGCCTTCAACGCGGGCTGATTTTCGTGGAAAAGTTGTCCCCCAAACGCCCGCCAACTCCGACCAAACCGCACTAATTTCGTGACATGGCATACGAATTGAAAGGCACGCTGGTCAAGATGATGGACCGGCAGGATTTTCCGAGTGGGTTCTTCAAGCGCGACTTTGTGGTGCGGACGGAAGAGCAGTATCCCCAGGACGTGAAATTCACGTTGGTGAAGGAGAAAGTGGATTTCCTCGATGCGTTTCAAGAGGGACAGGCCCTCACCGTCAGTTTCGATGTTCGAGGTCGGGAATACAACGGCAATTACTACGTTGATTTGAACGCGTGGCGGCTCACGGCGGCTGACGGTGCCGCGCCGGCAGCACCTGCCGCTCCTTCGGCCGGAGCAGCTCCGAAGCCCCTTCCGGAGGTGCCCTCGATGCAATCATCGGGCGAAACGGAGGACGACGACCTGCCTTTCTAACGGTCGGTGAACGCGCCCGCCATCGAGGCGCATGCGGACGAGTTCCGCACCGCCCAGTTTCCCAACGGCTTTCGGATCATCCACAAGCAAGTGGATCGCCCCGTCATTCACTGTGGTCTAGTTGTGAATGCAGGGACGCGCGACGAAGGTCCTGCTGAGGCCGGAGCGGCGCATTTCATTGAGCACACCCTCTTTAAAGGAACGCGGAAGCGGAAGGCTTACCATGTGCTGAACCGGCTCGATAGCGTCGGAGGCGAGGTGAATGCCTACACCTCAAAGGAGGACACGTGGCTCGTATCTGCATTCCTTCCAGAACACCTCGATCGCGCATTGGAACTGCTATCGGACATCACGTTCGAAGCCACGTTTCCAGAGAAGGAGATCATCAAGGAGCGGGATGTTATCCTCGATGAGTTGCATTCGTATTGGGACAGCCCGGTGGATGCCTTGTTTGACGAATTCGAGGAGCGGCTGTTTGCGGGGCACCCGCTGGCGGGGAACATTTTGGGAACGGAGGATTCGGTTGCGGGCATGACGCGTGACACCTTGCTGGGCTTTGTAGACCGTCATTACGGAACAGAGGAGATGGTGGTGAGCATTGTGGGGCCGGTCGAATGGAAGCGGGTGCGGACGTTGTGTGAGCGCCACTTCGGGGAGCGGCCAATGCGCAAAGCGGATTTGTTGCGGAAGCCGTTTCATCCGATTTCGCCGTTTGACGTCCGGTTGGAGAAGGACGTGCATCAGGTGCACCACGTGATGGGGTGCGCGACAGTCGGGCACGATCATCCGGATCGGGTGGGCTTGGCCATGCTCGCGAACTTGCTCGGTGGACCCACCATGAACAGCCGGCTCAGCCTCAATATCCGCGAGCGCTACGGTTTGGCCTACAACATCGAATGCGCGTACACCCCGTACACGGATAGTGGCGTGTTCAGCGTCTACTTCGGCACGGACGCGAAGTTCCATTCAAAGGCCGAGCGACTCATTTACAAGGAGTTTCGACAGCTCCGAGAGCGCCCACTGGGTCAACGCCAACTCACCGAATTGAAGCGCCAAGTCCTCGGACACATCGCGCTCGGTCAGGACTCGGGCAACAGCGTGATGACCAGCTTGGGAAAGAGTTACCTCCTGTACAATCGGGTGGAGTCGCTGGCTTCCGTGTTTGCTGCCATTGAGGCGGTCACGGCGGAGGACCTGCAGCGTTTGGCTCAAGACGTGCTGCAACCGGATGGGTTGAGCCACCTCGTGTACCGAGGCTGATCAGCTGCGCGAAATCTTGTAGAGGCTGTTGTGGTCGCCTTCGATTTGGTTCTTCACGGAACGAATTTTAAGCGCGATGCCCGCCCATTCGCGCTGGTCTTGCTGCAGCAGCGCCTTGATGGAATCGTCGAGGTTGTCAGCGCCTTCAGCAACCCAGGCCAAATACGTATAGCCATATCCGCGCAACCACCCCACGGCCTGGCGGTCCCCCTCGCTTCCCCGGATCATGGCCATCAAATGCGGATGCCCGTTTTCCATCAACCAGGTCCGAGAGGGGCCGTGATTCCGAATGGCGTGGCACGACATGGCCAATTCGGGATAGCCGTTGCCCGCGAGCCAGTCTTTCAACTCCTTGTTCCCCGAGATGGCCTCGCCCCAAGCGAGCAGCACTTTTGCCGGATATTGCATGGCTTGAAGGTAAGTCGCCCAGGCGAATCGGCCGTACCTTCGAGCAGTGCAATCCAGCCCACCTCCTTTATTTACCAGGCAGTTCTGGGTCTTGTGCTCCGGAACGGTTGTGTTCATGGCGAGTTTTGGGATGGTGCTGCCGGAACTGCCCGGGGTGTTGACGGAGCTGGGGCATCCCGATAAGATCGGATGGCTGGTCGGCTTGTTCACCATCGGGGCGTTCGTGGCTCGGTTGTACAGCGGCAAAATCGCGGACCGGGCGGGGCGCATTCCCGTGATGCTCATCGGCAGCGCTGTCACCTTTGTTGCGGGATTGGGGTACCTGGCGGTTTGGTGGTGGGCACCCCGAGATGCAGGGCCGGATGGGACGATGTCGGTTGCCGTGACGTTGTTGCTGGGCATTCGGCTGTTTCACGGACTGAGTACGGGGTTTCGTCCGACGGGGGCGACGGCCTTTCTCACCGATGTGGCTCCGATTTCAAGAAGGGGAGAGGCGCTGGGGTTTTTAGGCGTAGCGGGCAATGCGGGCATGGCGCTCGGGCCTGCCATTGGCAGCTTCCTCGCCGTAGAGGTGGGAATGGACGCCATGTTCGCAGTTTCGACCGTCCTGGGGTTGGTGTCGCTGTTGTTGACCACCATGCTCAATGAGTCGCTGCCGAATTCTCGGAAGATCGTCCGGTCCGATTTCAATTTGTTCAAGGGGAAGGTCCTCGATTGGAGCACGTGGCCATCGGCGTTGGCCATGCTTGCGCCCGCATTCGCTTTTGGTACGTTTTTGACGGTGACCCCGGACTTTGTGGCGGATTTGGGCTACACCTACAAAGGCGCCTTCAACACCATCGTCGTGATTGCGAGCATTTCCATGCGGTTCATTGCGGGGAAGGCCTCGGATCGCCATGGGCGCGTTCCGCTGATGGTGGTGGGAGCGTGGCTGCTCGCAGCGGGCATGGGGCTGCTGGCGTTGTCCGAAACCCCGGTCACTGCAGCACTCGCCGGTTTGGTGTACGGCATGTCCGTCGGCATCAACATGCCCACGGTATTCGCTTGGACGGCGGACATGGCGCGCCCCGGACGCATCGCCTTGGCCCTCGGCACGATGCTCATGGCGCTGGAGCTGGGCATTGGATTTGGAGCCTTCCTCTCCGGTGCGATGTACGAAGGCGTTTTAGCGCGCATTCCTTCGCTTTACGCCATGTCATCAGGAGTGGCGGCCCTGAGCGGCGTGGTGTTGACGGTGCACAGCATTCGGTTGAGGCTTCGTGCATAATGAACCTGCTTTCGTGCATAAGTCCATTCTGAGCGTTGGGCCAACACCGCTTCATGTGTTGCATCTTTGAGCCATGGAGGATTTGCTCATTCAATTGGAAGCAGCGCGACAGGAGCGGACGGCTGCTTTGCATGAATTCATGCGATTGAAATCGGAATTGGCTCGGGCGCAGCGCCGTTGCGATGAATTGCGTTCGGAGAATAGCGCATTGAAGTCCTCGTTGCACTCGGCGGAAGTGGAGGTCCAAAACCTGCACGCAGGGTTGTCCGCGATGTGAACTCTTTTGACGCGCATTAAAAAAGGGACCGAAAAACCGGTCCCTTTTTTAATGTCCGTTGCGGCGCACTCAGAGGGAGGCGCTGGATGTTGGGAAGGTGCGATCGACCTTCTTAAACAATCCTTGCAAGACCTTGCCAGGACCCACTTCGATGACTTCTGTGGCCCCGAGTTTCATCATCGTGTGCATGGATTGGGTCCACCGCACGGCACCGGTCAATTGCGCGATGAGGTTCGCTTTGATGTGGTCAGGATCGTTTTCGGCTTGTGCGTTGACGTTCTGGACGATGGGACAGCGGGGCGCGTGGAATGCGGTCGCATCGATGGCTGCTGCCAACCGTTCACGTGCGGGTTCCATCAACGGCGAATGGAATGCGCCGCCTACCGGCAGCAAGAGCGCCCGCCGCGCACCCGCTTCGGTCAGCGCGGCGCACGCCGCCTCAACGGCGGGAACGGCTCCAGAAATCACGAGTTGGCCTGGACAATTGTAATTCGCTGCAACCACCACGCCTTCGGTGGCGGCACAAATCTCCTCCACCACCGCGTCGTCCAACCCGAGCACCGCAGCCATGGTTGAAGGCGTGGCCTCGCACGCCGCTTGCATGGCGAGAGCACGTTCGGTAACGAGCTTCAAGCCGTCCTCAAAGGTCAAGGCTCCTGCAGCGACCAACGCCGAAAATTCGCCCAAACTGTGCCCAGCGACCACTCCCGGATCAAACGAATCGCCCATCAATTCTGCCAAAATCACGGAGTGCAAGAAAATGGCTGGCTGGGTGACGCGCGTTTGTTTCAGTTCCTCGTCCGTTCCTTCGAACATGGTGGAGGCGATGTCGAATCCAAGGATGGCGTTCGCTTGTTCAAACCGCGTTCGGGCCTGTTCAGAAGCGTCATGCAGGTCCTTGCCCATTCCAGAGAATTGGGCGCCCTGACCGGGGAAGACAAATGCTTTCATGCCGCGAAAATAGGCACGCTCCGCCTTAAAACTTCAATGAGAAGCCCACGGAAAGGACTTCGCGCAACTGGAGTCCAGGCCCCACCACCGCGGGCTTGATTTCGTTTCCGGTTGCGTCCACCACCGACTCCTCCTTCTGCAGCATCACGTCATCGTCGTAAATGATGGTGGCGCTGATGGTCGTCGTCATGTAGTCGTTGACCTTCATGGACAGTGTGTGGTCGGAGAAAATGTCGATGTTCTCAGGTTTGTTCAAGTAATTCGAGAACAAATCCAGTCGCACGGCATAATCCACGTTCTCGACCACCGGTGTTTTCCATCCCAACTTCAAGTAGCCCCCCACCTCGTGGCGGCTCCGTTCGCCCGGAGTCACCCCGAAAGCCCCCGCCGCGGAAAGGCTGTCGTCCAAGACCCAGGTGGCCTTGTAAGTCACCGGGGCGAGAAAGACCGTGAGTTGCCGGTCGGCGTTTTTATAATCCATGCCCGCTGCCATGACGCCATATCCGGGAGCCATGATGTTGGAAGTGCGGTTCGTGCGGTCGGGCATCCCGTTGATGAGGGCATATCCCGGGGCAAATTGCGATCGAAAACTTGCCATCAGCGTCGCAAATCCGTTCGTGGTCGCGCGCAAACCGAACTTGGAAGCGAATTCGAATCGGTCATCGGTTTTCAGCAGCACGGATTCCTCAGGGCGGTGAAGCAGGCCGAAGGCTCCGTGCATTTCGCTGTCCCAACCGATCGGTCCGCGGTCGAATTCCCAGGTGTGGTCAAACTTCGTGATGAGCGACAAGGTGCTTTGGCCCCCTGCGGCCCAATTGCTCAGGAAGACCTGTGCGAAGTTGACATCCAGCTTTCCCGTGTAGACCCAAACCGCGGTATCCGGCGCATCCGGACTTACAGGTGCCGAGCGCAACGCGTTCTCCTCATCGGCGGTGAGTCGGGGTGAGGTTTGGCCCCACGCAGGCGTTCCTAAAAACCACATCCATGCGATGCCCAAAACCCAAATCATGCGCGCCTGCCGTTGCATGTCGGCAAAGGTCGCACCTTCCCCCATGAACAACAACCTCCAGTGGCATAAAAAAAGAACGGGCTGACCTCTCGGCCAGCCCGCTCAAGATTGATCAAACCAAAATCAATCACATGAGAGACCAAACAGCGACAGGAATGCGAGCAGGTCAGAAGTTCCGACCGCACCATCGTTGTTCAAGTCACCGGGGCACGCTGCGGTGGCCTCGATGATGCATGAACCGTCGTCGGTGTTGGCTGCTGGGTCGTAGTTCGAGGCCGCGTCGTAGATGCAACCCCAAACCTTCAAGGTTGCGCAGGATCCATCATCCAGCGTAGCGTAGGGATCGAACTCGACATAGAAAGGATCGGTGCAACCGGGGTCTGGGCACGTTGCTGAGCAGCTTCCTGCACAGTAAGCCACGGAGAGGTTTTCCGTTCCAACGTTCAGGGCGTAATTGCCTCCGCCTTGTCCGAGCGGCAACTCCGGGTTGGAGCTGCATTCGGCGGGCGCGTTGATGGCTGCACCCCATCCCGAGTAGCCGTCTGCAGGACCGGTTACTGCGATGACGAATTCGGTGTTCGTGTTTTCCTCGAATTCAGCGCTTCCCGTGAAGATGCCGTCTCCGTCTGCGTCCGTGAGCGTCACGCCCCATCCGTCCCAGTTGTTCCAAGCTCCATTGATGACGACGTTATCGTAGTCCGCGTTGGGGTATTCCGAAAGGTTCATGTCGATGGCGAAGTCCACCACGACTGTGGGCACCACCGTGCCGCATTCCGTGCAAGAACCGTAGGTTTCGTTCACCGTGCTCCCTCCCACTACGATGCGATTCGCGTACGTGTCGAAGTCGGTCACCGGTGCGCACGTTGCCCCGTTCTGCATGTCGTCAACCAAGTTTTCTTGGTTCGCAAAACCGTCGACCATGTACTTGTATTCGGTGTCTCCGGCAGGGAGCCACAATTCACCCGTGTAGACGCCGTCGCCGTCGTCGTCACTGAACGTGTTGTAGTCGGTGGTTCCGCACCAGCCGCAGAAGGGCCCCGTGATGTGAACCGTGGTGAAGGCCACATCGGCGCAGGACATGTCCACATTGAACGTGGTCACGTACAGGCACGATCCGTCGTCTTGCGTTGCTGCACCGTCGTAGTTGACGGCTGTTTCGTCCGTGCAACCGAGCACAGCGGAAGGGTTGCAGGGCGTGCAGGATCCGTAGGTTTCGTTGACCGTTGCACCCGCCTCTACCAAACGGTTCGCGAAGCCAACCAAGTCGGTAACTGGAGCGCATGATGCGCCGGCAGCCATGTCATCTACCAAATTCTCTTGCCCGGCGAAATTGTCGACCATGTACTTGTATTCGGTCGTGCCTGCGGGCAGCCAAAGCTCTCCGGAGTATACGCCGTCTCCGTCGTCATCGAGGAGGTCGTTGTATCCTTCGCTCGCACACCAACCGCAGAATGGGCCGGAGATGTGCACCGTGGAGAAGGCTTCCTCCACGCAGTTCATGTCAACGTTGAAGAACGTAGCGAACAAGCACGAACCATCATCGACCGTGGCATCGCCGTTGTAGTTGGCTGCCGCTTCATCCGTGCAGCCCAGCGTACCGAAGATGCAAGAACCATCATCCACGGTGGCGAAGGGGTTGTAATTGACCGCAGTTTCGTCGGTGCATCCGAGAACATCGCCTTCACAGGCCACGCATTCATTGAAGCAAACAGCATCCAGGACGATGTCATCCGCACCATTTACCGTCAGCAAACGGTTCGTGAACGCTCCAGTGGTCAGCGTGCACGCTCCGTGAACGGCCGGGTCGAATTGTTCGTCGCCGCCCCAGCCCCCGTTCAGGAACTTGTATTCGTGCGCTCCCTGTGTCATGTTCAAGGTGATGCTGTAAATGCCGTCTCCGTCGTCATCGGTGAGTGGCGTGCAGCCGCACCAGTTGTCGATGCTTCCCCCCGTGATGAACACGCCCCCGGAAATGGTTTCCATGGTCATGTCAACTTGGAACGTCACGTTAACGGGTTCAATGAATGCAGAACAGCTGCCATCCGTTGAGCAGCCCGCGAAACACGTCGTGATGGTCATGTCGCTCATGACGGGACCGATGAAGCGGTCGTTGAAATTCTGTGAGTCACCGCAAGGCTGTCCAGCGAGGTTCTCCTTGCATCCCCAGTCCCCGCAGGCACCGTTGGTGAAGGCGTAGTGTCCGCTGAACCCTTCCTCCAATTCGAAGGTGATGGAGTAGATGCCATCGCCATCGAGATCGGTCATGGGGTTGTCACCTGGGACACCGAAGTAGGTGCCACCAGCGATGAACACGCCCGAGGGAGCTACGGTTTCATTGGCCATGTTGACTTCGAAGGTCACCTGGTGCGTGGTTTGGGCCGAAAGGCTGCCGAGCAAGGCCAAACCACTTAGCATGCCAAACAAGCGCTTGGAGGCTAGAACATAAAAAGCAGAAGTGTTCATGAGAAATCGAGTTAACAGATTTGGTTCGTTAAGTTAAGAAATCGTGTCGACGAAACACGTTATTGGTACTGCACAACAACTGCACAACGCCAAAATCCCGCCGCTTCGCGCATTCAAAGCACTCACTGGTACACCCGAACGTAGTCCACGGCCATGAAGCCAGGGAATGGCGTGGTTTCATCCGGATAACCGGGCCAAATGCCGCCCACCGCAACGTTCAAAATGAAGAAGAACGGTTCATTGAACGGGTACGGCTGGCCGTTCATGTTGCTGGGCGAGATCGAGAAGTATTCCTCGTTGTCGAAATACCAACGGATGCTGTCCTGTTCCCATTCGATGGAATACACGTGGTACTCATCTGCGAGGGTTCCTGGAAACGGCACCGCGGTAGACCCACCGAGGTAAGTGTGTTGGCTGGGATCTGCTCCCCAATGCGCGGTTCCGTGAGCGCGTCCGGGGTCCGATCCGATGCACTCCATGATGTCGATTTCGCCGCAATCGGGCCAGCCGATTTCCGAGAAATTGGCTCCAAGCATCCAGATGGCAGGCCAAATTCCTTGCCCAATCGGCAAGACGGCCCGCACATCCACCCGTCCGAATTGGAATTCGTGCAAGTCGATGCTTTTCAGTCTCGCCGAAGTGAACTGACCATCCGATACCTTCTCGGCGCGGATGATGAGGTTGCCTTGATCGATGTAGCTGTTCGTTTCATCGTTCGTGTAGTTCTGCAGTTCCTGATTGCCCCATCCGTTGGCTCCGAGGTCATACGTCCAATTCGCAGGGTCGATTTCGGGCCCGTCAAATTCGTCGGCCCAAACCAAGCTCAATCCGGGATATGAAGTTGGGGCATCGTACCCCCCGACGGCAAGTTGCACGGCGGTGTCGTCGTTGCGGATGGTCCCGATGGCCACTTGTTCTTGGTCCTTCAAGAATCCATTGACCGGGTTGCTCAACACCACGGAGAACTGCTCATCGGGTTCCAAGTACGGATCGATTACCACAGGCACTGCGATTGTCTGTGAGGTGACACCGGGCTCGAACACCAGGGTTCCTGAGGTGGAGGCGAAGTCCGCGCCCTCTGTTGCCGAGATTTCCTGCGTTGCGTACTGCACAGTGACCTCATTCGTCGATGCCGCATCGAGAATGACTTCAAAGGAATAGGTTGAGTTGATCTCGTTTTCGAAGGCGGTTCGATCGGAAACGAAGCGGATTTCGGCCAAGGCAGCCTCCCCGCCGTTGTCGCACGAGGAGCACCCCATGGCACAAACCGTCAAACCGATGAGAACGAGGCGGGTCATTGGGCGGTGAAGGTCAACGTGAAGTAGCCGTCACCTGCGGTGCAATCGCCGTTTTGGATTGCGCCATGCAGGACGAGGGTCTCCTCCGTGAGTTCAACGATGTCGTAGACCGGACCGGAATCCCAGACGCCCATGAACCAGCAAGAAGGCAACACGATTTGGTCTTCACCTGAGGTGCCCGTGCCCTCCAAGAAGGTGTAATTCAGCTCGGGCACTTCCAGCGCGCTCACCACGTACCCTTCAAACGGGTTCACGGTACCTCCATTGTTGTTGTAGACGTAATCGCCGTCGAAGCTGAACTGGTAGGTGTCATCGTATTGTTCGGGGACCAAACCTCCCGCAGGAGAGGCATACCATTCCGACGAATAGGGAATCGGTCCCACCGAAATGGCACCGGCGATGGACGACCACGCCCAGGTTTTCTGGTTGTCGCAGCCCGTAAGCAAGGCGAGCGGCCCTTCACACGGCAGTTCCACGGTGTTGGCAATGGTAATGGAGTCCGACGCTTGCGCCATGCCTCCCGCATTGTTCACGCTGTAGGTCACGCCGTACGTTCCCGCTTGCGGGTAGTATGCCGTGTCCGACTTCAGCGTGGAGGTCAGCCCATTGCCGAATTCCCACAAGTGCAGGAAGCCGTCCTCGCTGTTGCTGGTGAACACCACGCGGTTGGAATCGCCCTCCACGTAGGACCACGAGAAGTCAGCGGCGGGTCCTTCGGGAAGGTCGATGCCATCGGTTTCGTAAGGACGGCATCCGGCGAGCAGCGCGATGGCGGCTCCGGTCAGTCCGAGGTAGGTGAGTGCACGTTGCATCAGTATCCTGGGTTTTGTTCGATGAGTCCTCCAGAGAGGGTGATTTCAGCGGAAGGAATCGGGAAGATTTCGTGGGTTCCTTGAACGAATCCCAAGGGGCCGAGCACTTCACCCGCGCGTCCTTGGCGGACCAAATCAAAGAACCGGTGCCCTTCCAAGCCGAGTTCCACCCGGCGCTCATGGTAGATCGCGTCGAGCAAATCCGCACCGCTGGCCGTCACGTCGGGCAAGATGGTGTTGTCGCCTCCGCGAGCACGTTCCCGCACCAGGTTCAACGATTGGCGCGCGATGTCCTCGAATCCGTTGTGGTAAGCCGCCTCCGCGTGCAACAACAAGACGTCCGCGTACCGAATCACGCGGTCGTTTGACGGTCCGTTGGGATTGGGATCCCCAAACGGCGCTTCGTCGGCCGCGTTGGTGAAGTACTTCCGCGGGTAGTAGGGGTACGGAAATCCCGTAGCGTCGGTGGTGAACAATCCGCGATCGCCCATCACGTCGCCTTCTTGGAACACCGTTGCCTGCAATCGCGGATCCCCGGGCTCAAATTCGCTCACGAAGTTTTCCGTGGGCAAGTTGAAGCCGTAGCCGCCAAATTGGCCGCGGGCGCGCTGGAACACGTTGGTGAACGTGCCTTCGAGCGAGTTGCCCCAGTTGCCGCCGGAAGCGTTCATGAACTGGATTTCGAAAATCGAGCCCGGTCCGTTTTCGCCTTCAAGCGTGAAGATGCTGCCATAGTCGGGGGCCAAAGCGTATTCGCCCGAACCGACGATTTCTTCTGCGACCGGCAGGGCCTCGGGCCAATTGCTTTGGTAGGCGTATGCCTTGAGGAGCATCGCGTTGGCGGCTCCGCGGGTGGCTCGGCCGAGCTCGTTGAGCGACAACGCGCTGCGGTAGGGCAGGCGAGGAGCCGCTTCGGTGAGGTCGGTTTCGATTTGGTCCCAAATCGCTTCCGCAGTCGCCCGCGGTTGCTGGTACTCACTCGGCGCCAAGTTGTCCAGCACGAGCGGAACCCCGCCAAACGTGGTCACGAGGTTGAAGTACCAGTAAGCCCGAATGAACTTCGCCTCGGCGAGGAACCGCTCCTTGTCGAAGCTGTCCATGTCGATGTTCGGGATGTTCGCCAAGGCCAAATTGCAATAGGCAATGCCCCGGTAGGCCGACTGCCATTCACCGAGCAGCATGCGCGCGTTGTCCTGTCCAGCGAACTGCTCAAACAGGAACAATTCAGGCTCATCGCCGTCGCCCGATCCGCCTTTGTCGGCGTCGTCCGATACGATGTCGCCGAAGTACCAGCGGAAGTGGGTGGCGAGTTGGCCTGAGCCTTGCAGCGTGGTCACTTCTTGCTGGAGCGGGTTGTAGCACGCCACGATGGCAGCTTCCGCATCTCCGGCGGTTTGGTAGTAGTTCGCAGCCGTTGAACCGACGAGGGGTTCGGCTTCGAGGAACTCTTGTTTGCAGCCCGCGAAGGCCACGGTTCCGAGAAGGAGTAGGGTAGTGGGTTTCATGCGGGTAGGATTAGAAAGTTACATTCAAACCGGCCATGAACATGCGCGGGCTCGGGTAGAATCCGCGGTCGATGCCGATTTCCAACGTACCGCGGGTTCCGACTTCCGGGTCGAGTCCGCTGTACTTCGTGAAGGTGAATAAATTCGTCGCTGCGAGGTAAACGCGGCACTTTTCCAAGCTCAGGCGGTCGAGGACCGATTCGGGCAAGTTGTAGCCGAGCTGCACGTTCTTGATGCGCATGTAGGAGCCGTCCTCAACAAACCGGTCGGAGACTCGGTTGTTGCGGTTGGGGTCGGTGTGCGACAACCGCGGTTGCTCGTTCGTGCTTCCCTCACCCGTCCAACGCTCCAGCGCCGAAACCGGCAAGTTCGTCATGTTCAGGTCGTATCGGAAGATGCCGTTGTACAGGTCGTTGCCGTGAGAACCCTGCAGGAAAACGTTGAGGTCAAACGGCCCCTTCGATGCATTGAAGTTCAACCCGTACGTGAAGTCGGGGTGCGGGTTGCCGATCATGACCTTGTCGTTGTTGTCGAGCACGCCATCCCCGTTTTGGTCCACGAAGATGAGGTCACCAGCGACGGCGTCCGGCTGCGCCTCGTTTGCATCCGCTTCGGCTTGGGTTTGGAAGATGCCAGCCGTTTCAAAGCCATGGAAGTAGGCCATCGGCATGCCGATTTCCGTCAACGCAGTGAAGTCACCTGAGCCGAAGACGTTGCCGCTTGAGATCGGCTGACCGCCTTCACCTAAGTTCGTGACTTTGTTGCGAATGACGCTCACGTTGCCATTGATGTTGTACGAGAAATCTTCGCCAACGTGTTGGTAGCCCAAAGCCAATTCCACCCCCGCATTCCGCGCCGAAGCCACGTTCGTGGGCGACGGGTTGAACCCGACCACCCCGGCAATCGGCACGACCGCGAGCATGTCATTCGTTTGCTTCACGAACGCATCGAGGATGATGTTGAATTTGCCTTCGAACAAATCGGCATCCACCCCGATGTTCGATTGCGACACCGTTTCCCACTTCAAATCCGGATTCGAGGTAACCACCGGCCCCGCCCCGTTCACTTGCTGCTGATCGGGACCGAAGGTGTAGTTCAACCCGTTGATGACGATGGACGTGTAATCGTAGTTCCCGATGCCGTCCGCGTTTCCGTTCATCCCCCAGCTGGCCCGAACTTTCAAGAACTCGATCCAGTCCTTTTCATCGACCCAGGGGCGTTCCGTCAAATTCCAAGCGACTGACGCCGATGGGAACCATCCGTACCGGTTGTTGATGCCGAAACGCGACGAGCCGTCACGGCGCACCGTGGCGGACACGTTCCATTCGTCTCCGATGGCGTAGCTTCCCCGGAGGAAGGACGAGAGGAAGGACGACTCGCCCCATCCGCCACTTGCACGCGGCGACTGTTCAGCTGCGTTCAAGCTGTTGTCGAGGAAGGCCTGTTCCGGGTCGTTCGTGGTCAAGCTGTCGCGGCTGGCCACGACGTTTTGGTAGGTGTTCTTCAGGGCGGAATAGCCCGCAATGAGGTTGAGTTCGTTGCCGTTCTTCAACTCGCGGTCGTACCGCGCAACTTGTTCCCATTGCCAATTCGCCCACTGGTTTTCCGCGCGCACCACCGAGTTCACCGGGCGGAATTCATAAGCGGGCCGGTTGGGGTCATTCGCCCCGATGCCCAAATCGTACGTTGGGAAGAAGATCCGCTGGCTGCCCAAGCTGTAGTCCACCGAGAACGTCGAACGGTAGGACAAACCCGGCAACAGGTCCACTTCGGCAAACGCGTTGGCCACCACGCGGTTGGTGGTCCAATCGTCAAACGTCGTAGCGATTTGGTTCGCCGGGTTCGCGATGTCCGAGTCGATGAATTGCGAATACGCGTACTCGCCATCGGGTCGGGTCACCGGGGTCGTGGGGTCCATGTTCAGCGCCCGCACGACCGGTGTGGTGAATTCGTTGTTTTCCGCAAGGGCGGAGCGATTGAGGTGGGTGATGTTCACGTTTTGGCCCATCCGGAAGCGTTCACCGCCCGTTTGCGTGGTGTTCACGCGGAAGGTGTACCGCTCGAAATTGCCTTTCTCCCCACCGATGATGCCGTCCTGCGTGAAGTAGCTTCCGGTGATGGCCGTCGATCCCACGCTCGAACCTTGCGTGTAGCTGAAGCTGTGGTTCATGATGGGCGCCCGCTGGAAGATCTCGTCCTGCCAGTCCGTCCCTTCACCGAGGGTGGCGGGGTTGGCCAAAAGGGGATCCGGCGCCAAGCCCGCTGCCACGCGGCTTTCGTTCATCAGAATGCCGTACTCTTCAGCGTTGAGCAGGGCCATGTACTTCCAGGGCTCCTGAACGCCGTAGTAGGTCTCGTAGGAGATCTGAGGCGGAGCACCCGCGCTGCCCTTCTTCGTCGTGACCAAAATGACCCCGTTTCCGCCCCGCGCTCCATAGATGGCCGCGGATGCAGCGTCCTTCAGCACGGAAATGCTTTCGATGTCCGCGGGGTTCAAGTAGTCGATGCCGGACTGCGGAATGCCGTCCACCACGAAGAGCGGTTCGGCGTTGTTGAGCGAACCCGTTCCGCGAATCCGGATGCTTTGGGTGCTTCCCGGCTGTCCAGAGTTCTGGGTGACCTGAACCCCGGCCGCACGGCCTTGAAGCGCTTGTTCGGTCCGGAGGACGGGCATGGACGTGATTTCCTTACTGTCGATGGTTCCCACGGAACCCGTGATGCGGCTCCGCTTCTCATTGCCGTAGCCGATGACCACCGCCTCTTCCAGACCGGTGACATCGAGTTCGAGGATGACGTCGAGTTTACCGTCCGAAGGAACAGCCAAGGTTTGTTCGAGGTAACCGATGTAGGAGAAGGTCAATTTCGCATCGGGTCCAGTGACTTCAATGCTGTAGCGTCCGTCGAGGTCGGTGAACGCACCCGTGTAGGTGCCTTTCTGAACGACCGTTACGCCCGGAAGTCCGCCTTCCATGTCTGAGCCGCCAATGGTTCCTTGCACCACCCGGGTTTGGGCGAGCAAGGAACCGATGCCGACGCTCAGCAATGCGGTGAGTGTGAGCAGATGCCGCATGCGTGCTTATTGAATCTTGATGAGGCGCTGAACTCCGCCGTTGAGGGGAGAAGCGCAGTGGATGAGGTAAATTCCTGCTTCCCAGGCGCTCGCGTCGAAGGTGAGCACCTCGCTTCCTGCAGGGATGTTGAGTTCTTGGACCAAACCGCCATCGATTCGGTGAACCGTCATGCGCGACGCATCGCCCGCAGTCCGTCCAAAGCGCACAGTGAACAATCCATCCGTGACCGAAGGGACCACATCGAATTCCCACGTGCTCAATTCCTCGACGCTTGCGGGCTCGCACGCGGCGCAGCTGTTGAAACAAACTTCGGGCACTTCCAACGCGAGGGTATCCGACACCGCAATCAAGCGGTTCGTGAAGCCGTCCGTAGTCAAGGTGCATTCAGCGTCTTCAACGGGATCGAGCATTTCTTGACCATCCCAACCGCCGTTGTTGTACTTGAATTCGTGGTTGCCCATGCCCAACGCCACCGTCACGGTGTACACGCCATCTGCGTCGTCGTCCAACATTTCAACGCAGGTTCCGCACCAGTCGTCAATGGTGTTGCCGGTGATGTAAATCGGGCCGAGAATGGCCTCGTTCGACAGGTCCACGGAGAACGTTACGTCCGAGGTGCTGGGTTCCACCGGGTCGCCCGAGCATTCCACGCATTCGCTGAAGCAGACGACGTCGAGGGTGTCCGCTGCCACGCCACCTTCAACGGTAACGAGGCGGTTCGTGAACGCGCCCGTGGTCAACGTGCACGCTGCGTCCATGTCGGGGGTCAGCTCTTCCTGACCGTCCCATCCACCGTTGTTGTAGCGGTACTCGTAGCCACCGGGTTCGAGTTCGAGCGTGATGTCGTAAACTCCGTCGCCATCGGAATCGGTCATCTCGACGCAGTTGCCGCACCAGTTATCGATGGCCAAGCCCGTGATGTAAATCGGACCGACGACCGCAGTGGTGCTCATGTCGACTTGGAAGGTCACGTCCACAGGGTCTGCAGGAGCGCTGCACGTACCGTCGGTTGAGCATTGGGCGAAGCACGTCGAGAGGGTCGTGTCGGAAGTGACGTTTTCGATGTACCGGTCGTTGTAATTCGCCGGGTCACCGCACGGCTGTCCAACGAGGCTCTCTTTGCAGCTCCAATCGGGGCACAGACCATTCGTGAACGCGTAGTATCCGCTGTATCCGTCGGGCAATTCGACCGTAATGGAGTAGATGCCGTCTCCGTCATCGTCCGTCATCGGGTTGTCTCCGGGAACTCCGAAGTCAGCCCCGCCAGCGAGGTACACGCCAGATGCGGCGACGGTTTCGTTCGCCATGTTCACTTCGAACGTGACTTGGTGGGTTTGGGCCCACGCGGAGGCGGTGCACAGGGCACATGCCAAAAGGGTGTAGAATGATTTCATGAAATCAAGGTTTGACGAGAATGGTTGTTGTAAGGGTATCGATTCGAAGGCCAAATTCACCGGGTTCAACCACGAATTCGAGGTCCTTTCCGATGAATCCCAGTTCTTGAATGGGCAATTGGAATGCGACGTTCACGCGCTGTCCAGCCGGGACGGCGATTCGTTGAAAAGCGCGAAGGCGGTCCACGCTTGGGGTGATGGAAGCAACGCGATCTTGACTGAATAACATCACCACATCCTCGGCGTCCCGGGAGCCGGTGTTCCGCAAGGTGGTGGTTACTTCGACCGTGTCGCGAAGTCCAAACTCCTTACCGTTGACTTGGAGGTTAACCACTTCAACGGCGCTGTAGTTCAACCCACTGCCGAAAGTGAACAGGGGATTGAATGCGGACATAGAGAAGTCGGTGTGAATGCGGTCCGTGTGCTTGTGGTCGTAGGTCAAATGCGTTCCGGCTTTTCGGGGCCACGTAAAGGGCAGGTGTCCGCTTGGATTCACGGTGCCGTCCAAGACGCGGGCAATCGCAGCGCCTCCTTCGTTTCCTGGGAGGTAAGCCATAACGAAACCGTCAAGTGCTTCCACCGCGGCTTCCATGCGGCGAGGGCGTCCGCCGAGGTACACCCCGATCACCGGCACTCCCGTGCGGGCAAGGGCTTCGACGAGCGCCGTTTGGTTCTCCGCCAAGGCCACTTCCTCGTCGTTCCCGACCAGCTCGGTATAGGGCATTTCGCCCAAAAAGACCACCGCGGCTTGCACCCGTGCCATCGCCCGAAGGTCAGCCACTGCGAGCGCGATGTCTTCTTTCGTGAACCCCATCTCAAGCGGGAAATGGGAAACCGCGGCGCCCCAGTGCGCGCGAAGGGCTTCAAGGGCCGTGAGCGCACCTGGCGTGTCGTATGCGGGATTCGTGCCTTGCCACGTGCCCGTCCAACCACCATTCAATGCGGCCAAGGACGCTCCGGTCGGACCGGACACCCAAATGGCCTCGTTGTTTTGAAGCGGAAGGGCCTCGTCTCGATTCTTCAACAGGGTAATCCCTTGCTCAGCAGCGCGTTGAGCAAGGTTCCGCTGTCCCGCGCGCCACGCATCGGATACGGGGTGCGACTCGGGAGGTCCGGGTTGCTCCACCAACCCCAAGTCCCATTTTAAACCGAGGATTCTGCGAACCGAAGCGTCGATGCGTTCCTCCGCGATGCGCCCCTCCTTCACCAACTCAACGACCAAGTCAGGGAACTCCAAATCCAAAGGCACCATGCTCATGTCAATCCCCGCATTCAAAGACAGTTCGACCGCTTCCTTGTACGTAGCGGCCACCTTGTGACGCGTCACGAGGTATTTGATGTCCTCCCAATCGGTGACCACAAGCCCTTCAAATCCCATCTCATCGCGCAGCAAATCCGTCAAGATGGCCCGGTTCGCATGCACCGGGATGCCGTTCATTTCTCCGCTGTTGACCATCACCGTCATGACACCTGCGTCGACGCCAGCTTGGAACGGAGGGAGGAAAATTTCGCGCAGTTGCCGTTCGGGGATCCAAGCAGGCGTGCGGTCTTTCCCCGAAAGCGGTTGGCTGTAACCCAAAAAGTGCTTCATGGTGGCCGCCACCGGAACGTCCCCTTCCTGCATCCCACGGATCGAGGCAACGCCCATCGTCTTCACCAGCAACGGGTCTTCCCCGAACGTTTCCCAGAACCGGGGCCAGCGAGGATCGCGACCCACGTCCAAAATGGGAGCAAAGTTCCAAGGAGTTCCAGCAGCATGGAGTTCCGCCGCAGTTCCCGAGGCCAGTTCTTGTACAATGGCAGGGTTCCAAGTTGCGGCTTGGCCGATCTGTTGCGGGCCGAGCACTGCGCCGGTGGTGTAGTTCGCCCCGTGAACGGCATCCACCCCATACAGGATGGGCGTTCTCGGCGTGCGCTGAGCAGCCACTTGTTGCAATCCCGCAACGATATTCCTCCAGTGCTCCAGCGTGTGAGCGTGGTCGCCACAATTGAGGACACTGCCGATGTGGTAGGTCGTGACCGCCTCGGCGACCTTCGCTGAATCCAACCGTTGCGGCTCAACGGGCTCGAACGGGTCTTCCCCCTCCAGCATGAATCCCAGCGTCAATTGCGTCATCTCGCCTGCTTTCTGCTCCAGCGTCATCGCGCTGAGCGTGGATTCAATCCACGTCGAACGGTCGTTCGCAGGAGCGGGTTGCTCCTCCGTGGACGTGCAAGCGAAAGCGGCCATGGCGATTCCTAAAAACAGACGGAATTTCATCGTGTGCAAAGTACAACCGGTGTTCACGTTGGGGTCTTTTTAGCCTGTTTTTAACTGCTACACAACCTGCACATTTTACTTAGTGTGAAATTTACAATATTGCTCATGAACTGCACAAGATAGGCGATTTCACCCTGAATTTAGCCAATCTTCTACCACATAGGTAGTTTGAATTACCTTAGCAAAGATGCAGAAACACCTATACAGCGTTTTTCTCGTTGCGCTCTCGGTTTGGTTGGGCGCACAGGACACGATTGAGCCCTTGGGGGGCGAACTTGCCGTGGTCCATGCCTTCAGCCGGAGTGAGGTTGGAGGGGGGTTGATGACCACCGATTTGGAGGTCGTGCCGGGTGAATGCGTTTACGCTGCGAACCAAAGCGGGCTGTTGGTGTTCGATGGCGGAGGCTGGGAGTTGATCCCCATGCCGAACCGCGGTGTGTCCCGAAGCTTACTTCCCGTCGAGGAAGGCGTTTGGGTGGGCGGGCAGGGCTTTCTGGGCAAGCTCGTTTCCTTGGAGCCTGTGGAATGGCAGGATTGGACGGGCGAGTTGAATGCAGCGGCGGGCGACTTCGGCGACGTGTGGGGTTTGGAGGCTGGAGAGGGCGGGATGTTTGTCCGGACATCGTCCTTTGTGGGATTCCTTTCGGAAGACGGCGCGTTCCGGGTCTTGACGTCGGGTTCGGTTACGACCGGATTCAAGGTCGATGAGGGGTACGCTTGCCAACGCGGGGAGGCATTGCTCCGCTTTGACGCTCAAGGTCGATTGATGGGGGAGTGGGAGTTGCCAAAGGGGGTGCGGGTGCAGGCATGGATTGACGGAGTTGCCCCGCGCGTGCTCACGCACTCCCGTGGGGTCTGGCAGTGGGATGGCTCGAGTTGGTTGCGTGAGTCAACGCCGGCCAGTGCGGCGCTGTCGGAGGCCCGGGCGAACGTGGTGGTGGCTTCCCCGGAGGGATGGTTGGTGGGCACAGCTCAGGGTGGGGTGGTGGTTACCCGGGATTGGTCTTCAGTGAGTGCCCGGTACACGGAATCGGCGGGTTTGACGGGCACTTCCGTCGTTGACATCGCCGTGGATGACATCGGAAATGCGTGGGTGGCTGCGGAAGGCGGATTGAACATCATCCGATTCAGTTGGCCGCAACGGGTTCCTCAGATGACGGAATCCCTGAAGGAGTCGGGTTATTCTTCGCTGCACCTGGCCTCGGGACGCCGGTACTGGGGCACTTCCCTCGGTGTGAAGACCCAGGCGTCGCGGAATGCGCCGCTGGAGCCAGTGATCGGGGTGGAAGACCAAACCTGGTCCTTGCAACTCCTTAATGACCGCCCGTGGGTTTCGCACTTGAGCGGAGCGGGGTGGTTGGAGGGAACGGAGTACGTCCCGGTCATCCAAGGGGTGGGTGTTTGGGAGGTGATCGATCAGCCCGGAACGCCCTTCCATTATGCCGGCACCTTCGACGGTTTGATGCGCCTCGATTTGTCCGGGAAGCATCCCCCGGTTCCCATTGAGGGATTTCAGGAGACGGCGCGCTTCGTGGCCTTTGAGTCGCAGCGCGTTGTTTGGGTCGCTTATCCTTATAAGGGTGTGTATCGGGTTGAACTCGACGAGGAGGGCACGCGGGCCGTGCAGGTGCGCCTGTACGCGAGTGAGGACGGGTTGCCGGAACCGGTTCACGTGGAAGTGTTCGATGCCGCGGGCGAACCGATTTTTTCTACGAACGACGGGTTTTACCGCTACGATGCGGCGGCGGATCGGTTGGTGCCGGCGCGCGAGGCGTTCGCGGGGATGATTCCACGAGAAGGCCACGTCGAGCGCTTGTATGCGGGTGAGCATGCGACGTGGTGGTTTCTTCAAGGCCAAACCGCAGGTCAAATCCACCCGCAAACTTCCAACCTCAAAACGAGCATGGAAGTGCGCCGCATCCCGCTCACCGGCACGCCTTTGGTGGCGCCCTTCGAACGTTTGGAATTGTTGACCGAAGATCGGGTGTGCGTCCCCGTCGAGAGCGGCTTCCTCTACCTCGATGCGAATCGGATGGCCGTCGACGCGGCACCGCCTGCGCTGACCGTGCATTCCGTGACGCACTTGAACAACGGAGAGGGCGCCCGCAACCTTCCGGTCCACCAAACCACGCTCAACCCCGGCAACCACGCTCTGGAAATCCGCCTTCGGGGGTTCGATCCGAAATGGGCTGGCGTTCAGCGGTACCAGTGGCGCCTCGACGACGAGGGGGCGGAATGGTCGCGCCCTCAGGAATCCGCCCGCGTCATGCTCGGGGGGCTGGGGCCTGGAACGCACCGCATTCAGTTCCGCGCCATCATCGAGGACGGCTTCACCGGTCCGGTGACGGATTGGGAGGTGCGGGTGGACCACCCTTGGCACGAGCGCTGGGAATTCAGGGCGCTGTTGCTTGCCCTGCTCCTTGCGGGCGGAATTTGGTTCATTCGGTGGAAGCAGCGGCGCATCCGCATCGAACACGCCCGGGACTCCGCCCGCATCGAAGCCGACCGGGTGCGGTCGGAGGAGCGCTACCGGCGCGAAATCGAGTCCACCGAACTCCGCTTGGAAGCAGAACGGTTGCGCCGCGTCGAAGCGGAAGTGGCGGCGAAGAATCAGGAGTTGGCTTCGGCCACCATGCATTTGGTCCAAAAAGCGCAGATGACCGCGACCCTGCAAACGGGCCTTCAAGCCCTGCGCGAAAGCGTGGCCGCCACGGAACGGAAGCAAGTCGATAAGCTGCTGTCGGTGCTCGGTGCCAGTTCACGGCTCGATGACAATTGGGAACAGTTTACCCAGCAATTCGACCAAGTTCACGTGGAATTCCACAAGCGGCTGCTCGAGCAATTTCCGGACCTGACGAAGAACGACCTCAAGCTGTGCACGTACTTGCGCATGAACCTGTCTTCGAAGGAAATCGCCTCACTCACATTCGTTACCGTGCGCGCCGTGGAGGTGAGCCGGTCGCGCTTGCGCAAGCGGTTGGGCCTCGACCCGAGCGAGAACTTGTTGCAGTTCATTCAAAGTTTATGATTCAGGGCGCGGGGTAGGCGAATCCAGCGAAGCCCCCGCCCGAAGCGAGTTCCAGCACCAACGTGTCGGTCGCGGAGACCGTGCGTTTGGTTTTCACGATGCCTTCCGCTCCGTCCTCCCAAAGCAGCAATTCCCACCGCCCGTCGTGGCCAACGCGTTCGAGGAAGCCGAGCGGTTCTTCCACCGTTCGCGGAGCTTCGGCATTGATGCCGCCGATGAACACCCGGTCCCCTCCGCGCTCTTGCCGTGCAACGACGGCGAACTCGCCGACTTCGCCCGAAAGCACGTCCGTCCACTCCCAATCCACGGCGACGTGTTCCAGGAAGTCCACGAACACCGGCTCGCGCTCGTAATGTTCGGGAAGGTCGCAGGCCATTTGGAGCGGGCTGTAAAAGACCACGTAGAGGCCGAGCTGTCCACCGAGGGTCGTGGGAATGCGGTTTGCGGGGCGCCACGGGTCGAGCGACAAGTGGACCGCGCCCGGCGTGAAATCCATCGGTCCCGCGAGCAGGCGCGTGAAGGCCAGCGTCGCGTTGTGATCGATGGGGTTGCCCCCGTTGCGCCCCCACGCGTTGAATTCCTGACCGCGCGCGCCCTCGCGGCTGAGCAGGTTGGGCCAAGTCCGGCGGATGCCCGTGTCCTTGATGGGCTCGTGGATGTTCAGCGCCACGCCATGCCGCGCGGCCGTTTCCACGGTGCGTTGGTAATGCTGCACCATCCATTGCCCGTGGTGGTGTTCACCGCGGGGAATGATGGGCCCGACGTAACCCGTTTTCACCGCGCGTTGACCGAGCGCCGCCATTTGGGCATACGCGGTATCCAGTTGCGCATCGTACGTGGTGACGGCCGCACTCGTTTCGTGGTGGGCAATGAGTTGGACCCCTTGGCTTTCAGCATACAAGGCCAAACCCCGCACGTCATAATCCGGATAAGGCGTCACAAAGTCAAACACCCCCTCCCGGTCATCAAAGCCAATCCACCGCTCCCACCCCGTATTCCACCCCTCCACCAGCACCCCATCGAATCCGTGCGCCGCCGCAAAGTCGATGTAGCGCCGAGCATTCTCGGTCGTTGCGCCATGCCGTCCATGCGCATCCCCCACGATCGGTTCGCCCCGTTCGTCGGTGTTCCACAGGGACCACGAAGATTTGTCCAAGTGCATTTCCCACCAAATCCCGACGTACTTCATCGGGCGCACCCACTTCCAATCGTGCCCGGTGGGATCTTCAACTTGCGGTGCGTTGAGGTCCAACGCCATGGTGCTTTCAAGGAGCCCTCCGGCGTCGTCTGAAAGGGTGATGGTCCGCCACGGCGTGCTGAAAGGAAGTCTGACGCGCGCCGCACCCACGAGGTCCGTCACCAAACCACGTTCCGTCCGCTTCAACGTGATTTCAGGGTAATCGTACAGTGCGGCTTCGTGCAGGGCGACGTGCAGCCCGTCGTCGTAACGGAAGGTCGCCGGTGTGGCGATGGCGTTTTCCTTGACGGTCGTGCTGATGATGGCGGTGCTGTCCCACGCGGCGAAGGCATCGATTTCGTCCAGTCGCGTGTTTTGGTACAACAACTCGTAGCTGTCCCAGTCGCCGGGAATCCACCACGCTTCCGGATTGCCGGTCAAGTTGATGGCACTCAACTCCTCGAGCACGGTGATGCTGTCGCGGTCTTCCCGTTGGTGAAAATGGGTTCGAAACGCCACCCCATCGTCCATCACCCGGAACTCAACGCTCCACCGATGGTCCCACACGTCCAGCAATTCCAAGCGGCCGACTTGGGCTTCATCGTGCACCCAGTGCTGCTCCCCCCAAGGAAGTTCGTAGTCCTGAACCTGCAACTCGGGGCCGACGCATTCCACGATGCGCTGGCCGCGCTCGGGACCCGGTGCGTCCTCAAACTCAAAGGCAAGGGGCGAGTAACCGACGACTTCGTTCCCGTCCCGCTTCACCGTGTAGTAAAGGATGCTGCGGTCGTCGAGGGCCACGGTGGCGGCGATGCGGCCATCGGGCGAGGTCAGTTGCAGCTGCGTCCTGGAATCGAGGACGGCGGGGCCGCTGGTGCACGCGGCCAACAGGCACCACCACATCAGGTGCTTCATGCGCGACGGGTAGCGACGAGGCGAGCGACTGCCGCAGGACCTTGGTGGAACGGACCTTCGTTGAGCATCGTGCGGACGAGTTCGCACCGGACGAAGTCCAAATCGGCGAAATCTTCCCGCAACATCGCTTCCGTGAACAGCATGCTCGGATCCTTCGGTCCACCCGATGTGAATTGCAACTGGTCGGGGTTGAACCCTTCAAGGATGAGCGTTCCGCCCGGCCGAAGCCAGTTCACCGCCCGTTGGTGAAATGCGCGGCGCTTGTCGGCTGGCATGTGAGCGAACACGAGGCCGACGACGTCGAAGGTGCGTTGGGGCTCGAATGCAAAGGCATCGGCCACGCACGCGTTGATGGACACGTTCGCTTCGCGCGCCCAGCGGTGCGATTTGTCCACCCCCTCGGCGCTGTAATCAAAGGAATGCACTTCCCAGCCGTTCTGAGCGGCGTGCAGGGCGTTGCGGCCTTCTCCGTCGCAGGGCAACAGGAGGCTGCCCGGTTTCAGGTCCGCCAATTGTTCGGCGAGGAATGCGTTGGGCGCTTTGCCGTACGCGGCTTCTTCTGCGCGGTAGCGCTCGTTCCAAAACTCGTTCATGGGAGGTCAGCTTTATTGGGTGCAAAGGTGTTGTTTTTTAGTTGATTCCACAGCAACTTGAACCCCATGAACGGATACGATTTCCAGCGGTTGCGAGCGCACGTGCCGAAGCAGCGCCAAACGACGGCGCGTGAGCGCGTTGCGTTGCTCGACGCCTTGTACAGCGAGGTGTGGCGGCGGCGCGAAGACCTGCATGCCGCGATGTACGCCGATTTTCGGAAGCCTGCCGAGGAGGTGGACCTCACGGAGATCTTTGTGCTCAAGAGCGAAATCGCTTACGTGAAGCGCCGGTTGAAGGGGTGGATGCGCCCCAAGCGCGTTGGAGGCGGCCTTGCGATGGTCGGTTCATCGGCTTGGGTGCGCGCGGAATCGAAGGGGGTGGCGTTGATCTTGGCGCCCTGGAACTATCCGATGCAGTTGCTGTTCCGACCGCTGGTGTCGGCGTTGGCTGCAGGCTGCACGGCGATGCTCAAGCCGTCGGAATTGACGCCGAAGACCGCCCAGGTGTTGCAGGAAATCGTGGAAGCTGCGTTCGACCCCAACGTGGTGCAGCTCGTACAAGGCGGGGCTGATGTGGCGCAGGCGCTGCTCGCGGAGCCGTTCAACCACGTGTACTTCACGGGGTCACCGGCGGTGGGGCGTTTGGTCATGGCGGCGGCGGCGCAGCATCCGTGCAGCGTGACGTTGGAGCTGGGGGGGAAGTCGCCGGCGATCGTGGACGAGTCGGCGGATTTGAAGGTGGTGGCCCGTCGTTTGGCCTGGGGAAAGTGCGTGAATGCAGGCCAAATCTGCGTGAGCCCCGACTACGCCCTCGTTCCCTCTGCCCGGCGCGACGCTTTCGTTAACGCGCTGCGCGACGCGATGATTGCCCAATACGGCCCCGACCCTGCGACGGCTCCTGACTTCCAACGCATCGTGAATTCCCGCCACGCCCACCGCATCGCAGCCCTCATCCAAGACGCCGTCGACCGAGGCGCCCGCATTGCCTACGGCGGCGCAACCGATCCCGACAGCGCCTACATCGCGCCCACCATCCTCGTGGATGTCCCCCGCGACGCAGCCATCCTGACCGAGGAAATCTTCGGCCCCGTCCTGCCGGTGCTCACCTTCTCCCACGAGGATGAGGTCATCGCAGAAGTGGAACGCCGACCGACTCCGCTTGCCCTATACTTATATAGTACAAACCGCAAGCGCATCCGCCGCCTCCTCAACCGCCTCCAATCCGGTGGCGCCGCCATCAACCAATCCGTCGTCCACGTGGGCCACCGGGCCCTGCCCTTCGGCGGCCACGGCAACAGCGGCATCGGCGCAGGGCACGGCCACTACGGCTTCCTCGAATTCACGCACCAACGCGGCGTGTACCAACAACTGCTCCCCAGCGCGGCCGAGGCGCTCTCCCCGCCCTATACGCCCTTCAAGCGCAAGCTCATCAACGCGGTGCTCCGTTGGCTTTGATCGGTGGAGCGGTGCCAGCGTGAACGACGCGCTCAGGTTGCGCCCACCCGCCGGGACGTCCTTCCCCCTGGAAGCAAGGCGATCGCATTCCTTCACCGAATTTGCGGTCCCCATTGAAGGCGATGGCACGCAACCGTTCGGGACTTCGGATCCGCCCCCTGAATCCCCCCCCCATCCCCTCCGGGCTTCGGTTCATCTGAGAGGAAATAACAGGTTTTGGCGCGTGCGCCTTGAACGGCTTTCGTTTCTGTCCTTACATTCGTGCAGCATGTGGACCCATCGC
>CBFHLY010000014.1:0-80063 GCA_965656785.1 uncultured Flavobacteriales bacterium
AGGTTGCCAGGACGAAACCGCCTGCAACTACAACGCGGATGCCACCGATGAGGACGGATCCTGCACTTACGCTGACGCCGGGTACGACTGTGATGGCGTCTGCTTGAACGACGTGGACCTCGATGGCGTCTGCGACGAGTTCGAAATCCCAGGTTGCCAGGACGAAACCGCTTGCAACTACAACGCGGATGCCACCGATGAGGACGGATCCTGCACTTACGCTGACGCCGGGTACGACTGCGACGGCGTCTGCTTGAACGACGCGGACCTCGATGGCGTCTGCGACGAGTTCGAAATTGCCGGTTGCCAGGACGAAACCGCCTGCAACTTCAACGCGGATGCCACCGATGAGGACGGATCGTGCACCTATGCCGAATTCGCCTATGACTGCGACGGGAATTGCTTGGTGGACACGGATGGCGATGGCGTGTGCGATGCCTTAGAAGTGCCCGGCTGTACGGATGAGACCGCGTGCAATTACCAAGCCGATGCGACGGACGATGACGCCAGCTGCACGTATCCCGAGATGGGCTTCGATTGCGATGGGGAGCCGTTGCCATGCGAGGCTTGTTACGCCGTATTCGAGCCGGCGTTGACCGACCAAACCTTGTCCTGCGCAGAAGACCTGCCCACCGCTCCAATGGACGTAACGGCAACCGGATTCTGCACCGGCGATGCGTTGGAGGTCAGCGCCTTCGTCGGTGACGCGTCCGGCGGAATCATTTCAAATGGAGGCACCACCGCTTATGGCAGCGGACCCGATGCCGCCATTCGCATCAATGGACTGGCCAGCCTGGGATTGGCGCCCACGGATTTGTGGTTTGAGGAGGAACCGCTGACCGTTACGCGATTCAGTAATGGAACAGCATTGGTGGAAGGAACCGTTCGGAACAATGTGAATGCGGATTTGGCCTGGGAAGTGCACCTGGTTTTTGAAGGCGAACAACCCGCCGACGAATTCCTTGCTGAATCGCCCAACCATGGCCTCATCGCAGCTTACGGCTGTCCCATTGACACCGCCAACACCTTGACCTACGTCCTGAAGAACGATCAAAGTTACCTCCAGGGAATGAGCGATTACGCAGGCTCTTACCTCGCGCTCAACCACATGCCGACGAGCGAAAGCAAGCGGTTCCAGCTGGGATACGGAGGCAACGGCCACAATTGCCAATACGGTATGGGCGGTTGGTTCTCTTGGGAAGGCATGGTCCAAGGGGAATCCGTCATCGGCTTTGTGGGCGACCTCGTCATCGATTTGAGCGAGGACGAAGTGGTCGAGCCGACCGCCTGCGGTCAGGACGCGGTGTACATTCACTACACCGCCTACGATCCCACCTGCAATCTGTGGTGGAATGAAGTGCAGCTCTTCGAGGTGGTGGATGAGGAAGGACCTGTGTTCCTGAGTGGACCAGCGGATGTGGAGACCGCGTGTGGTGAAATGCCGCCGGTCGTGGGATTGGATGCATTCGAAGTGGCGGAAGGATGTTCCAATGCGAACGTGGATTTGGCCTACATCGGTGAGACAATCCAAACCGGAGCATGCCCCAACGAATTCATCATCACGCGCACCTGGCAGGCCTCCGACTGCCTCGGAAACACGACCGAATACGTCCAAACCATCACCGGAATCGACGACGTCGCACCGGTCATCAGCCCCCTTCCCTCCGACATCTACTTCGGATGCGAGGAAGAGGTGTTCTACCTGACCCCGGAAGCCACCGACAACTGCGGCGACGTAACGCTCACGTCTACCTTTGAGGACGTGCCGGGCTCCTGCGGAACCAACTACGACCGCGTCGTGACGTGGACGGCTACCGATGCATGCGGCAACAGCACCACCGCAATCCAAACCCTGCACGTCGAAGACCTCACGCCACCGAGCTTCGGCAACACGGAGCCCGAAGTGACCGCACCATGCGGCGATCTGAGCGGCATCGCGGTTGACGTGTCGGACGCATGCAACGACATCTCCTTGACTTACACCGACGCCACCACTGCCGGCGGATGCTTGGGTGCTTCAGGCACCATCGTTCGGACTTGGTCGGCAGAAGACGCGTGTGGAAACACCGCCTTCTTCACCCAAACCATCGAATTGGTCGATGACGTCGCACCGGAAATCAGCCTGAGCTGCGCCTCTGAATTGGTGGTTGAAGGGACCACCTGCGAGGCCGACACGAGCGTCGCCGCTTTGGGCACGCCTGACTTCTCGGTCACGGACAATTGCGGGGACGTTGCAACGGTTTGGACCACCAACGACAGCGAGGCCGTTGGAAGCTGCACTGGATTCACCTTCGTCCGGACCTTTACGTTGACGGCCACCGACCTGTGTGGAAACAACGCTGTGGCGTCGTGCGAGCAGACCATCCAAGTCGAAGACGCCTCCGGTCCCGTAATCAGCATCGACTGCCCGGCTGACGTCACCATCGCGGCGAACCCGTCCTGCACTGCGAACCTCAGTACCGACGCAACGGGCATGGCCATCGCCTCCGCTGAGGATGCCTGCGATGGATCGGTTGCGGTCGAGGTCACGTTCTTCGATGGGCCAACGACGCCAGGATGCGGCGGAACCTATTCGTTTGAACGGACCTTCACGGCCACGGCCGTTGACGCGTGTGGCCAAGCGGGTGAACCCGCCTTGTGTGTCCAAACCATCACCGTCGAAGACGTCACTGCCCCCGTGTTTGACCCCTATCAGCTCTTCAGTACGGTGGAATGCTCTGCGCTCGAAGATCCGTTTGACACGAACTACCTCCCATTGACGGCTGCCGATGCGTGCGGATCGGACGTGACGTACAGCGTGAATGCAACCCTGCTGGGCGGAGGATGTCCGGGCACTTGGCTGCGGGTTTGGACTGCGCAAGACGCTTGTGGCAACGCAGCGACCGCCGAACAATACCTCACCCTGTTCGACAACACCGAACCGACGATTTCCGTGGCCGGTTCTGCCGCAGCCTTCCTCGATGAAAACGGGGATTGGAGTTTGGACCTTCAAGCCAGCGCAACCGACAACTGCAGCAGCATCGAGGACGGTACGTTGACCATCAACTTCTTCGACGAAACTTCGACCCCGCTCTGTGCTGGCGATGACAACTCGCCGGAGGGCAGCTATGAGTTCGTGCGGATTTGGATTGCTGAAGACTTCTGTAACCTCACGAGCACAACGGGAACGTTCATCACGGTTCAGGATACCATCGCGCCCACGTTGACAGCAGAATCCGTTGTCGTGGAATGCACGGATTACAATGCCCTATCCGACTGGGGCGGATGGACCGCCACGGACAACGCAGACACCGAAGTTGCGGTGACCTGGACCGATGAACCCGTGAACCCCACAAGCGGCTGCTACACGGTTCTGCGCACGCTCACCGCCGTGGATGATTGCGGCAACGTATCTGAAGTGGTCCAAACCCTGATCATCGAAGACACCACGTCACCGACCTTCACCAGCGTACCCACGAACCAACTCAACGACTGCAACGAGCAACCTTATGCCGTGGCCGCCATCGATGCGTGCTCCAACGTCGTCATCACCGAGACGCGCGAAATCCTGAGCGAAGACGCGTGCGGAAACTACAGCCACTTGGTGACCATCACGGCATCGGATGCTTGCAACAACGTCGCTACGACGCAATTCACGATTACGGTTCAAGACGACGTCGCTCCTGAATTCGCGGAGTCCCTTCCCGCTAGCGTCACCGTGGAATGCGACGCCATCCCCACGGCCCCGGTGTTGACGGCAACCGACAACTGCTCGGAGGCTGCGGTCGTGACGTTCGACGAGTCCACCACTGCGGGCGCGTGCCCTGGATCCTACACGATCACGCGGACTTGGACGGCGAGCGATTGCTCCGGCAACGAAACCACGCACGTCCAAACGATCGAAGTGTCGGACCAAACCCCGCCCACGTTCACGCACGTCCCAGCGGACCAACTTGAATCCTGCACCGAACAGCCGTACACGGCCGAAGCCATCGACGCCTGCTCGAACGTGACCATAACGGAAAATCGGACCGTCTTGAGCGACGATGCTTGCGGGAACTACGTGCACCTCGTGACCTTAACGGCCACCGACGAATGCAACAACGCCACCACAGCCACCTTCACCATCGAGGTGAACGACACAACGGCTCCTGCCTTCAACGAGGAGTTGCCCGCTGACCTCACCGTGGCGTGCGGAACCCTTCCGGCACCTGCAACCCTGACGGCCGCAGACAATTGCAGCCTTGTAGCAGTGGAGTTCTTGGAATCGTTCGAAGCGGGCAATTGCGAAGGAACGGGCGTTTGGACGCGGACATGGACCGCGACGGATTGCTCGGGCAACGTCACGGACCACACCCAAGTCATCAGCGTCATCGACAACGATGCGCCGGAACTCGTGGCCGCTTCAGTCCTTGAGTTGTCCGTCGAAGCGTTCGTCGAAGACTCTGCTTACGCCACCGCGGTGGATGCTTGTTCCGATGCGTTGCTGTCCTTCACGGACCAATTCATTGCAGGCGATTGCACCGGCACCCTCGTGCGAACCTATGTGGCGGTCGATGCCTGCGGCAACCAAACGGTTCCGGTCGAACAAGAAATCATCCTGATCGACTCGTTGGCGCCGGTGGTGCTGACCACCCCCGAAGACCTCACCCTCGGATGCGACGAAGCGATTTCCGTGGCGCTCCCAACGGCCGTGGACAATTTCGACACCGACCTCGAAATCACCTTCGTGGACGATACGTTACAGGCCTCAAGCGCAACGGAATTCGAATTGATGCGGACGTTCACGATCGTGGACGATTGCGGAAACAGCGCGACCACCAGCGTGGTGATCTCCATCGTGGATTCAACCGGGCCCGAATTGGTGTACCAAGCGCCTGCTCCGGTGCTCCAAAGTACCGAATGGGAGGAGTCCTTGCTGGCCTTCTACGAGCCGGTGGTCCAAGACAACTGCACCTCGGAAACGGGAGGCGGGGGCGCGTCAGCGGGCGCGCTTCAAGGAACGGGCCTGCCGGGAACGTGGTCCCATTCCATCGTGGAAGGCAACTGTGCGGGAGCGTTCGATGTCGTCGTCAATTACGTCTTCAGTGACGAAAACGGCAACGCGTTGGAAATTCCATTCACCCTCAGCTTCTTGGATCCGGTAGACCCGGTGATGACGTTCGTGCCGGCGGATACCACGTTGAATTGCGATGCGGCGCTGCCCGAGGATTTGGCCACGGCGGTAGACAACGCCACCGCCAGCGAAGACTTGATCCTCACCTACACGGATGAAGTGACCGCGGGCACCTGCCCCAACGAATTCACCATCGTGCGCACGCACACCGCTGCGGATGCATGCGGCAACACCGCCGTGGCGACCCAAATCCTGACCGTGGTGGACGACCAAGCGCCCACCTTCACCTTCGTGCCCGACACCGCAACGGTGCAGTGCTCGGAGGACTTGCCCGCACCCAATGCCGTGGCTGAAGACGCTTGCGGTGCGGTAACGCTCACCACTTCCGATGCTATTGTGGCTGTGGGGGGCGCGGGCAATTACACGCTCCAGCGGACCTTCACGGCGACCGACGAATGCGGCAACGCGGAAACGGCCGTTCAAACCATCCACGTGGTGGACACCGTGGGTCCTGTGTTCGATGCCGAACCGGGCAACCTGATTGTGACGCACGAGGCTTGGTTGGTCATCGACCTGATGAACTATGCACCCACCTTCGAAGACGCTTGCGATCCGAATGCGACCTTGGACATGAGCGTGGTGATTTCGGATGTGGCGTGTACCGGCACATTCGTTGCTGCGGTGACGTACACGGCCACGGATGCGTCCGGAAATTCGAGCAGCGTGAGCAACACGGTGACCGTGACCGACTCGTCTGCTCCAGTGATTTCGTTCGTCCCGGCCAACGTTGCCTTGTCGTGCGACGAGTTGGTACCCTTTGAATGGATCGTTGCGAGCGATGATGCGACGGCGGACGCGGATTTGGTCTACGACCATGAGGACGTCATCGTTGAAGGCAGCTGCAGCACCGAATACGTCATCGAACGCACCTTCACGGTCACCGATGCGTGCGGAAACAGCTCCATCGCTCTGCAGGTGTTGACCATCAGCGACACCACCGCTCCGACGCTCGAAGGCACCTGCGAAGTGGACAACGGCGAATCCATCGCGCTGTGCTTCGACTCCTATGGCGGGGCGTTCACCTTGCCAGATGCGTGTGTCCTTGATGTCACCGACAATTGCGACGCCGGCACCGAGGTGGTTTACGAGGAAGTGATCGAGCCCGCTTTGCCTGCCGGCACCGACATCATGCAAGGGTATTGCACCGTCACGACGCCTGAGGTCATGCCGGATGATTTGACCTGCGATAACATGCTGCCTTACAGTGTGTTCCTGGGTAGCTTTGCGGGCGAGGCGTTCTATGAATCGGTCGCGGGGACGGCGACGCATTTGGACGATGGAACCTTCGTCTTGAGCCAAACCGTGGTCGCATCCGACAACCCCAATGCGGGCTGGACGATTGATGTCGCCTTCACCGAAGGCCTGAACTGGACCGATTGGATGAACACCCCTGGAGCGCAATCCTACCGCTATGTCTGTGGGACTCAGGTGAACGACCACGAGAATTGGTTGTACCACATCATGACGTCGGGTACGATGACGGGATGGGGCGACTATGCGGGATCCGTGCTGAATTTGACCCACCAACCGTCCAACTTCTACTACGCCATGCAGGAAGGGTTCGGGGCAAACAACAAGAACAGCAACTACGGGTACAGCGCCGACTTCTTCTACACAGGCACGTTGAACGGAAACCCGGTTTCGGGAACGGGCGATTTGTTCGGTGATCTGAGCTGCACGGAACCGGTCACCGTGACGCGGACGTACACGGCGACGGACTGCGCAGGGAATGCGACCAGCTTTGAGTACGTTCTGAGCGTGGAATCGACTTCCTGCTTGCCCACTCCGCCCATCGCCGGCCCGTATGAAGATGAAGAGGACAGCGGACCCAGCGGCATGGGCTTGGGCGAAAACGGCATAGAAATCGTTTCGTTGTACCCGAACCCGGCATCCGACGTCGCCCTGTTGAACTTCAACATCGACAAAGACGACGTGGTGGCCGTCCAGCTCCGCAGCCTGCAAGGTGCTTTAATCAGCGACATCTTCCATGGGCAGGTCTTTGCGAAAATTCCGCAGACCATCGAATTCCGGGTGAAAGGCTTGGAAGTTGGAACCTATGCCGTGGTCATCTCCACTTCTCAAGAACGCGTTTCACGGTTGTTGGTGGTGATGCCCTAACGCATCCTTCGATGTGGAGCGCACGGCTCCCAAATCGCAGAGAAGCCGCCCCTTCCGGGACGGCTTTTCTGCGTATTTTTAGGCTATGAAACACCTCAGCAAGCCCTTTTTGATGTGCGCCAGCGGATGGTTTTTCGCGCTGGCAGTCGCTCTTCCCGCCTCTGGCCAAACCGAAATCGGATTCCCCTACAACCCGGACTACGATGGCAACGGTGAAATCGAAATTGGAGATCTCCTGCAGTTCCTCCCCTACTACGGAAGCTCGTTTCTCGTAGAAGGCGTGTTGCCGGTGGCTGGGGGCGGAACGGGATCCAACAATGCGTCCGCAGCCCGGGACTCATTGGGTTTGGCCTTGTTCCAAGACACCCTCATCAGCAACCAGGAAATGGCTTACGTCCACGGTGCCCTGCGCGTGGAAACGACCCTGAGTCAGGGACTCAATGCGAATGCGACGGGCGCTTTCGCCCAGGCGAGCGGCCTGAATGTCACTGCGTCCGGTGCCTACAGCCACGCCCAAAATCGCCTCACCAACGCCACCGCCACCTGTTCCAGCGCGGCCGGGGAAGGATGCACGGCAGCGGGTGTGGCCTCGCATGCTCAGGGCATGAGTTCGTTCGCATCGGGTACCGCCTCACACGCTGAAGGTTACGCAACCGACGCCACGGCCAACTACGCTCACGCTGAAGGATACGTGACGCTAGCCAACAGTACGGCCGCCCACGCTGAAGGCTACTTGACCGACGCAACGGGCCTCTACAGCCATGCGGAAAACCGCAACACGGTCGCATCGGGAACCGCCTCACACGCCGAGGGCGATGCCACTTTGGCCAGCGGCAGCAACAGCCACGCCGAAGGATTCCAATCCGATGCCACCGGCTATGCAGCGCACGCGGAAGGCTACCAAACCATCGCCTCGGGACTCTACAGCTCATCGCACGGTCGCCAAACCCAAGCCCTGAGCAACTCCTCCGCCGCCTTCGGACTGTCCACCGTAGCGGATGCCGATCAAAGTTTCGCGGTGGGCCAATACAACACCCTCGAAGTGCCCGGGCTCCTCTTCGCTGTGGGCAACGGCTCCATTCAAGAGCGTAGCAACGCCCTGACCGTCATCAACGACGGAACGGTGGAAGTGCACGAAACCCTCCTCGTGGGCGGAACCAACCCGATGCAGGTGATCGATTCCCTCAATTCCCGGGTGACCGAACTCGAAGAAGCCCTGCTTCTGTTGACGAGTCAGGTGGAAACGCTGCTCCAAGGTCAGTGAACCCCGCTTGTGAAAATGAAAACGGCCCGAACTGCTCAGTCCGGGCCGTTTTCATTTTCATCCTTCGGTCCTCAATTCGCCGACAGCCCTCCGATGCGAGCCGAACCGGATTCCAACCGACCCGAACGAACCACTCCCTGAACCACCACCGACTCGCTGCAAATCCAAGCCTGATGCTCCTCGCTCCAGACGAACGGCCCCACCGCGGCCTGCTGCAACTGCCTCACTGCATCCGTCAGGACGATCAGCTGCTCATGCTGAGCCCTCACGATTTGGTCGAGCCATTCCACTTGATCCGTCAGACCATCCACTGTCTCAGCCGGAACGACCGCTGGGAATTCCACGTCTTGGCCAAAGATGGACAACAGTTCCATGAGGTCGAACGTCGCAATGTTGCCGTTGCCGTTGGCGTCCGGATTGTAAAGCCACGGCGCACCAGGTGAGGAGTCAGCGGTGCTTTGAGCTGCCGCCGTGGTCATGCCCAGGACGGAGAGTGCTCCTGCGAGGAAGAGCGAGTTGAGGGAAAACAGGCGCATAAAATTTGGATTTAATGGTTCAATGTAGGCCATTCATCGACCAAGCCCCGAACGCTTTAACCAAAAATCTGTTACCGCCCCAAAACAAAAAGCCCGTCAGCTTGAAAAGCGACGGGCTTCAGTTCCCCGACCAGGACTCGAACCTGGAAAAACGGCACCAAAAACCGGTGTGTTACCATTACACCATCGGGGAGTGATTACATTTGTCAGCGAACGTGACCAAGAAAATCGAGCGCGAAGATAAAGAAATTTCGCGCTCACGCCAACACCATCGGCATGGATATTTTGAACTTCATTGGAGGCAAGCACCTCCCTGCCATCGAAAACGAATGGTTGGACAACATCGAACCCGCAACAGGCCTCCCCTATGGACGCCTTCCGCGTTCAGGCGAAGCGGACATCGAACGGGCCATGGAAGCCGCTCAAGCAGCCTATCCGGCCTGGTCATCGACTTCGGTGGAAGAGCGCGCCGCCTGCTTGAACCGACTCGCTGATCGCATCGCCGAACACTTCGACGAACTCGTAGCCGCCGAATCGCGGGACAACGGGAAACCGGTCAGCCTCGCCGCACACGTGGACATTCCTAGGGCGGAAAAGAACCTCCGTTTCTATGCTTCCGCTGCACAGCAATATTTGACCGAGGCCGGCATGGCCGCGGGCGCACATCAGCTGCACTACGTGCACCGCAAGCCGCTCGGCACGGTGGGCGTGATTTCACCGTGGAACCTTCCCCTGTACCTGTTCACTTGGAAGGTCGCTCCGGCTTTGGCCATGGGCAATTGCGTCATCGGAAAGCCGTCTGAGATCACGCCGGCAACCGCCTTCTTGATGTCCCAATGGATCAACGAGTCCGGCTTTCCGCCGGGCAGCTTCAACATCGTGCACGGTTTGGGCAACGAGGTGGGGGAAGCCCTCGTCACGCACCCTCGGATCAAGGCCATTTCCTTCACAGGCGGAACGGCGACAGGCCGACACATTGCCCGCGCCGTGGCGGGCACGTCCAAGAAAACCACCTTCGAGTTGGGCGGAAAAAATCCCGCCATCATTTTCGAAGACTGCGATTTCGACCTGACGTTGCGGACCGTGCTGCGATCCGGTTTTGCGAATCAAGGCCAAATCTGCCTCTGTTCCAGCAGATTCCTCATCCACGAATCCATCTACGACCGCTTCCGCGATGCGTTGGTGGAAAAAGTCAGCGCCATGCGGCCCGGGGACCCGTCGTTGCCCGAGACCAAAATGGGCGCGGTTGCATCGGCTGACCATTTGGCCAAGATCCAATCCTTCGTCGCCCAAGCAAGGGAACTCGGCGGCACCATCCTCTGCGGCGGCCAAGCCACCCACCCCGAAGGCGACCGCTGCAGCCAAGGCCATTTCATGCAGCCCACCCTCATCGAGGGGCTCTCTCCCACCTGCGAAGTCAACCAACAAGAAATCTTCGGCCCCGTGGTTACGCTCCAGCCCTTTGCAACCGAAGAAGAGGCCATCGCCTTGGCGAATGGGACGGAGTATGGGCTCGCGTGCACGATTTGGACCGAAAACCTGCGGCGGGCACACCGCGTTGCCGCCCGAATCGACAGCGGCATCGCATGGGTGAACTGCTGGCTGGAGCGCGATTTGCGCATGCCATTCGGTGGCGTTAAATCATCCGGAGCCGGGCGCGAAGGCGGAACTGAATCGTTGCGGTTCTTTACCGAACCTCAGAACGTTTGCATTCACATCACGTGATCGTCGTGCGGCGTCACCTGGCCCTCCTCGACGCCCACTTTGTTCCCGTTGGTGAAAAACCAGACCAAATGCGCATCCACCCAGTCCACGACCGGGCGCAACCTCGCCGATATGTTGCGCAGTTTCATCATCTTGCACCACAATGATAACGCTGAAACTTCCATTATTGTTTTAACAAGCATTACATCCCTCATTTCGAATGAACAAACCCCTCCTTCTTCTCGTGGCCACCGGCCTGCTTTCCGGATGCGTCAGCATGAAGTCTTATGAAGCGCTTGAGTCCGAGCGCGATGAACTGCGCGAGGCGCAAGCCGCGGCGCGTTTGGCGCAAGGTGACGCCGAAATCAACCGGCGCGAGCTCGAAGGGCGCGTAGCGGTGTTGGAGGATGCGCGGACGGAATTGGAAGCCGATACGGCGGAAATGGGCCGGGATTTGGCCCGCAGCCGGCAGCGCATCGCGGAATTGCGCGAACTGAACGATGTGCTCAACGAACAGAGTTCCGACCGGCTAGCGAAAATGATCACCGAAAACGAAGCCCTGCTCCGCAACCTCGCGAGCACCCGCGAAGAATTGCAGGCGCAGGAGGATTCACTCGTTGCACTCGGAGCCGACCTCGAGGCCCGTCGCAAGGAACTCGCGGCGCGGTCCGCACGCGTCGAGGAGCTCGAGGCCCTGCTCGCCGCCCGCGATGCCGCGGCCACCGCCCTCCGCAATCGCGTGGCCGAAGCGTTGCTCGGCTTCAAGGACAAGGGCTTGACCGTGGAACAACGGGATGGCAAGGTGTACGTGTCCCTCGAGGCGAAACTGCTGTTCCCGTCGGGGAGCACCGCGATCAATGTGGAGGGACGGCAGGCGCTGCTGGATTTGGCCCAAGTGGTGGCCGTGCAAGAGGACATCGAGGTGATCGTGGAAGGGCATACGGACACGGACCAAATCCGATCCACGGGCAGCATCCCGCGCAACAACTGGGAACTCAGCGTCCTCCGAGCCACGGCGGTCGTGGATTTGCTCACCGGAGATGGTGGGGTCAGCCCGAGCCTGCTGACCGCTTCCGGTCGCAGCGAATACCACCCTGTGGATGCCGAAGACAAAGCGAAAAACCGCCGCATCGAAATCGTGCTCGCCCCGGACTTGGGCGAGTTGTTCGATCTGATTCGCAACGAATGACGTCCGCATCTTGGACACGAAAAAGCCCGGTCCGCTTGCGAGCAGACCGGGCTTTTTCGTCAGCAACCTTCTGGTTACTGGATGGGCAACTGGAAGGAGCCGAGTGAAATGGTCACGTTGTCATCCGCCGCATCCACCATGGACCCACTGAAGGTGCCCACGATGATGCCGCCCACTTGGGCGTCGATGTACGTGACGGTCACGTTGATGTTTCCTCCAAACGACGTGCCGTATTGCCCGCCGCCCACGGCCACGTACGTGGCCACGCCCGCGGGAGCCGTCGCATCGTTCAAGCTCACGACAGCGCCATCGACCCAGCCGACCAACGGTGGCTCCGGAAGCGTCAAGCCGATGCCCTGCGTCGTGACCGAAAGGCCCGCGATGGTGATGGTACCCGTTGCACCGTCCAAGGTCGCGGTTGCTTCGAAGTCCGCCAAAATCGTCGAACCGTTGGCCTTCCACGTCAAAATCGCTTCACAATCCGGGCACGTCGAACCCCCACAATCAATGTACAACTCGTCGCCATCGAGCAAGCCGTTCGTGCAATCCCCATCCGTGGCGCACGCATCGCAATCCGGCCCCCCACAGTCGATGCCAATTTCGGAGCCGTTCATGATCCCGTCCACGCAGGAAGGGCAAACGTCGCAATCCGGTCCCCCACAATCCACGCCCTCTTCCAAGCCATTGAGCAACCCGTCCCCGCAGAGTTCACCGCACGCAATGCCCGTAGTTCCCCCGCAATCGATGCCGGTCTCTCCCGGATCAAGCACCCCGTTGAACGCCGGGTCGCAGGGCTCGCATTCCCCCCCGCAGTCCACCCACTGCTCCCCGAGCAACACGTCGTACTGACCGTTCTCGCACGGATCACAAGGCTCACAAATCGGGCCGCCACAGTCCACGAGTTCCTCCCCGTTGTTCTGGATGCCGTCGTAGCAGTTTTCAGGAATCCGGTTGTCCTCGTTGAGGCAGCCGGTGAACAGGATGAACGCCAGCGGCAAAGCCAACATCGGCAAGGCAGAGGCGATACGTTTCAATGCAGACATGTGATTGCGTTTCAATGGTCTAATTTTTAGAAACCGGCACCAAGATACGTTGAAGGCAGGAACAACCATCTTTTTTTGACGAACTTGCGGGGCTCAATCACATGGAAGAAACCCCTTGGACAGCGGAACCCCGGCCTGACGGTCAGAAGGTGTCGGACTTGCAAATGAACGCAAGGCTGACCCATTTGGTTGCTTGGCTGTTGGTACAGCGCGGCATCGATTCCGCCGAGGCCGCTCGAAAATTCCTGACACCTTCCGCTGACGACCTGCTCGACCCCAGTGGCATGAAAGACATGGATGCGGCGGCCGAACGGTTGCACCAAGCGGTGCAGCGGGGGGAACGCATCATGGTCTACGGGGACTACGACGTTGACGGAACGACCGCTGTCGCCTTGATTTCTGGGTTCCTGACGGGATTGGGATCGGAGGTGACGCCGTATGTGCCCAAGCGCTTCGACGAAGGGCACGGGGTGAGCATGGAAGGGGTGGCTTTTGCGTCCAATCAAGGGTGCACGCTGATGATCACGCTCGATTGCGGCACGAAGGATTTTGAGTCGCTGGCTTACGCGAAAAAGAAGGGCATCGACGTCATCGTCTGCGATCACCACCTTCCCGAGGAGAAGTTGCCTTCGGTTTTGGCCTTGCTGAATCCCAAGCGCCCCGACTGCACGTATCCATTCAAGGAATTATCGGGGTGTGGGGTGGCGTTCAAGCTCTTGCAAGCGCTGACCCTTCGGATGGATTTTCCGCAGGACAACTTGTTGGAAGAATTGGACTTGGTGGCCATCAGCATTGGGGCGGACCTCGTGGATTTGGTCAACGAAAACCGCATCCTCGCGCACCACGGATTGAAGCGGCTCAAGGAATTGCAACGGCCCGGGTTGCGCGCCATGCTCCGTGCAGCAGACATTCGGGAAGCTCCGGCCACCATCCGCGACATCAGCTTCACGCTGGGGCCGCGCATCAACGCCGCTGGGCGGATGGAGGATGCCATGACGGCCGTGAACCTGTTGTTAGAGACCTGCGAAAATGGCGCCGCAGAATGCGCTCGGTTGTTGGAGAATTGGAACCAAATCCGCCGGGAGGTGGACGAAGACATGACCGCGAAGGCCATCGAATTGGTGGACCAAGACGAGCGGAATCGGTACTGCAATTTGGTTTACGGCAAGCATTGGCACCGCGGGGTGGTCGGCATCGTAGCGAGCCGCCTTGTGGAGCACCGCTACCGGCCATCCCTTGTGCTTTCAGAGGAGGGAACCACCCTCATCGGCAGCGCGCGGAGCGTGGATGGCGTGGACATCCACCACGCACTGGGCGCGTGCAGCGACCTGCTCATTCAGTTCGGGGGGCATCCCATGGCGGCTGGGCTGCAACTGCATAAGAAGGACTTGCCCGAATTCCGGGAACGGTTCGAGCAAGCCATCGGTGAGCAGCTTGCCGGGCGTGAGCCCAAGCCCCGGGTGACGTACCACGCCGAGCTGCCCTTGTCCGAGCTGACGACGGCGATGTTCCGGGGATTGGAAACGCTGGAACCGTTTGGTCCGGGCAATCCGCTGCCGGTGTTCATGAGCCGCAATGTGCGGTGCGCGAAAGCGCCGCGGGCGGTGGGAGCGGAAGGCAAGCACTTGAAGCTGTACGTCACCCAGCCGGAATGGGCGGGATCCATGGAGGCGGTGGGGTTCAATTTGGGCCACCTGCTGCCGCTGCTCAAGCAATGGCATGCCTTTGATATCGTCTACACGCTGGTGCGCAATACGTGGTTGGAAGCGCGTTCGGCGCCCGATGAAATCAAACTCAACCTCCACGTCATCGACGTGCGAGAGGCTCAGGACTGAGCAATGAGGTGGACGTCCCGTTGAGGGAACGGAACCACAACGCCGTGCTCGCGGAAGAGCGCATCGATGCGGAAGCGGATGTCGCTCTTGATGCGATCGATGGTCCACGGTGAGCGAATCCAGGAGCGCACTTCAAAGACCAAAGCCGAATCGCCAAAGTCCTCGAAGATCACCACGATTTCTTCGTTGTCCGCCACTTCGGGTTGGGCCCGCATGGCTTGGATGAGCAGGTCCGAAACGAGAACCGTATCGGAGCCGTAGGCCACGCCCACCCGAACGTCGAGGCGGGTGCGGTCGCGCCCTTGGGTGAAGTTGCGCACGCTTTGGCCTGCAAACAGGCCATTGGGCAAGACAATCAAGTCGCCCGACCGCGTGACCACCCGCGTCGAACGCAAGTCGATCCGCTCCACCCGCACGAGCGAACCCTCGATTTCCAGCTCATCCCCCACGCGCACCCCGCCCTCAAATAACAGCACAAACCCCGACACCACGTCGTTGAAAAAGCCCTGCAATCCGATGCCCACCCCCACCAACAGCGCCGCAGAACCCGCGAACAGCACCTTCATTTCCACCCCGATGGTGCTCAGCGCAGACATCCCCGCCACGAGGTAAACAAGGGTCCGCCAAATCCGCCGGATCATGAACTGCTTGCCCTGGTCCACGCGCCGCCGCAGCATGGATCGGTTCAAGAACAGCCGCCCCAGCCACAGCATCACCTGCGCAAGCGCGAATATGCCGAGGACGACGAACACGTCCAGCGCCGTAAAGCTGTACTTGCCGATGGTGAATCCCGATTCCAAAAAAGTGCGCAGTCCGCTCATTCGTAAGGCAAAATGGTGGAGCCAAAGTACTTCGCCAATTCGGACTTTTCGCGATCCAGTCGAACGCGCTCCGCGAGCAGTTCGTCCACCGCAGCGTCCGTGTCGGGTTGCTGCTCAAGCGCGACGAGTTCCGACGAAATCGCCTTGATCCGCTGTTGAATGTTGTCCAATCGCAACAAGTGCATCGCATCCATCAGGGCCTTTTCGAGGTGGTCCTCCTCGAGCTCCGGGTAGATTTGGTGGCGGATGGCCCAGTTTTGGGACACCACGTGCTGCACCATCATCGCGTCGGCGAGCACGCGCTGCAGCTCGGGATCCGGGTCCTGCAGGAGCTTGCTGAACTCCGGAATGAGGTGCTCGTCCAAACTCTGCACAGCGAAGTCGATGACGCGCTGGAAGCTGGAGGACTGGAGTTCGATTTGTTCCAGCTCGAGCGTGTGGATGACCCATTCCGCGAAGGGATGCCGCTCGGTTACGGGTTCCTCCTCGCCCTCCACGGTGACGTCCACGGGGTGGCCGCCGTAATTCACGACCAAATCCTTTTCCAAGAAGTACCGCCGCGGGACGTCGAGCAAACCAGGAGTGGCCATCGGCTCGACCGGCGCGACTTCCGGTCCGTCGTCGGACATCCAGCCCGGTTCGGCCGGCGGGGGCGGGGCGTTGGGGCCCGTCCATCCGGGGATGGTGCCGTCGGGGGCAATGGCCCAACCGGCATCGGCGGGGTGCGGCGGTTCGTCGGGCAGCGGGGGCGCGTCGGGCAGCGGGGGCGCGTCGGTGTAAGGCGGCGGTTCGGGCAGCGGGGCGGCGGGGCGCAAACCCGTCATGCGGCCCTGGGGCGTGCGCACCGTCGAGGCGGTTCGCTTCGCCCGCTCCTCGGCCTTCCGCCGATCTTCGGCCAACTTCAGCACCGCCTTGTTGACCTCGCCCTGCAGCAAATCCTCGCCGACGCTCAGTTGAGCGGCCGAGGCTTGGATGTACACGCTCCGCTCGATGGCGTCGGGAATGGCGGCGATGGACTGCACCACGCTCCGGACCGCTTCCGAACGACGCAAGGGGTCGCCACCGGCATCGGCGAGCAGGGCCTGGGCCTTGAAGGCCACGAAGTCCTGCGCTTCCTCGGCCACGAAGCGCTGGAGCTCCGAGGCGCTGACCTTGCGGGAATAGCTGTCGGGGTCGTCGCCGTCGGGGAACAGAAGGACCTTGACTTTCAGGCCGGCGGCGAGGAGCAGGTCGATGCCGCGGAGGGAGGCGCGAACCCCCGCCGCGTCGCCGTCGAAGAGGACCGTTACGTTCTTCGTAAAGCGGCGGATGATCTTGATTTGGCCGTCCGTCAGGGCCGTGCCGCTGGAAGCGACCGCGTTTTCGAGCCCCGCTTGGTGGAGCGCCATGACGTCGGTATAGCCTTCGACGAGGAGGACGCGGTCTTCCTTCGTGATGTGGGGTTTGGCCAAATGGATGCCAAACAGCACGTCGCTCTTGTGATACAGCGGGCTCTCCGGGCTGTTGAAGTACTTCGCAACGTCCTTCTCCTTCTTCAGCGTGCGCCCGCCAAAACCGATGACGCGCCCCGTCACGTCCCGGATCGGGAACATCACCCGCCCCTTGAAGAAGTCCCACAGCCCGCCGCTGTCCCGCTCCCGCGACAACCCCGCCGCCACGAGCCACTTCGGCTCGTAACCCGCCGCGACCGCCGCCTTCGAAAACGCGTCCCAAACATCCGGGGAATACCCGATCAAGAACCGCTTGATGATCTCCGGCCGAAAGCCGCGCTCCGCGAAATACGACAACCCGATGCCCTGCCCCGCCTCGGTCTCGTGCAGCTGTTCCGTGAACCACTTCTGCGCCCACGCCACCACGGCGGCAATGCTCTCCTTCTCGCTCCGCGCGGCCAGCTCCTCGGGGGTTTGCTCGCGCTCTTCGATTTCGATGTTGTAGCGTTTGGCCAAAAACCGCAACGCCTCCGGATACGTCATGCTCTCAAGCTCCATGAGGAACGTGATGAGGCTGCCACCCTTGCCGCTCGAAAAGTCCTTGAAGATGCCCTTCTGCGGAATCACGTAAAACGACGGGGTCTTTTCGTTCGTGAACGGGCTCAGTCCGCGGTAGCTACTCCCCTGCTTTTTCAGCTCCACGAAGTCGCCGATCACCTCTTCGATGACGGCGGTTTCGAGGATTTGGGCGATGGTGGACTGAGGAATCATGAGCAAGCCGTGCGGCCTACGAAGATATTGCGCAACAGTCGAAATCAATGGCTGAACGCATTGTCACTCCAAAGAATGCGCCGTAACTCGTGCTGAAATTCTTCCATTGAAATCCCTGCTCTTCGCGTTGGCATGCAGTTGGGGGGTTTGGACTTCGAACCCCACCACGCCCCCTCCCCTTCCGGAGGGCGACCTCGCCGTGCACTGGCAGCACTACAATGTGGAATCGGGGCTTTCGAGTCAACAAGTTACCGACGTCACCCTCGACAACCACGGGTTCCTGTGGTGTTCCACCGCGAAAGGACTGAATCGCTTCGACGGCGTGCGATTCGAGCCCTTCGGAGGGGCCCTCAACTTGCGGACGCTCGCCCTCGATCCGTCCGGCACGTTGTGGCTGGGTGCCAGCGGTTTGCGCGACTGGGTGCGCTGGGACAGCATTCCCCGATTTGGCCCCCACGCGTTGGAAACGCAAGCCGCCCTCCACTTCCCGAGTTGGCACAACGTGCACTTCATGCGGTCGGGTCAAGGCGTTTGGATCAGCGGCGATGGGGGGCGCATCGGGCGACTCGATGGAGCAGAATTGCGAACGGAGTTCACCGGGGGGGATTCCATCGACTGGATCGAGCCCCTGCACACCGACCCCCGAAAAGGGTCCTGGTTCATTTGGCACCACCGCGACCCTTCCGAAGGGGCCGGCCTCATCCACGAATTCGACGGGAAGTTTCAGATTGAGCCTTCCAGCAAGGCGCTCAAAGAAGCCATTCAACGAGGCGTCATGCGCTGGGGCAGCGACGGATCGGTGTGGTGCTTCCATCCCGATGGCGGTTTGCAATCCTGGGAGAATGGGGGCTTCAAGCGCGTAAGCGGAATCGATGAGCTCCACCCGAAATTCGGGTTCCTCAGCGAAAATCCTTTTACGGGACACGCTTGGGTGATCCACGGCAACCGCTTGCTGATTTTCAACGCGGCGAATGAACTGATTTGGCAAGATGAGATCACGGAAGACTTGGAATGGGGGCGACGCGTCTCGAAGATTCGGTTTTCGAGCAAGGACGATGGCTGGATTTGCTCGAGCCACGGCATCACCCACGTTGAGGTTCACCAAACCGGGTTCAACGCCCTATCCACTCCGCTGCCGCCAAAGCCGAATTCGCCCGCTCGCCTGAATTCGATGCGCACGCTGCTGGAATGGTCGCCCGACACCCTCCTTTTCTGCAACGATTTGGGCCAAACCTACCGCATGCAGCTCACCGAGTCGAGCTGGACCACATCCCTCCTGTTCGACCCTAAGAACTCCGGCTTGAGCGCAATCGCTCGGCTTCGGGGCGACTCGCTCATCATCGCAGGCAACGGGCAGTGGCACGAAGGCCGCATGATGGGGGCTTTGAAACCGGTTGCAACGACCTCGGTCATCGATTGCTGGTCGCTCGAAGCGTTGGATGAGGCCCTCGATGTTTGGCTCATGGGCCACCACGGCCTGACCCGATTTGACCGGCGCACAGCACAAGCCGAAGCGATCACCCAAACGCCCGAACAACGCGATGAGCTCGGTGACGTTTATTCCATGCAACGGATCGGGCCATGGGAAGTCCTGCTCGGCACCTCGACGGGGTTGTGGCGATACGAAGACGGCTCGCGCACCTTGGTTCGGTTCCCATCGGTGGACTACGCGGTGTACAGCCTGCTGGTGATTCAAGGCGTTTGTTGGATGGGAACCGCCACGCACGGGATGGTGGCCTTCGACATCGAGGCCCAAACTTCGGAAACTTTCCAGCGGCGGACGGGTCTGTCGGATGACCGCATCTACGCCGTGCTCGAAGACGAATGCGGCCACTTGTGGCTTTCCAGCGATCGCGGGATCATGCGGTTTCACATCGACTCGGAATCGGTGGATGTGTTCGGTCGCACCGAGGGGCTTCACCAGCTTGAGTTCAACCGAACCTCCTTCACTGCAGGCGCTTCGGGTCGGTTGTACTTCGGCGGACTGGACGGGTTGACGGTGGTGGAACCGTCGTTTTGGGACTGCCGTTCGTTCGAAGCCAATGCGAACATCGGGGTACTGGCCTTGGATGCGCTGGGAACCGAATCGGGCGGAAAGCGGGACGTGTATCCGGATTGGGCGGCGGGATCCGTGGTGCGGTTGACGCCGTCCTTTCCCATCCTGACCGCGGAATTCCGGCTGCTCGAATGGGGCCCTGGTGGACACATGTACGCCACGCGGATCCTGGGAGCTGACGAGAATTGGCACGAAACGGAAAGCAATTCCGTGCGCATCGCCGGGTTGGACCCCGGGAACTACACGCTCGAAGTCCGGGCGCGATTTCGGGGTGGACAGTGGTCGAAAAACGGGCTCCTCATCCCGATTCGGATGGAGCCGGCGTGGACGCAGACGCTCGCCTTTCGAATGGGGCTTGCGGCGACGGTGCTGGTTTTGGCCTGGGGCCTCATCCTGCAGGCCAAACGCCGCACGCAGCAACTCGAACGGCTGGTCGCCGAACGCACGGCCTCCCTCGAAGAAGCCATCCAACTCAAAGACCTCTACCTGAGAGAAGTCCACCACCGGGTGAAGAACAACATGCAAATCGTGGGCAACTTGCTCGACCTGCAAACGACGCATGTGCAGCACGAGGAGGCGAAGCGCACCCTGCGCGAGGGGCGTTCGCGGATTGCGTCCATCGCCATGGTACACCAAGAGCTTCACCAAGCGGGAGAGACGAAATCGCTCTCGTTTCAGCACTTCGCTGGGCGCTTGTTTGACCTCAACTGCAAGCTGTACGGCTGGGAAGCGGCGGATGCGCAGTTGCACGTCTCCGGGCGGGACGTGGAGATGGACCTCGACATGTCCATTCCCATGGGCCTGATTTTGAACGAACTCATCACGAACACCTTCAAACATTCGCAACCGGACGCCGAAACCGTCAACGTGCAGCTTCACCTGCGGCGGGCGGAAAAAGGCCGGTTTACCGCGTACTATGACGACCACGGTCAAGGGCTGCCGCCGGACATCACCTTCAGCGACGAGCGCTCGTTGGGGCTTTGGTTGGTGGCCGAAATGGTGCACCAACTCGGCGGTGTGGTGCGCGTGAGCCCGCGGGCCAGGTCGCGGTTGATTTGGACCTTTGAAGAATCCGATGCACCATGAACCATCCCCCCAACATCCTCATCGTCGAAGACGAACCCATCATCGCGGGCTTCATCCGCAAGGAACTGCGGGCCCTGGGCTACCACGTATCGGGGCACGCGCGGTCGCACCGCGAAGCCTTGAACTTGTTGGAAGAGGTGCCGGTGGATTTGGCCCTCATTGACATTGCGCTCGGTGGGAAGCGCGATGGCATCGACGTGGCGCATGTCATTCGGGAACGCGGCGAAACGCCGTTCATCTTTTTGACCTCGTACGCGGATCCGGCGACCATTGAGCGGGCGAAACCGACCCGGCCGGCCGGGTACGTGCTGAAGCCGTTCACCGCGGATGACTTGTATTCGAGCATCGAGTTGGCCTTGGCCGCATCGGGAAACCAGCGCGCGATGAACGATGGCATCTTCCTTCCGGATGGCTATGGCCGGGTGCGGGTGGATTTGGACCAAATCCTGTTCTTCGAAAGCAACCGGATGTACCTGGAAATCCACACCCGGGAACGGACGCACGTGCTGCGGTCCACCCTGAGCAACTTCCTGGAGAAGCTACCGGAAGACCGGTTCGTGCGAATCCACCGAAGCTTCGCGGTGCAGATCGGACACGTGGAGCGGTGGAACCGGACGGCCGTTTGGGTCAACGGGAAGGAATTGCCCGTCGGCAGAACCTACCAAAGCGGGCTGATGGACCGGCTGCAAGTCGGGGGATAAAAAAATGGAGCCCCACCGTTGTGAAGCCCCATCTCGTCCAGTTGGAGGACCGTCAAACCTCGGCCCACCGCCATGAGGGCCTTTGATGGTTCGAAGTTCAATGGAAAGGGTGACGTGGCCGTGACGGGTTTGTTAAGGGATGTTGATGAAACCCGCGGCATGGCTTTCCTGGGAGTAACTTTGAATCGTTATGGCCAACCGTCGCACAAAGAGCATCCCGTGGTTCATCATTGCCATGGTGTTCGCCTTCTTGGGCATGAGCACCATCCAAATCCATTGGCTGCGTTCGTCGGTGCGCATGAAGCAGCAGCTGTTCGACGACAACGTCGCCCACGCCCTTTCCGAGGTGGGGGATTTCCTCACACAGCCCTCTGCAGCCGCCCTTCAAGCCCAGTTGGAAGCCGTGAATTCCGACCCCGGCATTCCCTCCATTGGAACGGCACTGAGCGGGGCGGAACGCACGATGTTGCAGCGGATGGACGCCTTCATGGTGGACAGCCTCGTCCAAGAGGCGCTGCACGAACACGGCATTGCCGCGGTGCCGGTCATCGGCGTGTTCGATCGGTTTGGCCAACCCGTGCGGCTGGAAGAGGCCGATGAGGAACACCGGGCGGCGCTGACCGAAGAGGGGTACTGCGTGGTGGCGGAACCGCTGCGGCTGTGCGTCCACTTTCCTTCGCTGGACCGCTACTTGCTGCACAATTTGTTGGGCCAATTCGCGTTGACGGGAGTGATGCTTGCGATCATCGCTGCCGGCCTGTTCAGCGCCGTCATCACCGCGAACCGCAACAAGCGCATCGACCGCATTCGACGCGATTTGATGAACAACTTGACCCACGAACTCAAAACGCCCATCAGCACCATCGGCCTCGCCGCGGAAGCGCTGAACGACCCGGACATGCGCAGGAGCGAAGAAACCTTGAAGCACTACGTGGGCCTCATTCGGGAGGAGAACAAGCGGCTCGGGGTGTTGGTGGAGAACGTGTTGCAAGCGAGCCTCGCGGATTCGGGGAGCATGCGGTTGTTCATGCAGCCGTTGAACGCGCACGATGTCATCAAGGAAGTGGTCAAGAATTTGGCCATCCAAACCGTAAAACGGGGAGGAAAGGTGGAGCTCAACCTCACGGCGAGCAGTCCGGTCATCGAGGCCGATCGCATCCACCTGACGAACGTGGTTTACAACCTCATGGACAACGCACTGAAGTACGCATCCGAGAATCCGCTGCTCGAAATTTCCAGCCGAAACACCCCGAACGGCGTGGAGTTTCGGTTCAAAGACAACGGCATCGGCATCCCGAAAGAACATTTAGGCAAGGTCTTTGATAGGTTGTATCGTGTCCCTACGGGAAACGTTCACGACGTGAAAGGATTTGGACTCGGTTTGAGTTATGTGCGCACGGTGGTTGTGCGCCATCACGGGTCCATTCACGTTGAGAGCGAACCTGGAAAGGGCAGCACGTTTGTGATTGAATTGCCGAAAACCCAACCTGAACGTTGACATGAGCACCGAAACGAAAACATCCATCTTGTTGTGCGAGGACGACCCAAATTTGGGCCGACTCCTTTGTGATTACTTGAACGCCAAAGGGTTCGAAACGGTTTGGGCGAAAGACGGCGTGGAAGGATTGAAGGAATTTCACCGCCATTCGTTCGATTTCGCATTGCTCGACGTCATGATGCCGCGCAAAGACGGCTTCGAAGTGGCCGAGGAAATCCGGCGGGAATCGCGTCAGTTGCCGATTTTGTTCCTCACAGCGCGTTCGGCGAAAGAGGACACGCTGCAAGGATTCAAAGTCGGCGCGGACGACTACATGACAAAGCCGTTCAGCATGGACGAATTGCTGATGCGCATCCACGCCATTTTGCGGCGATCCGCCGCCCTTCCAGAAGAAGGGGAAGAAGTCAGCCAATTCCGCATCGGCGAATACGCGTTCGACTACAACACGCAAAAGCTCACCCACGGATCCGAAGAGAAGCGCCTGACCACCAAGGAGAACGAACTGCTCTACCTGCTGGCGAAGCACAAAAATGGATTGCTCGAGCGCCCGTTTGCGTTGCGCACGATTTGGGGAGACGACAACTACTTCAATGGACGGAGCATGGACGTGTACATTGCCAAACTCCGGAAGCACCTGTCGAACGACCCGACCATTGAAATCATGAACGTCCACGGAAAGGGATTCAAATTGATCGCATCCTGACGCGGCGTTAACACAGTGTGGCACAGTATTCGAAAGGGATTGGTTATCAATCCCTTTTTTCATGTCCAAACCCACCCCACCCACGTTCCTGATGGGACTGACAGCTGCCCTCGCCTTGACATGGGCGGCGTTCGAATGGACCTCGTTTGAATGGTCGACCGCCCGCGCGGCGGCGTTCACGTCCCTGCCGACGGACCTTTTGGAAGTGGAAGTCGTTCCGGCTTCCGTTCCCGTGAAACCACCGCCGCCGCCTGCGCCAACGACTCCGCCGCTCGTGCACCCCGAACCGCGGCCGACCCCCATCGGGAGCGGCCCCTTGGGGCCCGAACCCGACCCGGGTTTCTTTTCGGGCTGGGACGACCTGTTCGGTCCGGAGCCTGAGCCCGTGTTCAGCAGCGAACCTGCGACGTTGTTGGTGGCCGATCACATGCCCGCCTTCCCCGAGTGCGCCGATGTCCTCGACCCCGAAGGCGAGCGGCAATGCACCGAACAGCGCATCATCGAACACATGCAGCAATGCGTGGAATTCCCCCGGCACATGCGGGACGCAGGCATCGACGGCGTGGTCTACCTCGAGTATGTCATTGACGAAGACGGACGCGTCCGCAACCCGCGCATTTTGAAGTCGCCTCATGCGGCCTTTGACGGCACCACCCTCGAATGCATCGAAGGGCTTCCGGTGTTGCAACCGGGGCGCCAACAAGGCCGACCCGTTCGGGTTCAATACACCCTGCCCGTACGCTTTTCGCTCCATTGATGGCCGCCGCGCAAACCCCTTGGTCTTCAGCACGGAATGCACTACATTTGCAGCCTCAAAAAGCCTGCCCCGTCATGCTCAAAATCCTAGCCGGTTCTTCCTCCCACGCCTTTGGCGCCCGCGTCGCGGAAGCGTTCGGTGCGGATTTAATTCCCGTGAACACCACGCGATTCAGCGATGGGGAGTTTCAAGTGAGCATTGAAGAAACGGTCCGGGGCAAGGAAGTGGTCATCATCCAAGGCACCTACCCGCCGACCGAGAACCTCTTCGAATTGCTGCTCCTCATAGACGCCGCGAAGCGCGCCAGCGCCAAGCGCATCATCGCGATGATTCCGTATTTCGGTTGGGCGCGGCAAGACCGCAAAGACAAACCCCGCGTGGCCATCGGTGCCAAGCTCGTGGCGAACCTGCTCACTGCAGCAGGCATCGACCGACTCATCACCATGGACCTCCACGCGGACCAAATCCAGGGCTTCTTCGAAGTCCCGGTCGACCACCTCTACGCGAGCACGATTTTCATCCCCTACCTCGAGCAACTCGACCGCACGAACCTGTGCATCGCTACGCCCGATACCGGTGGAACGAAGCGCGCCAACAGCTACGCAAAGCGGCTCGGCGTGGACATGGCCATCTGCTACAAGCAACGCGAAGTCGCCAACCAAGTCGAGTCCATGACCGTCATCGGAAAGGTGCAGGACAAGGACGTGGTGTTGGTGGACGACATGTGCGACACGGCAGGCACCCTCACGAAGGCAGCGGACCTGATGATGGAGCACGGCGCGAGAAGCGTTCGCGCGCTGTGCACCCACGGCGTCCTCAGCGGTCCAGCCTACGAGCGCATCGCAAACAGCAGCCTCACCGAATTGGTCATCACCGATAGCATGCCCCTGCGAGAAGGGGCCAACACCTCGAAAATCAAGGTTCTTCCGGTCCACGATTTGTTCGCAAAAACGCTCACCTGCCTCGTGGAGGAGCGTTCCATCAGTTCAGAACTCATTGTTTAACAACATACTATCATGAAAACTGCATCATTGAGCGGCTCCTTGCGCGGGAGCGTAGGGAAAAAAGATGCTGCGACCCTCCGCAAGGAAGGCCGTGTCCCGGGTGTTCTCTATGGAGGCACCGAGCAAGTTCACTTCCACGTTGCGAAACTGGACATCGAACGGTTGGTCATCAACCCCGACGTCTTCCGCATCGAATTGGACGTCGAAGGCACCAAGTACGACACGATCCTCCAGGAAATCCAGTTCCACCCGGTGACCGATCACATTGTGCACATCGATGCGTTGTTGCTCGACGAGCAGAAGCCCGTCCGCGTGGAATTGCCGGTTCGCACGAAGGGAACCTCGCCCGGTGTCATGAACGGTGGTCGCCTCGAATTGCAATACCGTCGCGTGCCGGTTCGCGGATTGCCGAACAACTTGCCCGAGGTCATCTCCGTCGACATTTCTGGTTTGGAAATCGGCAGCAACCTCCGGGTGCGTGACCTCCAAGTTGAAGGCTGTGATATCCTGCTGAACGACTCCACCCTCATCGCATCTGTCAAGCGTACGCGTGCCGCCATGGCCGCTGCTGCAGCTGCTGAGGAAGCGTAAGCACATGAAGTACCTCATCGTCGGTCTCGGAAATCCGGGTGCTGAATATGAGGACACCCGACACAACATCGGGTTCAAGGTCGTGGACGCCATCGCCCAGTCGCGGGGAGCAAGTTTTGCCCCCGCTCGACTGGGCGATGTGTCCACGTTCCGGTTTAAGGCCCGCACGTTCGTGCTGTTGAAGCCGTCCACGTACATGAACCTCAGCGGCAAGGCCGTGCGGTATTGGATGGAAGCTGAGAAGATTCCGGTGGAGAACGTACTCGTCATCACGGATGACTTGGCGTTGCCCTTCGGCACGTTGCGGATTCGGGGAAAGGGCTCGGACGGTGGGCACAACGGGCTGAAGGACATTCAGACCGTATTGAATACCACGCAGTATCCCCGGCTGCGCTTCGGAATCGGGGACGCCTTCCACCGCGGGGCGCAGGTGGATTACGTGTTGGGCAAGTGGACCGCGGAGGAGCGGAACGCCTTACCGGAGCGCCTCGATCGGTGTGTGGAGAGCGCGTGGAGCTTTGCGACTGCGGGTTTGGGCCGCACGATGAACGCCTTCAACAACACCTGATCAATCCTCGTAAAGGTGATTGCTCCCGATGTAGTGGAGCACCTTGTCCGGCAGCAGGTAGCGGATGTCTTGATTGGCCAAAATCGCCTGGCGTAAATACGTCGAGGAGATGCTGATCATGGGCGCATTGCAGTGTTCGACGTGGGGGTGGTTGCACGGCACGGCCTGACCATCCAGCGCGGGAGGCGGGACGTCCGGTGTCCGCCGGGGATACACGAGGAACCGGTGTTCGTGGAGCAACTCCTCGTGATCTTTCCAGGTGTGGAGCGTCTCGAAATTGTCCTCTCCGATGATGATGCTGAAGGTCAGCTCGGGATGCGCGCCGCGCAGGTGGCGCATGGTGGCTGCCGTGTAATGCGGTTCGGGCAGGTTCGCTTCGACGTCCGTGGCCGAAAGCGCCGGGTTATCGGAAATCGCCAGCCGCACCATTTGCATCCGATCCGCGAACGCGATGAGGGCGCCCTTCGCCTTGTGCGGCGATTGCGGAGTGACCACGAGCCACACCTCATCAAGGTCCGTGGACTGCGCCATGTGGTTCGCAATGATGAGGTGCCCCATGTGAATCGGGTTGAACGAACCGAAATAAAGGCCTACGTTGCGCGGACCCATCATGAAGCCGGGGATTCCGCAGGGGCAATGAACGCCTCGACGAGTTCTACTGCGCGGCGGCAGGCCGTGGCCAAATCGTCGTTCACCAACACCACATCGAACTGGTCTTCATAGGCCAACTCCCGCTCCGCCTTCCGCAGCCGTTCCTCGATCACTTCGGGCGCATCGGTGCCTCGACCTTCGAGGCGTTGGCGCAGTACAGAAAGGGATGGCGGACGAATGAACACGCTCAGGGCCGCCTCGCCGAGGGCGTTGCGCAAGTTCACGCCCCCTTCGACGTCGACATCGAAGAGTGCGGTTTGGCCTGCGGCCCACATGCGATCCAACTCCGAACGCAGCGTCCCATAGCACTTGCCCGGGTACACCTCCTCCCACTCGACGAACGCGCCCGCCGCGACCTGCGCCTTGAACGCGTCGAGCGACAGGAAATGGTAATCCACCCCGTCGCGCTCCTGGCCCCGCTGCGGCCGCGTCGTGGCGCTGACCGAGAAGCCCATGGGGTGGCTGACGTGCTGCAGCAAATGCCGCACGATGGTGGTTTTTCCCGAACCCGAAGGTGCGGAAAAGATGACGGCCTTGCCCTTGGATCGCGCAGCAGCCATCACAGCACGTTGAGCACCTGCTCCTTGATTTTCTCCAAATCGTCCTTCATGCCGACCACAAGGCGCTGGATTTCCGCATCGTTCGCCTTTGAACCAAGGGTGTTCACTTCGCGGCCGATTTCTTGCGCCACAAAACCGAGCTTCTTCCCCTGACCGGCTTCGCCTTCCAGGATTTCGTGGAACAAGGCCAAATGGGCCCGGAGCCGCACCCGTTCCTCGCTAACGTCCATCTTTTCCACGTAGAACAGCACCTCCTGCTCGAAGCGGTTCTCATCGATCCGGCCTCGCTGCATGACGTCCTCGAGGTGGGAGTGGATGCGGGACTTTACCCGTTCAAGGCGGGCGTCAAGCAAGGGGTCGAGATCGGCCTCCACCGCGGCGATCGAACCGAGGTGCTGACGGAAATCCGCCTCCAGCGCACGGCCCTCCTGCTCGCGAAAGGCATTGAAGGCCGCGAGTGCTTCGGCGACCAACGCGTCAAGGGCCGACCACGTCGACTCATCCACCTCGTCCTTCGCTTGCCGCACGACATCCGGCAAGCGGAGCGCAGCACCGATGGGGTCGACCAAAGGCAGCTCTTCGATTTGGGCGAGGAGCCGCATGTCTTCCAGGTAAGCCCGAAGAACCGGACCGTTGAGCTGGCTGCGGGTTTCCGCCTCGTCCTGTTCGTAGGAAATGGAAAGGTCGCTCTTGCCCCGAATGAGTTCCGCGCCGACTCGCTTGCGCAAGGCCATCTCCCACTCGCGGAAAGCGCTGGGCATGCGAACGGAAAGGTCGAGCTGCTTCCCGTTGAGGGAGCGGATTTCGACGGTGTACCGGCGGTTGCCGATGGTGCCGGTGGCTTTGCCGTAGCCGGTCATGGATCGGATCATGGAACGAGATTTGGCCCAAAGATAGCCAACCCCTCGCACGCCGTACCTTTGCGCTTCGCATGAGCCGCATCTCCGACATCCAGGCCCCCGTGGCCGCCGACATGCAGGCGTTCAAAGTGCACTTCCGCGAGGCGATGCGCACGGACGTGGCGCTGCTGAACGTCATCATGCGGCACATCCTCCGACGCAACGGCAAGCAGATGCGGCCACTGTTCGTGTTCCTGAGTGCGCGGTTGCACACCGACCAACCCTTCAGCGAACCGCTGGGCCGCCGGGCGCAGGTAGCAGCTTCGCTCATCGAGCTGCTGCACACCGCCACGCTAGTGCACGACGACGTGGTGGACGAGAGCGACATGCGGCGGGGATTCTTCTCGATCCAAGCGCTCTGGCGGAAGAAGGTGGCGGTGCTGGTCGGGGATTACTTGCTCTCGCGCGGCCTGCTCATGGCCGTGGAGGACGACACGTACGATTTGCTGAAGATCACGTCGCAGGCCGTTCGTGAGATTTCGGAGGGCGAGTTGCTGCAGATCGAGAAGGCGCGGCGGCTGGACATCACGGAGGAGGTGTATTTCGAGATCATTCGGCGCAAAACAGCGTCGTTGATTGCGGCGTGCTGCGCGTGTGGGGCTGCGGCGGCGGGGGCGGATGCCGAGGGGGTGGAGCGGATGAGGCGGTTTGGGGAGTTGGTGGGTTTGGCCTTCCAAATCCAAGACGACCTGCTGGACCTCGGTGAAGGCGAGCGGACGGGCAAGCCGACCGGAGTGGACATCAAGGAGCGGAAAATGACGTTGCCGCTGATCCACACGCTGCAGCAATCGGACCGCTCAGAGCGGCGGCGGCTGATTCGGCTCGTGAAGTACCGGAGCAACGACCCGAAAGCCGTTGAAGACGTCATGCGAACGGTGCTCGAGGGACCGGGCATGGAGTACGCGCGGGGACGGATGAAGGGGTTGCTGGACGAGGCCATGGCGATGCTGGAGGCGTTCCCCGATGGCGCGGTGCGTGCGGCGCTCATGGATTTGGTGCACTACACAATCGATCGGAAAAAATGAACCGGATGCTGGTGTTGGCGGCGTTGGCGATCGCCGGATGTGGAAGCGAACCCGTAGTGGATCAGGTGGTGACGGCGACGTGGCCGAGTGGCGAGGTGAAGCGCGAGGCTGACGTGGCGCAAGGCGATACGCTCGCTGTGCGGGTGTACCATGAAAACGGGCAGCTCGACCAGGTGGAGGCGTACGATGCGGAGGGGCGCAAGTCGGGGGTTTGGCAGGCGTTCTATCCGGATGGCAAGCCGTGGTCGGAGCACCGGTATCGGGAGGGGGTCCAAATCGGAGCCTACCGCACCTGGCATCCCAATGGCGCCCTGTACATCGACGGCCTCTACGGGGACGCTGGTCGCCCGACCGGCACGTGGCGATTCCTGGCTCCGGACGGTTCGGTGTTGCGCGAAATCGAGGGCGCCACCATCGCGGCGGACGAAGCCGGACGCAATCGGAATCCACATTGAGCCGTTAATAGGTGGTGACCGGCCGGCGGCAACGCGCTGCCCCCGCCGCCTAACTTCGCGCGGTGATGAAGACGTGGACCTTCCGTTTGTTGTACGTTGCGTGCGGCCTGTTGTGGGCGATTTGGCCCGCATCCGCCCGCGCGCAAGCCCCTGCGAACAAGCCGCAAGACTACATCGCGCAATGGAGCGACGTGGCCATCCGCCAAATGATTGATCACCGCATCCCCGCCAGCATCACCCTCGCGCAAGGCATCCTGGAAAGCGGCAACGGCAACAGCGAACTCGCGCGCGTTTCCAACAACCACTTCGGCATCAAGTGCCACAGCGATTGGACCGGCGGCCGGACGTACCACGATGACGACGCGAAGGGCGAGTGCTTCCGAGCCTATGAGGACGCGGCCGACAGCTTCAACGACCACAGCGACTTCTTGAAGCGCTCCCGCTACGCGCCGCTGTTCGAACTGGAAATCACCGACTACCGCGGGTGGGCGAAGGGCCTCAAGCAATGCGGCTACGCGACGAATCCGCAGTACGCGGACAAGCTCATCGACCTCGTGGAGCGCTACGAATTGTACGTCTACGACGACCAGGCGCTGGCGTTGATGGACGAAGATGCGAAGTTGGATGACGCGCGAATGGATTTGGCCAAAAACCGCCTGGTCGGAGGCCGAGAAGTCCTCCTTTCCGACAACGCCATCCAGTTCATCGTGGCGCAACCGGGCGACACCTACGAAGCGCTCGCCCGATCGCTTGACATGATGCGGTGGCAGTTCTACCGCTACAACGAGGTCGAACGCAAGGGCAGCGACCACGCGCTCGAAGCGGGCGAAATCGTCTACCTCCAACCGAAGCGGTCACGCGGCATAGAAGCCTGGACCACCGTGCAAGAAGGCGAGACGCTTTGGGCGGTTTCTCAACGGACCGGGGTGAGCATGAAGGCCATCGTGCGGAAAAACCACCTGACCGTTGGCGAACCGCTGCAGGCCGGCACCCGGCTCGCGCTGAAGTGGCGCCTGACGAAGGAGGGCACCGCGCCTTGGTACGCGCGGGAATCCGATTAAGCGCAGGAGGTCAGGAAGCGGGGGCGGAAGTTGAAGTAATTTGGCCTGCGAAAGACGAAGCAAGCCATGCCCTTTTATCATCGACTTGGGAAGTTCCCACATAAGCGCCACGTGCAATTCCGCAAGCCGGATGGCACCTTGTATTACGAGCAGTTGTTCGGGACCATCGGGTTCGCGGGGATGAGTTCGTTGTTGTACCACGTGCACCGTCCGACGATGGTGAAGCGCGTGGAGGCGAGCGTGGATGTGCGCCCGGTGGCTGCCGTGGACCAAAACCTGATCAGCCGCAAACTCGAGGGCTTCAAAGTGGCCGCGCACCCGGACTTCCTCGGCGGCCGAACGCCCGTCCTGTTCAACAGCGACGTCACCCTGTCGCTATCCGCCCCGACGGCGAGCATGGCCGAGGACGCGTTCTATAAAAACGCGGACTGCGATGAAGTGCTGTTCGTCCACGACGGCTCGGGCACGCTCCACACCATGCTCGGCAACATCGCATTCCGCCCCGGCGACTACCTCGTCATTCCGCGCGGGATGATCTACCGCATCGCCTTCGACGGCCCGGCGAACCGCCTGCTTGTCATCGAAAGCACCTCCCCCGTCTACACGCCCAAGCGCTACCGGAACCACTTCGGCCAGCTGCTCGAACACAGTCCGTTCTGCGAACGCGATTTCCGCGCCCCGTCCGAACTCGAAACGCACGACGCGCTCGGCGAATTCACCATCCGGATCAAGAAAGAAGGCTTCCTGCACGACTACGTGTACGCCAGCCACCCTTTCGACGTCATCGGCTGGGACGGCTACCACTTCCCTTACGCCTTCTCCATCCATGACTTCGAACCCATCACGGGGCGCGTACACCAACCGCCGCCCGTGCACCAAACCTTCGAGACGGACGGCTTCGTGATTTGTTCCTTCGTGCCCCGTTTGTACGACTACCACCCCGAATCCATTCCGGCGCCGTACAACCACTCGAACATCGACAGCGACGAGGTCCTGTACTACGTCGAAGGCGACTTCATGAGCCGCATCGGCATCGACCGCGGGTACATCAGCCTGCACCCGGCCGGCATCCCCCACGGCCCGCACCCGGGCACCTACGAAGCCAGCATCGGAAAGAAAGGAACGGAGGAACTCGCTGTCATGGTCGATACCTTCCGTCCCTTGAAAGTCACCCAGCAAGCACTGGACATCGAACACCCCGATTACCTCACGTCTTGGCTCGAACCCGGCATGTGATCGCCCTTACCTTTGAACCCTTAAAACACCGCGAAATGAACGCTTCACCCGAACTCGAAAAAGTCGTCCCGCAAGCGGAGGATTTCCTGCCCTTGCTCGGCACCGATCACATTGAACTCTTCTGCGGCAATGCGAAGCAAAGCGCGCATTACTACATGACCGCTTGGGGCTTCCAGCCGGTGGCTTACGCCGGCCTCGAAACCGGCATCAAGGACCGCGTATCCTATGTCCTTCGCCAAGATAAAATCACGTTGGTGTTGACCACCTCGTTGGTCCCCGACGGTCCCATCAATGAACACGTGAACAAGCACGGCGACGGGGTGAAGAACGTGGCGCTTTGGGTCGACGATGCGACGAAGAGCTGGAAGGAAACGACTTCGCGGGGAGCCGTGAGCGTGTTCGAACCCAAAGTGCTCGAAGACGCGAACGGACGCGTGGTGCTCAGCGCCATCGAAACCTACGGCGAGACCGTGCACGTGTTCGTAGAGCGGAAGGACTACACCGGCGAATTCCTCCCGGGCTACCAGCCTTGGAACCCCGCGTTCCGCGCGCCGGAAGTGGGGTTGAAGTTCGTGGACCACATGGTGGGCAACGTGGGCTGGGGCGAGATGAATACGTGGGTGGACTTTTATGCACGCGTAATGGGGTTTGCCCAGCTCATCTCCTTCGATGACAAAGACATTTCTACGGAATACACGGCGTTGATGTCGAAGGTGATGTCAAACGGAAACGGCCGCATCAAGTTCCCCATCAACGAACCTGCGGAAGGCCGCAAGAAGTCCCAAATCGAGGAGTACATCGACTTCTACCAAGGCGCCGGCGTGCAGCACATCGCCGTGGCGACGGACAACATCATCGAAACGGTGACCGCCTTGCGCGACCGCGGCGTGGAGTTCCTTCAAGTTCCGGTGACCTATTACGACACCGTCCTGGATCGCGTGGGCACGATCGACGAAGACCTCGAGCCGCTCAAGGAGCTCGGCATCCTGATCGACCGCGACGACGAAGGCTACTTGTTGCAGCTCTTCACGAAACCGGTGGTCGACCGGCCGACGATGTTCTTCGAAATCATCCAACGCAAGGGGGCCAAATCCTTCGGCAAGGGCAACTTCAAGGCGCTCTTCGAAGCCATCGAACGGGAGCAGGAGACCCGCGGAACGCTCTGAGCATGGCCGGGCGGACGGTGCTGGAAGTGCGCGGGCTTTCCGTAGCCTTCGGGCAACAACCGCCCGTGACGCACGGCGTGAACCTGACGTTGAAGGCAGGCCAAATCACCGCACTCGTCGGCGAAAGCGGCTCCGGAAAAAGCGTCACCTCATCGGCCATCATGGGGCTGCTGCCTGCAGGCGGGCGCGTCGTGGAAGGTTCGGTGCGGGAAGGCGGGGTGGACTGGTTGCAAACCGGAGCGCCGCTCGGACGCGGGTTGTCCATGGTGTTTCAGGACCCCATGTCGTCCCTGAATCCCTCGATGCGGGTGGCCGACCAAGTCGCCGAATCGCTCATTGTGCACGGCGGCTTGGACAGGCGCAGCGCTTGGAAGGAAGCCGTTGCGTTGCTCGAAGCCGTGGAACTGCCTGACTCCGAGCGGTCGGCACGCAAGTACCCGCACGAGCTGAGCGGAGGCCAAAAGCAACGCGTCATGCTCGCCCTCGCCCTCGCTTGCAAGCCGCGGGTCCTCATCGCCGACGAGCCCACCACCGCGCTGGACGTGACGGTGCAGCGTTCCATCCTGGATCTCCTGCGCCGACTGCAGGCCGAGCACGACCTGGCGGTGCTGTTCATAACGCACGATTTGGCGGTCGTCGCCGACATCGCGCACGACGTGGTGGTGCTGCGCAACGGTGAGGTCGTGGAGACGGGTGCCGTGCGGGACGTCTTCGGGCGGCCGGCGCATCCGTATACGCGGAGCCTGTTGGCGGCGCACCGGCGGCAGGTCCGGCACGAGCACGCGGCGACCGGGCCGGTGCTCATCGAATTGGAGGGGGTGGTGAAGGAGTTTGTGACGGAGCGGGATTTGCTGGGGCGGCCGAAGGCGACGTTTCAGGCGTTGCGCGGCATCGATTTGGAGGTGATGCGGGGGGAGCGATTGGGGGTGGTGGGCGAGAGCGGGTCGGGGAAGTCGACGTTGGGCCGGGCGATGCTGGGGCTGATGCCGATCGAAGCGGGCCGGATTGCGTTCGATGGGGAGCCGGTCGATGCGGCGGATCGGGAGGCCATGGCGCGGTTGCGCAAAAGGGGGCAGTTCGTATTTCAAGATCCGTACGCGGCGCTGAACCCGCGGATGAGGGTGGGGGCGGCGTTGCGGGAAGTGCTGCAGGTGCACGGCCGGCCGGTGGCGGAGGTGGAGCGGCTGTTGGCCGAGGTGGGGCTGGAGGATGACGTCGCCGGGCGATTGCCGGGCGGGCTGAGCGGCGGGCAGCGGGCGCGCGTTGTGATCGCGCGGGCGCTGGCGGTCGATCCGGAGTTCCTCGTGCTGGACGAATCGGTGGCCGCGCTGGATACCGCCATTCGGGAGGCCGTGCTGCAACTGCTCGATCGGTTGGCACGCGAACGGGGGCTCACGTACGTCTTCATCAGCCACGATTTGGAGGTGGTCGCGGCGTTTTGTGATCGCATCGCCGTCGTGCACAAAGGCCGCATCGTGGAGTTGGGGAAGGCGCAACGCGTGATGACCGAACCCGAGGATGCGTATACTCAGCGGCTTTTGGCCAGTCAACCGGGCCAAAAACTGCATCAGCATTTTGAATAGCACAAAAAACATGAAATGATGCCTGCACCCTTGAACCCATCACCTGAAAAGGTGTTTATTTAGAGCCATTCTAAACAATCACCATGCCCCCGACGCCTGAACGACCGCGTACCGCGGCCCCCGACGCCGGAACATCCGAGTCCACCCGCCCGTTGAAGCGCCTGCTTCGCCTTTTGGCGATCGACCGGCGGGACATCCTGTTCGTCTACCTCTATGCCGCGGTCAATGGACTCGTGGCCCTGTCCCTGCCTCTGGGCATTCAAGCCATCATCGGATTGATTTTGGCCGGAAGGGTGAGCACGAGTTGGATCATCCTCACGATTATTGTCACCGTCGGAGTCGCCTTGAGCGGTTTACTCCAAGTTGTTCAGCTGAGCATCACGGAAGTCCTGCAGCAGCGGATTTTCACACGATCCGCCTTTGAATTCGCTTACCGCATTCCCCGCTTCAAGACGGAGGCCATGCGCGGAATTTACGCGCCCGAGTTGGTGAATCGATTCTTCGACACGCTCAACGTGCAGAAGGGGCTGTCCAAGCTGTTGCTCGACTTTACGGCCAGCGGGTTGCAGATTCTGTTCGGCCTGATTTTGCTGTCCTTTTACCATCCCTTCTTCATCTTTTTCGGCGTGTTCCTGGCGGCATTGCTCGGCGCCATCGTGTATTGGACTGGACCTAAAGGACTGAAAACCAGCTTGAAGGAGAGCAGCGACAAGTACCGGGTGGCGCATTGGCTGCAGGAATTGGCGCGCGGCTTCAGCACGTTCAAGTTGGCGGGCCAAACCGAGTTGCCGCTCGAACGGACGGACGGGTTGGTGCAATCGTATTTGGGCCACCGCAAACAGCATTTCAAACTGCTCATCTTCCAGTACAGCAGCATTGTGGGGTTCAAGGCGCTCATCACCCTCGGCCTGCTGGTCATCGGCGGTTTGCTGGTCATCGACAACGAAATCACCATCGGCCAATTCGTCGCCTCCGAAATCATCATCATCCTCATCATGAACTCCGCGGAGAAGCTCATCCTGACGATGGAGCCGATCTACGATGTGCTGACGGCGGTGGAAAAGATGGGGCACGTAACGGACATTCCGCTCGACCGGGAAGGGTCCGACAACAACGTGAACGCCCCGGACACCGCGGGCTTCAAGGTGCAACTCATCGATGTGGCCTTGCCGATGGGCCGGTACGTCAACCGGCCCGTCCTCAGCGGGGTCAACCTCGAACTGCCGGCCGGTTCGCGCGCGGCGGTGGTGGGACCGCCGGCGAGCGGAAAAACAGCCCTGCTCCACGTGCTCAGCGGGTTGCTGGAGCCCTCGACCGGGTCGCGCATCCTCAATGGAATTCCTGCGAAAAACTGGGACATGCGGGTGCTGCGCAGGCACATCGGCGACTACTTGGCCCAAGAAGTCATTTTCGATGGCACGCTCTCCGACAACCTCACCGTGGGCCGTGCGGGCATTGACATCGAAGACCTGCGCTGGGCTGCCGAAGCGGTGGGCCTCATGCCCATCATCGAATCGTGGCCCGACGGGTTTTCTACGCGACTCGGATCGGACGGCGAAGGGTTGCCCCAAACCTTCGTGCACCGCATTTTCCTCGCTCGGGCCATTGTGGGGCGGCCCCGTTTGCTCGTGCTGGACCCCTTCTTGCGGCCGTTCGAGGAGGCAGAACGCGAATCGCTCTCGGAATTCTTGACCCGACCTGAACACCCGTGGACCTTGGTCGCTGCGACCGGGGACGCCGCCTTTTTGAAGCGGTGCACGCACGTCATCCACATGCGCGAAGGCCGCATTGAACGCATTGAACCCCCTCGATCCGATGCTTAACCTCAGCGACAACTCCATCGACGGGCGGATTGATACCCAACCGTACGGCTCATTTGGCCTGTTGAAGAGCCGGTACACGAATGCGTGGCTGCAGCGCTTGCTGGCCATCGGGTTCCTCGTCCTCGTCGCATTCGCCTTCCTGCCGTGGACGCAGAACATCCAGAGCACAGGCCAAATCACGATGCTCCGGCCCGACCAGCGTCCGCAAACCGTTCCGAGCGCCATCCCCGGTCGAATCGAGCAGTGGTACGTCAGCGAAGGCCAATACGTCCAAGCTGGCGACACCTTGGTGCGGCTCTCCGAGGTCAAATCGGAATACACCGACCCCGAACTCCTCGAGCGCACCCGCGAACAGCTCGCCGCCAAACAAGCCGGCGCGATCGCTTATGACAACAAGGTCACGGCCCTGGCCGCCCAATTCGATGCGATTTCCCAAGCCCGGGATTTCAAGCTCGCCGCGGCGGCGAACAAGACCATCCAAGCGCGCCTCAAGGTCACCACCGACAGCGCAGCCATCGTGGCCGCCCAGCTCGACCTCGAAGTCGCCTTGGCCCAGCTCGAACGCCAGCGCACCCTGTACGAACAGGGATTGAAGTCCCTCGTGGACCTCGAATCGCGGCGCATGAAGGCGCAATCGGCGGAGGCGAAGATGACCAAGGCGTTCAACGATTTGGACTACAGCCGCAATGCACTCGAAAACGCCCTCATCGAGCAATCGACGTTGGCGAGCGAATTCGCGGACAAGCTGGCGAAGGTCTCCAGCGAACGGTTCAGCGCCGAATCGGCCGGAGCGGAAGCACGCGGCGAAGTGGCGAAGTTGCGCAATACGTTGGCGAACTACGAGGCGCGCGCTGGGTTCCGCTACTTGCGCGCTCCCCAGTCGGGTCGGGTGACCCAAGCGCTCTCCATGGGCATCGGGGAAACGGTGAAAGAGGGCACGCCCATTTTGACGATCGTGCCCGATGAAACCGCCCTTGCCGTGGAATTCTTCGTCGAACCGATGGACCTCCCGCTCATTCATGTGGGCAACGAAGTCCGCTTCCTGTTCGATGGCTGGCCCGCCATTGTGTTCTCGGGGTGGCCCGCGGTAACGTACGGAACGTTCCCCGGTGAAATCGTGGCCATCGACCCCGTCATCAGCGCCAACGGCAAGTACCGGGTACTCGTTGCCGAGCGCATTGCGCAGCCTTGGCCGGAAGCCTTGCGCGCCGGTGGGGGAGCACGCGGCATCGCGCTGCTGGAAACCGTGCCCATTTGGTACGAGGTGTGGCGTCAGCTCAACGGGTTCCCACCCGACTATTACACCGGCAACGACACGGAATCGAGCAAGTCGAAGAAACCATGAAACCGCTCGCCTTCCTGCTGCTTACCCTGTGCTTCACGCGGGCTGCAGGCCAAATCCCCTTCACGGAAAGCGACTTCCTTTCCGTCGTTTTGGCACATCACCCCGTGGCCCAACAAGCGGACCTCCTCGAAGACGCGGCAGCGGCTTACCTCCAAAAAGCCCGCGGAGCCTTCGACCCCAAGCTGTTCGCGCAGGACAAATCAAAAACCTACAGCGGCACGTCGTACTACGACTACCGCGGAGCCGGCGTAGCGGCCGAAACGCGCTGGGGCATCGGGCTGGACGCGAATTGGAACGCGGCCGAGGGCACCTACCTGAACCCCGAATCGACGCTGCCCGATGAAGGCCTGTGGTCCGTCGGAGCCACCGTGCGCTTGGGGCAAGGGCTGTTCACGGACGCCCGACGGACCGCCTTGCGGCAGGCCGAAGCCTACGTCTCCCTGAACGCTGCCCAGCGGACCGCCGCACTCAACGACCTGCTCCTCGACGCCGCCGACTCCTACTGGAAATGGTACAAGGCGCACGAAGCCGCCCAGGTCGCCGACGAAGCACAGCGCCTCGCGGAAGAACGCCTCGAAGGCATCCGGTCCTCGCTCATCGGTGGGGATCGCGCCGCCATTGACACCGTCGAAGCCCGACTCCGCTGGACCACCCGCCAACTCGAAGCCGCGCAGGCAGCCACCCTCCTTGCGGAAGCCCGAGCCAAAGCCTCGTCCTGGCTTTGGGGCCCCAACGGCCAACCGCAATTGCTCAGCGAGGCCACCGTTCCGGTCTTTCCCGAAGACCCCACAGCCCGAACCGCTTGGGTCCTCACCCACTTGCTCGACGGCGACGTGCGGGCGGCGCGCTGGGATGACCACCCGTTTGCCGAAGCCCTTTCGGCGAAAACCGAAGCCGCCGAAGCGGAAATCCGCCTTCGCCGGGAACTGCTCAAGCCGCAGTTGGACGCTCGGTTTTTGGCCTTGTCGGAAAGCCCCAATTCCCTGGACCTGGGCAACGATTTCGCGCTGGAGCTGAAGGCCTCGATGCCGCTGTTCCTGCGCAAGGAGCGCGGGGATCTGGCCCTTGCGCGAATCGAAATGGAATCCATTGCGCTCGACCGGTCCGCGAAGGCTTGGAAGTGGGAGACCGAGGCCATCGGGGCAGGCAATGCGTGGGAGGCCTACCTCGCCCAATGGTCGAACGCCTTGGAATCCGAATCCTTGGCCGATCAGCTGCTGACGGCCGAAGAAACCAAGTTCGCGGCCGGAGAAAGCTCCCTGTTCCTGCTCAACAGCCGCGAGGCCAACTGGCTCAAGGCGCGCAAGATGCGGATCGACGCCCAGGTCGAACTCGCGATGGCTTGGCGGCGGATGGGTTGGATTTGGGGCGAGCCGCAGCCGTAAGGAGGTGACCGGCGCCGCTCGCCTTAACTTTGTGGCTCGAACTCCCATTCCATGCTCATTCTCAGCGAACTCCACGAGGGACTGCTCGTCCTGACCATCAACCGCCCCGAAGCCCTCAACGCGCTCAATGGCGAAGTCATCCGCGCCCTGTCGGAAGCCATCCAAGCGGCGTCCACGAACAACGAAGTGCGCGCCCTGATCCTCACCGGAAGCGGGGAGAAAGCCTTCGTGGCCGGCGCGGACATCAAGGAATTCGCGGAGTTCAATGCCGAGCAAGGGCGAGCGCTGGCGGCACAGGGCCAAACCGCCCTGTTCGATTTGGTCGAGCAATGCCCGAAGCCGGTCATCGCTGCCGTCAACGGGTACGCACTCGGGGGCGGACTCGAGCTGGCCATGGCGGCCCACATCCGGATCGCGTCGGAGAACGCGCTGCTCGGACTTCCGGAAGTTTCCCTCGGCGTGATCCCCGGCTACGGCGGGACGCAGCGTTTGCCGCAGCTGGTCGGAAAGGGGAAGGCGATGGAGATGATCCTGACCGCGCGCGCCATTCCGGCGAGCGACGCGTTGGCGTGTGGCCTCGTGAATGCGGTGGTCCCTCAGGCCGAGCTCTTGAATGCCGCGAAGCAGTTGGCAGGCCAAATCATGAAAAACGCCCCGACCGCCCTCTCCGCGGCCTTGAAGTCCGTGCTCGCGGGCTACAACCGGGACGGATTCGGTGCGGAAATCGAGCACTTCGGGGCTTGCTTCGAAACCGAGGATTTCCGGGAAGGCACGCAAGCCTTCATCGCCAAGCGCAAACCCCAATTCCCCGGGAAATGACGGTCGCAGTCCGCAACCGCTCCGGCCAAGCCCTCCCCGAGTACGCCACGGCCCTGAGCGCTGGCCTCGATGTCCGCGCCTGCCTCGAATCGCCCATCACCCTCGCGCCGGGCACGTACCAACTCGTGCCGACGGGGTTGTACGTCGCGTTGCCCGAAGGGACGGAATTGCAGGTTCGGCCGAGAAGCGGTTTGGCCTTCAAGCACGGCGTGACGGTGCTCAACGCGCCGGGGACGATCGATGCGGATTACCGCGGCGAAATCGGGGTGCTCCTCATCAACCACGGGCCGATGCCCTTCCGCATCGAACACGGTGACCGCATCGCCCAACTCGTGCTGGCGCGCTTCGAACGGATCGCGTGGCACGAGGTCGAGGAGCTGCCTTCCACCGCACGCGGCATCGGCGGCTTCGGCTCGACCGGAACGAACTGAACGCGCGCGCATTCCGTTGTAACTTCACGCCTTCGAACCCACCGTCCGCATGAACATCATCGTCCCCATGGCCGGCCGAGGCAGCCGGTTGCGCCCCCACACCTTGACCGTCCCCAAACCGCTCATTCCGGTGGCCGGCAAGCCCATCGTGGAGCGGCTCGTGGAAGACATCGTGGCCCGGAGCGGCGAACCCGTGGAGGAGATTGCGTTCGTCATCGGCGACTTTGGGGCGGAAGCGGAGGCGCAGTTGCTGGCGGTGGCGGAACGGCTAGGGGCGAAGGGCCGGATTTGTTACCAGCGCGAACCACTGGGGACGGCGCACGCGATTTTATGCGGGCGCGAGTGCCTGAACGGGCCGGTCGTGGTGGCGTTTGCGGACACGTTGTTCCGGGCGGACTTCACCATCGACCCGTCGGCGGATGGCGTGCTGTTCGTACAGCGCATCGAGGACCCGAGTGCCTTCGGCGTGGTGGTGACCGATGAGGAAGGGGCGATCGTGGATTACGTGGAAAAGCCAACGGAATGGGTGGGTGATTTGGCCATGATCGGCATTTACGCGTTCAAAGACGGCGAACGGCTCGAGCGCGAACTGCAGCGGCTCATCGACGAGGACGTGCGCCACGGCGGCGAATACCAACTGCCCGACGCGCTCCGCAACATGACGAACGCAGGGCTGCGCTTCCTGCCCGGCGAGGTCAGCGAGTGGATGGATTGCGGGAACAAGCCCGTGACGGTCGAAACGAACCGCCGCATCCTTGAACTCACGGAAAGCCACGCGGACCCGACCGCGGTGACCACCGACAGCGTCATCCTCCATCCGGTGTTCATCGGGGCGGGGGCGCGCATTGAACGCTCGGTCATCGGACCGCACGTGAGCATCGGAGCGGGCACGGTTGTTGCGGACAGCCGCATCGACAACGCCCTCATTCAAGACCACAGCACCATCGAAAACGCCCGGCTTTCCGGCGCGATGATCGGCAGCCATGCCCGCGTGGACGGCGGGGTGCGCGATGTGAGTTTGGGGGATTATTCGACGATTCAGGGATGAAATTGAATGCGGGTTGGTTGATGGCGATTGCGCTGTTGGCGTGGGGTTGCGGCGGGAGCCGGGACTTGGCGGAGTTGCCGCCGTACCCGGAGGCATTCCAGCGCGCGTGGTTTGATGCGCAGCGCGATTTGGCCAAAGGCGATGCCGAAGCGGCCTACAGCGAGCTGTCGAGCTGCGCATTGCTCGAGCCCGAAGAGCCGGCGATTCCGTTCCAAATGGGCAAGCTGGACTACGAGGCCGAGCGGTATTCGACCGCGCTCGTGCACTTCAATCGCGCCATCGATTTGGGCTTGGAGGACCCGTGGGCTCGGCATTATCGCGCCTTGACGTTGCTGGCGTTGGGCGACGAAAAGGGGGCGCAAAAGGACGTCATCGGTTTGGTGGAGGCGCGGCGGGGCGACATCGACTACGCACTGGATTGGGTGGAGCGGTGCACGGGGAAGGGAGCGCGGAATTTGGCCGTGGCGGTGTGCGACGCGTTCGAAGCAGCAGCAGCGTCTGACCCCGAGATCTCGCAGGAACGGCTGAGCATCCTGAGCGCGACGGCGACGCCCGAACGCATTCGGAAGGAACTCGAACGGATGGTGTCCACTTTTCCCGACATCGTGGAGTTCCGCGTGTACTACGCCTCCTTCCTCGAAGAGCAAGGAGACCCTTACGCCGCCTTCGACGTGCTGAAAGCTGCCGAGGCCATCGACCCATACAACGGGCGCGTCCAGTATGCGTTGGGCATGTGGTACGTGGACCAACACAACGACAAGCTGCTGGTGGAGCACTTCACGCGGGCATTCGCATCGGACGACGTGACGTTGAGCGAGCAGCTGAATGTGCTGAGCCATTACCAGGAACGGCTGTACAGCCCGGTGATTTCGGCCCCGTTGCGGCCGTTGCTCAAAGCCGCTTTGGAAGCGAACGGTCGGGAGGCAGCGTTGTACTTGCTCGCGGCGGAAGTGGCCGTGGCGGACGACGATTTGGAGACGGCTCGATCGTACACCCGACAAGCCGTGGACATGCAGCCGCATCGGGTGGAGGCGTGGCGGCGGCTTGTGTCGTTCGATGCGGTGATGGGGGATTGGGAGGGCTTGGAGCGGGATGCCGAGGCGGCCGTGAAGCGGTTTCCTGTGGACCCCGAGCTGCTTTTGCATGCGGGCATGGCTGCGAAAGCGCTCGGGCATGCGGACGTGGCGGTGGAGCGGTGTTTGGAGGCGCAGGCGAATTTGGTGTTCCACAACCCGGACTTGAGGTTTCGGATTCATTTGAACTTGGGCGACGCGCTGAATGCGGCGGGGCGGCCGTTGGAAGCTGCGAAGACGTACGATGTGCTGCTGGAAATGGCGCCCAACGATGCCACGATTTGGAACAACCAGGCCTGGTATTTTGCGCAAGCCGGGGCGGAATTGGACCGCGCCTTGACGGCGATCCAGCGCGCGGTTGAAATCGAACCTGGCGTGGCCATCTTCGAGGATACGTATGCTTGGGTGCTGCACATGCGCGGTGAACATGCGGGGGCGGTGGAGTGGATGGAGCGTGCGTTGGAATCGGACTCGAATGGCGGCAGTGCCGGAATGTGGGAAAACGCCGGGGACATTTACCGGGCCGCGGGGGATGAAGCGAAGGCGCGTGAAGCGTACGAACGGGCGTTGGAGCGCGGGGCGGAGGCCGAGCGGATTCAACGCAAAATGAACGGCGCGTCATGATGCGATGGGCGGCGCTCGTGTTGGTGGTGGTTGCGGCGGCGGGGTGCTCGAATGCCCGGCGTTTGGCAAATGGCAAGCCGCTGAAGAACCAAAGCCCGAACGCCATCCTGACGCAGTACGGCGCCACGGCGATGGAGTGGGATTGGCTGGCGATGAAGCTGGATGCGGAGGTGGAATCGGAGCAACGGGACGGGTCGTTCAGCGCGACGGTGCGGATGGCGCGGGACAGCGTGATTTGGGTCAGCATCAGCCCCGCCCTCGGGGTGGAAGTCGCGCGGTTGAAGCTCACGCCCGATAGTGCTTTCCTCATCAGCAAGGTGCCGAACAACCGCTTTCACTACGCCGGGGATTACGCCGCGGTGTCGGATTGGCTCGATACGCCCATCGGGTTCAGCGATTTGCAGGACGTGCTGGTGGGGCGGCCGATGGGGTTGGATTTGGCCAATGACAAGTTCATCAGCCGCATCGACGGACGCGAGTACGTGCTGATTTCCAAGTACAAACGCCGCACGAAACGCGTCATCGGCCTCGACGACAAGGACCTCGCCCCGGACGATTCCCTGACCATTCAGCTCAACGACCGCGCCTATGAACGCGTGCGCGAACGGGCGGACGAAGACGACCTGCTCGTGAAGCGGCACTGGTTCGATGGCCTGAGCTTCGACCCCGTGCGCGATGTGTTCGATGACCTGTATTACCAGCGGTTCGTGACCATCACGCGGAGCGATTTCAACACCACGGACGGCGGGCGGTTGCCCGGCCAAATCGAAGTCCTCATCGAAACCCCGCAAGGCGTGTTCACCGTTCGGCTCGACGTCGGCCGGACCCGCCTCAACAAGGCGTACGATTTCCCCTTCGAAGTCCCCGATGAACTCGAGCGCCGTGATTCGTTCTAAGCTGATTTTGTTCGGGATGTTGCTCGCGTTGGCGGGTCAAGGTTTGGCCCAAAGCAAAGCAGATCTGCAACGCCAGCGCGACGAAATCGCCGCTCAACTCGCGAACACCGAACGGCTCCTCGGTCAAGCCCGCGAAAACAGATCCAACGCCGTCTCCGAGCTGCAACTCGTCGACCAAGTCATCGCAAAACGGGAAGCCCTCATTCGCAAATACCGCGAAGCGTTGCGCCAAAACGAGCGCGCGCTGAACGGCACCGACAGCGAAATTCGGTCACTCGAGGGCCACATCGCCGCCCTGCGCGATGAATATGCCCGCATGGTGCAACAGGCCTACCGCATGAAGCTCGCAGAAAACCCCATGCTCTACCTCTTTGCCGCCGAATCCTTCAGCCAAGCGGTCCTGCGTTTCCAGTTGCTTCAATCCTACGCGGAATTGCGCAAAGCCCAAGTCACGGAGATTCAATCCGCTCAGGAAGACCTCACGGCCAAACGCACCACGCTCGAAGAAGAGCGCCGAACAACCCAACAACTGCTCGACGGCATCGCGGCGGAACGGGAGCAGCTGAATGCGGACCGGGCCGAGCGGGAGCGCATCGTCAAGTCCTTGAAAAGCGAGGAAGAACGGCTTCGCCGAGAACAGCGCCAAGCCGCCGCGGAACGCGATCGCCTGAACGCCGAAATCCGGCGGCTCATCGAAGCCGAACTCGCCGCAGAACGCGCCTCCTCCGCGGGCGAATACGCGCTGACGCCCGCGGGCAAAATCGTTTCTGAAGCCTTCGAGCGGAACAAATCGACCTTACCCTGGCCCGTGATGCGCGGGGTGATGACGGGGCGGTTTGGCCGGCAAAACCACCCCACCCTTCCTGGCATCACCATCGACAACAACGGCATCGACATCACCACCGATGCGGGCGCTCCGGCCACGGCGATCTTCGACGGCCGCGTAACCAGCGTGTTCGACATTCCCGGATCGGGCGCCACCATCATCGTTTCGCACGGAGCCTACCGGACCGTTTACAGCAACCTCACCGAAGTCACCGTTTCGAAGGGGCAAGAAATCACCCGCGGCTCCACACTGGGCAAGGTGCGTTCGGTGGGCGGATCGAGCGTCTTGCACTTCGAGGTTTGGAAAATCCAAGGGAACGAAAAATCCCCCGTTGACCCTTCGGCGTGGCTCGTCCGCGGTTGATTCCCCCATTTGCGGTATTGCCCTCCCTCCCATTCGAAACGAACTTGTGGCCTCCCATGAAATACGCGCTCGTCGGAAACCCCAATTGCGGCAAAACCACGCTGTTCAACCGCCTGACCGGATCCCGCGGAAAGGTCGGCAACATGCCGGGTGTGACGGTTTCGTCCAGCTCCGCGACGATCCGATTCGATGCTTCCGACGCGCTCATCGACCTGCCCGGAACCTACAGCCTGCACGCCACGGCTCCCGACGAGCAAGTCACCCAAAACGTGCTGCTCAACCCCGCGCACCCCGAGCGACCGGACGCCGTGCTCGCCGTGGTGGACGGTGCACAGCTCCGCAGCGGGCTGTTCCTCGTGCACCAGGTCATGGAGTGGGGATTTCCGACCTTGCTCGTCATCAACCGAACGAACGACGCCCGTTTCGATTCACAGGCCTTGGCTCGCGGATTGGGGATTCCGGTGTTGGTGACGGATGCGTTGAATGGCGATGCGCGGGCGTTTTGGAACGACGTGAAGGCCACTGCTCCCGGCGTGGCGCGGCTTGCTCCCGTGGGGGGTGGGCCGATCCAAGGCTGGGCCGAAGCGGTGCAGCGGGTGTGCACGGTGGTGGGCTTGGACGCCGCGCGCGCGGGCTTCCTGTTGCGGCGGAGCGACGTGCCGACGTGGATGTCCCGTGAAGGCCAAACCGTGATCCACGAAGCCCGCAACCTGCTGCTCAACGAAGACGGCAGCCCCGCCTCCCCCGCCGCCCTGCAATTGCATGAAGTCGGCGCCCGCATGGCCCTTCTTCGTCCGCTCGTCCCGGACACGCCCCAACAGACCGATGCGCAGGCAGCTTCCCGTACCACCCGCGTGGACGCCATCCTGACCCATCCCGTTTGGGGCCACGCCATCGTCGCGCTGGTGTTCTTCGGCATTTTCCAAGCCGTTTACGCGTGGGCCGCTTGGCCGATGGACGCCGTCGACGCCCTGTTCTCGCGGGGAATGCAATGGGCGGGGGAACGCCTGCCGGACACGTGGTGGCGCAGCTTGTTGGTGGACGGCTTGTTCGCAGGCATTGCGGGCATCGTCGTGTTTGTGCCCCAAATCATGATCCTCTTCGGCCTCACAGCCATCCTCGAATCGACGGGTTACATGGCACGCGTGGGCTTCCTCGGCGACCGCTTCTTGCAACGGCTTGGACTGACCGGGCGATCCCTCGTTCCCCTCGTCAGCGGCATGGCCTGCGCGGTTCCCGCGGTGTTGGCTGCCCGTTCCATTCCCGGCAAGCGAGAGCGGCTGCTGACGATCCTTGTCACTCCGCTGATGACGTGCAGCGCGCGCCTTCCCGTCTACGCTTTCCTCATTGCGTTCATCGTACCGGACCAAACCGTAGCCGGAATCTTCAACCTGCAAGGCCTGTTCCTCTTCAGCTTGTACGTCGTGAGTTCATTGGCCGCGCTCGCCTTGGCCGCACTGCTGCACCGCACCCTGCCGAAACGCAATGAAGGCGGATTCACCTTGGAATGGCCGGTCTACCGCTGGCCACAATGGACCTCGGTCCTGCGCGAAATGGTGAGCAAGGGCTGGACCTTCGTTCACTCCGCTGGCCGCGTCATCCTCGTCGTTTCCCTCGTTCTTTGGGTGCTGGGGCGCTTCGGTCCATCGGAAGAAATGGCCGCTGCGCGCGCCGTTGAAGGCACCCCAGCGGAGCAGGAAGCGGCGTTGATGGAAGCGTCTTGGATGGGCCAAATCGGTGCCTTCATCGAACCCGCCGTTCGCCCCCTCGGCTACGACGGCCGCCTCGGCATCGCCATCCTGACTTCATTCGCCGCCCGCGAAGTCTTCGTCGGCACCCTTAGCACGCTCTACCCCACGCCCGGAAGCGAATACGGCAGCATCACGGCCCTGCAATCCCGGCTGTCCACCGAAGTCCACCCCCGAACCGGCAAGCCCCTGCTGAACGTCGCTTCCGCGGCCTCCCTGATCGTCTTCTACCTCTTCGCGATGCAATGCATGAGCACGGTGGCCATCGTTCAACGGGAATTGAAATCGTGGACCTGGGCGCTGGGACAGGCCATCGGCTTTTCGGCTTTTGCGTACTTCGCTGCGTTCGTTGTTTACCAGCTCCTCAGCTGACACGGGTCACCGAAGCGACCACCGGTTCTGCGCGTTCGACCACATCAACACCACCGACCCGAACCCAAAGCTCGTTGGCCGCTTCTCGGCGCAACGCGAGTTTCCTGCCGCAAGAAAAAATCGCCATCGGACCTCGCCCTGGTGTGATGTGTGCCACTTCCACCCGCTCACCGATTCCACAGCCCATCTCAATCAAGGCCAACACCATTTCTGGACGATTCACCCGCTCTATGGTGCCGTGTTGCATCGGCTTCATCTCGCTCAAGCGCACTAACATGGTCCAAAAATAGGACCGATTCCCTGTCCGGGACATCGCGCAAATCAGGTATTTCCGGTATCATCTTCCGCTCGATGATATCCGAAATCAGTTGAAATCATGGATGAAAAAGTGCCAATCATGAGGCGGCACAAAATTTATCCTATATCTGTTTGAGTTTTGACTTATTTTAGTTTGTCGCTTTTATCTCCGCTTTCGACTACCACAATGCAGCTTTTCAACACCACTCGATTCGCAACGTCCGTTTGCATTTTATTCTCGGCACTTGGCTTTTCTACCACTTTTTGGGCCCAACCATCCAGCGGTCCCGTGCCTGGAGAGGTCTACGTTACTTGTTCCTCGGTTGGGAATCCATTGGACCCCAATAACGACGGATACATCACAACGTCTGGAGTCGCCTTTTCTGCAGCCCTTACCGACGAAAGTGAAGAGTTCGAAGGGGAAGGGTGGAATGTGATTTGGCACAAGGACGCTGAACCTACGAACGACGTCGAAACTGGAGGCAGTTGCGGAGCCACTGAAATCGTGGACAATCCGAACACAAACCAACATGCCGCCTACTTCCGGATTGTCGACCCCGACAGCGATCCGACGAACCGCAACGAGCAGCTCATCATCCGGATTCGCATTGCACAAAACCCAACGGGCGCTTACGGGTACTCTGTACTCATCGACACCGATGAGAAAATCGGAGCCGCGGATCCCAATGCGGTGTCGGGCAATCCAGGCTTCGAATTGGAAGCCATTTGGGCCTCTGGCGGAGGCAATTCCGGTGTGAGCTTAGTGAACGTCGATGGAACGACCAATGGAACTGAATTGGCACACTACAACCAAGGGGTTCACAATCAACGATCCTACGCGAAGTACACGAATTGCCCTGGGGATGACCCCGTCTTCATCGATTACTATGTCGAGTTGAGCACGTTCCCTGCAGGAGTCACCGCTTCATCGCCTTTGCGCCTTGTTTTCGCTACGGCCTCGTCTCCCAGTTCGGCGCTCGGGGGCTCAGCGAGCGACATCGGAGGCCTCAATGACCTCACAAATGCCGACGACGATGCGGCCTTCACAACCCTGATCGAGGGCACTCCAATAGCTTCGTTGTCAACAGGTTACTTGCCAGCCGCCGATTGCATGGACGCCACTGCCTGCAACTATGACGCGAGCGCCACCACGAATTCGGGCTGCCAATACCCGACCACTTGGTACGCCGACGCTGATGGAGACGGAGCGGGCGATCCCAACACCACCCAGTCTGCTTGCACCCAACCCGCAGGATATGTCGATGTAGCAGGCGATACCTGCCCGACCGACGTCAACAAAACCGCGCCCGGAGCTTGCGGATGCGGAACCGCGGACACCGATGCCGATGCCGACGGAATTGCCGACTGCAACGACAACTGCACCGACACCGACGCTTGCAACTTCGACGATGCCGGAAATGGATCCTGCACCTTTGCAACCACCTGGTACGCCGACACCGACAACGACGGCGCTGGGGATGCGGCCACGACCCAGTCCGCTTGCACGCAGCCCGCTGGCTACGTTGCCGTAGCGGGCGATACCTGCCCGACCGACGTCAACAAAACCGCGCCCGGAGCTTGCGGATGCGGAACCGCGGACACCGATGCCGATGCCGACGGAATTGCCGACTGCAACGACAACTGCACCGACACCGACGCTTGCAACTTCGACGATGCCGGCAATGCATCCTGCACCTTCGCCACAACCTGGTACGCCGACACCGATGGTGACGGTTTGGGCGATGCATCCGACTCCCAATCTGCATGCGTCGCACCGAATGGCTACGTCAACGATGATGCGGATTTGTGCGACGACAACACCGCATGCAACTACGATGCCGGTACAGTTTCGAACGCCGCGTGTGAGTACCCCTCAACCTGGTATGAGGACACCGACCTGGACGGGCTCGGTGATCCTGGCTCAAGCCAATCAGCATGCACAGCACCTGAAGGATACGTAAGCAATAACACGGACAATTGCGACGATTTGTCTGCAAGCAACTACAGCGAAGAAAGCAACCCCAGTTGCGCATATCCACCTTCGAATTTGGAGGCCGATTTGTTCTTCTGCAATGATGCCGATGATTTCCTCATCGATCTGGACACCCTGCACTCGTTCTCGGGAGTCACGGGTTACGTGCTGACCACTGATTTTGATGGACCCCATGCCTCAGCGACTTTGAATGGCACTGAGCTGACCATGAGCTTCAGCGAATCCGGTGAAGGAGTGGACACCTTGGTCGTTACCGCAGCGTTGGGAGGCTCATCCGAACAAATCAAACTCCGGGTCGAAGTCGCTAGCGGCCCAAACCGATTGCCGAGCCTCGCGACCGATCCAGCCTCTTCTCCAAAAGCACCTGATGGAGCAATGATGTTCCAATTCGATCATCAATATGATCAACCAGTGCTCATCCATTTCAGTCCTTCAGGCCAAATGCACACCGTCAACAACATGGTTGTTCTGCCCATGGGGGAATACCACCTCATTGGCTACACGAATGCCAAAGGATGTCATTCGACTGAACCGGTTCCGTTGCGTGTGGTCATCCCGTGTGTGCGTTGCGAACATGATTGACCAAGCTCTCAATTCTGAAGGGTCACAAAACGAGAACGCTCACGCATTTCTTTAATGCAAGGGTCGCAGCACAATGCGGTGTAAGCGAAGTTCCGCGCTGTGATGTGCTCCCGCTTCGATCACCAAATCCAAATACGGTAGCACATCGTAGCGATGGTCGAATTCTGTTATGGACTCACACCACTCGCCTTGGAAGGTGACCGCTTCTTCGGGGTAGGCCCAAGCCACCTTGCGTTTCCCCCGCATAAGTTGCCAGGAGAGCCGGTTGTTGAACCCGCCCGCCTCCGCGCTGGACCACCACGTCGAAATGGCATACCGACCAGGGTTTAACGAGTCCAAGGGGATGCGGGCGATGGGGGTTTGACCTTGCGGCCTTCCGATCCAGCACCCACCGGGCAGACCTTCGAATTCCTCGGACCAAATCTCTGGAGCTTCCACCCATTCCCTGGAATCCCAAAGCTCCGGGTCCAGTCGGTAGGCATCGGTGCACCCTTCCACAGGCAATGGAGTGCGCACCGAATCGGGGCGGTCGTGAAAACGCAGCGCCTCATGGTCGCGAAGCGGTTCAGAAGAACGCACCACCCAAACCGGCGCATCCAAGGGAAGCCCAAACCGCGTCCCTCCCGGCCGGCCGAACTGGGCGAGCTGCGCCTTCGCCTCGGGAATGGCCACACGGGTCAAGTTCGCAGCCATCATCGGAATGCCCGTCGCTTGCGCAATCACCGTCGCCACCCGCATCGCTTCTTCGCGGCGCGGCAAGGAATGCGCCTCTGAACCGTAATGCGTGAACGGCAAGGGAAGAATGGCTTGGACGCCGGACGGGACGGAAAGGGTTTGGTCCAAAAAAGGCGACGGAGCCGACCACGTCGAAGCCACCCGCAGCACCGCGCCTCCCTCCACCAACCAACTCACCACAAGCAATCGCACCAACCACGGACGATTCCGAACCGCCCAAAACGCCGCCACGCCAGCCACCGCCGCCAACGGCCATGCAAACCGGCCCACCGCCCGGAACTGCTTGAATACCGGCAAGGCCTCCAAGACGTCCGGAACCCACCGCCACGGCAACCCCAGCGCCACCAACCCCAGCGCCACCGCCGCCACCGCCTCATACCGTCCCAGATCCGCCCCACGTCGCTTCACGGCCAAACTCACCAACACGGCCATCGTGCCGACCCCGAGATACGCCGAAGCCTCCCACGTCAAGTTCACAGGACCCATCGCCCCGACCAAGGAGCGCATCGGCCCCATGATCGGTACCAACCAATCCAGCAACTCCGCATGCCCTCGCCAAAACCCCGTCGGATGCTCGATCCGACCCTCGTGGTGATCCGAAACGGCAATGAATCCCCTGAATAAGGCAACGGAGCAAACACTGACCAAAGCGGGCACGCCGAATCTCCAAGACCGCCTGTGGGCAGCCTCCAACCCACTCGCAAGCAATACAAAGCCGCTGCTCATAGCCCCGAGGTAGGCGTGCGTGAACCAAGCGAGGCTTTGAAGGAAAAAGAGGGCAACGAGGATTCCTTGGGGCCGAGAAGATGAGCGGGCCGCGCGCAACAGCGCCCAACTGCCGACGAACATCCACACGTGATTCAAGGCGAAATGCCCCCCCAATCGCATCACCGCAGGCTGCATGAATGACAGCGCAATGGCGGCCGGAAGAGCCCGGGCCATCCGGCGCTCTCCAAGGGTACGGAAGAGCATGAAAAAGGCCATCGCACTCAATGGCACCGACAACAACGTGAACCCATTCAACACCGCGAGTGCTTGTTCGGTGGACCAAGGTCCAGTAGCTTGCATCAACGCCGCAAGCCATGGGTGGCCATCGGTATAGCAGATGTGCTCCCCGAAGGGTGCGTTCATCCCGGAAAACTCCGTGTACGAATCCCCGTGCACCACTTGCCAGACGAAGGTGAACGTGTTCTTAAGCCCATCCCCACTTGGTTCCAAAATCACCGACCCGAGGCGCTGAAACAGCGGCCCGAAGCACCAAAGCCATCCCACCAATCCGGAGGCCACCAAACTGAAATCAACGGCCCACTCAACCGATCGACGAACGTTCATCCGGTTAAGCTAAGCATATTAAGGAAATGAAAAAAGCCCCGTTCACGGATGGCGAACGGAGCTTTGTGAGTGGGCAATACTGGACTCGAACCAGTGACCTCTACCATGTCAAGGTAGCGCTCTAACCAGCTGAGCTAAATGCCCTCGTTGCTGGTGCTTCTTCCGAAGCGAGAACAAAGATAGCCATTCCACGCGTCCACCGTTCATCAAACGCTGAAAAAAATCGCGCGGGCGTAACGTGTTGCGCAGGTGAATTCGTCGCGAACGCTTGCAAAAAAGGTCGGGGTGCTGGGGATGGGTTGGTACATTTGGTCCATGTCCTTGAACGCCCACGAATCGGCCACGCTGCAGCGGGTCTTCGGTTTCCGCGCATTGCGGCCCGCCCAAGCGCCCGTCATCGAGCACCTCCTGCGCGGGGGCGATGCGTTTGTGCTCATGCCTACCGGTGGCGGGAAATCGCTGTGCTACCAGTTCCCCGCGGTGGTGCGTCCGGGGATGGCGTTGGTAATCTCGCCGCTCATCGCCCTGATGAAGGACCAAGTGGATGGGTTGCGGTTGCAAGGCATTCGGGCGGCCTTTTTGAACTCCACGCTGGAAGAAGCGGAGGAGCGGGAAGTGTACGAAGCCGTACTGTCGGGTACGTTGGACTTGCTCTACATCGCGCCGGAGCGGCTTTTTGCCCCGGGGAACGCGCTCCTCGACCAACTGAAACGGCGGACCCTCAGCCTCATTGCCATCGACGAAGCACATTGCGTGTCCCAATGGGGGCACGACTTTCGGCCCCATTACCTCGAATTGCGGGCGCTGAAAGATCATTTTCCGGATGCCCCAATGGTCGCTTTGACTGCCACAGCCGACCAGTTGACGCGCGACGACATCCTCGAGCAACTCCAATTGCATCGGGCCCCAACCTTCATCAGCAGCTTTGATCGGCCCAACATCCATTACGCCGTTGCACCCAAGCGGGGTTGGAAAGACCAACTTTGGTCCTTCCTCCACGATCAAGACGGCGCGTCCGGCATCATCTACTGCTTGAGCCGACGCAGCACGGAAGACCTCGCGGCGGAACTGTCGGCTAGTGGATTCAACGCCGTAGCCTACCACGCGGGCCTCCCCGCGGACGAACGCGATCGCCGCCAAACCGCCTTCATCCGCGATGAAGTGCCGTTGATTGTGGCCACCATCGCCTTCGGCATGGGCATCGACAAGAGCAACGTGCGGTTCGTGGTGCACGCGGATTTGCCGAAAAACCTCGAAGGCTACTACCAAGAAACCGGGCGAGCGGGGCGCGATGGGGAGCCGAGCCAAGCCTTGCTCTTCGGCGGTGCGGGGGATTTTGCACGGCTTCAACCCTTTTGCGAAGTCGAGGGCAACGAGGAGCAGAGCGGCCTGCTGTTGACCAAGTTGCGGCGCATGGTGGATTTCGCCGAATCGCACGCCTGCCGTCGGAAAATCCTGCTGAATTACTTTGGTGAAGCAGCGCCCGATGACTGCGGAAATTGCGACAATTGCCTCGGAGAGCGCACGGTGTACGACGCCACGGTGGAGGCACAGAAGCTCCTGTCGGCGGTCGCGCGGCTGCCCGTGCCCTATGGGTTGGGTTACGTCATCGACATCCTCCGCGGGTCGACCGCTTCGAAGATCCCGGAGGCGCATCGGGCGCTTTCGGTGTTTGGGGTGGGGAAGGATTTGGCCAAAACCGCGTGGATGGACATCGGGAAGGAGCTCATTCAACGGGGCTACGTCGACCAAGAGCTCGGGCGGTTCCCGGTGCTGAAGCTCAATGCCCGAAGCTGGGAAGTGCTGCGTAGCATCACGCGCGTGGAGCTCACCCAAACCGAGCCGCGCCCCGAACCCACCCCGTCGCGTTCAACCACTCCGGAGGTGGAAGGCCACCCCGAATTGTTCAACCGATTGCGGGCGCTTCGCAAGGAGTTGGCCGATGCGCGCAACGTGCCCGCCTACGTCATCCTTCCCGACAACAGCTTGCGCGAGTTGTCCGCCTACCGGCCGCAAACGGAGGAGGAACTGCACCAAATAACGGGCTTCGGGCAAGTCAAGGTGCGGCAATTTGGACACGCCTTTCTGGAGGTCGTCACCGCTGCATGTGCCGAGTGGGGGCTGGCGACTGAAATGCCGGCCGGCCGAAAAAAAAGCACCCCGAAACCGAGCAAATCCTCGCGCGGTCCGGCTGCAACGGTCCTGAAGACGTTGGAACTATGGCGCGAAAACCCGTCCATAGAAGGGGTGGCACAACGGCGCAAGCTGGGCGAGCGGACCGTCGAGCAGCACCTCGCCGATGCGGTGGAGGCGGGCGCGCTCGATGCCGAGGAGTTGCTTCCTCCTCATCGGCTGCAACCAGTCGTCGAGGCGTGGCGCACCGCTCCGAAGGCCACCCGGCGGGAAATCCGCGACCGGGTCGGGGACTCGTTCAGTTACTTCGAGATCAACGTGGCCCGCGCCCACGCGCTACGGGCACTCGTTTCCGAACGCTGACAACACGAACAACAGGTCGGAAATGCTGACCATCCCATCGCCGGTCACGTCGCCGTCGCACACCGAACCTTCCGGCTCGAGACACGACCCGTCGTCCATGGTCGCGTCGGGATTGAAGTTGAGCGACCACGCATACGTGCAACCCGGCACATCGTCCTCGTCGCAGATGCCATTGCCGTTCGTGTCGCTGGAACAGGGCGCATCCGGACACGCTTCGCAACTGTTGAAGCACACCAGCGGAACCTCATAGGTCGCCACCCCGGTCGGCACCTCCACCAAGCGGTTCGTGAAAATGTCCGTGGTGAGGGTGCACGCCCCATGGACCGCCGGATCAAACTGCTCCGCTCCGTCCCAATTGCCGTTGATGAATTTGTATTCATGGGGCCCTGGCGCGAGGGTCAGCGTCGCGGTGTAAATCCCATCGCCATCGGGGTCGTTCATCGGAACGCACGAGCCGCACCAACCATCGATGGACCCCCCCGTCACGTAAACCGCTCCGTTGAGCAGCGGCGTGCCATTCAGGTCCACGCTGAACGTCACCTCGGGGTCCACCGGCTCCGGCACGATGGCCTCAGCGCCGGGGCGGGTGGCGAGCCAATACAACGTGTTCGTCCGGGTGTTGCCATCGTCGTAGCCGGTCAATTCATCCGCTTCCCACCAAGCCGCCACCGGATCGATGACCGCATGCGCCATGTAGATGAAGCCGCGCCATCCCTCCATCAGCCCCGGATCATCGAGCGCCTCCGCCACCACCGGGTATTCCTCGGTGATCCATTCGGGACGCAGCAATTCCTCGGTAATCGGGGTGAACGGCAGCATTTGGATGCCGTGAATGAACTCGATGTTGCCGCCGAACCACGTGGCGTAATCGACCTTGTTGCTCCAGAGGACGCCCACGACTTTGTTGCTCGCGAACGGCTCGGGGTAGATGCCGGAATCGCTCGTGATTTGGTAGTAAGTGTGCGCGGAGCGGAGTTCCATCGCCAGCAGGAGGCGGCCCAAATCCCGCACGCGCTCATCCCCCGTCGCCACCCCCCACAAGTACACCCCGTACCACGCATTGACGGCCTCGGAACTGCTCTCTTGGTTGCGCCCATCGCCCCCCTCGTACAGGCCTTGCGCCCAGGAGTGCCCCACGAACCAGTCCTTGTTGCGCGCCACGGTGTAGTGCGGATCGGCAGGGGACGGATTGGCGATGTTGCGCAGGATTTGGCCCACCTCATCGCCCCACTCCGCCAACCACCCCGCGTCCTCCTTCGCCAACGCAGCCGCGGCATACAGGAAATACCCGTAGTGGAAATGGTGGTCGTTGTACGCCCCCTGGTTGAAGCTGCCGCCCGAATTGCTCACCACCCCGCCCCACGTCGCATCGTACCGCAGCGGATCGCTGTTCGTCCCCGCCATCCACGGCGTCAACGCCGCCTCCAACGACCCCCGAACCGCCGCCGCCGAAGTCGTTTCCCCCAACTCGTCCGCAATGAGCGCCAACCGGCCCAACGCCGCCAACTGCTTCCCCCCGAAGTACGTGTCCCCCGCCGTCACCGGGAAGTCCACGTCCTCCTCCAGCGCAGCCGCAATCGCCGGCACCAACGCCGGCGCAATCCCGCCAGGCGATTCGAACCCGATGGTCGTCAGCGGCTCCTCAAGGTGCCACGTCGCGCCCGAAACCGCCTGCAACTCCCCCTTGATCGTCGGCACCGCCACCTCCGACATCGGCTCCTCCACGAGCACGACCCGGTGGTGCGGAAGCGCATAGTGCAACGGCGTCGCAGCAGCAGCCATCGATTCCACTTCCCAATCGAACACCAACGTGGCCAAGTCGCCCGCAACCGTCGCACTCACCGCTCCCCCCACCGTCACTGCATCGGCATGCGCATCCAACACGGATTCAGCGGCTGCGGTGGGAACGACTGCCCATCGGACCCAGCCGGTAAACGGCGCGTTCGCCTGCAGGGCGTTGCCGAATGGGGCCAAGGTGATGGGCGAGGAGGTGTAGGCGATCCAGGTTTGGCCGTTGTTCAACTCGACCTCGAACCGGTCGCTTGTCACGGCGCCCCCTGGGGCATTCCCATTGATGCTGAGCAGGGCATGGACCGTAGCAAAGCGCGGCGTGGCTGCGGTGTACTGCACGGAGGCATAGGCCATCCCGCGGACCAAAGGCGTCGAGAGCCCCGAATCCGGCCAGTCCACGGTGACCGAAAGGGCATCGTAGTCCACGACTTCGTGCGAACCCGCTCCGCCCACGGCGCCCAATGTCCAGTTCGCCACCCACGCCGAACCGACGAACTGGGCGTTGCCGAACATCGCGGGTTGGCACACTTCAAGTCCTCCTGGGGTGCATTTGACCAAGTAGGGAAGCGTGTTCGCCACGCCTGAACCGAGGGCCACATTGAACCACCACGCATTGGTGGGCAGGGGCGCATCGACGAGGGCGTCAGCCCAATGCTGCGAAGGCTGAACCGAGTTCGTGACCACGGGCCAAGGCGGCGCATCCACGCCGAGCGGGCCTTCGAGCAAGTCGATTTGGGCAGAAATCCCAGCGACCCAAGTTGCCGCAACCAGAAGAAATGTCCATTTCATTCCTTGAAGTTACGGCCGAAACGTCCCGCGGTCAATCCACGTCCTCCTCGGGCAACTCGCTGTCCACGTCCATCGTGAAGTCGTCGTCCGTCGCTTCCTCGAGGACTTCCATCATTTCCGAGTCGATGCGGAACAGGTACACGGTGTCTTCCGTTCGGACTTCCAACGCCCGCAGGTATTGGCCATTGGGCATGGTCAGCAACTGCAAATCGTCGTCACCGAACCCCTCCGGGAACGCGGCCGAAATCAGGTCGATGTGGCGCTGCTCAATGTTCGTGTAGTTCTTGATGACGCGGCGCATGGGGGTCGAAGAAGTCGGAGCCATCACCAGTTGAGCAGCCAGCCGAACACGAGCGGAGCCACGATGGTCGCGTCGGATTCGATGATGAATTTGGGCGTGTCGATGCCCAGTTTGCCCCACGTGATCTTCTCGTTGGGAACGGCGCCGGAGTAGCTGCCGTAGGAGGTGGTGGAATCCGAGATTTGGCAGAAGTAGGCCCACAGCGGCACCTCTTCGCGGCCCAAATCCTGGTGCAGCATCGGCACCACGCAAATCGGGAAATCGCCCGCGATGCCGCCGCCCACCTGGAAGAACCCGATGGCCGTGCCGTCCGACGTGGTCTCCGTGTACCAGTCCGCAAGCCAAATCATGTACTCGATGCCACTCTTCACGGTCGAAGGCACCACGTCCCCCGCGATGCAATGCGCGGCGAAAATGTTGCCGAGCGTGCTGTCCTCCCAACCGGGACAAATGATGGGCAGCCCCTTCTCGGCCGCCGCCACCATCCAGCTGTCCTTCGGGTCGATTTCGTAGTATTGCTCGAGCACCCCGCTGTTCAGGGCTTGGTAGAAGTACTCGTGCGGGAAGTGCCGGCGGCCCTCCGCCTCTGCGGCCTTCCACAGGTCGACCATGTGATCTTCGAGCCGGCGGAACGCCTCCTCTTCCGGAATGCAGGTGTCGGTCACCCGGTTCATGCCCCGGTCGAGCAAGTCCTGCTCCTCCTGCGGCGTGAGGTCGCGGTAGTGCGGAACCCGCGCGTAGTGGCTGTGCGCCACGAGGTTCATGACGTCCTCTTCGAGGTTCGCGCCCGTGCACGAAATGATGTGCACCTTGTCTTGGCGGATCATCTCGGCGAGGGATTTGCCCAATTCGGCGGTGCTCATCGCCCCGGCGAGGGTGACCATCATTTTGCCCCCTGCGGTGAGGTGGGCTTCGTAAGCGGCTGCGGCCTCGGGGACCACGGCGGCGTTGAAGTGCTTGTAGTGTCGCTCCGTGAACGAGCGGATGAATCCGGTTGATTCCATGATGCTGATGGGTTAATTCACCGGCTCCGGGCGGAGGGCGTAGGTGAGGAGTTTGTAGACCAATTTGGCCGCGAGAAAATCACTGGGCTTGCTGCCGGTATGCGCCGCCAATTCCACCACATCGAAGCCCACGATGTGGAAGCGCTCCATGGCCATCCGGCACAAACGCGTCACCTGGTACCAGCTGAGCCCGCCCGGTTCCGGCGTCCCCGTATCGGGCACGAAAGCCGGGTCGAATGCGTCGAGGTCAATCGTCAAGTACATCGGCGTGCCGGGCGCACCAAGGGCCGCCAACGCCGCCTCCATCCATTCGTCGTCCGGACGCTCCGCGCAATCCTGCCCGTAGAACACGTTCCCGGGTTGCTCGAACTCCCGCTCGCTCGCATCCATGGACCGAATGCCCACCTGCACGAGGTTGCAGTTCCGGGACGCCCAATGCAGCGCACACGCGTGGTTGCAGGCCGAGCCGAGGTAGGCGGAACGCAAGTCGGCGTGCGCATCGAGGTGCAGCACCGTCAGGTCAGGGTGCTTCGCCGCAGCGGCTTGGATCGCGCCGATGGACACGCTGTGTTCCCCGCCGAGCACCACGGGCACCTTGCCTTCGCTCAGGACTTCCGCCACCGCAGCGCGCACGGCATCCGTCATCGCTTCAGGGCTGCTCGCCTCGGTGACGGCGGCGGCGAGGTGCACGCCCTCGCGGTACACTTCCGTGCCCGTTTCGATGTCGTACAGCTCCATGTTGTCGGCCGCGTCCAGCAAAGCCGCCGGGCCCGCATCCGCGCCCTTGCCCCACGTGGAGGTTCCGTCATACGGCACCGGAATCAGCACCGCCCGAGCGCTCGCGCGCTCCCCAAATTCGGCCTCCACCCCGGCAAACACCCGGTCCGGCCCAAACGTCATTTCGCTCATTGTCGTGTCGTTGTAGTTCCACGTTTCTTCACCACCGGCACCTCTTGGTTCCGTTGCGCCCGGGGCACCACCATGTCATCCGCCTCCACCGAGGTCGGCGGGGGGGGCGGCTCCGCGCCCGACATGTCGTACCCGAGCAAGGACAGCATCTGCTGCGCGTGCTGTTCCTCCGCGAACACCTCGTACGTCAGTTCGCCCGCCTCGTCGCGATCGATGAGCACGTGCTTCGGCCCCGGGATCAGGCAGTGGTGCACGCCCCCGTGCCCGCCAATGTTGTCTTGGTAGGCGGCCGTGTTGAAGAAGCCGATGTACAAGTCGTCGGAAGCCTTGTACTTCGGAAGGTAAATCGCATTGAGGTGCTGCTCCGAGTTGTAGTAATCGTCGCTGTCGCAAGTCAAACCGCCCAAGAACACCCGCTCGTACGGGCTCTCCCACCGGTTGATGGGCAGCATGAGGAACCGCCGGTTGATGGCCCAGGTGTCCGGCAGGGTCGTCATGAACGAGGAATCGATGATGTTCCAAGCTTCTCGATCGTTTTGGGCCTTTTGGTACAACACCTTGTACAGCGTGCCCCCGGCCTCCCCCACCGTGAACGACCCGAATTCCGTGTAAATGTCCGGCTCCGGCACCGCCGCTTCCGCGCACGCCGCTTGCACCTGCTCGAGGATGGCCTCGACCATGTAAGCGTAGTCGTACGAAAACGCGAGGGAGTTCTTGATCGGCAAGCCCCCGCCGATGTTCAGCGCCGTCAAGTGCGGGCAAACCTTGCGCAGGTCGCAGTACACCTTGAGCGCCTTGTTGAGCTCATTCCAGTAGTATGCCGTGTCGCGGATGCCCGTGTTCACGAAGAAGTGCAGCATGCGCAACCGCATGAACGGGTGGTGCTCGATGCGCTCGCGGTAGAACGGCATGATGCGCTTGTAGCCGATGCCGAGCCGCGAGGTGTAGAATTCGAACTTCGGCTCTTCCTCGGACGCGATGCGCAATCCCACGTCCATCGGCTCGCGGACCACCGCGTTGAGGCGGGCGAACTCCTGCTCGTTGTCCAGCACGGGCAGGATGCCGGTGAAGCCGTCGCGCCGCATGTTCACGATGCGATCGATGTAGGCCGCGGTTTTGAAGCCGTTGCAGATGACGGTGGACGGCCGGTTGAAGTGGCCGCTCCGCTCGAGCGCCGCCACGATGTCCAGGTCGAACGGCGAGCTGGTTTCGATGTGCGCGCCGTGCTTCAGCACTTCTTCGGTCACGTGCCGGAAGTGGCTGCTTTTCGTCACATAGCAGTAGTGGTAGGCGCCTTTGTAATGGAGTTTTTCCATCGCTTGGCGGAACCAGGTTTGGGCCAAATCAATGTTCTGCCCAATCTTCGGCAAGTATGTGAAACGGAGCGGCGTCCCAAACCGCTCGATCAGGTCGCGCATGGGGATGCCATGGAAGGCCAGCTGCCCGTGCGCGTCGATGTTGAATTCCTCTTGAGGCCAGTCAAAGGTCTGCTCAACGAGGTCGATGTATTTCAGTTTCATGGAAAGGGAATCGGGGGTGAATGCTTGAGATGCAGTCGGCCGCGCGCACGAGTTCCCTCGCACCTCGCGTGTGGACCCCGTCGATTCAGAGCCGGATGATGAACGCGCGCATGCCCCGCCACCCCCAACCGCGTTGGAGGAAGTGCGCCAACCAGCCGTTCAAAGCCGGTGCTGCATGGGAAGTCAAGTTCATCGTCGGACGTGCATTTCGCGGTGCAACATTCGGAACTAATCCCGAAATCCCCAATGATTTCCGCTCCGCGCGAAAAAAAAATTTCAGGCCGTTGAATTTCAGTTCTGTGGCCGTTCTACATTCGGCCCATGGAAACTGCTCCTGAAACGCCCCGCGTCAACCCGTTCACTCGGATCTTGGCGATTTTGCGGCCCATCGTGGTCGACCGGTTGAGCATCGTGGATTTGGCGGAACCCGAGTCCACCATCGCCGGCATCCAAAAGGACATCGAGTTCAAAGGATTCAACGTGTGGATCCTCGGTTTTGCCATCGTCATCGCGTCCATCGGCCTCAACGTGGACTCGACGGCTGTGGTCATCGGCGCGATGTTGATTTCCCCGCTCATGGGTCCCATTATGGGATTCGGTTTGGGCGTGGGCATCAACGATTTGTCCATGGTCCGCAAATCGGTGCTCAACCTCGGCGTGGCGGCGGGCATCTCCATTGCCGCGAGTGCCGTGTACTTCCTCATTTCCCCGCTCGACGCGCCCTCCAACGAACTCTTCGCGCGGACGAATCCCACGCTGCTCGACGTGCTGATTGCGCTCTTTGGCGGTTTGACTGGAATCCTCGCGGGGTCGCGCAAGGAGAAGAACAACGTGATCCCCGGGGTCGCCATCGCGACGGCGCTCATGCCGCCGCTGTGCACGGCCGGCTTTGGTTTGGCCCACGGCGACTGGCACTTCTTCCTCGGGGCCTTCTACCTGTTCCTCATCAACGCCATCCTGATTGCGACGGCTACCACGTTGGTTGTGCGCTACTTGCGGTTCCCCATGGTGACCTTGCCCGATGCCATGAAGGAGCGTAAGTACAAGCGGTATTTCGCCCTCGCCTTGCTGGCGCTCGTGCTGCCTTCGGGTTGGATTTTTTACCGGACGGTGACCGAAGGCATCCATTCAGGCCAAATCACGGAATACCTCACCGAGCACGTGCGCTACCCGGGAATGGAGGTGGTGAAGCAGGAAATCGGGCACGCCGACGGCCACCCGCACGTGGATTTGGTCCTTCTCGGCGAACACGTGCCGGACGCGCTGTTGAGCGAATGGCAGAGCGGCCTCGTGGGCGTGGTCGCGGACGCCACCCTCAAGGTGGTCCAAAACCAACCTTCCGATGCCGGATTGGATGAAATGCAGCGGCTCGTGGACCTGTATTCAGCCGGCCGTTCCGACTTGGCCGATCGCGATGCGGAAATTCGCCGGCTGAACGACGAACTGGCCGCGACGCGAAGCGCCCTGGACGGCGAGCTCCTCCCCAACTCCCTTCCCGGTGAGGTCCTGCTTCAAGACCCGGGCATCTTGGAAGTCCATGCCGGCATGGTGGCCGAACGGCGTCGATCGAACGAAAGCAGCGAGCGGGTTCCGTGGGTGGACATCGTTTGGGACGTGGACTCCACTCCGGAGCGGATGGCGGCCCAAATCCGCATCGCAGAGTGGTTGCGCTTGCGGTTGCAACGGGAAGACGTGCGGGTGAAGCACCACTGATCTCAGAGCGACCAGCTGCACCCCAACCGGAGCATGCGCGGTGCACCCGGACGCAAACCGAAAGGCCGGCGGGCCACCGAATACACCGCGTCCGCGGCATTCGTCACCGCCAACCGCATGGTGAGGCGGTCGCCCAGTTGACTCCGCACTCCGGCGTCGACGACCAACGCGTCATCGGTCCATTCCCCAGCAATCCCTTGGCTGGCCTCGGTGCGCATGGCGGCCGTGTACCGGACATTCACGTCGAAATGGAGCCCGTCCTTTTCCAAGCTCGCTCCCAGTGAGCCCGTGTGCGGAGCGAGGTAGGGCATGAAATCCCCCTCATCCACCGTGCTCCAAGGCTCGAAATCGCTGTCGAATGACTCGGTGAAGACCGCATGCGTGAACGTGTACACCCCTCGGATGGGCAGGGCCCAGCCTGAGCGCGATCCATGGAGCGGGTCCCAGGCCCATTCGACTTCCACTCCCTGGGCCGCAGCGCTGCCCCCGTTGAAGGTATCCCCCGAACCGGTGCCCCCAGCAGCGGTGTGATCGGTTCCAAGGAGGTTACCGAATGCCGTGTGGTAGGCCACGAGCTGGGCCGAGAAACTGGCTTGGGACAACCGGACGCCCAGCTCGCTGTTCCAGCTTTGTTCCGCGCGGCTTCCAGGCGATGAACCGGGCGGAATGAACCCGCGGTGGAGTCCCGCGAACAGGCCCAAATCTTCGCGGATGGACCAATTCACGCCCGCCCCGGGGAGCCAAACCGAAACGGCATTCGTCCGAATCTCCGCTTCCTCCCGGACCACGTCGTCGGAAGCGAAGGCGCGCCGTTCCATGCGAATGGATTCGTGGCGAAGTCCCGGCGTGAAGGTCCAACGGCCCGCCTTCACCGCAGCCCGAACAAAGCCCGCCAAGGCTTCCGCCCCGTCGATGCGGTTGCCGGCTGTACCCGGCGTGCCTGAAGTGCGCTGGTGCATTTGGCCTTCCACCATTTCGAAGTCGTCTTGCCACTGAAACCGGTCCGCAGCATCGCGGTGCGCGCGCAGACCATACGTAATGCGAAGCGGATCGCCCCACGTCCACATCCCCCGGTGCTGCAGGCCCTCCGCGTAGTAATCGCGGTTGTTCGCCTTCACAATCAACCGCTCCGCACCCGCGGTGGACGTTCCGGTCAACACGTCGAACGAGCGCGCCCAATCCTCCGGATTCGACACCACGTCGCCCAACGACACCGAGGCCCCCGTCGAATCGCGCAAGCCGTCCAACTTGTACCAGTTGCGGTGAAAGGTGGTGCGGTACAGGGTGGTCGTCGATTCCCAACGGCCCCGGTTGACCTCGTAGCCCAAGCTCAACTGGGTTTGCTCCGCGCGCATCACGTCCTCTGCGGTGGCCGCATACCGCCTGAACGGGGTGGCCGCAAAATCGGAGTCGGTCAACCCGAGGTAGGTCTCGTTGCTCACTTCGCCGACGTCGCTGGCCCGCAACACCCACCGGTGGTTGGCCTCACGATTTGGCCTCCACGCGAGCTTCAACAGCCGATCGGCTTTGCTGAAACCGCTGGTCGAACCGTTGTCCACCGCCTTGAATCCGTCGCTGGATTGGTCCACCCATTCAACGAGGTAGGCCAAATCCCCTTTCCCCACCTCCTGCAATCCTCCGACCATCACCTGTGCCCGCCGCCCACCGAACGCCCCAGCCTCCAAATCCAAGCGGGCCGCCAACGGGACCTCGGGAATGGGCGTGGACACGAGATTCAACGCCCCTCCTGAAGTGGCGGGTCCGAACGCGATTTGGCTGCTGCCTTTCATGACCTCCACCGACGCCATCCGGGCGATCGTGGGAAAGTAATATGCAGCGGGCGCGGCATACGGCGCCGGTGCCACGAGGATGCCGTCCTCCATCAACGTGATGCGGGCGGAACGCGATGCCCCAGAACCCCGTAAGCCGATGTTGGGGCGCAAACCGAAGCCGTCCTCCTCCTGCAAATTCACCCCGGCCACGCTCCGCAGCGCTTGCATGGGGTCCGCGTACCGGAAGCGCTGCAATTCGCGGGATGTCAGCACCGTCAACGCGCCGGTCACCTCATCGGCTCCGCGCGCGCCCGCCGCCAATTCCAGCGCGCGCACCTCGGCTTCCGGAAGTCCATGCCACATGGAGGTCATGGTGCTGAGCGAGTCCTGCGCTTGTCCAGTGAGGGAGGCCAAACCGGCCGCAATAACAATCCATTTCATGGGGCCAAAATTCTGCCCGGAAACCCGCGTTTTGCAATCACGCAAATGCGGTATTTTTATTTAGAACGATTAAAAACAAGGGGCGCGAACCAATTTTCTCGTTGCGTTGTATCTTTCGCCTCCTAAGCAGCCTTATGCAAATACCCACTGTTCGATTCCCGCGCGACACTTCGGCCTTTACGCGCACCCTTCGCCAACGCGTCGATACCTACTTCAAAGAAAACAACATCAGCCGCACCGGTGACTGGCGGATGTACCTGAAAACCAGCCTCATGCTGGCCCTGTACTTCGTGCCTTGGGCCCTGTTCACATTCGGAGTGACGGGAACGGGAGTGTGGTTTTGGGTGGCGGAATTGGTGATGGGACTGGGGTTGGCCGGCATCGGCCTGAACGTCATGCACGACGCCAATCACGGCGCGTTTTCCAAGTCCAAAATGGTCAACGACCTGCTCGGGCGAACGCTGGACCTCGTAGGAGGCAATGCGGCCTTGTGGCGCATCCAGCACAATGTTTTGCACCACACGTTCACCAACATCGACGGCTTGGACGAGGACATCGACACGCCCGGCCTCCTGCGGTTCACGCCGCAGCGTCCGTTGAAGCCGTGGCACCGGTTCCAGCACATTTATGCGTGGTTCTTCTACGCCATCATGTCGCTGTTTTGGATCACCGCGAAGGACTGGATCGCCATCAGCCGGTACGACAAGAAGGGCTTGATCGAGCGTTCGGGCACCACGAAAGGGAAGCTCATCACGTATTTGGTCATCACCAAATCCCTGCACTTCTTCTACATGTTCGCCCTCCCCTTGATCTTCTCGGACTTGGTGTGGTGGCAGGTATTGGTGGGATGGGTCGTGATGCACGCTGTCGCGGGGTTGGCTTTGGCTTCGATTTTCCAATTGGCACACGTCATGGAACACCACACCTTCCCGCAAGCGGTGAAGGGCGAGGTCATGGAAGCGGATCCGATGGCTCACCAGCTGCAAACCACGGCGAACTTCGGAACCCGGTCGCGCCTCCTCACGTGGTTGAGCGGGGGGTTGAACCACCAAATTGAACACCACTTGTTCCCGAACATCTGCCACGTTCACCACCGCAAACTGGCGCCGATTGTGGAGAAAACGGCTCGGGAATTCGGTCTTCCGTACAACTCGCAAACCACGTTCTGGACGGCTTTGCGCGTTCACACGAGGATGTTGCGCACGCTGGGCCACACCGCTTGACGGACATCCATTCAAAAACACTAACTTGGAAAGGTGGAGCGACAACGTTCCACCTTTTTTACTGATGAAAACCTTCCGTACCCTTGGATTCTTGGCGGCGATGCTGCTGGGTTCCATGCCCACTTGGGCGCAGTTCACCGCGTGGAATGACGCGGCGCTTCCCACCGACGTCGAACCGGTCATCGCCCCAGCGCGGTTTCGCTCGGTGGACGTGGATGTTCCGGCGCTGCGAGATTGGCTCGAAGGGGTGCCGGCTCATGGGGCGGTGCCGGAGCAGTCGGTTTCGATCTTGCGGTTCCCGACGCCAGACGGCTTGTGGCGGGATTACTGGGTGGTCGAGGAGCGGGTCATGGCGGCGGAACTTCAAGCGCGGTATCCCGAGATCCGGACGTTCGTCGGGGCGGCGGCTGACGGGTTGGGGGGAACGGTGCATTTCGATGTCACGGAGCGCGGCTTCCACGCCATGCTGTTGACGCCTGGGGCGGAGACGGTCTTTATCGATCCGGTGGATCGGGATGGGGCGATGGGGGTGTATTTGGCCTACACCCGAAGCGCGTTCTTCGCGACGACCGACAAGGTGCGCTCGGGTTGCGAAGTGCGCGAACACGGGGACATGCCGTTGAAGGGGCTGCGGATGGGCGTCGATGTGCGCGAACCGGGTCAGCGGCCCGTTGAGCGCAGCACGGCGGCTTCGGCGTTGACGCCCAACGGCTCGCAATTGCGCACGTACCGGCTCGCGTTGGCCTGCACGGGCGAGTACGCGCAATTCCATGGCGGAACCCTTTCGGGCGCCCTGTCCGCCATGGCGACCTCCCTGGTGCGCATCAACGGCGTGTACCACCGGGATGTCGCCATCCACATGGAGCTCATCGCGAACAACGACCAAATCATCTACCTGAACGGCTCCACCGACCCCTACACCAACAACAACGGCGGGGCCATGCTGAGCGAGAACCAAAACACCATCGATGCGGTCATCGGATTCTCGAACTACGACATCGGGCACGTCTTCTCCACCGGAGGCGGGGGCGTCGCTTACTTGCAGTCGCCGTGTTCGAGCATCAAGGCCGGAGGAGTTACCGGCGGAGGCAGCCCCGTGGGCGACCCGTTCGACATCGACTACGTGTGCCACGAAATGGGCCACCAATTCGGAGCGAACCACACGCAAAACAACCCGTGCAACCGGGCCAGCAGCGCGGCATTTGAACCAGGAAGCGCGAGCACCATCATGGGATACGCGGGCATTTGTGCCCCCAACCTCCAAAGCAATTCCGACGACCACTTCCACGTGCACAGCATCAACGAAATGGTGGCGTTCAGCGTCAACGGATCGGGGAACTCGTGCGCTGTGGTGACGGCTTCCAACAACACGCCCCCGACGCTCATCGTTGGGCCTTCCGGCAAGACCATTCCCAAGTCCACGCCATTCGAATTGACGGCCATCGCTTCGGACCCTGATGCTGCGGCTGAACTGACCTACAACTGGGAAGAATACGACCTCGGACCGCAAACCGCCACGGGCGACAACAACTTGACGAACCCGAGCGGCACCCAGCCCATCATGCGGTCGTGGCCGTCGGAAAGCTCGCCGACGCGGGTGTTTCCGCGGATCACGGATTTGGTCAACGGCACCAGCACCATCGGTGAATTGCTGCCCACTTACGGACGGGAAATGAATTTCCGCTGCACGGTGCGCGACAACCAAACCACCGGCGGGGTCAACGACGCGGAGATCACCTTCGATGTGGACGGGAACAGCGGGCCGTTCTTCCTCATCAGCCCAAGCGGGTTCAACAACCTGGAGGCGGGCGTGCCGACCTCGGTGATTTGGTCGGTGGCGGGGACCAATGCGCCGCCGGTGAGTTGCTCGGAGGTGGACCTTTGGCTTTCCACGGACGGTGGGTTCACGTGGCCCTACTTGTTGGCCGGCAACGAACCCAACGACGGCGCGGCGACCATCGTTTTCCCCAACGTGCCCACCTCGAGCGCCCGCATCAAGGTGAAGGCGAGCGACAACTACTTCTTTGACATCTCGGACAACAACTTCACCATCACCGCGGCTGCCAACCCGGCGGCGGTGGATGCATGGCTTTCGTTCGTGTCCGGGGCAACGGGCGATGTGTGCGGCGAGGCCATTGAACCCGTGGCGACCATCACGAACCTCGGCAGCGAACCGCTTACGGCGTTCGATGTGACCTTCTCTGTGGATGGCGGAGCGGACGAGGTGACGGTGAATTGGACGGGGTCGTTGGCTTATTTGGAAAGCGTGGACGTTGCGGCGTGCTCCGAATCGGGCTGCCTGACCGCCGCTGCGGGGGCGCACACGTTGGAAGTCAGCGTGGCGGTGGCAGGGGGTACCGATGAAAACGCTTCCAACGATGTCGAAACGACGAACTTCAACACCGGGTGTTTCGAAGGGTGCGCCAACTGCGGATGCACGGATGAAACGGCGTGCAATTTCGATTCCTCGGTTGCCTTCGATGACGGGTCGTGCACTTACCCTGACCCGGTCGTTGGATGCGATTGCTTCTTGGACGCCTCGGTGAATGAAACGCTCGCGGGAGGGGCTTCGACCACCCTGAACTCCTTCGTTTCCGGTGACTTGGAATCGGTGGACGTGACCATTGAATTCGCAGAAAGCGGGTCGAGCTGGCCCAGCGACCTGTTGTTGGGCATTTGCTCGCCCGACGGGACGTGCGGAGAAATTGGGGGGTACAATGTGACGTTGGACTACGCGGTGTTGGGCGATTGGCCGGCAGAATGGGACGTGACCACCGCGGGGACCTACACGGCCACCATCGATTTGTCGGCATCCGGACTTACGGGAACGGGCGAATGGACGTTCGAAGTGGTCAACGGATGGGCGACCAGCGCAAACGTCGCGTACGACGTGGCGTTCACCTTCAACGGGATTTGCACGGCGAACTTGGTGCCCGGATGCACCGATCCCAACGCGTGCAACTACGATGCAACGGCGACGGTGGAAGACAGTTCGTGCACGTATGCGCCGAATTACTTCACGTGCACCGGAGATTGCGTGAACGACTCGGACGGCGACGGGGTGTGCGATGAGTTGGAGGTGCCCGGCTGCACCGATCCCGAAGCGTGCAATTACAACCAGAACGCCACGGACAACGTGGGGTGCGAGCTGCCCGAATCCGGGTTCGATTGCGACGGGAACCCGTTGTCGAGCTGCCCGGAAGACCTGAACGAAAACGGGTTGGTCGAAATCGGTGACATGCTGTTGCTGCTGAGCGACTTCGGTTGCGAGGAACCGCCGTGTTTGGCGGATTTCAACGGGGACGGGACCACTACCGTGGCGGACATGCTCTTGTTGCTGGGAGCCTTCGGAACCGATTGTTGGTGAATGAAAAAGGCCGGCTCGTGAAGGAGCCGGCCTTTTTTCTTCGGGTCGAACGCCTCACTCCAATTCAATGGCGGTGCATCCGCCCAAGTTGAATGCCACGATGCCGTCCCACAAGACGTCATCGAAGTTGTCGATGACTTGGTAGGAAACGACGCGTGGTTCGCCGCCGGGCAGGGAGGCGGTGACCGTGTAGGTGTTGTATTCCCCGCAGTCGGGAGCGACGGACCAGTACATGTCGGTTGCGGTGACGATTTGGGCCTCACCCTCCACGTAAAAGGTCAAGGTGTCGCTGAAATAGGCGTCCAAATCCTGCGCGACGGCCGAGCCGTACCAAAAAACCGCCTGGCCTTCGTACGTGCACGACCCATCATCCGTATCGGCCGTGGCGTCGTAATTCGTCGCTTCCGGATCCATGCATCCCCGATAGGTGAGTTCGCACCCCGTAGTGAGGAACAGCGCCCCGATGAGGGCCATCCAAGTGTACTTCATGTTCGATTGCATTAAAAAAGCCCCCGGAGCACGCGGCTCAGAGGGCTTTGAATATCGGATTTCAGCCGAAATCAGTCGACGTAAACTTCGAAACGGTAGAATCCACCGCACTCGGTTTCGAACGTCTCTGAACGGTCTTCGCAAGCAGAGATCAACGCCATTTTCGCGCGAACCGTGTAGGATCCCGCATCCACTTCGTACTCAGCCGAGTCGAGGATGGGCATGTCGGCTTCCATCAGGTCGCCTTCGATTTCGATGTCCGGCGTGCAAACGGTGTTGTTCACAACGCGGATGATCGCCTTGTCGCCTTCGCAGACGACTGCGTCCTCACCGCAACCCGCGATGACGACAACTCCTGCTGCGAGGAGGGTGTAGAGCAAATTTTTCATGTCTTGCAGTTTATGCGGCACGAAAATAAGCACGGAACGTAAACTGACAAGTCCCTCGCGTGTTAACGCACACGTAACCTGTTGCATTTCACCTCCGTAAACACGGGATATGTCACTGCATTCCCCTACCCTGCAAGCACAATGGTTGACCCAAGGAGCGCTGGATGTCGAGTACAAGCAGTACTTGTTTTTGGCCTGGTTGCAACGCGTTCGCCAGCAATTTGACGCCGGACGGGTTTATCCTTCGCTCGGAGAAGTCATTGATCATCATCGGTTTATGAACGCTTTTGCGCGGGCGCGGGCGGCTTGGCAATCCGGGACTTCCCGCTCCATCGCCGGCATCGATTGGGCGCACCTTCGGCTCATTTTCGAACAGGATGAGCCGATGGGCCATGCGGAATTGGAGGCGTACTTCGAGGCGTGTTTGGCGTTCGCGTTGCCGGAGTTGGACCGCGTGCTCGAGGAGGGGCGGGAGCTGTTCGACTGGATCGAGGAGCATTTGGAGGTGATGCCGGTGGGGGTGGTGCCGATTTATCGCGGGGATGGGTACGTTTTGGTCTACGATGAGAGCCAGCATTTTCTGCGCACCTACCGCTATGCCAAAAGCTGGATCCAACTCGACGACGATCGGATGATTCAACTGTCGCTCGAGCCCATCGAACAGCGGTACAAGCTGCTGAGCGAGTCGTTTGAAAGCGTGAAACTGGGACTGATTCGGCGGTTCAAAGACCTGCCCAACCCCGCGACCTACCTGGTGCGGGCATCGATGGGCTTTCCGCTGCAGGAAACCCTACTGCCCATTGCGAAACGCATGCTGCTCCGGGAACTGCAAGGGCGCTGAGGGGATTCCGTATCATTGAGCCATGAAAGGATGGCTTTGGGCGGCGTTGGCCGTCGGTTTGGGATGCGGGCGCTCGGCGGCACCGGAGGCCGTGGAATTGGAGGCGGGCTGGGTGCTCGATGGGATCGGCTCGGTGGAAGTGCCGGGGCACGTGTTGCTGGAATTGGAGCGGGCGGGACGGGTTCCGAACGCGTTTTTGGGGACCAACGAAGGGGCGGTCCAATGGGTCGAAGATTCGGTTTGGACGTATCGATTGGAGTTGGTGCGGCCGGAGGGCTGGTCCGCCGGCGATGCGACGTTCCTGGTGTTTGACGGGCTGGACACGTATGCGACGGTGGAAGTGGATGGGGCGGTGGTGCTCGAGGCGAACAACGCGCTCCGGACTTGGCGCAGCGCGGATTTCCCGTTGAGCGAAGGCGGGCACGAGCTGGTGGTGCGCTTCGATCCGGTGGCGGCCCGTGGACTTGAGGCCGCTGGGGGTTCATTGCCCGCGAGCAATGAACCCCGGCCCATCGGTGAGCAGAGCAGTCCCTACACGCGGAAGGCCCCGTACCAGTTCGGCTGGGACTGGGGGCCACGACTTGCGGGCCCTGGCATCACGGGGACGGTGCGGTGGGTGAACCCATCGGCGGGCGGCTGGACCGATGCTCCGACGCCGTGGTGCGAAGTGCTCACGGCTTCCACGGCCTCTGCGCGGGTGGCGGTGCACGGCCGGGCCGGCTGGGCGCTGGAAGGGGACTGGAACTGGGACGGGGACACACTCGTCCTCGAGCAACCGGCGCTGTGGTGGCCGCGCGGAATGGGCGATCAGCCGCTGTACACCCTGCCGTGGCGGCATGAAGCCACCGGGGTAGAGCGCACGACCCGCCTTGGATTGCGCACGCTCGAGTGGGTCCAAACCCCCGACGCTTTCGGCCCCCAATTCGCCCTCCACGTCAACGGCGTCCCAATCCACGCGCGCGGCGCAAACATCGTCCCGCCGGATTTCCATGAGGTGCGCGCCGCTTCAAGGTGGATTGAACCGGTGGTGCAGGCGGTTTCGGCGAACATGAACATGCTGCGGGTTTGGGGTGGCGGCATCTACCCGCCGGAGTCGTTTTTTCAGGCGTGCGATGAGGCGGGGGTGCTGGTTTGGCAGGACTTCGCCTTTGCTTGCTCCATGGTGCCGGGCGATGCAGCCTTCCTGGCCAACTTGGAAGCGGAGGCGCGCGAGCAAGTGGGGCGGCTGCGGCACCACGCGTGCCTTGCGCTTTGGTGCGGCAACAACGAAGTGGAACGGGCGTGGTACGAATGGGGGTGGCAGGACCTATACGGCCTACACGGGGCGGACAGCGCGCGGGTTTGGGCGGATTACGAAGCGGTCTTCAACGACCTGTTGCCGCGCGTGGTGGCGGAGGAGAGCGATGCGTTTTACTGGCCGTCGTCGCCCAACCGCGGGGAAGGCGGGGACGAGCACGCGTGGGGCATTTGGTTTGGGCTGGAGGATTTCGATTACTACAGCCGGCACCGGGGGCGGTTTGCGAGCGAGTACGGCTTGCAGAGCTTGCCGGATCGGCACACGCTGCGGGAGGCGGGCGTCGAGTCGTTCGGCGATTCCGCGCTGCAGTACCGCCAGCGGAGCCGCATGGATTGGCTGGAGCCCGGGTTCGACGGGTGGGACATGATGCTGCACTTCATGGGGAAGGCGGTGGGGGCGCCGGCGGACGGGGATTTGGACGACTGGATCTTCCGAAGCCAAACCACGCAAGCCCTGGGCCTCGAGCACGCCCTCGAACGCCACCGCACCAGCGCCAGCCGCTACGCCGGTTCGCTCTACTGGTCCCTGAACGACGTGTGGCCCGCGGTCTCCTGGTCCACCGTCGACTGGGCAGGCCGCTGGAAACTCGGCCACTACGCCGCCCGCCGTGCGAACGCGCCCCGCGCGGTCCTTTGGCAACGCGAGCGCACGGACTCCCTCGTTTTCATTGCCTTCAACGATGGCCCTTCCCCGTGGCGCGATACGGTTCGGTTTGAATTGAAGACCCCTGACGGGCAAGTTCGGCGCAGCGTCCAACGCGCCATCGATTTGGCGCCCCACAGCAACGCAGCGCTTGCCTTGGATGCGATGGCGGCTTGGGCCGCGGATCCGACGCATACCTACCTCGGCTGGACGTCGAGCGAAAGCCGCCGCACGGCGCTGTGGACGGTACCTATGAACTACATGCCGCCCCAAGGCGACCTCGAAATGAGCGGCATCGAGGGTGGAATTGAAATCACCTCCACCGTTCACCTTCCCGTGGTGCGGCTGGAGGCAAACGTTCCCGGGTGGTTTGAAGACAACGGATTCGCCTTGGAAGCCGGGGAAACACGGCAGGTTTCATTTGAAACTGAAGCAGCACCTCCCACACGGTTTACCGCGCGGAGTTTGCGCGCGGAAGCGGCGTGTCAAGCGGTCAATTGAGGCGGGAGCTGATCCGAGCCGTCTCGGTTGTAGACGAGTTGGGCATCCAACCGCACTTCTTGACGCCAAACCGGTGAACTGCTCGACTCCCAATGGATCACGTCGACGTGGTAGGGCCACCAGAGCTCGTCGATTTGGTCCATGACCGCCAGCCGGTCATCGAATGTGAATTCGCGGCCCAACACGCACAAATCGACGTCCGAACCCTTCCGGTGAGTCCCCCGAGCTCGGGAACCGAACAGCACCACCGCCTCGATGCTCGGGTGGGAAGCAAACACGCTACACAACCCATCCCAAAAAGACTGGCGAATGCCCCAACAAACCGGCTCAATCCGATCCGCCCGCGCAATGATTTCGAGCCGCTTCTTCAAGTCCATGCAAGGCCCTAAAATACGTGCCCCGGATTTTCTGCAACACCGGCTGAATCATCGCCCGGTCGTAAACATGCGTCGTCACGTTGCGGCTTTGAAGCATCGACATCCACACTTCACCATCGTCAACCCAACCCTCAGCGGTGGCCCAACGAATGGCAGCACGCGGACCGCCAAGCCCTTGCCCATTGAGGTCTTTCTCCACATCCTGCAACAGCTTCCATCCCAATTCGAAGCAGTACTCGAACCGCTGAATCAAGCCCTCCTCCTCCATCGTCAATTCCTCATCATCCGCTCGTGTACGCACCAAGGCGATGCCTTGCTCGAGGCGCCTCATGGCCCGACCGAAAGCCTCGAGGCGCAGTTCAAATCGGTTCAACCGGGGTTCCATGAAGCGAACATAGGTGAAGGGCCCTGAAAATAGAAGGGGCGATTCACCACTGAATCGCAGAAATTCACCAGCGGGTGCGTATTTTTCCAAGCATGAAGCATTGGACCTGGTGCCTGATCATCTTCGCTTGGATGGGCTGCCGCGAGGAGGAACCCGCTGCCGCCGGCCCCACCGCCCCGCTCGCCGTCGCGAAGTCGAACCCGCTGCCCGTCCTCGCCCATGTCATGCCGTGGTTCGAAACGCTTCAACACGACGGCGCTTGGGGCCACCACTGGACCATGGCCCACGCCCAGCCGTGGACGACCGGCGGCGACGGGTTGCCGGACGTCGCCTCGCATTACCATCCCCTCATCGGCCCGTATTCCAGCTTCGACGAGGACGTGCTGGAGTACCACACGTTGCTGATGAAGTACAGCGGGATCGACGGGGCCATCATCGACTGGTATGGCACGAGCGGGTTGCTGGATTATGGGCGCATCGACGAGGCTACGGAGGCGCTGATTGCCGCGTTGCGCAGGGCCGGGCTGGAATATGCGTTGATGTACGAGGACCGAACGTTGGCGAATGTGCCGGCCGGGCAGGCTGCGCTGGATTGGGCGCACATCGCGGGGCGACATTTCACGGACACCGCGTATTTCCGGGTGGAGGGCGAGCCGTGGGTGGGGGTGTTTGGGCCGATTGAGTTGGAGACGCCCGAGGAATGGGCGGCCGTAGGGGTGAGCGGGCGGACACATGCGATTTGGGGGGAGGGCGCCGAGATGGGGGCGGTGGGCGAGTTTGCGTGGATTTGGGGCGGTGGGGGCGTGGATCATTTGGCGGCGGTCGCGGCGTTCAGCGAGGGGCCGGGGGCGCGGACGGGCGTGGCGTATCCGGGGTTCAAGGATTTTTATGCGGACGGGGGGTGGGGCGCTGGTTTGGGCTGGGAAATCGCTCACAATCAAGGCCAAACCCTGCTCGACCTCCTCGAAATCGCCTCCAACGCCGACCTCGACGCCCTCCAACTCGCCACCTGGAACGACTTCGGCGAGGGCACCATGATCGAACCCACGCACGAGTTCGGCTTCAGCCCCCTCGAAAGCGTGCAGGGCTTCACCGGCGTCGCCTACGGCCTCCCCGAGCTCGAGCTCATCCACGAACTCTACCTCGCGCGAAAGGCCCACGCCGGCGACCCGGCAGCCCAAACCCTCCTCGATGAAGCCTTCCGCCTCCTCGTCCGCCTCGACCCCGACGCCGCCCGCGCCCAGCTCGCCGCGCTCTGACGTGTCCCCGGGACATCAATTGATTTTCAGCGCACTGCGTTTTAATTTGCGCCCACCGACGGCAATGACCCGGTCCGGTTGAACGCCAAACTCAACGCCATGGGACGCCGCCTGAACTTCATCTTCCTCCTCCTTTTCGTGCTCATCGCTTGGCTCGCGGGCGGTGCTGAACTCGCCCCCGCCGAAGGCATCGACTCCGGCGACACCGCGTGGATGCTCGTGGCGAGCGCGTTCGTCCTGCTGATGACGCCGGGTCTCGCGTTCTTTTATGGCGGCATGGTGCACCGCAAGCACATCATCAGCACCATGTTGCAAAGCTTCGTGGCGCTTGGCGTGGTCAGCGTCGTTTGGGTCGTCGTCGGCTTCAGCCTGTGCTTCGGGGAGAGCGTGGGGGGCGTGGTCGGGAATCCGATGACGTTTTTGGCCTTCAACGGCGTGGGGCTCAAGCCAAACCCCGATTTCGCCCCCACGATTCCCTTCCTCCTCTTCGCCCTGTTCCAGCTCAAATTCGCGATCATCACGCCGGCGCTCATCACCGGCAGCCTCGCGGGGCGCCTGCGGTTCCGGAGCTACATCCTGTTCATGGTGCTGTTCAGCCTGCTCATTTACGCGCCGCTCGCGCACATGACGTGGCACCCGGACGGGCTGCTGCGCCAGGCGGGGGTGCTGGACTTCGCGGGTGGCACGGTGGTGCACATGTCGGCGGGGCTGGCCGCGCTCGCGGGAGCGGTTTTCCTCGGCAAGCGCCAAAACCCACGCGAAGAGAAACCGGCGAACATCCCGTTCGTCATCCTCGGCACGGGCCTCCTGTGGTTCGGATGGTTCGGCTTCAACGCGGGCAGCGCGTTCGGCGCGAACGGCGACGCGGTCCTCGCCTTCGCGAACACGAACCTCGCTTCGGCTACGGCCATGATCGCCTGGATGTTCTACGAGCGGTTCATGGGGCGGAAGATGTCAGCGGTGGGCGCGTGCATCGGCGCCATCGTCGGGCTGGTGGCCATCACGCCCGCGGCCGGGTTCGTGACGCTCGGGGAGAGCATGCTCATCGGGCTGGTGGCGGCGCTGGTGAGCAATGCGGCGATTCGATTTTGGCCCCAAACCCAAATCGACGACACCCTCGACGTCTTCCCCAGCCACGGCGTGGGCGGCATCGTGGGCATGCTCATGACGGCCCTGTTCGCCCGGAACGTCGGCCTCGTCCACGGCGGCGGCTGGGGGCCGTTCGCCGTGCACCTCGCGGCCCTCGTCGGCGTCATCCTGTTCACGTTCGGCGGCGCCTACGCCCTGTTCCTCCTCGTCAACGCGGCCCTACCGGTGCGCGTCACGCAGGAGCAGGAAGAGCGCGGCCTCGACCTCAGCCAGCACGGCGAGTCCCTGCGCTGACCCACGTCCACACCTGCAGCCCACCCAACAGCGCCGCCACGCCCAACGCCACCGGCACGCCCATCGCCAGTGCTGCCCACACCACCAACCCCGCATCGCCGATTCCGCTCAACGCATCGCCGGGCCCGTCCCCGTCCCACGTCGCTCCCACCCACCACAGGTTCCACAGCACCCACGCGATGCCCGCCAGCACCAACGGCATCGGCAACGCCCGTTCAGCAAGGAGCAACCCGAAAGCGCCAACCAAGGTCACAATCCAGCGCGCGAGCAACGGCCCCAACAAGGCCCGCGGCAGCTCCGCCTCAAATTTGCGCTCCGCCCCCGTGATGGCGGGCGGAGGCACCCCCCCGTCCGGCGTCCAGCCCGGCGGGGCGAACAGGTAACGCAGCTTCAGCCCCAGGGTCGGCATCGCCTGCACCCCGCGCCACAACCGCACCCAAGGCTGGACTTGGGCCCGCACCGGATTGAAGGTCGCCGCCGGCGTCGTGATGCCATACGTCGGCGCCTGCCGCTCCCGCTGAAACGTCCCAAACAACCGGTCCCAAACGATGAACACGCCTCCGTGATTCTTGTCGATGTACTCCGGGTCGCGCCCGTGGTGCACGCGGTGGTGCGACGGCGTATTCAGCAGCCATTCCAGCGGCCCGAGGTGCCGAATGGCCTCCGTGTGAATCCAGAATTGGTAGACCAAATTCAGCGCCATCGCACTGGCGAACATCCACGGCGGAACCCCCGCCCAAGCGAGTGGCCAGTAGACCCACATCATCAACAGCTTTTGGGCTGCACTCTGGCGCAACGCCACGCCCAAATTGTAATCCTCCGATTGGTGGTGCACCACGTGCCCGATCCAAAACACGTTCACCCGATGCGACCACCGGTGCGACCAGTAATACGCAAAATCCCCCAGCACAAACGCCGCCGCAAACCCGCCCGCCGTCTCCGGCCACGCCCAATCCCCGCGCCACTCCGCACCGAGCGCGTAGACCCCCGTGAAGGCGGCCACCGTGGCCAACTTTGCGAGCAGCCCGGTGGTTTGGTCCATGATGCCGCACCCCAAATTCGCCAACGTATCCCCCATCCGGTACACCCCCCGCTGCCCACGGGCATCCCACCACACCTCGAGGCCGAGGAGCGCCAGGAACATGGGAATGGCGTACAAAATGATGGTCATGGGCGTTCCGATGCAAAGCGGCGCGACCAGCTGACGGTCAGCCCATTGCCGACAATGCCGGGGTTGCGCTCGCCGAGTCCGTTGTTCGATTGGTGCAAGTGACCATAGGTGAGGCGCACGCCATCGCCGCCCTCGAGGTCCCACTCCAAACCCAAGTTCGTGTTCAAATGAAACGTGAAGCGGGTGCCCGCGGCGGGGAACCGGGTGAAGCCGTAGAACGCGCCGGTTCCGGCCTCCACGAAGGGCGAAAGCTTGCGGGCGGGGAAGGCGGTCCATTTGGCCCACGGGTTGAGGCCGACGCCCATGCCGTGCGCGTTTCCGGTGCCCAAATCCGCACGCCACTCCTGCACGAGCACTTCCCAACTCAATGAAAACCAGGGCGCCACCTGTTGCTCCACCCCCACGGATTGGTTGAAGACGAGGTGGTCTTGAAGGCCGTAAACCCCCAACCGCACCTGCATGCGATGCGCCCGCTCGGCGTTCTCCACCCACCGCGCCAGCCCGTAGCTCAACGCCGCGAGCCCAAGGGCCGGCACGAAGGTCTCCTGGCTGTGCACGGACGCCGTCCCTTCATCAATGCCCGGAATGGCCGGCCACGGTTCTTGACCTCGGGCGATTCCGGTAAGCACCAACGCCCCCATCACCGCTCCTGTTTTGATGAATCGAATCATGCTTTCAAGGTACGCATTTCGTCGCGGACGCCCCCGTCAATGGGGCTGGCGGCAGATCTTCTCGATGGCCTTTCCGCGGGACAATTCATCGACGACCTTGTCCAACCAACGCACCTTTTGCGTCAACGCGTTCTCGATTTCCTCCACGCGGTAGCCGCAAATGACTCCAGTAAT
>CBFHLY010000015.1:0-79929 GCA_965656785.1 uncultured Flavobacteriales bacterium
CCCAGAGGAATTCGAAGCCATCGCCGGCCACCTCGGGCGCATGCCCAACTTCACGGAAATGTGCATCTACAGCGTGATGTGGAGCGAGCACTGTTCGTACAAGAACAGCATCAAGTGGCTGAAAACGCTGCCTAAGGACGGGCCCCACATGCTCGTCAAAGCGGGGGAAGAAAACGCGGGCATCGTGGACATCGGCGACGGCCTTGGCTGCGCGTTCAAAATCGAGAGCCACAACCACCCGTCGGCCCTGGAGCCATACCAAGGGGCGGCCACGGGCGTGGGCGGCATCAACCGCGACATCTTCACCATGGGCGCTCGGCCCATCGCGCAATTGAACAGCTTGCGCTTTGGCGCATTGGAAGAAGCGCGCACGAAGTGGCTGCTCGAAGGGGTGGTGAAGGGCATCGGCGATTACGGCAACAGCTTCGGGATTCCCGTGGTGGGCGGCGAAGTGTTTTTCGACGAGAGCTACCACCAAAACCCGCTCGTCAACGCGATGTCGGTCGGCATACTGAAGACCGACCGCATCATCTCCGCCACGGCGGCGGGCGTGGGCAATGCGGTGTACATCGTCGGTTCGGCCACGGGCAAGGACGGCATCCAAGGCGCCTCATTCGCCTCAAAGGACATGACGGCCGAGAGCGCGGAGGACTTGCCAGCGGTGCAGGTCGGCGACCCGTTCCAAGAAAAGCTCCTCCTCGAAGCCACGCTCGAGCTTGCAGGCACCGAAGCGGTGGTGGGCATGCAGGACATGGGCGCGGCGGGCATCACCTGCTCAACCTCTGAAATGTCGGCAGCAGGCGAAGTCGGCATGGACATCCACCTCGATCGCGTTCCGCTGCGCCAAGACGACATGGAGCCGTTCGAAATCTTGCTCAGCGAGTCGCAAGAGCGGATGCTCGTTGTGGTGAAGAAAGGACACGAAGCGGAAGTGGAAGCCATCTTTGACAAGTGGGACCTGCACGCGGTGGCCATCGGCGAAGTGACGGAAGGCCCGAACCTGCGTTATTTCGTGAACGGTGCCTTGGTGGCCGAAGTCGAGGCGCACAACCTCGTGCTCGGCGGCGGAGCACCCGTCTACGAGCGGGAGTATGAAGAGCCGGCTTGGTTCAAGGAAGTGCAGCAGTTCGACGCGGCGACTGTATCGGTTCCGACGCTTGAAGAGGCAGCGGCCTATGCCGAGTCCCTGATCGAACTTCCGAACATCGCCTCGAAGCAGTGGGTCACGGACCAGTACGATTCCACGGTGGGCACCCTCCACCGCGGCGCAAACCGCCCGTCCGATGCGGGCGTGGTGAACGTGCGCGGAACGAACAAGGCGCTCGCCTTGACGGTCGATTGCAACGCGCGGTACGTGGACGCCGATCCCTTCACGGGAACGGCCATCGCGGTCGCGGAGGCGGCTCGGAACATCAGCTGCACCGGCGCGGTCCCGAGCGCGATCACGAACTGTTTGAATTTTGGCAACCCCTACAACAAGGAGGTTTACTGGCAATTTGTCCACGCCATCAAAGGCATGAGCGCCGCGTGCGAACGGTTCCAAACCCCGGTCACCGGCGGAAACGTCAGCTTTTACAACCAAAGCACCCTTGAGGACGGCTCAACGAAATCCGTATTCCCTACGCCCACCATCGGCATGGTCGGCGTGATGGAGGACCGGTCGAAGCACATGTCCTTGGATTTCAAGGAAAAGGGCGAGCTGATTTTCTTGGTCGGGGAGATCACGGACTGCATCAACTCGTCGGAATACCTGGCGAGCTTGCGCGGGGTGAAGCGGTCTCCGGCACCGCACTTTGACCTCGAGGCCGAGGTGAAATTGCAGGCGGCGGTGCGTGCGGTCATCCATGCGCAGACGGTGCGCGCGGTGCACGATGTGGCCGATGGAGGCTTGTTCGTGACGCTGCTCGAAATGGGCATGCCGCGCGGGTTGGGCTTTGACATCGTGACGGATTCGGACATTCGGTTGGACGGCTTCCTGTTCGGGGAGGGCCAAGGACGCGTGGCGGTCAGCTGCACGGAGGACCAGCAGGATGCCTTCCTCGACCTCGTTGAGGCCCACGGGGTTCCGGTGGTCTTGTTGGGCCACGTCACGAAGGGAAAGATGCAGGTGGATGGTCACCTGTTCGGTTACGTGGAGGAGTTCCGCAACACCTTCGACAACGTGTTGGCGGAGGAAATGGAGGCGTAGGCCTTGACCACAGGCCAAATCCCATCCCCCGTTCCGCAACAAATGAGGTACTTTCGCGTTACACCGCCTGAACTATGAAGACCTGGTTGCAATTCTTGGTGAGCCGTTCGTTTCGCCGGCACCTCCTCGCTATCGCGGTGGTTTGGGGGGTCGTTTTGGGGAGCGCTTGGATTTTCTTGAATGCATACAGCCGGCGGGGAGAGGTGGTGGAACTGCCCGATTTGCGGGGCGTAACGCTGCAGGAGGCGCAGGCTTTGTTGGCGGAATCGGGGCTTCGCGCGGTGCATTTGGACAGCGTGTACAGCCGCGAGGGCAAGCCCTTCGAAGTCATCGAGCAACTTCCTCCGGCTTCGAGTCCCATCAAGCCCGACCGGAACGTGTACCTAACCACTTACCGGTCGTTGCCCCCGAATGAATTGCTCGGTGTTGAGGAAGGCATGGACGCTCGGGTTGCGCGCATTCGTTTGGAAAACAAGGGCTTCGAAATCGTGGAGGTGGAAGAGGCGAACATCGCATTGGTGGGGCGTGTGGTGCGCGTGGAAACGGCGCGCCGGAAGGTGCTTCAACCCGATGCCCGACTGCCCCGCGGAACGACGGTGCGGCTGGTCATCGGTCGCACCACCAACGAGCGCGTACCCATGCCCAACCTCGTTGGGCTCCCGCTGGATTCCGTTCGGGTGGAACTCATCCGAGGCCGATTGAGCCTGGGGCTTGTGGAATACAGCGAATCGTGCGAAGATGCAGACGACAGCCTCGAGGCGCTCGTCATCGACCAACACCTGCCGCCCACGGAAGACGCTGTGGTCCCCGCGGGCACTGAAATCGACGTTTACTTGGGGCTGGCTTCCGATGCTTCGCGCCGGGCCCCTTCGGCGGACACGCCGTGAATGAACCCATGGAATGAAGGAGAATCGTATTCAACACGTGTTACGGATGGTGGGCGCAGCGGCCTGGGTGCTCATGTTAGGGGCAACGGCTCGCGCTCAAGGAGAGTGGGAACACGACTTGAAGGTGGTGCCGCAAGTTCGGCCCGAGTCCGTCGCGGAGCGAGGCGGGGGGCTCATCGCGTTGCCGTTCTTTGATGATTTTTCGACCCCGTCGTTCGCAGACGCTCCGGCTTGGGTTCCCGATGAACTCATTCGTTGGGAAGCCAGTTCGGCCGCCATCACCCAAACCTATGCCATTGGCGCACCCACCATCGGCACCGCCACATTCAACGGTTGCGACCGGTCGGGATACCCGTACAGCTGGTCGAACACCGACGTGGTGGGATGGGCCGATACCTTGACATCGTTGCCGATCAATCTGAACGGGTATTCCACGAACTCCGATGTGCATTTGGTCTTTTCCTACGAACGGGGCGGCCGAGGCAATTCGGCGGATGTGGGCGAGGACAGCCTCGTGGTGGAGTTCAAGGCCACCGACAGCAACGGCGACGCCGTGTGGACGCAGGTGTGGGGCTCGGATTCGTGCGGCATCACTGAATTCACGCGCGCATTCATTCCTGTGGATGAACAAATCTGGTTGCAGGCGGGGTTCCAATTCCGGTTCCGCAACTACGGTTCCCTTTCTGGCAACGTGGATTTGTGGCATGTGGATTACGTCTTCCTCGACGACGGCATTGACCCAGCGACTTACGAGGTGATTTCGGAAGTCGCGTTCACCGAACCCATGAACAGCTTGCTGCGTGATTTCACGCGCATGCCGTGGACCCATTATGTGGAGAACCCCACGGTGTTCATGCGGGACAGCGTCACCACGTTCCATCGCAACTACAGCGATGGCCAAGCGGACAACATTGCAGGGGGCTTTACGGTGGAGCACGAGGGCGCTATCGAAAACTACCCGAACGCCTTCTCCACCACCTTCGTCGCAGCCGGAGCGGAATTCACCACGGGCTATTACGTCGGTCTTCCTCCTGCGAGCTTCACGTTTGATCCGACGGTGAGCGACACGGCGGCGGCATTCGAAGTGACCTTTTACGAGAGTTCAGTGGGGTTGCAGCACCAACAGAAGGTGGGGGTGTTGGACAACGACAGCATGGGATACACCCAAGTGTTTGCCAACGATTACGCCTACGATGACGGCTCGGCCGAACGGGCCTATGCGCTCACGGCAGCTGCGGGCAAGTTGGCGGTGCGCTATCCATTGGCCCAAGCGGATACGCTGTTGGGCTTGGCCATTCACTTTACGCCGTACTACACCGACGCCTCGGATGAGACGTTCCTGTTGCGGGTTTGGTCCGATGATGCGGGCATGCCGGGGGAGGAGTTGGGCATCAATTACCAATTTCATTCACCGAGTTATTACACCCAAGGGCCGGACGTGTTCGGCTACTTTCCGCTCGACGATCCGCTGCCGGTAGAGGGCGTGATCCACGTGGGGCTGGTGCAGTCCACGGACGCGATGCTGAACTTCGGTTTGGACAAGAACACGAACGCGAATGTGGGCAACGTGCACTACACCCTCGGGCTGGGCAGTCCCTGGCAGGCGTCTGAAATTGAAGGTTCGGTGATGATCCGCCCGGTGTTCCGCGCTGGCATGGAGCAGGCCTGGGTGGGCGTGGCAGAAGCGCCGGTTGCCCAAGCGTTGAAGGTGTACCCCAATCCCGCGTCCGACTGGCTGCGCATCGAAGGCCCCCGACAGACGGCGTGGCAGGCGTTCAGTTTGGAGGGGCGGATGCTTGCTGATGGCATGACGGACGGCGCGGGAGCTGTTGAATTGTCCGTTTCCGACTGGCCTTCAGGTCTGGTGGTCGTGCGCTTTGCGACCGGTGAAGTGGCGAAATGCTGGGTGCGGCACTGATGGAAGATTCGCAGTCCGAGGAGTTCGAATCGGAGGAGCTGTTTGAACACCACCGGGTGGAGGTGGATCCGGGGCAGCAGCCCTTGCGGGTCGATAAGTTCCTGACGAACCTCATTGCGCACATGTCCCGATCGCGGTTGCAGTTGTCGGCGCGTGCAGGTTACGTGCGCATCAACGGCACGCCGGTCAAACCCAACGCCAAAGTGAAGCCCGGGGATGTCGTGACCATCGAGTTGCCGCAGCCGGTTCGGAAGTTCGAGTTGGTGCCGGAGCCGATGGATTTGGACATCTTGTTCGAGGACGATGCGGTGTTGGTCTTGAACAAGCCCGCGAACCTCGTGGTCCACCCGGGGAACGGGAATTATACGGGGACGCTCATTCACGGCGTTGTGCATCATTTGATGAGCGCGCCGCTGCCCACGACCGACCGGACGGGGGAAGTGCCGCGGCCGGGTTTGGTTCACCGCTTGGACAAGGACACGACGGGCATCATGGTGCTGGGGAAGACGGAATTGGCCATGACCTCGCTCAGTGAGCAGTTCTTTGAGCGGACGGTCGATCGGAGGTACCACGCGCTGGTTTGGGGCGACGTGAAGGAGGACGGCACCGTCACCGGGCACATCGGACGGCATCGGCGGGACCGGAAGCTGTTCCAGGTGTTCGAGTATGGGGAGGAGGGTAAGCATGCGGTGACGCATTACCGGGTTTTGGAACGCCTCGGTCCCGTGACCTTGGTGGAATGCAAACTCGAAACCGGCCGCACCCACCAAATCCGCGTCCACATGAAGCACATCGGTCATCCCCTATTCGGCGATGTCCAATACGGCGGAAACAAGGCGGTCCGGGGTGTGGCGGGCGGGAAATACACGGCCTTCCTCAACAATTGCTTTGACACCTTGCCCCGCCAGGCCCTCCATGCAAAGTCCCTCGCGTTCACTCACCCCGCCACCGGCGAGTGGCTGACGTTTGAACGCGTGTTGCCTTCGGACATGGACGAAGTGATCGCCAAGTGGAAAGCTTATCTCAGTTGAAAACCAGAGTTTTGGGCAGCGAAAAGGCCGCCCTTGTGCTGACGACCTCTTCTTGAAAGGACCAGTTGTGTGTGGAGTAAATCTACGTAGGTTAGCGTGAAATGCGTTGAAATACACCACAGAAAAGGGAGTGGGTTTTCGACAATGGTCCGTGTTTTTTGTGGAAATCCCCCGTCACGAACGCCGCTCGAATGCTTCAAGTGCGAGCGTTGCCGCTTCCCATTGTTCCATCGCTTGTTGTACGGCGTGCTGTGCCTGTTCGTACTGATAGGCCAAATCCGTGATCGTGCTTCGCTCTTCCGGCGCTGTCTGCGCGATTTGCTTGTTCAGTTTTTCCACGGCAGTTTCCCGCTCGGCGATGAGGGCTTCCGCTTTGCTCACCCGATTGCGCAGGGTGCGTTCCTCTTTTTCAAGTGCCTTGCGCTCCTTGTAGCTGAGCTCTGGTTTCGCGGTTTCGGCGGGCTTGGGTTTGTCCTTCGTGAGGTGCACTTTCTTTGCATTGCCCGCCTCATAGGCCCGGATGCTTGCGGCGTGCTTTTCGTGCAAGAATTGCCGGATGTCTCCGATGTACTGCTGCAAACCCGTGGGCGTCACTTCGTAAACGAGGTCGGTCATGTCCGCCAAGAAATCCCGGTCATGGCTCACGACCATCAAGGTGCCGTCGTACGCCTTGAGCGCTTGCTTGAGCACTTCCTTGGACTTGATGTCGAGGTGATTCGTCGGTTCGTCGAGGATGAGGAAGTTGTACGGATGCAACAGCAGTTTGCACATGGCCAAACGCGCCTTCTCCCCGCCCGACAGCACCTTCACTTTCTTGTCCACGTCTTCTCCTGAAAACAGAAAGGACCCGAGCAATCCCCGCAAGTTCTTGCGCACGTCGCCGACCGCCACTTCCTCCAGCGTCTCGAGCACGGTGACGTTGCCGTCGAGTTCTTCGGCTTGGTTTTGGGCGTAGTAGCCGATGTCCACGTTGTGGCCCAATTTCAGTTCTCCTTGTGCCTGTTCCAGCCCGAGGATGATGCGCGTGAACGTGGTTTTGCCTGCTCCGTTCTTGCCTACGAGCGCGACTTTTTCCTGCCGAGCGAGGATGAGGTCCACTCCGTGAAACACTTCCTTTCCGTCAAAGGATTTGGACACGCCCTCCGCTTCGATGACCACCTTACCTGCTCGTGCTGCCGGGGGGAAGCGGAAGCGGATGCTTGCGTTGTCGGCGGCATCGACTTCGATGCGATCGAGTTTGTCGAGTTTCTTGATGAGCGATTGCGCGAAGGCGGCCTTGTTCTTTTTCGCGCGGAACTTGTTGATGAGTTGCTCGGTATCTTCGATGTACTTCTGTTGGTTTTTATATGCCTGTTCTTGTCGTTCGCGTTCTTCTTCGCGCCAAATCTGGTACTTCGAATAACTCGCCTTGAAGTCATAGAGCTTGATGGGCGTGATTTCGACGGTCCGCGTGGTGAGGTTGTCCAAAAACGCCCGGTCGTGCGAAATCAGCAAAATCGCGCTCGACGAGTTCTGGAGGAACGTCTCCAGCCATTGGATGCTCTCGATGTCGAGGTGGTTCGTGGGTTCGTCGAGGAGAAGCAAATCGGGGTTTTGAAGCAGCAGTTTCGCCAGTTCCACCCGCATTTGCCAGCCGCCCGAAAACTCGCCCATCATGCGGTGCATGTCTTCCGCGGTGAAGCCCAAACCTTGCAAAATGCGCTGCACCTGTTCTTCCATGGTGCTTCCGCCCAACACGTCCAACCGCTCGTTCGCCTCGGTGAGTTGCTCGATGAGCCGGTGGTACTCGAGCGTCTCGTAGTCGGTGCGTTCACCGAGTTCCTTGGAAATGCGCTCCACCACGCCTTCGAGGCGTTGCAATTCCTCAAAGGCGCTGCTGGCTTCTTCGAGTACGGTGCGGTCTTCGTTGTGGTCCATCTCCTGCGGGAGGTAGCCGATGCGGTAGTCGTTCGGGTAGCTGACTTGGCCTTCACTGGGTGTTTGAAGGCCCGCGATGATCTTCAAGAGCGTCGACTTGCCCGCACCATTCCGACCGACTAGGCCGATGCGTTCGCGCTTGCCGATGAACAGGTCGACTTGTTCGAAAAGGGTACGTTGTCCGAAGTGGACTCCGACTGAGGAGAGGTTCAACATGGGGTGCAAAGGTCGCTCACGGAACGGCACGAAAAAAGGGAGGCGCATGGCCTCCCTTTCCTTCGGCATTTCGTGGATTCAGTAATGCCACAAATCGTGTTCAATCTCGAATAATTCGTTCTGAATGCGCTGCCCTTCCGCCAATGCGTCCAAGCCACGTGCGTAGCTCTGGATGTTCCGATCGTAGACATTGGACTCCTTGATGATGTAGCTGGCGAAGTACCGCTTTTGGAACAAATCCTCGAACGTTCGGCGCTGCGAATCGTTCTGCGTGTTGTACACTTCTGCGTTCGCAAAAACGTAACGGCATTCTGGATAGTACAGCCAAAACAGCGTCTCGAAACCTTGCGAAACCCCATCACCATCGAAGCTTTCTTTCTGCGGCGCGATGCCGATGATGCGGACGTACCGTTCGCTCCGTTGGCGGTCGAAAATCCAATCTTCTTTGATGATGTACCGCTTGATGTCTTCCGTTCGAATCGGCGCGGGTTCAGGCTTGTCGCCGATTTTCTCCCCCGTTACCAAGTCGAACTGAGGAACCAACTCAACGGGGTTGAGGATGGAGTCCACCTGCGACTGGGTCATCGGGTAGCGGAATTCGTCGTCTTGACCATCGGGTCCACCCCCGTACGCGACCAATGAACCCTCCACTTCAAGAGCATTGCGCATGACATTGAAGAACGACTTCCGATCGGCGATGTCCGTGATTGGGAAGTAAAATGAATGGTTCATTTTTTGGCTCAAGTCCATGATGCGCCAGACACGTTTCGTGTACATCACGTCTGCTTCGCGGAGCGAAGGGTAGGGGATGACGCGCTTCGTGCGGTTGGTCTCTTTCACATACGCACCATCGAGAACGGTGGGCACCTGTGCTTTCAACCCTGCGAATGCGGGCAGCAACATCAAGGCCAATGCGAGTGTACGGGCGTAGAGCTTCATGAAGGATTAATTTACGGTGAGCTTGAGCGGGGCCAACTGGCGTTCCGTGTTATCCGGCATCTTGACGACGATGTCCTCGAGGTAGATGACGGTTCCCCGAGCGCATGACTGCAAAAGCGACTTCATGTCGTCGGACAAGCGGTTTGAGTTCGACGCCTTGCGGATGAGGGTGCCGTCCTTGGAAACCACGAGTTGGAAGCTCTTGACTACAACGGTGACGTTGAAATCGAAGTTCTCCATTCGGGCGCTAACCCCTGGGACACCGCGCAACGTAGTGCGGTCAATTGAGCGGTCACTCGGTGATTTGCCCCCGAACGTCGGTACCGGGTCGGGGATGCGTTTAACCCGGAATTTTTTCGCCGGCATGGACTTCTCTGATCCATCGGGCAATTCCGCGGTTACGGAAATGTCCGCATCCTGAGCGGCTCCGGGTTCGACGATGTAGGTGCCATCGGGCTGCTCGGTGATTTTGTGTCCGCCACTGATGGAGACGCTGATTTTGTCCGACGATACGCCAGGAACCGACACTTCCACGGGATTCGGCACCCCGCGGTAGAAAACGTTCATTTGGGTCGGCGAAACCACCAAGGCGGGCTCGGCAACTTGGAAGGGAGGAGTGAAGAAGGGGTAGTCTTCCACCGAACCGTCCGGTCCAGTCAATTGAATGACTCCTTTGTAGGCAGCCTCTCCCAACGGCAAGTTGTTCGTTGCGATGCGCAATTCTCCAAACCCGTTGGCACTCACGTTCAACGGGTTCAATCCCGCAATGTCGATTGCACTGCTGTCCCGACCATCCCACTTCGAGTTGTCCACGTAAATGGAAGGGCGGTTCGTATTGTCAAATGCAGCGAGGAGCACTTCAGCCCGGAAGCTGTCACCGCGCAACAAGTAGCTCGATTGGGGAACAACGAGGGGGACCAACGAAGTAAACTTGAACGACTTCGAATCCACATCGCCTGCCAACCAGGAAATGATGTCCGCTTCCGTGTTCTGGACGTCCAGGATCATCTTCGTCATCAAGGGCATGACGGCTGCGAGGGGCACATCATAAAAGTTCGCGGCCTCCCAGAGCACTTCCACGCCGTTTTCAACCTCATTCTCGAAGACGAATGTCTTGTCAATTTGGTTCTTCAACGATTGCGGCAGGGTACGCGTTTCTCCTTCAACGTCCTTGAACGAAATGGACTTCAAGGATTCGCGAAACGCTTCGAGACGTGCGCGCAGTTGATGAGCGGACCATTCATCTTCCTTCGGAGATGCCGGCTCTGAGCCCACCAAGAAGGTCGTCAACGCCTGGTACTCATCCTTCTTATCGATGTAAACCAAGTTCAAGGTTGTGTCCTTACCGGACGCGTCCTTGCCGAGGTATCCCGAGAAGCCGAGCGGCTCTTGCACTTCATAATCGCCTCCGGAGAAACTCATGGAGCGCGCCTTCAATTCTTGGATGTAGCTGACCAAATCCTCCGCGTTCCGCTGAATTTTCTTCGCTTCAGCGAGGAACGGGGCCGTTTTCTCAGGGTTCGACGAATTTTCCATGACGCCGATGGCGTTGGCATTCTTCGTCGCAAGGGTTACCTGCGTCTTGCGCAGGCTGTTCTCGACTTTGACGAATCCATTCAGGACTTCTTTCGAGATGTTCAAGGCCAACAAAGCGGTCAGGACGAGGTACATCATCCCGATCATCTTCTGCCTGGGTGTTTCTTTTCCTCCAGCCATGGGTATGCTGTTTAAGCTTTAAATGAAGTTCAATCGGGGATTAACCGCGATTGCCCATGGCATTGAGCATGTTGCTGTAGACCGTGTTCAAAGAAGACAGGTTACGAGCGAGCTCGGCAATGTTGTCCTTGTACAGCTTGGTGTCTTCCACCGATTCGCTCAGGTTCTGGACCAATTCACCCATGCCTGCATAGAGCGCTTTGTTCTGCTCAAGCTGGGCGAGTTGAGATTGGTACATGTCGTTCAGCGCACTGAGGTTGGTGGTCATTTTTTCCATGTGCTGGCCTACGGTGTTTCCCGCCTCCGATGCACCGACTAAGCCGGTGAGGCTTTCAGAAACCTGAGCGTAGGTTTCGGAAAGGCCCGAGACTTGATTGGATGCTTTTTGCAACGCAGAACTGTATTCTTTGCTGGCGGCTGAAGCTTCGGCGACTTCTCCCATCTTGGACGCTTGTTCTCCGAGGTTGCGCATGCCATCTCCCAACCGCTCCAAGAGTGCGCTGTCGATGTTCGCTTCCTTCAACAATTCATCCAATTGACCCGTAACCGAGTCGGGCTTCTTCGGGTCGGGGCCTTGACCTCCACCACTCGCCAATTCGGGGTAAACCAACGTCCAATCGGGCTCCTCGTGGGGCTTTTCAAAAGCGGAGAAAGCGAAAATCACGGCTTCCGTTCCCAATCCCAAGATCAACATTTCGGAAGCTCCTTCCCAGTGTTGAATCTTAAACAAGGCTCCGACAATCACAATTGCCGCACCAAATCCGTACAACTTCGCCATGAAGTTCTTCCAGGCTTTGCTCTGCATTTTAAATTACTTTGGTTGGTTTCAATTTCAATCTAGGGGCCCTGTTTTCAGGGGAAGGGTCAGTTCCAGTCTTCGGGATCTCCTGCCTTACCTCGTCCGAGGTAGGACATGACCGACCGGAATCCGATGTACGACTTCGCGGTGTCGCGGTACTCGAAAGAACGCGTACCTGTCTCGCAGTAGTATCCAATGTCCTTCCATGAACCACCGCGAATCACTTTTCGGTGCAAAGAGGGCGGATCATCCACTGTCGCGTGGTACGTGTATTCAGGGCTCAAGTCGTGCGAGAATTCATAGACCGTCTCGTCGAATGCGGTGTTGGTCCACTCGGCAACGTTCCCCGACATTTGGTACAACCCATAATCGTTGGGAGCAAACGTCGTCACAGGAACCGTGTACGCAGCTCCGTCTTCTACGTAGTCCCCACGCATCGGCTTGTAGTTCGCCAAGGGGCAACCCAAGTTGTTTCGCATGTACGGCCCACCCCACGGATAGGGGCTCAGTTGGAGCCCACCTCGGGCTGCGAATTCCCATTCGGCTTCCGAGGGAAGACGGAAACGTTGGACGAACACCTCCCCGTTGCTTGCGCGGTAGTCGTTCATCAACTGCGTCCGCCATGCATTGAAGGCTTTCGCTTGGCTCCACGTGACCCCGACCACGGGGTAGTCATCGAACGCATTGTGCCAAAAATAAGCGTCGGCATACGGTTCGTTGAACCCGTAAGTGAAGTCCCGCACCCACACCAATGTGTCGGGGTAGACGTTGATGGTTTCTTCGATAACGAATTGCGATCGATCGCTGTGTCCACGAATGCTGTGCAGCTGATTGAGGCTGTTTACCTCGCTGAATTGCTCATCCAGTCCCTCGCGGCTTGCGGCCGCGTCGAAGTTGATCCACCAATAGCGGAAGTTGAGCTTCCGCGTATCGAGCTCTCGGCGGTTGTAGAATTGGTCAGAACCTTGCAAGTAGTACTCATCGTACAGCAAGTCAAAAACGTCCTCGTCTTCCCATTCAATGGGGGCTTCCCAGTTCAAGACGTAACCCTTGTCAATGAATCGGTCCAACTCCCGACCTTGCTCGTCTTCAGCGAAAAAGTAGTTTTCGTTGTCGTCCTCAGCGAGGGTGTTCAAGAACAAAGAATCGCGCACCCAGTGGACGAACTGGCGGTACTCGTTGTTCGTGATTTCCGTAGCGTCCATGTAGAACGAAGGAATCGTAACGGTTTTCGAACGCGAGTTCAGCGCGAACGGAACGTCTTGGTCACTCGGTCCCATGGTGAACGAACCCAAGTGGATGTAGTTCATCCCATAGGGATTCACTTGAACCCACTCTTTGCGAGGGTACACGCCGACCAATTCCCCCTGAGGGCCCATGTAGCAGCCGGCAAATAGTGCAGCAGCTGTCAGGATGAGAAGGATGTGTTTCATGACTTGCGGGTTTCAGCAGATTCTTACGATGGTTAACTCCAAAATGTTCACTTTTCGTCTGCAATCAGAGGAAGCGAGGGTTGGAGTGTCGCTGGGTCATCGGGATCTGGAGGAACTTAAAGCAGTAGCTGATGAAGACCTCGTGGGAACCGTTGGAGTAGTTCTGGAGGTCTGATGTGGTGATGTCATAAGAATAACCCAACCGGAAAACCTGAGTGGATTCGCTGGTCCGGTCTTTGTTCTCAATTTTATACTGGAAACCGGCAACAGGGGCGACGGCATCTCCCGGTCGCCAAGAAACACCCGCCCAAGCGATTTGGTTCCACAACACGTTGACATTCACGTCCGCAATGGAGGCATTCAAGTCCGTCTTCGCCAACACATTGGTGCGAAGGACGAGGTAGTCGCTGTCGATGGCGTAATCGTACCCCCCCATGAAGTAGAGGTGGCGCTTTGGCTGGATGCTCAAAGCTCCCAATTCCGTCTGCGCTACGTGCGTGGCGGAAACTCCGGCATAGAATGATCCCGGCTTCCGGATGTAGATGCCCAAATCCACATCGTAGGCACTGGCCGAGGATTGCTGGTTGGGGATCGCGGGATCGTCTTGCCACGGGTCGATGGAGACCCAGTTGTTGCCGATGGTCTTGTTGAACATCGTTACGGCCAAACCTGCACTCACGGTCGCACCATTGCTGAGGGTCGGCAAGTGGAATGCATACCCCGCTTTGAGCATGTTGTTGGTTTCCTGTCCGAGGGCGTCGTTGTAGACGGAGAGCATGACCCCGCCCTTGATGGCGTCGATGAACGTGTTCGCATTCAGCAACGAAGTGTTAGGGTCTGCGCCCAAATCTTGCCACTGATTCCGATACGTTCCCGAAATGCACGTCAACTCACTGTGACCAGCAGCGCCCGGGTTGAATCCAACCGGATCCATGAACCACTGAGTGTACTGCGGATCTTGTTGTGCCACGCTTATGGCGGCAAATCCGAGGGCGCAAAGGAGCGAAATGGAGGTGCGAATCATGCTAACGTTCTGTTTTTCAACTCTTAACCTCCCGGATAGTCTCCGGGAAGGTCTGCTAATATAGAGAAATTCACAAACCTTGTGTGAAAAGCGGATAAAGTTTCTTGGGGAAAGGCGAGGCAACCTTTGCTTTTTTGCGCGTTCGGGCGCGCGGATTTTCTCAAGGCCCTTCAGGCCAGTTTTTGGAACATGCGCCACCACGCATCGGGCAAATCTCCTTGGGCTGCCTCCTCATACGTTGCGTAGGTGCAAGGTACCGTGAGGGTTCGTTCAGCGTGTTGTTGATGTGTGGGAGGGAAGGGGATGTCCATCCACCACCGGTCGGAACGTCCGCTTTTCAAGAACACCACCTCGTGGTCGATGTTGGGCAAGTCGACCACGTAGCGGGTGTATTCGGATTTGTCGCACTTGGGGAAATCCGCGACTTGGTTGTAGACGCCGTCGAGGAAGTGCCACACGATTTGGCCTGCCAATTGAGCGCCCAAGTTGCGCAGGTCCAAATCGGGATTGTGTTCAAACAGCCCAAAGCACTTCACCCGGTCGCTCTGTCCAGCATATCGCGCGAGGGCACAGGATTGCAGAGCGTCCAACCCATTTGGTCCCGCCTGATCGTGGGCAGGATGATCCGCCGCTCGAATGGCCCCCATGTCGAACGAGACCAAGTCCGCATCGCGGAGCACCGGCTCCAATTGCCGGATGTCCTCGTGCGCTTTGCCCAATCGGTGCGCATCGAACTGCATTTGCTCCAGCAAGTCGAGCGTGTCCGGGTCCGTTTGATAGCCTTGGTGGCCGATGTTGCTGTAATGAAACAGGTAATTCGGCTCGTGAAGGATGATGTTGTTGAGGAAATTCTTCGACGTCATGTCCTCCGGATCGGCGCCAAAGTCGAGCCGCGAGTCGATGGTGACCAAGTTCACCGCTTGGCCCAGCGGTTCGAGGGCCTGATAAAGCGGGTAAGTCAAGTCCTGTCCGCCACCGAGGACCAACGGGATGACCCCCATTTCAATGAGTTCGCCCACCAACGAACGAACGGCTGCGGCCGTGTCTTGTTCGGTGATTCCGGGGCGCAAGTCACCCAAATCAATCGTGTGCTGCCAATTCCGGGGAGGCGTCAAGCGGTATAGCGCTTCCCGGATCGCGTTCGGAGCCGTGGCGCATCCTTCGTTGTCTCCGGAACGGCGGCCGTCCTGAATGCCGAGGATGGCGACGCGCGCGCCTTCGATTTGGGGGCGGAAGTCGAACCGGTGCACTTCGATGCGCTCCGCTAATCGCGGGGTGCCTTCAGCATTGCTGAAATACGGCGTGTCAACCGAAGAAAGGAGGTCGTAGATCGCGTCGCTCATGGGCGGCTAATTTCCGCAAATTCCGCCAATGCTCGGCGTTTAGGATTTGCGCCGTCCGCGCTTGGGCTTTTTTGCGTGTTCTTCAATGAGTTCCAAGGCACGAGCCCAGTCTATTCCCATCGGATCTTCGGTCTTGGGAATGGTCACGTTTTTCTTGCCGTGCTTGATGTACGGGCCGTAGCGTCCATTCAGGATGCGGGTGTCCGGGTCCTCGTCGAAGACCTTGATGAGCGCTTTCGCATCCGCCTCAATTTTGGCTTGAATCAATTCCAAAGCGCGCGTCAACGTGATGGTGTGGGGATCGTCCCCGTCGGCCGCTTTGAGCGAAACGAACTTGCCATCGTACCGCACATAGGGTCCAAACCTCCCAATGGCTGCGGTGACCACCTTGCCTTCATGTTCCCCCAATCGCCGGGGCAATTTAAAGAGCTCCAACGCCTGTTCGAGGGAGATGGTCTCAATGGATTGGTCTTTCAACAGGGAAGCGAACTGCTTCTCCTCGTCGTTGGCGTCGCCGATTTGGGCGATGGGGCCAAATCGACCAATGCGAACGATGATGGGTTTTCCTGATTTCGGATCCTCCCCTAGAACGCGGTCTTTCGGGCGTTCTCCGACTTCGATGACCTCATCGACTTTTGATTTGAACGGCTTGTAGAAGTCCTTAAGCATATCGCGCCAGTTCAATTCACCCTGCGCGATGTGGTCAAATTCGTTCTCGACGTTGGCCGTGAAGTTGAAGTCTAGGATGTTTTCAAAGTGCTCGTTCAAGAAGTCGTTGACCACCGATCCGATGTCCGTTGGAATCAGTTTGTTGCGATCCGCTCCGGTCATTTCCGTTTCCGCGCGCTCCGACATTTCGCTCCCTCGGATTTCCAAAACCCGGTATTCGCGGGGCGTGCCTTCCAAGTCCCGCTTTTCCACATACCCCCGTTTTTGCACGGTGCTGATGGTGGGAGCGTAGGTCGAAGGGCGCCCGATGCCCAGTTCTTCAAGCCGCTTCACCAAGCTTGCTTCCGTGTAACGGGGCAAGTGTTTCGAAAAGCGTTCCGTCGCCACAATGCCTTCGCGATCAAGTGCCTGTCCGACTTCCATGGCCGGCAAGCGGTCCTTGTCATGCTCCTCCGTATTCTCGTCGTCCGTACCCTCGAGGTACACTTTCAAGAATCCGTCAAATGTGATGACTTGGCCTTTCGCCACGAAGTGTTCCGGTCGGCCGGAGACGTCGATGTGCGCTGTCGTATTTTCGAGTTGGGCATGCGCCATTTGCGAGGCGATGGACCGCTTCCAGATGAGTTCGTAGAGGCGGACCAAATCCCGATCTCCCGTCATCCTGGTCGCAGTGAAGTCCGTCGGTCGAATGGCCTCGTGCGCCTCCTGCGCCCCTTTCGCGGCCTTTGAATAGGTTTGGCGCAGGTGGTAATCTGCCCCGTAAGACGACTTGATGGCCGCTTCAGCTCCTTCCAAAGCCGTCTCGCTCAGGTTCGTCGAGTCGGTCCGCATGTAGGTGATGTGCCCCGCTTCGTACAGGTCTTGGGCCACCTTCATGGTGCGGGAAACCGAAAAGCCTAATTTCCGGGCCGCTTCTTGTTGAAGGGTGGACGTGGTGAAGGGGGCAGCGGGTTTCCGCGTCGTGGGCTTCGTGTCAATGGACTTGACCGAATGGGTGGAATGCAGGGCCGATTCGAGGAAGTTGCGGGCGTCCTCGAAGGCGTCGAACCGCTCGTTTAAGGTGGCTTTGAACGGAATGCCGTGGGTTAAAAACTCACCGACCACTCGAAAGGAAGCCACGGAGGTGTGCTGGCGAATTTCCCGCTCGCGCTCGACGAGGATGCGAACCGCCACGGACTGAACGCGGCCTGCGCTCAGTTGCGGTTTGACCTTGCGCCACAGAACGGGGCTCAACTCGAATCCGACCAAGCGGTCAAGGATGCGCCGCGCCTGCTGTGCATTCACCAGGTCCTCGTCCACCGTGCGCGGGTTTTCAATGGCCCGCAAAATGGCGGGTTTCGTGATTTCGTGGAAAACGATGCGCCGGATTTTTTCGTCCGCGAGTCCCAACGTCTCTTTCAAGTGCCAGGAAATGGCCTCTCCCTCCCGGTCCTCATCCGTCGCGAGCCAAACCAACTTTGCGGTTTTCGCGGCTTTCTTGAGGTCGCGCACAAGTTGCTCCTTGTCCTTTGAGATCGTGTACTTTGGCTCGAAGCCCGCTTCCACATCCACGGCTCCCTGCCCTTTCGGAAGGTCGCAAATGTGCCCGTAACTGGACATCACTTTAAAGTCTTTTCCGAGGTATCCTTCGATGGTTTTTGCCTTCGCAGGGGACTCCACGATCACGAGGTTTGCTGACATGAATTGAGCTTTGGTCGGTGCAAAGTAACGCTGTTCATTGAGGCATTTGCAAACGAGGGGGGGCAAGAAAAGGTTGCAATTGGCCTTCAGCATAGGTGGGTTGGGCAAAAAAAAAGTTCTGACCAAATCCCTTGGAGTTCATGGGCCGATGGTGCACGTTACGCGGGTGCGAACAGGGAACCTTGCGCTTATAAATTTCTGATCGTCGTTGGTGAATTGGTCTGGGTCTTGCCTTCGTTTTGTCCCAAATTGCGCCCATGAAAAAGCTCCGAGGAATCCTGGTCGTGGTCAGCGCCTTTGCGCTGGCTTGGTCCTCGGGAATGCTGCGTCACGCCGCCGACGCGCCCTATTCGGTTCACGAATGGCGCCAGCGCGACGCGCTGTCCCAAACCCTTCGTTACCTGGAGCCGGGCCGCGGATTTTTCGAGCCTGCCATCCACTTTGAGCACGCGGAGGGCGGTCGCGGTGCGGGGGAATTTACGGGCCTTTATTACCTGAATGCCCTCCTTTGGAAAGGAGTGGGGGAGCCGGTTCCTTGGACGTTGCGGTGGACACAAGCCGTGTTTTTGGTGTTGGGGTTGTGGGCCCTGGCCAAAGCGGTGGCGCATTGGTCGGGCAAGCCTGCGGTGGGCTCTGCTGCGGCGCTCGCAGTTTTCGCCTCGCCGTTGATTCAATTTTATGGAGCGAATTATTTGGTCAATTCCAGTGCGTTGATGGCCGTTTTCATGGCTTGGTGGCTTGCCGCGCGGAGCGAACGGCCTGGGCGCAATGCCCGATTGGAGTTGCTCGGTGCGTCCTTGCTGCTTGCGTTAGCGGGGTTGCTGCGCCCGACGATGCTCATTGGGGGCGTGCCGGTTTTGGTGCGTTGGTTGCGCGTTCGCCCGACTTCGTGGGCATGGGCAGGATCGTGCGGCGGAGGGTCGGTTGCCTTGGTGGTGGCTTGGGTGTTTTGGGCCAAATCCTACAACGCCGCCCACGATTCCACGTACTTCCTCACCACCGTTCGGCCGCTTTGGTCCACGGCCGATGTCTCGGCCGTTTGGGAGGAATTGGTGACGGTTCGGTTGCAAGACCTGTTCGATCTGAAGGTGCGCTGGGGGGCGGCGGGCATCGCGGCCGTTACGCTGTTCCGAGCGCGCCATGAGGCGGGACGATTCGCAAATGGCTTGGTGCTTACTGTACTGGCTTTTGGGGCATACTGCGTGTTGTGGTTCAGTAATCTGGATGTGCACGACTATTACCTTTTAGAGGGGTTGATGGTGGTGCCGTTGTTCGTGACGTGGGTGGCGGACGTTTGGGGAGGGGATCGCTGGAAGTGGTGGGTCGTGGGGGTGTTCGTTTTGGCCTTCGTTGTTCAAGCTGCGCATAGCGTTGCCCGCAACCAAATGAAGTGGGGGCGAACGGATGGGGCGTTGGTGGAGCGGTTGGTGTCTGAGGAGGAGCGGGCAGAGTGGAAGTGGTTCCATTGGGACCAGCGCAATCGGTGGTCCGCGCTGTCCGAGCTTCCTCAGTACCTCGAAGCGTGGGGGGTTCCGGATTCGGCGCGGGTGTTGAGCGTACCCGATGGCAGTCCAAACGTTTCGCTGACGCGCATCGGAAGGATGGGCTTCACGAGTCTATATGAATCCGACCTCCGCGCGGGTGAACGGGCGGCCTGGGCGTCTGGGCGCGGAGCGTCTTACTTGATCGTTAACCAGCCGGGCCTTTTGGAGGAAGGCGATTGGGGGCATTGGTTGGCTTACCCCGTAGGCGTCCACAGGAACGTGAAGGTCTTTGATTTACGGGCGGCAGCAGCAGGTGAGGGTGACAAATTGTCAGCCGATGTGGATTGAGTTAACTTTGCAGTTCAAGCTACCGCCCGAACATGAACGACTCACCCCACCGACCGCAACACGCTGACGCCCTGCTTTCCGAAGAACTGCAGGGTGCCCCCACCGTTGTGCCGGCCCAGCCGACTCACACGAAAAAGCTCTACCTCGAGAGTTATGGCTGTCAAATGAACTTCAGTGACTCGGAAATTGTGGCGAGCATCCTCGACGGTGCTGGTTATGCCACCACCCGAAATGAGGAAGAGGCGGATTTGATTTTGCTCAACACCTGCGCCATTCGCGACAACGCCGAACAACGCGTGCTCAAGCGGCTCACCCAGTTTAAACAAGCAAAGCGCAATCGGCCGAAATTGGTCGTCGGGGTGTTGGGGTGCATGGCCGAGCGGCTGCGGGAGAACCTGCTGGAACAGCAGAAGCTCGTGGATTTGGTGGTGGGGCCGGATGCCTATCGGGATTTGCCCAACCTCGTGGAGCAAGTCCACGGAGGCCAAAAGGCCGTTAACGTGTTGCTGAGCCGAGAAGAGACTTACGCTGAAATCAGCCCCGTTCGACTCGATGCCAATGGCATCACCGCATTCATCAGCATCATGCGCGGTTGCGACAACATGTGCAGTTTTTGCGTTGTGCCCTTTACCCGCGGGCGGGAGCGCAGCCGGGACCCGCAGAGCGTCGTGCGGGAAGCGAAGGAGTTGTTCGAACAAGGCTACCGCGAGGTCACGCTTTTGGGCCAAAACGTGGACAGCTACAAGTGGAACATCGACAACAAAGGCCAAATCAAGAACGCCGATGAACCCGTCGTCCGCTTTGCGGAACTGCTCGAGCTCGTCGCCTCCGTTCATCCGGATCTGCGCGTCCGATTCTCCACGTCCCACCCAAAGGACATGACCGATGACGTGTTGCACGCGATGGCGCGCCACGAAAACATCTGCAAGTACATTCACTTGCCGGTGCAGTCCGGCAACAGCGATGTGCTGAAGCGCATGAACCGGGGCTATACGCGCGAGTGGTACTTGGACCGCATTGCTGCCATTCGCAGCATCCTCCCCGGGTGTTCCATTTCCACGGATGTCATTGCAGGGTTCTGCGGCGAGACCGAAGCGGAGCACCAGGATACGCTTTCCCTCATGCGGGAAGTGAAGTACGACATGGCCTACATGTTCAAGTACTCCGAGCGCCCGCGTACCCTCGCCGAACGCAAATTCGAGGACGACGTGCCGGAAGAGGTGAAGGGCCGGCGGTTGAGGGAAATCATTGAATTGCAAGGCGAGCACAGTTTGGCCGGAGCGGAGCGGCTCGTCGGCCAGGTGCACAAGGTCCTCATCGAAGGGGTTTCGAAGAAGAGTGAAGAAGAGCTGTTCGGGCGGACGACGTACAACACCATAGCGGTCTTTCCCCGGGGTGAGCACCGCGCCGGTGAATACGTGCATGTGCACGCCACCGACCGGTCTTCGGTCACGTTGCGAGGAACCGTGGTACCAGCACCCTGAGCCATGGACACCGCTTCCATCAAACGCCGATTTGGCATCATCGGAACCGATGCGGCGCTGGATCGCGCCATCGGCATCGCAGCGCAGGTTGCGGCCACCGAGATTTCGGTTTTGGTTTTGGGTGAAAGTGGAGTGGGGAAGGAAGTCTTGCCACGCATCGTCCACCAATTCAGCGCCCGCAAACACGGCCCGTACATTGCGGTCAATTGCGGGGCAATCCCGGAGGGCACCATCGATTCTGAATTATTCGGTCACGAAAAGGGCGCGTTCACGGGCGCAACGGATGCGCGGAAGGGGTATTTCGAAGAGGCGAATGGCGGCACCATTTTCTTGGATGAAGTGGCGGAATTGCCGGTGACTACGCAGGTTCGGTTGTTGCGGGTTTTGGAGACCGGGGAGTTCATCCGCGTGGGGTCTTCCAAGGTCCAAAAAACCGACGTGCGCGTGGTGGCCGCCACCAACGTCAACTTTGCAAGCGCCATCGAAGCGGGGCGGTTCCGGGAAGATCTGTATTACCGATTGAGCCAAGTGCCTGTGCACGTGCCGCCTTTGCGCGACCGGTCGGGCGACATCCACATGCTGTTCCGCAAGTTCACCACGGACTTTTGCGAGCAATACCGGATGCCTCCCTTGCGGTTGACCCCGGACGCTGTGGAGGTGCTTGAGCACTACCCTTGGCCAGGAAACATCCGGCAATTGAAGAACACGACCGAGCAAATGTCCATCCTCGAAGTCGACCGCACCATCGACAGCGACACCTTGCTCGGCTACCTCCCTGAAACTCCCCGGTCCAGCGTTTCCTTGGCGACCACCTCCCGAGACAGCGCTCGCGGCATGGACGAACGCGAAATCCTCTATAAGGTGCTGTTCGACATGCGATCGGAATTGGCGGATTTGAAACAGCTGGTGGTCGGGCTCGCAGCAAAGTCGCACCTGACGGATGAGGACGAGGCGCTGGTGGAGCGGCTGGTGCGTGGGGAGCATCCGGTACCGACGCGTTTGGCCTTGCCCGAGGCGCGCACCGATTATGACGAAGAGCAACCGGCGGATGAAGTGGAGGAGGTGTTCTCGTTGCAAGATTCTGAGCGGGATTTGATTCGCAAGGCCTTGGAGAAACACCGCAACCGCAGGAAGAACGCAGCGAAGGAGTTGGGCATCTCCGAGCGCACGCTGTATCGGAAAATCAAAGAGTACGGATTGAAATGAGGGGCTTCCTTACCGCGTGTTTGGTTCTGTTGGGCTGCGGCATCTACTCGCCGTACGGCGCCTCCACGTCAGGGGCGAAGACCTGCAGCGTGGCCCCCTTTGATCCCGTCAGCCCATACGTCTCCGCTTCTGCGGCGCTTGTGCTCACGGAATCGTTGCGCGATCGGATTCAGCGGCAATCGACATTGCGGCTGGTGGACGACGGCGGGGAGCTGACATACCGCGCTGAGGTGGTGGATTGGAATGTGTCCCCGATCAACATCCAAGGCGACGAAACGGCCGCCGCGAACCGCCTGACAATTCGGGTGGAGCTTCACTACGAGAACACGCTCGAGCCGGAATTGAGTGTGGACAAATCGTTCTCCCGCTTTGCTGATTACACGAGCGATCAGGACTTGTCGGTCGTCGAGGATGCGCTTGTCGAAGACATTGGGGATCAGCTTTCCCAGGACATTTTCAACGCCACATTGGGCAATTGGTAACTCCTTAATTTAGGCCAAATGAACGCCCCGTCCGCCTCCCTATCCGCCGACCGCATCAGTGCGTTGCTCGCTGCGCCCCATGACGTGACGGGCTCGGATTTGGACGGGCTGCGCGTTTGGCGCGACCGCTTTCCCTACGCCACAGGGCTCGACATCTTGGTGGCTAAGGCGGCAGCAGCAGCGGGCTCGGTCGATCAACACGCCGAGTTGCTTCGTGCCGCAGCCAACGCTTCCTCGCGCGACGGGCTGTTCCACCTGTTCGTTCGTCCACGGCTCGTTCAAGAGGCCATCGCGTTCGCGGATGAGGTGGACCAAACCGATGACGTCAACGAAGAAATCACGGAGGCGCCCGGCGAAAAGGCCGTGGAGGAACCGGTGGAAGAAAGCGCACCGACACCGGACGGGGTGCAGCGTGAAGTGCTTTTGGCCGCCATCCAAAGCAGCATCGAGCAAGATGTTCGGGAATGGGAACACCCGGCAGTCCCCGCTGCTGAAGGCCGCTCGGGCTATGCTCAGTGGCTTGCGGTACGGGCGCGCGGCACGGGATTCGGTTCAGCACCAGCAGCCGATCCTGCCCCAGCACCGAAGGGGCAGGACCAACTCATTGATGCGTTCATTGCCGCCAACCCGCGGATCGGAAGGTTGCGCGAAGTGGATGGGTCGGTGGAGGATTTGGCCCGCCAAAGCGTGCTCGAAGACGCTACCCTGGTCACGGAAACCATGGCCCGCGTTTACGCGAAACAAGGGCAAATCGGCAAGGCGCGTAAAGCTTACAAGCTCTTGGCCTTGAAATATCCAGCAAAAAGTACTTATTTTGCAGCCCAATTGAAACAGCTGGGCAATTCCTCGTCCAGCAGTGATGCATAACGACTCAAACGAACGACAATGGGTTATTTCTTGATGGTGGTCATCCTGGTGGTGTGTGTGCTCCTGGGTGCAGTGATTCTGGTCCAAAACCCGAAAGGAGGTGGATTGGCGACCGGTTTCCAAGGCGCTGGCCAAGTTGGTGGCGTGCAAAAGACCGTTGACTTTTTGGAAAAAGCGACCTGGTACCTCACTGGCGCGCTCTTCGTGCTCTGCATCGTTGCAGGCATGTTCTTCGGAAACGCCACCCAAGACGTGGGCATCGACGAGACCATTCTGCCCCAAACGACCATGCCCGCGGGCGGAACGGTCGACGGAGGGAGCGCGGCCGGCGAATGACCCGATTCGTCCGACTTGCCGCTTGAGGCGGGAAAAATGTGCCAGCTTGTCAGAAGCTGGCACATTTTTTTTATCCCACAGGCAGGATTGTCAGCATCCCTGGGCGAACGGCGGTTTGGCATAGAATTCGACTAGCAGGGAGCGTCTTCCCGATCGCGGAGAGACAAGAAATCAACTCAAATCACATCCATTACACCATGTCTGTATCAATCAAACCCCTCGCGGATCGAGTTCTCGTAGAACCCGCCGCAGCTGAAGAGAAGACCGCCAGCGGAATCATCATTCCGGACACGGCGAAGGAGAAGCCCCAGCGGGGCATTGTGGTGGCCGTCGGACCCGGCAAGCCGGATGAACCAACGACGGTGAAGGTCGGCGACAGCGTGCTCTACGGCAAGTACTCGGGCACGGAGTTGGCGCACGAAGGGAAGGACTACATGATCATGCGAGAGAGCGACATCCTCGCGGTGCTCTGATTGCGGTTGAACGAACAAAAATTAAAAAACAACGACCATGTCTAAAGACATTCAATTCAACACAGACGCTCGAAACGGCCTGAAGGCCGGCGTCGATGCTTTGGCAAATGCGGTGAAAGTGACCCTCGGCCCGAAAGGCCGCAACGTGGTCATCGACAAAAAGTTCGGTGCACCATCGGTCACGAAGGACGGCGTTTCAGTCGCGAAGGAAATCGAGCTGAAGGATCCCATCGAGAACATGGGCGCCCAAATGGTCAAAGAAGTCGCGTCAAAGACGGCTGACGTGGCCGGTGACGGCACCACCACGGCAACGGTGCTCGCTCAGGCCTTGGTTTCAGAGGGATTGCGGAACGTGGCGGCAGGCGCAAACCCGATGGACCTGAAGCGCGGCATGGACAAGGCCACCAAGACCATCGTCGAACAATTGCGCCTCATCAGCCGTGAGGTCGGTTCGGACAACTCGAAAATCGAGCAAGTCGCGACCATTTCGGCAAACAACGACTCGACCGTGGGCAAGCTCATTGCTGAAGCCATGCGCGTCGTCGGTACCGAGGGCGTCATCACCGTCGAAGAAGCGAAGGGCACTGAAACCGAAGTGCGCACCGTTGAGGGCATGCAGTTCGATCGCGGTTACCTCTCGCCATACTTCGTGACGAACAGCGAGAAGATGGAAGCGGAGTTGGAAACCCCGTACATCCTCATCTACGACAAGAAGATCTCCACGATGAAGGACTTGCTCCCGACGTTGGAGCAAACTGCCCAAACAGGCCGTCCGCTCCTCATCATCGCGGAGGACGTCGATGGCGAGGCCTTGGCAACGTTGGTGGTCAACAAAATCCGCGGCGCTCTGAAGGTCGCGGCGGTGAAGGCTCCTGGATTTGGCGACCGCCGGAAGGCCATGCTGCAAGACATCGCGATCCTCACGGGGGGGCAGGTCATTTCGGAAGAAACCGGCCTCAAGCTCGAGAACGCGACGCTCGCGGACCTCGGTTCTGCGGAAAAAATCACCATCGATAAGGACAACACGACCGTGGTGAATGGCAGCGGTGCAACCGAAGCCATCGAGGCGCGTGTGAAGGAAATCAAGGCGCAAATCGAGACGACAACGTCGGATTACGACCGCGAGAAGCTTCAGGAACGCCTTGCGAAGTTGGCCGGTGGCGTTGCGGTGTTGTACGTCGGCGCAGCTACGGAGGTGGAGATGAAGGAGAAGAAGGACCGCGTCGACGACGCGCTGCACGCAACCCGAGCGGCCGTCGAAGAAGGCATCATCCCAGGTGGAGGTACGGCGTTCATCCGCGCTGCGCACAGCATCGAATCGCTCGAAGGGGTGAACGATGACGAAACCACGGGCATCCGCATCGTGTTGCGCGCGGTCGAAGAGCCGTTGCGCCAAATCGTGGCCAATGCCGGTGGCGAAGGCGCGGTGGTCGTCAACGCCGTGGCGAATGGCGAAGGCGATTTCGGTTACAATGCCCGCACCGAGGTGTACGAGAACCTCTTCGAAGCAGGGGTCATCGATCCCACGAAGGTGGCGCGCGTGGCCCTGGAAAATGCGGTGTCCATCTCGGGCATGGTGTTGACCACCGAGTGCGTCATTGCCGATGTCGAGGAGGAAGCTCCTTCGATGGGCGGTGGAGCCGCAGGAATGGGCGGCATGGGCGGCATGATGTAAGCCGATTCTCAAACAACATGCAGCGAAACCGCGTCCGGACTCCGGGCGCGGTTTTTTTGTGTGGACGACCGGCTTGGGCGCTGTACTTTTGGACTTCAAATGGGCATCCAAATTCACCATGTTACGAAGCAATTCGGCGCCCAAAAAGCGCTGAACGACCTGAGCCTTGAAGTTCCTGACGGCCAAGTGCTCGGCTTGCTCGGGCCCAACGGTGCGGGCAAGTCCACGTTGATGCGGCTCATCACCGGCTACCTGCCACCGACGAAGGGAACGGTGCGGGTTGCGGGGTTTGACGTTCAGGACGTTCCCGAGGAGACCCGGCGCCGGGTGGGCTATTTGCCGGAACACAATCCGCTCCACACCGAGATGTACGTCACGGAATACCTCCGCTTCGTTGCGGGCATTCACCACATCGAACGCGCGGATGAGCGCGTGGAGCAGGTCATCGCGGAAGTGGGGTTGACCCCTGAGCGGCACAAGGAAATCGGCCAATTGTCCAAGGGATATCGCCAGCGCGTGGGCCTTGCGCAGGCGCTGATCCACGAGCCGGAAGTCCTCATCCTCGACGAACCCACCTCCGGCCTCGACCCGAACCAGCTCGTGGAGGTGCGGGCCTTGATCCGGCGCGTCGGTGCCCAGCGCACGGTGATTCTGTCGACGCACGTGATGCAAGAAGTGGAGGCGATGTGCGACCGCGTGGTCCTCATTAAGCGAGGCCAAATCGTCGGGGACGGCCCCACCTCCGAGTTCGCCTCGCAGCCCGGCGGTCTTGAACTCGCCTTCAAAACCCTGACCGGATCTTGATGGAGGGCACCGTCTTCCGTTCGACCGGTTCGTGGTACGATGTCCGTACCGATGACGGCGAGGCGGTCGCGTGCCGGGCGAAAGGGAAGCTTCGGCTCAAGGGCGACCGATCGACGAACCCCGTGGCCATCGGCGACCGAGTGGATTTTGCGGTGGAGGAAGATGGAACGGGGGTGGTTTCGCGGATCCATGAACGGCGCAACCGCATCGTGCGCCGCGCGGTGAATTTGGCGCGGGAGTCGCACGTGGTGGCCGCGAACGTGGACCGGGCGTTCTTGGTGGTCACGGTCGGCGAGCCGGCGACGAGCAGCGGGTTCATCGACCGGTTCTTGGTGTCGGCGGAGGCGTTTGGGGTGCCGACCACGCTGGTATTCAACAAGGTGGACGCGGTGCGGCCGGACACGCGGGAGGCCGATCGGCTCGAGGAACTGGAGGCGAACTACGCGATCGCGGGGTATGCGAGTGTGCGCACGTCGGCGGTGACGGGGGAGGGCGTCGGCGATTTGGCCCAAATCCTGACCGCGGGCAACAACCTCTTTTCCGGCCACTCAGGCGTCGGAAAGAGCAGCCTCATCAACCGACTTGTTCCCGGACTTGAACTGCGAACTTCCGAGGTGTCCGAAACCCACGGCAAGGGCAAGCACACCACCACGTTCGCGGAAATGTTTCCGCTTCCTGATCGCGCGGGCTTCATCATGGACACCCCGGGGATTAAAGGGTTCGGTTTGGTCCACTTGGATCGGGAGACGCTGCATCACCACTTCCCCGAGCTCTTCGAACGGCTGCCGGACTGTCGATTTCACAACTGCCTTCACCGCACGGAACCCGGCTGCGCGGTGCGCGAAGCGGCGGAATCAGGTGAGATTTCGGCGGAACGCTACTTCAATTACCTCGAATTGTACGAGGGCTGGGACGAGCAGAACAGTTACCGCTGAACGCGCGAGACCCACAGGCCGTGGACCCACAGGCTCGGCTTGTTGTAGGTCAACGGCGTTCCGGTCGCGGCGTCGCGGACGCTCAGTCCCAAGGCGCGCAGCACCCCATCTCCTGCGGCGCAATCCCATTCCATGTAGGCCCCCGTGCGGCTGTGGATGTCGGCTTCCCCCGACGCCACCAAGCAAAACTTCAACGCTCCGCTGACCGGTTCAGAGACCACCTCGTCGAGCGCAAACCCCGGTGGAAGCAGTTCGCTCAACGGGGCCCGCTCATTGCGGCTGGTCACCAAGCGATAGGGCGGTTCGGGCGGTGCGGGAGCCAAGGCCGTCCGAACGCCCCCGCTGAGGGGTTCGCAGTGGGCGCCGTGGTTGGCGAGCCCGCTGAAGATTTGGCCTCCACACGGATCGGCCACCACCCCGATGATCGGCCCTTCCGGCCCGCACAACGCGATGTTCACGGCAAACCCCTCCCGGTAGCGCAAGAAGGCCTCCGTGCCATCCAGCGGATCCACCACCCAAAACCACGTCCAACCGCGGCGCACTTCCCAATGCACTTGATCCCCTTCCTCACTCAACACCGGCAAGTTCGACGGGGCCAGCGCGCGAACGATCGTGGCGTGCGAAGCGTAATCGGCCTGCGAAACCGGCGATCCATCCCCTTTGTGCTCGACCCCCAACTCGTCATCGTGCACGTCGACCCATTTCAACAAGGCGTGTGACGCGGCGCGCGCGGCATCCACCGCCAAATCGCGCAACGCCGTCCAACTCAGGTGAGGGGAAGATTGCATTTGCGCAAGTTAATGCCTCTTCCTTAGCTTTGCCACGACGCAGGGGTGCCACTGGATCGTCCAGTGCGCTGAGATGATACCCTTCGAACCTGACCGGGTAATCCCGGTAGGGGAGCGGACTTTCGAGGCTTCGGCTTGGAACATGGCGGTGCGAGGCACCCCGCGTCATGAACTTTCAATGTGACGCAATGAAATACGTACTGGCGATGGCGCTCTTGGCGCTGGCGATTCAAGCAGGGGCTCAAGCGACCGTTCTGAACGGGGAGGTCAAGGCCGATTCGGGCGAGCCGATGGTGGGTGCGCAGGTCTTCATTCAGGGAACGCGTTTGGGGACGGTGACGGATGTGGATGGGCGGTTCGCGCTCGGTGGCGTTCCGGAGGGGGAACAGGTGGTGAAGGCACGGGCGGTGGGCTATCAGCCGCAGCAGCTCACGGTCCAAATCTCGCCCAACACCCCCATCAAGTCCCTGAATTTCATCTTGGTTCCCGAACCCGCAGTCGGCCCTCCCGAGCTGCCTGTCGCCCACTGGCGGTCCGTCAACCTCGGCCCCGCCTCGGTTTCCACCGAAGTAGCCGGTGAGCGCGTTCCCTTCACCCGCACGTCGGTCACGGCGGAGGAGCTCAAAAAACGCGACGCCGCGCAGGATTTGCCCTTCCTTCTGCGGTACACTCCGGCCTTGGTCGTCACCTCCGATGCGGGCGCTGGCGTGGGCTACACCGGCATGCGCATCCGCGGATCGGATGCCACGCGCATCAACGTGACCATCAATGGTGTTCCGTTGAATGACGCGGAGTCGCACCAGGTTTACTGGGTCGATCTGCCCGACCTCGGAAGCAGCGCAGACGGCATCCTCATCCAACGCGGCGTCGGCACCAGCACCAACGGCCCGGGCGCGTTCGGAGCCACCGTGTCGGTGAACACCCTGCAGCCGGAGGAGGAGCCGATGGGGCGCATGGCGTTCAGTGCAGGCGCTTTCGGGACGCGCCGGGCTACCTTGCAGTGGGCGTCCGGAATCGGGGAGCGTGGGTTCTTCGCGGAAGGCCGGGCTTCGCGCATCCATTCGGATGGCTACATGGACCGGGCGACCAGCGATTTGTCCAGCGTGCACGTCAGTTCGGGCAAGCAGTGGGAAACGGGGCGACTCATTTACACGGGGCTTTGGGGACACGAGCGCACGTACCAAGCGTGGTACGGCGTGCCGCTTGTGGGCTTGACTGGTGATGCTGCGGCCATCCAGGCCTGGGCGGCGAACAGCGCCGAATACGGGTACGGATCCGATACGACCCGCATCCAGGACCTCATCGAGCGCGGCCGGCAGCACAATTACTACCGCTATGAAAATCAGGTAGACGACTACACCCAAATCCACCACCAGCTGCACTTCGATCAGCGCGTGGGCAGTTGGGACGTGGGTTTGGCCTTGAGCAACACCCTCGGCGCGGGATACTACGAGCAGTTACGAGAGGGCGACGCGCTCAGCCAGTACGGTGTGCTGGATACCGCCTTCTCCACGGGCGATGTGGTGCGCCGGCGCTGGCTCGACAACACGCTGCACGGGGTGTCCGGCTCCATTCAGCGCGGTTTTTCGCGGGGAATGGTGCAATTCGGGGGCGGCGGTTACCGGTACGTGGGCGACCACTTTGGCCGGTTGGTTTGGGCGGAACATGCGCCCGGATTGGATCCCGGTCACCGGTATTACGACGGAACCGGAACGAAGCAGGATGTCAATGCCTTTGCGCGCGGCGTGTTCAACGCGTTGGATGGCGACCTGAAGTGGCACGGTGAGCTGCAATGGCGCGCGGTGGATTACTTCGTGGAGGGGACGGACAACGATTTGCGCGTGCTGGCGGTGGACGATGCGTTGCAGTTCGTCAATCCGAAGGTGGGGGTGGATTACCAAAACCGTCCCGATCTGCGCTACTACGCTTCGTGGTCTGTGGGCCACCGCGAGCCTTCCCGCACCGATTACGTGGACAGTCCGGAAGGCTCGGTGGTGCGCCCCGAACGCCTCCAAGATTGGGAACTTGGCGCCCAATGGACGGGGGAGCAGGCCGCCCTTACGGCGAACGGCTACTTCATGGACTATCGGGATCAACTCGTCCTCACGGGTGACCTCAACGACGTCGGGTCGCCGCTGCGCACGAACGTGGCGAAGAGCTACCGCATGGGCGTGGAGCTCGATGGGCGGTGGTCGCCGGTGAAGGGGGTGATTTGGCGACCGAATTTGGCCTGGTCACGGAACCGCATCCAGCAGTTCGATGAGGTCATTTTCGATTACGATGAGGCGCAGGAATTTCGTCAAATCATTGAATACGAAGATGTTCCTATTGCATTTTCTCCCGAGGTGGTCGCCACAAGCCTCCTGGCTTGGGAAGCGTGGTCGGGGGACGAAACCTCGCTCATCGCCGAGTGGGCGCTGCGGCATGTCAGTCAGCAGTTCCTCGACAACACGGGCAGCTCAGATCGCTCTTTGCCCGCCTACACGGTGAACGACTTGCGCCTCCGGTGCTCCTGGACCCGAGAGCGCGACGTGTTGTCCCTCCATGTATTCATTAACAACGTGCTGGGCGCGGAATACAGTGCGAACGGTTGGTCCTACAGCTATCAAGTTGGCGGCCCCGCTTCCCGCGTTTCCGAAGTCTACGTCTATCCGCAAGCCGGGCGATTCCTCACCGTCGGATTGGATTGGAGCTGGCGCTGATCGGATCCGGGAGCCAGGCCAAATCCTCGGGCTTCCGTTCAATGGCCGTTCCCACCACCGCCACATCGGCCCCGGCAGCCCAAGCCGCCCGGATGCTCGCCGCATCGTTCAATCCTCCTCCGACGATGATTGGTGCGGAGGTGTGTTCGCGCACCTGCTCGATGGCAGAAAGCGGCACCGGATGCCCCGCACCCGATCCGGCGTCGAGGTACATGGCACGCAGGCCCAGCATTTCACCAGCTACCGCAGTGGCTGCCACGATGCTGGGCTTGCCCGCCGGGATCGGCAACGAATGGCTGATGTAGCTCGCCGTGGTCAACGGCCCGTCTCCGATGAGCAGGTAGCCCGTCGGCACGACTTCCATCCCCAAACGCCGGATGCGCATGCCCGACTCCACGTGCCGACCGATGAGGTAATCCGCATTGCGGCCCGAAATCAGGGAGAGGAACAGCACGGCATCGGCACCGGCTACGATTTGGTCTGGGCTCCCGGGAAACAGGACGATGGGGCCGCTGAACCGGTCCCGAATCGCCCCCAAAATTCCACCGACGTTGCGCCGGGTGAGCAGCGATCCTCCGATGAACACGTCCGTTACCGGCGAGGCTTCGAGCCGGTCAAGGAACGCCCCCCACGCATGTCCCGTGGGCAGGTCGTCGGGGTCGATGAGGCAGGCCAGCCGCTTGGGGCCGGTTTGGATTTGGTCAAACCACGTCATGCTTCGAAGATAACGCCCAGGACTTCCCGGAGGACGTCCTCCCGCAACATGCCGTGGCCGGAATGCACGCGGTGGAAGCGCACTGCGGGCGCCTTGAGCCGTTTCCTGAGCCCGTCCGCGTTGCTCGCGGGGATGACCCGGTCTTTCGTGCCAAAGCAAAAATCGACGCGCCCCATTTGGCCTCCCTCCAGCGCGGCGACCACTTGCGATTTCGGCGGCCAACACAGGCGATGCGCCCGCCAGCCGTGCCAAACCATGTCCCGCATCTCCGCCGTCTCCGTGTGAAACAGCGCAAACTGCAAGAGGTGCTTCGGCACCACGCCCCACCGGTGCAGCCTGCCCAACGCGGCATTCACCGCCGGCGCATACCGGTCCAGGCCGCGCCACATCCACCGCCCGAGCAGCGTGTGCACGGTCAGGTCATACAGCGGAGCCTTGCGAAGCCCATCCGGCGCCAGCAGCACCACCCGGTCCCACACTTCGGGCGCTTCGACGAGCAGCGTCAATGCGATCCGCCCGCCGATGGAATAGCCGATGAGGTCCATGTCGGAGGGGGCGCACCCTTCCCGTTCGGCAATGCGCTGGACGAGGTCGAGCAGGGAGGCGGGCGGCAGGGCCGCGTCCGAAGGCAGGCCCGGGTCCACCGGGCCGCTCGCTCCGTGATGGGGCAAGTGGACGGCGATGAGCCGCGCGGGCGCAGGCCAGTGGCTTTGCCAAATCAATAGGTCCTCCAGCGGCCGCGCGAATCCGTGAAACGCAATCACCGCCCGGTCCCTCGGTCCATCGCTGGGCCCTGCATCCACGGCGGCGTATTCGAGTCGCCACCCCGCATGTTCCAACGCCTTGCGCGCTGGGCTGGGCTGTTCGGCAAATTCCATGTGGCAAAGGTGGGACGATTTCGCGGTGTGGAAAAGCCGTGGAAACCGATTCGCAATTCGCCTTTGGTCGGTCCGGGGGTGCGACCTAATTTTGCCGCGCACAAACAGGTTTCGCATTTCCTGACCGCAGGCCGTCCAACGGTTTGCGCGGTCGGGTAAAAAAAAAATGCCCAAAGACAACCGAATCCATTCCGTCCTGCTCATCGGGAGCGGCCCGATCGTCATCGGACAAGCCTGTGAATTCGATTACTCGGGGTCCCAAGCGGCGCGTTCGCTCCGGGAAGAGGGCATTGAAGTCGTCCTGATCAACTCCAATCCCGCGACCATCATGACCGACCCGGTCGTCGCGGACCACGTGTACCTCGAGCCGTTGGAACCCGCGTCCATCGAGCGCATCCTGAAGGAGCACCCGCAAATCGACGCCGTGTTGCCGACGATGGGAGGCCAAACCGCACTCAACCTCTGCATCCAGTGCGACGAGATGGGGATTTGGGAAGAGTACGGTGTCCGGATGATCGGGGTGGACATCGCGGCCATCGAAATCACGGAGAACCGCGAGTCGTTTCGAAAGCTGATGGGCGAAATCGGCGTGCCGATGGCCCCGCAGACGACGGCGAAGAGCTTCCTTGAAGGCAAGGAGGTGGCGCAGCAGTTCGGCTACCCGCTCTGCATTCGGGCGTCTTACACGCTCGGCGGGGCAGGGGCGGCCGTGGTGCACACGAAGGAGGATTTCGAGGAGGCGTTGACGCGCGGGCTGCATTTGTCCCCCATCCACGAGGTGATGATCGACAAAGCGGTGCTCGGCTGGAAGGAATACGAGCTGGAGCTGCTGCGCGATTCGAACGACAACGTGACCATCATTTGTTCCATCGAGAACTTCGACCCGATGGGCATTCACACCGGGGACAGCATCACGGTGGCGCCAGCGATGACGCTCAGCGACACCACGTTCCAGCGAATGCGGGACATGGCCATCAAGATGATGCGCTCCATCGGCGACTTTGCAGGCGGATGCAACGTGCAATTCGCGGTTTCGCCCGACGAGGCGGAGGACATCATTGCCATCGAGATCAACCCGCGGGTGAGCCGGTCGTCGGCCCTCGCTTCGAAGGCCACGGGCTATCCCATCGCGAAGATCGCGGCGAAGTTGGCCATCGGCTACCACCTGGATGAGCTTAAGAACCAAATCACCGGGTCGACTTCGGCGATGTTCGAGCCGACGCTCGATTACGTTGTGGTGAAGGTGCCGCGTTGGAACTTCGACAAGTTTGCCGGGGCGAACCGCGAGCTGGGCTTGCAGATGAAGGCCGTGGGGGAGGTGATGGCCATCGGGCGGTCTTTCCAGGAGGCGTTGCAGAAGGCTTGCCAAAGCCTGGAAGTCGGACGGAACGGCCTCGGCGCAGATGGCAAGGAGTTGCGGAGTCAGGATGCGATTTTTGAGAGTTTGGCCCGCCCCAGCTGGAACCGCCTGTTCCACATCTACGACGCGTTCAAGCTGGGCATTTCCATGCGGAAGGTGCAGGAACTCACGCGCATCGACAAGTGGTTCTTGAAGCAAATCGAGGAGCTCGTGACGCTCGAAGGTCGCATCGCCCAGCACTCGTTGGAGTCGCTGCCCGCTGACCTGCTGCGCACGGCGAAACAAAAGGGTTACGCAGACCGTCAAATCGCCCACTTGGTGCGGGCGAAGGAAAGCGAAGTGCACACCCGGCGTACGGAATTGGGCGTCAAGCGGGTGTTCAAACTCGTGGACACGTGCGCAGCTGAATTCCCCGCGCTCACGCCGTATTATTATTCGACCTTCGAGGAAGAGAACGAAAGCGTGCGCACGGACAAGAAAAAGGTGGTGGTGCTCGGAAGCGGTCCCAATCGCATCGGCCAAGGCATCGAGTTCGATTACAGCTGCGTCCACGGGGTGTTGGCGGCCCGTGAGTCGGGCTACGAGACCATCATGATCAACTGCAACCCGGAGACGGTTTCCACGGATTTCGACACCGCCGATAAGCTCTACTTCGAGCCTGTGTTTTGGGAGCACATTTACGACATCATTTTGCACGAGCAGCCAGAGGGCGTCATCGTGCAGCTGGGAGGCCAAACCGCACTCAAGCTGGCCGAAAAGCTCGATCGCTACGGCATTCGGATCATCGGGACGTCTTACCGCGCGCTCGACCTCGCGGAAGACCGCGGCAGCTTTTCGAACTTGCTTCGGGAACTCAACGTGCCCTTCCCCGAGTTCGGCACCGTGGAAACCTCCGAAGAGGCGGTGGAGGTCAGCCGGCAGCTCGGCTTCCCGCTCCTCGTTCGCCCGTCCTACGTCCTCGGCGGGCAGCGCATGAAGATCGTCATCAACGAAGAGGAACTCGAGCGCCACGTGGTCGACATCTTCCGCGACATGCCGGACAACAAAGTCCTGCTCGATCACTACCTCGACGGCGCCATCGAATGCGAGGCCGACGCCATTTGCGACGGCGAAACCGTTCGCATCATCGGCATCATGCAGCACATCGAGCCCGCCGGCATCCACTCCGGGGACAGTTACGCGGTGCTGCCGCCTTACAACTTGGGCGATTTGGTCATCACCCAAATCGAAGACTACACCCAGCGCATCGCCCTGGCGCTCGAAACCGTCGGCCTCATCAACATCCAATTCGCAGTCAAGGACGACCAGGTCTACATCATCGAGGCGAACCCGCGCGCGAGCCGCACGGTGCCCTTCATTGCGAAGGCCTACGGCGAACCCTACGTGAACCACGCGACGAAGGTGATGCTGGGCGCTGCGAAACTCAGCGACCTGCCGCACAATCCGCAGCTCGAAGGGTACGCAGTGAAGATTCCTGTGTTCTCGTACGAGAAGTTCCCGGAAGTCAACAAGGAACTGGGGCCGGAAATGAAATCAACGGGTGAGGCCATCCGCTTCATCCCCAACCTGCGTGATCCGTTCTTCCGCAAGGTCTACAGCGAGCGGAACCTCTACCTGAGCAAGTGATGGGGTTGCTGCGCTACATCGTTGGGGCCATCGTGGTGTGGTTCGTTTGGCGGGCGCTCGACCGGTTGCTCGGTGGCGGCCGTCGGGGGCAGCAGGAAGTGCCGCGTCGGAGGAAACAGCGACCGGACGATGAGCGGTTGGGGGAATACGTGGACTACGAGGAAATCGACGATTGAGGTCAACCTTGCTCGAATTCCCATTATTTTCGACGGAAATTTGGGACATGGCTTGGAAGAAATTGAAACTGGATTGGAAGAGGGTGGCGTGGCACGCAGGCGTCATCCTTTTTTATTTGGCGGTGACCAACGGATTGTATGGGTTGTACCACGATGGCTACCAACTGCAGCAACAGGACATCGTGCAGTTCAAAGGCATGGCCCATGAGCGTGCGGCTTATGCAACCCTCACAGAGGAGGAATTGGGCTGGACGAATTCGATGTTTGGCGGCATGCCTACGTATCAGGTAGGCGGCAGTTCGGATGGGTTCAATTGGGCCAACGCTATAAAAAAAGCGCTCAGTAAATTCTTCGGAGCGCCCCAAATTTCAACCATGATGTTGGGCATGATTGGGGCGTACCTGCTCGCATTGGCCTTGGGGCTAGCTCCTTGGTGGGCGGCGACTGCAGGGGTGGCGTTCGGATTGAGTACGGTCGGCATCTTGTACTTCGGAGCGGGCCACAATTCCAAGGTCCACGCCATCTACCTCATGCCCGGTGTGGTCGCGGGGGTCGTCATGGCCTATCGCGGGAAGCTGTGGTTGGGGCTGTTCTTTACTGTGTTCTTCACGTCCTTGCACTTGGTGGCAGACCACTATCAAATGACCTATTACTTGTTGATGCTGCTGGCGGCCATTGCCATCACCTGGGGCATCCATTCGTTCCGAGCGGGCGAAATGAAGCGTTTTGTGCAGGTGAGTTTGCTGCTGGTGCTTGCTGGCGGCAGTGCGGCCCTTCCCAGCGTTTTGGGCATCTTGAATACCCAGCAGTATTCGAAGTACACCACCCGGGGTGAAGCCATCGTCGAATACGAGGAGGACGGTTCGCTCATTGGGACGAATGGAGAAGCATTGGAAGCGGAGGAACTCATGGGGGGACAAGCAGGCCAAAACAGCGGGGAAGGACTCGGCCGCGATTACATCCTGGAATACAGCATGTCGCCGATGGAGTGGCTGGCGGTGATGTGCCCCAATTTCAAGGGAGGTGCAGAAGTGGTGAATGCTACTTACCAAGGGCAGCGTTTGACCATTCCGGTGTATTGGGGCGAGCAGAAGTATTCGGCCGGGGCTTTCTATTTCGGGGTCCTCATCATGGCTTTTTTCTTCGCTTTCTTGTTCTTGGGGGGGCACTGGTTGCGCTGGCCGTTTGCCGCGATGACGCTGTTAGCCATTTTGTTGAGTTGGCGTCAGGTCACCTTTTTCACGGAAGTGTTTTTGGAGTACGTCCCCTTGTTCAACAAGTTCCGAGACACGAAAATGATGCTGGTGGTTGTCCAAACCATCGCTGGTGCAGGGGCGCTCTTGATGCTCAAGCAACTCGCGGATTGGGGGAAGGCGCGGGCTGAGGGCTCGTTGGTGGGGGGCGAGTGGAAGTCCGTTCGGAATCGCGTGGGGCTCGTCTTCGGAGGAATGATGGTCGTCTTTTTGGCTTTTTATGCGTTGCCAGATGCCTTCCTCGGATTCGCTCCTGAGCTTCGTGAAGACATGTTGAGCCAAATGGATTCGAACTATGTGCATGCGCTTCGTTTAGAGGTATTCCGCGCGGACGTGTTGCGGACGCTTGGCTTGTTGCTTTTGGCTTTCATCATGGCGGCTGTTCTGCTTCATGGAAAGTTGAATACCAAATACGTCGCCGTAGCCTTCTTAGCAGTCACCACCTGGGATCTCTCGAATGTGGACTCCCGTTACCACAGCAACGACGTCAGCCCGGGACAGCGCAGCAGCTGGGTTGCGGATGCGGATTACATGTTCCCGTTCCGCCCCAAGCCTGTCCATCGGAAAATCATGGCCGCAGAGCGTCCATCGGGCGAAGCGTTCGAGTCGGTTAGGTCCACCTTGTTCGAGTATTACAAGAGCGTCTTCCCGCGTCGATTGCGACCGGAAGACACGGAGCTGCTGAACGAAATCGCGTCGTTAGAAGCCTTGCGCGCTGAGGGGGATCCATTCCGCGTGGTGAAATTCGACAACCCGTACATCGATGCCGAGACGTCGTATTTCTTCCAATCCATAGGGGGGTACCACGGAGCCAAGCTCCAGCGCTACCAGGACTACATGGAGGTCATCTTGTCACGCGACCGCAGCGTCCTGCAAGCTTCGGCGAAGGCGCAGCGCGTGCAAGAAGGGCTTGAGAACATGTGGGGGCACCGCATGCTGAACACGCGTTACCTCATCCTCTCGAATGAAGACGTTCTGGAGCTTCCACCGGGTCCGGGTCCAGCTTGGTTCGTTCAAGAGGTGACTTGGGCTGCGAACAGCAACGATGAAGCGTTGAAGACTCGACAGGTCGACTCATTTGACGAGGCGGTGGTGCCGGAAGCGCACCGAGATTTGATTCCGCACCTGGGCCCTACTGGCGCACACGATGTGCAGTGCCTCAAGCACGACTCGCAATACATCGAATACCAGGTGTCGTCCGAGCAAGGGGGCTTGTTGGTTTGTTCTGAGGTGTATTACCCCATCGGGTGGAAGGCATACATCGATGGGGAACCAGCGGACATCGTGCGGGCGAATTTCTTGTTCCGCGCTGTTTCTATACCTCCGGGAGCTCACCGCGTGGAGTTGCAGTTCGAAGACAGTTCAAATTCCAAGCAAGTGCTTGCTTCGGCGGGTGGGGTGGTTTCGTTGATCTTTTTGCTGTTCGCATTGGTTTGGTCTTTCCGTGAGGACCAAAGAACCGCTGCATGAAGCCATACGAGGACTGGTGGGTTGAGGACGTTTCAAGCTGGGGGGTGAGCGAGTGGTCGGCTTGGGATCGACTTGCTCAGTCGGACCCGGAGAACTCGTTTTTTCTGGATTCCCGATCCGTGCAAGCCCTGTTTGAGGACCGCGATCGCGTGGTGCGCGCCGTGGTGTGGCATGAGCATGCAGGTCGTGCTCCCGAACAGTGGCTGGGGGTGGCCGTGGTGGAAGACACATGGGCCGAGAGCCACCGCTTGGAGAAGCACTTGGCCAGTGGGGCGGGCTGGTTTGCGGGGCTTTCACGATTGATGCACGGGCGCAAGGGCGTCCTTCGGTTTCCCGTGCGGGTGATGGGAAGTGTGCTCGGTTCCGGGGGGCATGCGTACCGATTTGGAACGAGCGTCCCTGCGGAGCAGCGCCGAGTCATGGTGGGCGAAACGCTGCAGCGCTCCCTCCGCGCCGCTCCAGGGCCGTTGAAGCCGCGGGTGGTGCTCGTGAAGGACTTCCCGAAGGCGGACCCCGAGGAGCGCATCGGCGGCGCCTCCAATTGGCTTCCGAATTGGGTGGATTTGGAATTCGATCCCATCATGCAGCTTTCGCTCAATCCGGAATGGAATTCGCTCGACGATTACCTTGGCGAACTGCGCACGAAGTCCCGCACGAAAGTCAAGCGCATCCTCGCTTGCTCCGAGGGGTGTTCGATTCAGTCCTTGTCCCTGACCGAGTTGGAAGCCCAAATCGACGAGATCCACTCCCTCTACGGTCAGGTCTATGGCGAAGCCAGTTTTCGGCTCGGAACGCTCATGCCGAAAGACCTCATTGAGGCCAAGCGTTCTTGGGGAGATCGGTTTCGGGTGGAGGTCATCCGCCACAACGACCGCACGGTGGCGTTCTACTGCGGTTACCAGACCGCCACTACGGTGGAAGCTTTTTTCGTCGGTTTTCACCGCGGGTTAAACCGCGACTTGAGTTTGTACCAACGCATGCTCATTGAGTTCATCCGATGGGGCATTGAGGCGGGCGTGCAGTACGTGGTGATGGGCCGAACCGCCCTCGACATCAAGTCGTCCATCGGGGCCTTGCCGGAGTCGTGGTACTGCTCGGTTTGGTTCAAGAATCCGGCCATACATCGCGGGGTCCGGCTGGTTGCCCGCCGATCGTGGCCGCGTTACGCCTCGTTGAAGCGCCCGTGGAAATTGGACGCCTACCCGGTGACGCACCAGCCTCCCGCCAAGGGGAAGTGGATGTGACCCTCAGAATTCACCGCCGCCGAAGTCGCCACCGCCGCCACCGCCGCTGCCACGGCCTCGCCGCCCCTCTTCCAGCTTCCCGAAACTCCATCGCAGGTCGACGTAAGCGAACCGCGATTGGCGCTTGTGAATGGATTCCTGGTGAAAGTCGGCCAGGTCGATGGCGTAGGACCACTCCCGCGTGTCGAACACGTCACTTACGCGCAGGGCCAAGCTCAGGCGGCGATCGAACAGGGTGCGCTGGACCGCGACATCGACCGATTGCATGCCGTTGAAGCGACCTTGTGGGGTGACGCTGGCGCCGCGGTGCCGCCCGTTGATTTGGCCTTTCCACTCCTTGCCCAACGCCAAATTCGCATACACGCTCAAATTGTACGTCCACCCCTGCGCGTTCGTCGCCGCCTCCAAATCGCCCGCATCATTCGCCAAATGGTACACGTCCCCGGTCAAGCGCACCGAACTCGCCTTCCACAGCGGCGCGGACAGGATGACTTCGAGGCCTTCGTCGTGCCGGCTGGACAGGTTGATGAAGCTCGACTGGCGCACTCCGTTCTCGTCGATGGTGCTGTAGTACCGGATGACGTCGGTGGTGCGTTTGTGGAACAATGCGGTGGAAATGGACCACCGGTCGCGCGTCCACAACCGGTTGACTTCGAACGAATGCGTGTATTCCGGCCGCAATTCGGGGTTGCCGGTCCGAACATTGAACGCATCCGAGTCGTCCACGTAAGGATTCACCTGCCGTCCGCGAGGCCGGTTCACCCGGCGGCTGTAGCTGAGGGACCACGTGGTGCGGTCGTCCGCCTCGTAGGAAAGGCTCGCTGAAGGGTACCACGAGAAGTAGTCGTTTCGGAAGGGGACGGCGTTCGGGCCCGAAAGCTGTGCGCGGGTGAATGCTTGTTCGAGCCGGCTGCCGATTTGGGCTCCCCAAGCGCCCCAATCCTGGCCCCACGTGCCGTAAACCGCGTGCACGTCTTCCCGGTAATTGAACGTGTAGTCCACCGTGTCTCGGCCCCACGGGAAGTACAGCCCGCCCACATACGTGGTGCTGTCCGATTCGATGTACGTGAATTGGGACGACTGGTCGCTGAGGTTCGACTTCCAGCCGAGTTCGAGTTTCCCGGATTCAGGCAGCGGGCGGACGTAATCGATGGCGAGGACTTGCCGCACGTTGTGCGTGAGTTGGTCATTGAGGTCGTCGAATGCCAACGTGGGAGTCTCGGTGTTTTCTTCGTGGATGTCCTGGTTCGAATCGCCGAGGCTTTCCGACCACCGGAGCGTCGTTTCGAAGGCGTGCTGCGAGTTGCCGTCGAAGACCTTGCGGAAACCGCCGTCGAGGTCCCATCCGCGTTGCACGCCGGTTTCGTAGTTGAACCGTACCGTGTTCGCCTCGGTTTCGCCCCAAACCAATGCGTTCGTCCGGGACTCGAACTCGTCCTCCGATGCCCGGTTGAAGTTGCTGCTCAACGACCACGTCGTCCCTTCGCTGGGTGTCCATTCTACGCCCACGCGCCCGCCGATGGACAAGTCGATGTCGTTGCCGCCCCGCACCTGCTTGAGGGTTTGAAGGCTGTCGTAGAGCACCTGTTCGCGCAGGATCGAACCTGCGGCGTACCGGTTTCGGCGGTTGGCGGAAAGGCTGGAGAAGACGCTCCAATTCGCATCGCGGTAATTCAGCGACGCGCTGCTCGAGAGGTTGCCGGCCGTGGCAGGGGTCACTTGGATCGTGCCGTTGAAGCCCGCGAGCTTGTTCTTCTTGAGGACGATGTTGAGGATGCCCGCCATGCCGTCGGGATCGTAGCGGGCGGAAGGGTTGGTGATGATTTCGACCCGGTCGATGGTCTGTGAAGGGATTTGGGCCAAAAACGCTTGGCCCGCCGCACCGCTCAACCCCGAAGGCCGCCCGTCGATGAGGATTTGCACGTTGGAACTTCCACGGAGGGAGACGTTCCCATCCAAGTCCACGTCCACGCTCGGGACCCGGGTGAGCAACTCCGAAGCGTTCGCTCCGGCCGATGTCAAATCGCTCCCGACATGAAACACCCGCCGGTCGATGAGCATCTCCATGGTGCTCTGTTCCGCCACGACCTCGGCCTCGTCCAGCGCTTCCACGGAAGGTTCGAGAACGATGTTGCCCAAGTCCTTTCGCTGCGGGCCTTGCGGACCCAACCCAAAGGGCTCCGATGTCCACGTGCCGTACCCGATGAAGCTGATGGTGCACCAGTACCGGCCGCGACCCACGCCGGTGATTTCGAAGGTGCCGTCGGCGTTCGCGAGGGCCCCGCCTGCGATGGAGCTGTCCCGCGCTGCGTAGAGGGCGGCTGACGCGAACGGTACGGATTGGCCCGTCAGCGCATCGGTGACGCGCCCGACCACCACCCCTGTGCCTTGTGCGCGAAGGAACACCGAAGCACCGAATAGGAGGGACGTGAGAACGACGAGGCGAATGGGGTGCATGCAGATGATTTGGAACCGCTAAGTTCGCACCATTCAGGCCAAATCCCGACCCGGCCACCCATCCGGTGCAATCATGCCGCGACTCAGCTCCATCCGGACCCCGGCGTCGACGGTGGTTTGGGCCACCACCCCACCGCGCAGCAACGGCAACGGCCCCTCCTCCGCGGTCTCGTGCACCTGCGTCAGCCAGTCCGCCCGTGGCACCGCCCACAGCCCCGGCACCACGTCCGCCTCCGCCGCATGCGCCCACCACCCCGAAGGCGCTCCCGCTGCAGCCCCCCTCGGCGGCCTCGGCCGCGCCACCTCCCGCCACGGGTAAAACAGCCACCCCTTCATCATCGCCACCCGCCGATCCACCTGCGGCCAGTCCGCCCGCCTCAACGCCAACTGCTCCGCGAATTTGGCCCCCTTGCGCTCCAACGAATCCTCCACCCGCAAGCCGCGCCAATCCCCCCAAGCCCCCCGGCTCCCCGGCACCCCGAGGTAAAACTTGCACGCCACCTCCACGTGCATCACCTCCCCCGAACCGGCCTCCACGATGAAATCCACCTCGCCCACCGTCCGGCCATCCCGCTCCACCACCCCGTTCGCCACCAGCACCCGCCAGTCCGCCGACCGCCCAAAGTACCACCCGATCAAGGCCTCGAACCGCTTCCCCAACAACGGCCCGGCCCCCGCCAACACCCGCTCCACCGGCCGCGGATCCGCCTCCAACTCCAGCAACTCCCGCCAAAACCGCTCCAGCCACTCCCGGCACTCCGCCGCCGCCACCCACTCCAGTCCGCCCCCGCGCTCTACGAGGGGACACGACCCGATCGCCCACGCCAACTGCCTCACCCCCGGGTGCTTCAACCGATTCCACGGCTCCGGACCAACGCATCGCAACGATTCCATGCGCGCAAGTTCTATCTTCGCGCCTGAAAAATGAGAACGCTCGCCCAGTTTCCCCACCCGATCATGCGGATCACCGTCACCTTGTGGAACGGCAAGTACGCGCTGCGCTTTGAAGCGGACCGGTACGAGCAGGTGTTCAAGGTGCCGGAGGAAGCGGTGACGGGCGGAGTGGACGAGCTCGAAAAACGCGCGCGCGCGCTTCAGGAACAGGTCCTGCTGCGGTTCGTCGAGATGCGCAAAGAATGGACAGCAATCGAATCGGAATCATGAAACAATTGGGATGGGTGTTGGGCGCTGCGGCGCTGGTTTGGTGCGCGGTGTTGACGTGGGGCGGTGGGACCGCATCGACCCCGGCGCTTGCGCGTGGAGAGCGGGCTTCGGTGGCCTACGTGCACGGGGATTCGCTGCAGCAAGGGTATGCGCTGATCGCGGATTTGAACCAATTGCTCGTGCAGCAAGTGGAGGCCATTGAGACGCAATTGCGCACGCAGGCGAAGCCCCTGCAGGACGAAGCGCAGGAGCTCATCGACTACGCCCAAAACGAAAATCCGTCGAACAGCGAACTCAACGTGGCCCGCGAGCGCATGGCCGAGATCGAGGAATTGTTGAACCGCTACCAAGCCCAAGCCGAACGCGCCGCTTCGAACCGTGAGCAGCAAATGCAAAACATGATCGCGCAGACCCTTCGGGACGAAATCGCGCAATACGCTGCCGAGGCGGGCATCGACGTGGTGTTGAACTGGGGACTTTCCGGCGAAGGCGTGTTGTACGGCGGTGAAGGCTTCGACGTGACAGCGCCCCTGCTGGCCTACCTCAACGAACGCCACGAAGCGAATAAAGCGGAGCGCCGCACCGAGCTGGAAGCTGCGCGGGACACGACGACCGTGAACTAATGGCTGGGACGAACGCAGAGCGCATCAAGGCCACGCACATCGTGGAATACGTCCTGTTTTTGTGGCAGATCGAAGACCTGGTGCGCGCAGCAGGGTTTGATGAGGGAGCCATGCGAGCCCTCGTGGAGGAGCAGGGGGAGGACGAGGTGCGTTGGTTGTTGACTTATGCCCAAACCATGCAACGCGAGGGCGTTCGGGAAAAGGGCCACACCGGAGAGGCGAACCAAGCCCTCACGGAACTGGCGATGCTGCACGATTTGCTCTTGTCCACCCTGAAGGACGCGGATTATGCGGCAGCGCACGAGGCGGCGCTGCCGTATTTGAAGGAATTGGAGGGGAAAAACGCGCAAGCGGGCGTTCGGGCGATGCACCCGATTGAGTTGGTCTGCGTGACCTTGTACGGCTGGTTGGTGCTCCGGATGAGCAAGCGCGAGGTATCCGCAGAAACGGAGGCCGCGATGGTGGCGGTGCGGAACTTGGCGAACGCCTTGGGGGCAGGTCACCGCCGGGTGTACGCGTCGAATTAAGCGGAACGTCGCTGCAGGCGCTCGATTTGGCGTCGGCGATGGGTGGCAATGCGGTTCGCGTGGGTCTCGGCCCGCAACCGGTCGATGATGGTGGTGGACAGGGCGTGCGTCGGCACGAAGATGGTGCCCTCGGGCCACGCCATGCGCTCGCCGTCGGAAAGCGATTCCCAGTCGGCCACCACCAAGCACTGGAATCCCGAATTGAATTCCCGGCATTTCCTTGCAAGTGAGGTCAACTCATAGGTCCACCGTTCGGGCGCCGTTACGAGGAACCAAGCGGTGGAACGGCTGGCCACGTTGTGCAGGATGCGGCTCGCGGAGCGCTCCAATTCGGACTCCGAAAGCTCGTGCGATTCGGCGAAGGGCGCGATGCGTTGGAGGTAGGAATCCACGAACCGTTGTTCCTTGCCTGCAATCCAAATCGTGGGAGTGGTGTGCGTTGTCATGGAGCCCTTTACGCACGCTTCCCCGCGGAGGTTTCATCGGCCGTTCTCCTCGAAGCCCTGTTCAAAACATCCTCACGGGTGCGTTTTGTGAAGGAAAGAAACGGCCAAATTTCGTGCATGAACGAGTTCACAACTCTGTCCTGGCAGCCCGAGATCCTGGAGCCTGCTACTCCTGCGGGCGAAGCACGGTTGCTTGCATTGCGCTCTTCCGGCTCAATCCGAGAGGAATGGGACACCCTCGATCACCAGCTGGCTGAATTGGTGGTTACCCGAAATCCGAAAATCAAAGGACAACCCGATGCCATAGCTGGGGCCATCAAAGAACTGCTTTCAGAGGGCGGTCGCTCGGCGTACGGTGTTTGGGTTCACTATCCGTGGCGCGGTCACTTGGTCCGCTTGCTGCCAGAATCGGCTTTCATTGAAGTGCGCACGAATCGGAACAACAACCGCATCATGCCCATCGAGCGGGACTTGTTGAGTACGAAATCGGTCGGGGTGGTGGGGCTGTCCGTGGGGCAGAGTTTTGCCATGAGCATCGCGATGGAACGGGGCGCGGGGCGCATCAAGATCGCCGATTTCGACACCCTCGAGCTCTCGAACCTGAATCGAATCCGGACGGGGGTGCACCAGCTCGGGCAGCCGAAATGGCTCATCACCGCCCGCGAAATCGCGGAGATCGATCCGTTTTTGCGCGTGGACGTGTTTCCCGACGGCATCAACGAGGAAAACATGGACGCGTTCTTGGAAGGGTTGGACTTGGTCTGCGATGCGTGCGATGATTTGGCCACGAAGGCTTCGTTGCGCTTGAACGCGCGCGCCCGGCGGATTCCGGTCATCATGGACACCAGCGACCGCGGCATGCTCGATGTGGAGCGGTACGACCAGCCGGAGAAAATTGCACCGGGCTACCTCCATGGCCGCATCGACGAAGCGTCCATGGACATGTTCGTGCAGTGCAAGGCTTGGACGACGGAGGCCCTGCACGCGTTTGTGGATTTGGACAACGTCTCCGAACGGGGCCGCGCAAGCATTCCGTTGTTGGGACAGGAGTTGTTGGCTTGGCCGCAGGTTTACACGGAGGTGGCTTCGGGCGGTGCATTTGCTGCGCAGGCTGCCCGGCGAATTTTATTGGATCAATTCATGCCGGATGTCCGGCTCTACATCAATTTGGATGAGCAGTTCGCCGAATCCTTCTCTTGAACGCATTCGCCAGGCGGAGCGCATCAGTGCCGCTCGGGTGGTGGTGTATCCGGCGGACCAATTCGAGGCGCGCTCCCACGAGTTGGTCGACGGCCACCGAGCGGTGCTGGCCGCATACGGCATCAAGGAGCTGAAGACGTTCAAGCGCGATTGGATCGGAAATCCCGAAGTCCAAGTCGTGGCCGCGCTTTCGGTGAAAACGGGGAAGGTGCTCGGTGGAGCGCGGATGTACCGGGCCCACCAGCCCAGCGATTTGCCGCTTTACCAAGCCGTGAGCGACCAAGACCCGGAACTCGGGGCCTTCTTGGAGCCGTTCATTCACGAGGGCGTTTTCGAAATCGGCGGGCTTTGGAACAGCTTGGAATTGGCGGGGATGGGGGTGGAGGCGTTGTTTTTAGTTCAAGCGGCAATCGCGGCCCTGCCCATGTTGAACGCGCGGCATTTGTTTGCATTGACCTCACCGGTAACGCGGCGGATGCAGGGCACCATCGGCTTCCAAATCGAGGAAGCGGTCGGGAATGGTGGGGTGTTCACGTACCCCACGCCCAAGCTGCGTGCGAACTTGGCGCGCTTCACGTTTCCCGATCACGTGGAATCGGCAGCGCCGGCTGTTCGGGAGCTGTTGGAACAGCTTTGGCAAGATCCTACGGGATACGTGCATTCGGTCAATGGCCCCAAGGGGGAATTGCAGCTCGCCTTCGAAATGAACGTGGGATGAATTCGGTCCGCCTGCATGGATTCCGACTCATCGGTCTCGTTTGGTTGGCGGTCATTGGAATCGCCTTGCCTGCAGGTGCACAGAAGTACATCGGGGAGCGCATGGAATTGCTGCCCGATTCCTTGGTGCCACGGATGTCCGTCACGGAACAAATCGTGGACCTCCTCGGGTGGCAGCCGATTGGCGTGGCCGTGCCCAATTTGGGCAACAGCTCCGAGGTCTATTGGTTGCGCTTGAAGCTCGACGCCGCTACGGAGGCGGGTTCGCTGCTTGAAATCCAAAACGCGACCATTGATGAACTGAGTTGTTTCATCGTGTGCGACGGTGAGGTCATTACCGCTTACGGCGACGGCGAATCCCACCGCAGCGGTCAAGATAGCCAACTCGGAACCTACCCGTCGTTCTCCGTCCCTTTGGCCACCGAGTGCACGGATTTGGAGGTGCTTATCCGCGTTCAAAGCGGGAAACCCTTGCTTTTGCCCGTGCGCATTGCGGGCCACAAGGAGGTCATTCGGGATGCGCACCAGCGCGATGTGTTCTTCGCTGCCTACTTCGGCATCATCTTCGTCATGTTGCTGTACAACCTGTTCTTGTACTTCAGCGTCGGCGACCGGAATTACTTGTGGTATGCGATGTACATCGTGACCGTAGGGGGAGCTCAGTTGGTGCTCAACGGGTACGCGGGGCTGTTGAACGTGGACGAATGGCCGTGGTTGGAGCGGCGGCTGGTTCACTTCATGGGGGTGTTCAGTGGGGTGGCGACGATCGTGTTTGCGCGTGATTTTTTGGACTTGCCGAAGCGCGTGCCGTGGTTGAACACGGTGATGTACGTGTACTTGGGCATTTACGGGTTGGCGTTTTTACTGGCGCTTTTCGGGTGGATGACGTGGAGTTACAACCTGATCAATTTTTGCGCGCTGGCCATCTTTTTGCTCATTCCTGGGGCCATCGTGTCCATGCGCCAAGGGTTCCGTCCCGCGCGGTATTTCCTCATTGCGTGGATGTTTTTCATCGTCGCCGTGTTGGTCTTTGTGCTCAAGGACTCGTCGGTGATTCCGTTTAACCAATGGACGTTCTTTGCGCTGCCGGTGGGAAATGCCATTGAGGTGGTGTTGTTGAGTTTGGCCTTGGCGAGCCGCATCAACGAGATGAAGCAGGAGGCGACGAAGGCGAAGGAGCAGCAGCTGCGTTTGGCCCAGCAGAATGAGCGGATGGTGACGAACCAAAACCGGTTGCTCGAAGACCGCGTGCGCGAACGGACGCAGGAACTTCAGCAGGCAAATGGCGAACTGGAGAACACGCTCAGCGACCTGAAAACGGCTCAGCAACAGCTGCTGCAGCAGGAAAAGCTGGCGTCCATCGGCCAACTCACGGCGGGCATCGCACACGAGTTGAACAATCCGATCAATTTCGTTTCGTCGTCGAGCGCGAGCTTGAAGCGGGATTTCGAGGACGTCGAGGAGGTGCTCCGGCGCGTGATGGCGCTGCAGCCGGATTCCGAGGGATTGCATGATGAGGTGCGCTCGCTTCGAGAACGCATGGAGGAGTTGGATTTGGAATTTACACAGGAAGAGATTGTCCAATTGCTCAAGGGCATCGAAGACGGGGCGGGCCGAACCGCCGAAATCGTCAAGGGCTTGCGGATTTTCGGTCGGGTAGACGGAGACGCGTTTGCGCCCGCCCAACTGAACGAATTGCTCGAGTCAACGTTGGTCATCCTGCGCAGCAGTTTGCGCGACCAGGTGGCCATCGACTTGGAACTTGAGGCGGACCTTCCGTTGGTTCGGTGCCAAGCGGGCCGGTTGAATCAGGTGTTCATGAACATGATTACGAACGCAGCCCACGCCACCATGGAGCGCAAGGATTTGGCCCCCGAAGACCGGCTGATTTACATCCAGTCAAAGAAGGTGAATGAAGGGGGCAAAGACCGGGTCGTCATTCGAATAGAAGACAATGGCATCGGCATGACCGAGGACGTTCGAATGCAGATTTTCGACCCATTCTTTACGACCAAGGCCGTCGGCGAAGGCACGGGCTTGGGGCTCAGCATCGTCATGGGCATCCTTTCTGACCACCAAGCGGAGGTCGATGTGCAGTCCACTCCCGAACGAGGCACTGCGTTCACTTTAACCTTTACGGCATGATCCACGTACTCTACCTTGATGATGAGTCCCACAACCTGACTGCCTTTCGCGCGGCGTTTCGGCGGGTGTTCAAGGTCCACGTGACCACGGAGCCTACGGAGGCTGTGCAGCTGTTGCGGGAGCACCCCATCGAGGTCGTGATCTCGGACCAAAAAATGCCCTCCCTCAGCGGCGTCGAGTTTTTCGAACTCATCATGTCCGACTTCCCCGATCCCATCCGCATGCTCCTGACGGGCCATGCAGACATTGACGCGGTCATCGACGCCATCAACAAGGGCCAAATCTACAAGTACATCAGCAAACCATGGAACGAGGCCGAGCTGCAGGCGCTGGTTGAAGAGGCGGCGGGCCAATTCCGGAGGAAGCGAACCGTCCAGCAGGAGGGGGATCGGATGATCCAGCAGATGCGTCAGGCGAAGGAATTGGCTGCTTGGATCGTGGAGGTGACCGCTTCGGGTGTTGTTGCCGTTCCTGAAATCCATGAAAAGGCAAAAAAAATAGACGAACTGCTTTCTTAAAGAGACGGTATGTTATGAGTCGCGCTTATCTTTCCCGCAAACGAGGAAGATGCTCATTTACATAGACTCAGATGCCGTTCGCATGCGCGTTCACCGCAAGCTGTTGGTCCAATCGTTCCCGCGGCTGAGGGTCCGATGCTTCGAGCGCTGGGAGTCGGGGATCCTGAGCGGTATTCCTTCTGATCGGGTTGTTTACTTGTTCACATGCTTGGACGGCATGACGGAGTCGACCATGAGCACGGTCGTTTCTGCGGCACGCGCAGAACACCCCGGATTGCGTTGGTTCGCCTTGTGGGCACAAGACCATGCGGTGCCGGATTGGGTAGAGGGACTGGTACCCGAGTCCGTGTTGGGATTGCCCATGGATGTCCATGCCATCAAGCACCATTTGATACATCGTGCAACATAAAACGCCTGCCCTTCGATCGAAGAGCAGGCGTTTTCACTTCATGTCGATGCTTTACTTGAAGTAGCGGAAATCTTCTCCAGGTTCGACTTGCTTCAATGTCGCTAGGATGAGCCGGATGCAATTTTCCACGTCTTGCTTGTGCACCATTTCCACGGTGGTGTGCATGTAGCGCAAGGGCAAACTGATCAGGGCACTGGGTACGCCCATGTTCGAGTAAGCGAATGCATCCGTGTCCGTGCCTGTGAAGCGGCTGGCGGCCATGCGCTGCAGCGGAATCTTTTCGGCATCGGCGGTATCGATGATCCGCTTCAGGAGGTTGTTGTGCACTGCGGGGCCGTAAGTGACTCCAGGCCCGTTGCCTGCTGCCACGTCGCCTTGATCGATCTTGTCCATCATGGGCGTGTGCGTGCAATGCGTCACATCCGTCACGATCGCCACATCGGGTTGAATGCGCGCCGCAATCATTTCCGCACCGCGCAGTCCGATTTCTTCCTGCACGCTGTTCGTGATGTACAAGCCAAACGGCAACTCGGTGCCTTCTTCCTTCAGCAACCGCGCCACTTCGGCGATCATGAATCCGCCTGCTCGGTTGTCCAATGCGCGTCCCACGTACCACTGCTTATTTAGCACCGTGAACGTGTCTTCGTAAGTGACCACGCAGCCGACGTGAATGCCCATCTTTTCCACCTCTGCTTTGTCCTTCGCTCCGACGTCGAGGAAGATGTTCTTCATGGTCGGTGCCGCTTCCTTGCCCGGCGTGCGCGTGTGGATGGCCGGCCAACCGAAGACCGCCTTCACGATGCCCTTCTCTGTGTGGATGTCCACTCGCTTCGACGGGGCAATCTGATGGTCGCTGCCTCCATTGCGCCGCAAGTAAATGAACCCATCGGAAGTGATGTAGTGAACAAACCAGCTGATTTCATCCGCATGCGCCTCGATGACGACCTTATAGGGTGCATCCGGGTTGATGACGCCGACCACCGAACCATACGCATCCACGATGTGCGTGTCGATGTAGGGGCGGATGTAATCCAGCCAGAGCTTTTGGCCCTCACTTTCGAAGCCGGTCGGACTTGCGTTGTTGAGGTACGCTTCGAGGAATTTTTCGCTCGCGCGGTTGATGATTTTCTTGTTTGCCATGGGGCGAAGTTAGCAGTTCTGCAACCGTTGCGGATGCCCCCTCCCGCGCACTTTTTCAGGGCCGTATGGTGTCTTCCCTCAATTTTAGCTACCGCAGCGATTCTGCCGATAAGTTGATGTGTCTTCCCCCCGAAAAACAGCGTGCCAGGAACCCGCGAATTCGTCGAGGTCATGCGCTTCGAAAATGCTGACCAAAGGCTCCTCGCGAAGCTCTTCGACTTCGAAATCCCAGATGGAAATCACCTCACTCCACCCATCACAAATACACCAATAAATTTTGGTTTAATAAAAAAATTGTGTACCATGTGGCTGATTTAGCATAGCAACTGTCTCATCAAACAAACTGAAGTTCAATGCGCCGTCCTTTTAACACCAGAAAGCCTGCTCCGTGTTGCTTTGCGGTTTTGGGCTTGTTCTTGTCGGTGCTGATGTCATGGGATGCCTCAGCTCAAACTTACACACTAGACGGAAAGTTGGAGGTTACAGACGGCACAACGGTTGGTGGTGATTTTAAACTGAGTGGGGCTCCGCTTTCGGACGAATTGGGGCTTCGAATTTTGTTTCTTGACGATTCGGGAAATGTAAAAACGTTGACCACTCCTGTGTTAGAAGGTTTGCGGTTGATGTTGACGGAACCCCAGTTGTCGGCCCTCGAGTGTGACGGCCCGGTATTGCCGTATTCGGATCCTTTCTGGATGGCGGACACGGGCAAAGTCTTCGTCAATGGAGTGGGGTGCTTTGCTCGGCCTGATGTTGGAATTGGAACCGATGCGCCTGAGGTCCTCCTGGATGTTGCTGGCCAAACCCGAATCGGAACCGCCGAGCTTGGGACCTCGACCTTATCCACCATTGGATCAACAAGTTATTCCACAGCATTGGCGATTTCACAGGAGCACCCGTTCTCGATCCATCAGAAGGGCTTGGACATCCGCGTGAATTCGTCCAGCGAGCACGCGGTGGGCGCGGCCATTCAGGTGATGCATCCCCAAGGAACCATTTTGGAGGGCTGGAGCGATGCGACACGGGTTTTCTTTGTCAATGGCGAAGGCAAATTGTGGTCAACAGAAGTGCATGTTGTGCTCGCAGAAGACTTTCCTGATTACGTGTTCTATCCGGATTACGAGCTCATGACGCTGGAAGAATTGGCGGCCTACATCCAGGCGCATGGGCACTTGCCGGATTTACCACCGGCAAGTGAAGTGGCTGCAAATGGCATCAATTTGGGCCAACTCACAAGTACCCTCGTTCAGAAAATTGAGGAACTGACGCTGTATGCCATCGAATTGAATGAACAAATCAGCGACCTGACCCAACAATTGGCCACCCCAACAACGACGGAATGATGGCCGCGCCGAGCCCACTGGCAAATTGCAAGAGGACCGCCTCGATGCGGCTTGCAGCCTGGGTGCTGTTTTCTGTTGCCTGGCGCGGGCAAGCGTGCGGGCAAGCGCCCTGCAACGTCACTACTTTTGACGAAGGAGCAGCGGGCCCAGAATTGCCATGCACGTTGCTGGTTGACGGCTCCATCTCGGAATCCAACCAAACGAGGTATGTTCAAGCGACGCAGGAGGTCGTCGTGACTCCAGGGGCCAACGGGACGCACGTGATGCCCCAGGTGAAATTGGAAGTCCGTCCGGCTGATTTGGGGTTGAACGTGTTGGACACCACCGCGGTCTTCGGCCAATACGACCTCGTCGAGGTGTCCATTCCCTTTCCCGCAGCCCTCGACACCCTGTTCCGCAACCATTTCATGGCCCGTTACATCCACGAATGGTCCTCCGTTTGGGGGGCAGGTGATCCTGCGGCCTACTCGTATTGCGACACGTGCACGCTCAATCCGTTTGACCCCGAGGAGGTGGACGTGTGGGTCATCAGTGAGCGGTGGCAAGAAGGGGCCTGGGTGGATCGAAAGCGCACCAACGGATTTTACTACGTCGATTTCCAACGAACCATCGAGGCTTCTTCCCCGTACATGGAGCACGACAGCCTCGGAAAACTCAATTGGACGCCCCTGCCCAACGAACTGCAATTCATCGATCAACTTCGTGAGTTTCGAGGGCGCATGGCTTTTGCGGAGACGGGGACTTACCGCCTGACAGCCATGTCGTGGGCGGATGGATTCCACCAATCCGAGCCCATCTTGGTCGAAGTGGTGGCCAGTGCCTCGAAAGGCTATGTGCAGGTCGATTCTGCTCATCCGCAGTACCTCATGTTTGGAAATGAAGAGTTGCACTTCCCCTGCGGCCCCAACCTGCAAGCCAATGCACGAAGAAGCAAAGTGCCGTTAGCGGAGCCAAATGAAACCGAATCTGTACTGGTTGCTTACGATGCCGATTGCAGCGCCATCACAGCCATCGATTCCCTGAATTGGTGCAAACGAAATGAGACCGAGTGGGCCGTCAATGAATATGGTCATACCCCGATTCACCAAGCCTTTTTCCTCGCCCTTCACGATGAACTTGATCAATTGCAACAAGCGGGAGTGAAGTCGTGCCGGATCATGGCGCAACCGTGGTCGTTTGAACTCGAATACCAAACCCTCGGCGACTATTCCCCTTCGATGCACCGGGCTTGGGAACTGGACGAGTTGCTGCGCAAGGCCCGCGAAACCGATGTGGTCATCCAATGGAACCTCCAAGGGCAATCCCCCTTCAATTACAACTACTTCAACCACCGCTGCGCCTCATGGGGGGATGGAGAGAGTGACACCACCAAGGACAGCTATTGTTACCGCGACGAGTTGCTCCTGGAGCATCCCATTGAATTTTTCTCGAGCGATTCAGCCCAAACATGGTACCGCAAAAAACTCCGGTACTTCTTCGCTCGCTACGGATGGTCGCCCAACATCGGCGTCATCGAGCTCTTTTCCGAAATTTCGGGCACCGAGTTCCAAACGGACAGCACGGCGCTCGTCCGGCCCTATGAACACGATACCATCCCCCAGCATACAGCTTATGTGAATGCCATAGAAAATTGGCAAATCAGCACCCTGGCCTACCTCAGGGACACCCTTCATGTCAACAACCACCCCCTTGCCGTCTCGTACCTTCACAACGGGGTCGACCCTGTAGACGCCAGCCCCGAATTCGCCGACGTCTACTGCCAGAGTTGTTACACAACGGACTACACCGACATTGCGGGCATAAATAACGAGCCAATCAACCAGCAAAGCCTCACAAGGCCTGCGTATTGCAGTGAACTCGGATTCGGAACAGCGATAAGGAGCGAAATGGGAAAGTTGAACGTACAATTGCTTCAGTCAAAGGCCACGGCTGCGCGAAGGGCTGGGGCAGGGTTTGATTGGTATAGTACAATGGGGGTAGATGAGGGACTGCTGACTACCCAAGGGATGGTTACGAATTACAAGGACAGCATAAAAATAAATTTTAGTGATTGGTATTGCTTGTCTGTAGATTCCATTCAGTCCGAAAGCTTTTCCTCGCTCGGGACGGACCTAATCGTTGAGCATAAATGCAATCATTATTTCATGGGATATGAGTATTGTGCAGGGATTATATTCAATTCGTCATTTGGCCACGTTCAAGCACTTAGATATTTCGATTCAGAAATGATTGATTCATTGAACTGTGCCCTTCAAACAGATTATAATGTAACCGATATAGAATATACCCACATACAAGCTTCTCTCTCCCAGGACATACGAGATCAATTGATGCCGGGATCATATATGTTCGACCCGGTCTCCGGTCAATCCTGGGAAATCGATTCCACAAACACGAATGGAATGAATCTTGACTCTTGTTTTTTAACAACTGGTTCACAGCACTTACTTTTCTTATTGAAGATAGATCTACTTAAGTCCACGCCAGCTAGCCAATTAAACAATCCAGTGAGCAACTTTGGCAGCGAATCAATTGAAATAGCAGCTGTTCCAATCGAAGAAAGGCCGCAGAATAAAAAAGTCACCTTCTACCCCAATCCTGCATCAAATGAGATTTGCTTCAAAGGAGACACGGAAAGCGGGAGCATCATTTCTAGTTGCTTGCTTTATGACAGGAATGGCAGGTTGGTCGGGATTTGGAAATCCCTCGAAAGCTGCCTTCCCACTGATCATCTTGAGCCAGGCATGTATTTCTTGATTTGTTCCGATGGGAGTATACAGAAAATCGCCATCGAATGATACCAAAGCAAACGTGGACGATTTGGATATTGGTACTTGTGCCTGCGTCGGCTCTTGGGCAGTTGACAACAGCGAGATCAATCGGGCTCTTCGGATACCAAACCTTGGAGCCTTTGGGATTCAATTCCTCGTATTCAGGCATTGTAGACGAATGGGGAAGCTTCCCCATCCCTGCAATGAATTTGGACTTGAGCAACACTTCAATCAATGAGCGCAATTGGAGTCCTACGGGGAGTGTCCTCAAAGGAAAATACCTACTGACTGGGCAGTTGGAGATTGAAAATGTGTCGGCAAGGAAGTTCGAGGAAAACGGTCGAGACACGGACACGACACATATAAATCTACTCAGCAATACTTCGAGCCTCCTGGGGGCACGGTTGGAATCTTCTGGAGCAAGAGAGTCCTTGACTTGGCAAATTTCGGGTCAGGCTGGGAGACAGCGATTTCATGCGCTGTGGAATGAGTTGGCTCCGTTGGGGGTGCCAGAGTATGAAGTTCTAGGGCTCTATGCTTGTGCAGGTTACAAGGTGTCGAATCGGCTGCGAGTTTCGGGAAGGGTATCCGTAAACCGGTCGGCATCGATGTTCAATAGCTTTGATTTCGATGCAAGGCAATGGCTATATAGAGCTGATGGCCGCAAGTCATTGATTTACTTAATCGATTCGATTGTTCCGTTTCAACCGGTTTATTATAATGAAGATGGAATTCCGTTTGATGCTGTCGCCCAAATTGAACAACTTACATCTTTGGCACTGAAGACGGAGTACATTGGTGTCAATGCAATTTGGACGTTAGCATTAAATAGTCATGCTTCTCGATGGTATCAGCGTGTTTCGAGCAGTGTTGCGGAGGTGGATCAACCCCTATTCATTCCAAACGGGTCCGTTCTCTTGACCCGAGAAAGCGTTATATCAGGAGGGGTTTTCAAATGGTTGTTGGGCATTGAAACTTCCACGCGATCGACACTTTTGCATTTTGACCAAGCTCCGGGCATTCCAAAGGTCACCAACCGAATAGCAACTGTAGGAGCCGAGCTGCTTCGCAAATCAAATGAATTGGAGTCCACATACAGTGGTAAAATCGATTTCACCACGGCCTATGGAATCCGACCATCAGGGGGTATTCATTTGAAGTATAAACCAAACAATTTAACGCAGGTTCGTGTTTCCGTTGGTCACGATTGGAGGGAGCCATCGCCTTTCGAACACCAATGGAAGTCCATGCTGAATGCCGACGCCTTGCACTCTCAATCTGAAACGGGTCAAATCCTACCCTTGCATGAGCGATTCCAGTTTGAGCGGGCTTCTTTTGCGCAATTTCAAGTACTTTCTGATTTCGGGAAATATCATCTCTCGCGTCTGGAAATCGCAGTTCCCATCGCATTGATTCATCAGCAATGGAATGTAGACATGAAAGGGGCCACTCCCCCAGAATCAGCTTATTTCAATTTCGATGCGGGTTTTGGCTCAAAGGGGATTTTGCTTAGTCTTGAACCCTGCAAGTTATATGGCGTCAATGCCTCAGTGTCGCATCTATTCGAGGGCGGAGGCACAATCAGCGGTGAGTACCAGCGTTCTGTTACCATTCAACAAAAGGGCGGGGAATGGAAACGTGAATACTTGATGCCGACGGATAGGATGCGCCTGTCCGCAAACAAAACATGGTCGTCCACGAAGTCCGGCCGCAGATGCCAATCCGGGGTCTATCTTGAGAGAAGTGGGCCTGTACTTTACACGATAGATCTCCGTTATTCGGACCCAGGATGGTTGTTCGCCCCCCATAGTTTAAGAATCCGAGAAAGAGAGAGTGAGCCACTTAATGCAATTGGATTCCAAATTGCGTACGTTTTGGATACTTTCTTTTCTCTCCGTTTGACCATTCATCACACGTTCATAAAGCGGGAGATTCAGTTAACATTTTGGGACGAAGAAGACTCAGCAAGCAATGACTTCCGAAATGCTTTTTTCGGTATTTCCTCATACGATGCCAATTTTTCTCCGGCTATCGCGCCGATTGTTCCAACTGAAGCCCGAATTCAACTAAACTTTCAATTTTGAACTACGCATCACAGCCATTGAATCACATCGTGCAGGTCCTGTGCCTTTTTGGCATGTTGAACATTGGTTGCGATTGGGCACGCATTGAAGATACAAGTTGTCCCGACCCTATTGTTTGCTACCGGGACTTGGATGGTGATGGCATCGGAAGGGATGTAAAGCCAATATGGGCCTGCGAGGAGAGCATCCCCACAGGTTACGTGCCGATCAATGGAGACATGTGCGAGGATACGACTGCGCTTAATTGGGATGCCATTCAGTTTGAAGGTTGTAAATATAGCCTTACAGGTTGTGTGCCGTTGGAATGGCAAGGCGTGCTGTACGAGGTAACGAACATCAGAGGACGTTGCTATTTCGCGCAGGATTTGAGGGTGGCTTTAACAAATGAAGGTGACTCGATACATGAAGTAACGAGCACAAGCAATTTTCTTGATAATGGATTTTTCAGGGGAACGAAGCACCCTGAGAGTGGCTACTTATACGGCGTGGATCTCATTTACCCGGTCGATCTTCTTTGCCCTCCCGGTTGGTTTGTTTGGTCTCAATACGAATCTGAACGGTTCATAAAAGAGGTTCAATCATATACCAATGTGGGTGATGGATTAAAAAAGAACGGTTTTTGGGAAGAGGCTACCGGAGATTATTGGGGATTTGGATCAATTCCCAATGGTGTGTTTGATCGCAACCTCGGATATGTAAGTGAAGGAAATATAGCTGCCTATTATGCCATCTCCGGCAGCACTGTATGGGATATCAGTGTATTTGAGCGCGACCGTATAGATGTCGAATCAGTTTGGGCGTCCTATGGGTGGCCCGCCTACCCTGCTTGGGGTGAATTGAGATCTGTCAGGTGTACGAAATCGTGGTAGTTATGGGGTGAACTGCACCACTTCTTCCACAACAAATTGTGACGAAACGTATCTTCCTGAATCCGACCACTTCAGCACCTCTTCTTCATAACCATGTAAACGCAAATGAATCCATTACGTCAACCCAATACAAAGTGTAACATTCGTAGGTGTTCACTGAGTCATTGCATCTTTATTCCGGTTTTTTTATTGGTTCTGGTCATGGTTCAAGGTTGCATTGATCCATGCGATTATCATGAATGCCTCAACGATGGGGTGTGTGATGATTGGGAGTGTCTTTGTAGCGAAGGGTGGATGGGTGAGGATTGTTCCATTCCACTTTGTGAACCCGTGGAATTCAATGGCCATTCGTATGAAACGGTCGGTATAGGAAGTCAATGCTGGTTCTCAGAGAATCTTAGAACCACTCAGTACGCAAATGGTGATGCCATTCCTGGGGGGTTGGGAATTGTCAACTGGTCCAACACCAATCTTGGTGCCCAATCGATTCCTTCAAATTCACAAGAAAACCTAGAATTGTATGGTCGTCTTTACAATTGGCACGCCGTCAAGGATTCTCGGGGGCTGTGCCCTGCTGGTTGGCACGTTCCCACAGATGAAGAGTGGATGCAGCTTGAAATGGAACTTGGACTCACGTATACTGAGGCGCACAGCGAAGGAGACCGAGGTTGGTCGGCCGGCAAACCATTAAAGTCTTCAGCGACAGACTCACCTCCTTGGGACGGTTCCAATAGCACGGGTTTCTCGGGCTTGCCTGGAGGCCTCAGGGCCTTCGATGGGACCTTTTGGGCTATTGGTGGCAGTGGCTTGTGGTGGAGTTCCTCGAGTTGCGCCGATGACACCAAGGCTTGGTTTCGCAGACTTGAATCCAATCATAGATTCATAGTTAGGTCCAGTTATTACCAACGAAGCGGCATGTCCGTGCGCTGCATTCGGGATTAAGGGTGAGGTGGTCGGGAAAAACTGGACACGAAACGGGGGTGTCTTAAATTGTGAACGGTGCTTGAACCGTGAAATCCACCTTGACTTGCCCTCAAATGTGTCCAAATGAATCTGACCACTTCAACAAAGCGCCGGACCCCCAGCGGTTTCCGGCGCCTCCCCACATCCACGGGGTTTAGCCCTCGTATTCGTTCGCCGCGATGAGGCCCACGGCGATGCGCTGGCGTGCCTCCTTCGTGTTGAACGGCTCCACTTTGCAAAACCGCTTCAGCCCCATCAACATCATCTTCAGTTCGTCTCCGTCCGCAAACGCGAGCAGCGCTTCTTTGCCGGCGCTGTGAATCCATTCCGCAGCTTCGTAGGTGTAAACCTTCATGATGTCGAGTTCCCGCTGGATGCCCTCGGTGCCGCCGCGTATTCCCGCGAGTTTTTGGACACGCAGTACCGTGCTCTCGGCAGTGTAGGTCCAAATTACCATGTCGGAAATGGCCATCAAGATTTCCTGCTCCTTCGAAAGGGTCATCATCAGTTTTTGGACCGCGGCACCCGCCACGAGCAACACGGCTTTCTTCATGTTCTCGACGACCGCCAAATGCTGTTCGAACACGTCCTCCGGGCCTGGCCCAAAGTCCGGAATGCCCATCAACTCGTTCGCCACCGCCATGGCCGGAGTCATCAAATCCAGCTCTCCCTTCATGGCCTTTTTCAAGATCATGTCCACCGTGAGCATGCGGTTGATTTCGTTCGTGCCTTCGAAGATGCGGTTGATGCGGGCGTCGCGGTAGGCGCGTTCGGCCCGGGTTTCTGCGCTGTATCCCATGCCTCCATGCACTTGAACGGCCTCGTCGACCACGTAATCCAGGACTTCTGAGCCCAAGACCTTCATCATCGCGCACTCGGGCGCGAAATCGGCGATGCCCTTCAAGGTCGCTTCCCCGTGCTCCATGCCGCCGGCCTTGAGCGCCTGGATGGCGTCCTCAATGTTCTGCGTGGCCCGGTATGTCGCCGCTTCGCACGTGTAAATGCGAATGGCCGACTCCGCTAGCTTGTAACGGATGGCGCCGTACTTCGAAATGGGGCGGCCAAACTGCTCCCGCTCGTTTGCATACCGAATGGATTGGCTCAGCGCCCCCTTCGAGGCCCCGAGGACGGCCCCTCCCAACTTGATCCGCCCAATGTTCAAGATGTTCACCGCGATCTTGAAGCCCTTTTCGCGCTCGTACAACAGGTTCTCCACGGGCACCTTCACGTCGTTGAAGAAGATCTGCCGAGTCGACGAGCCCTTGATGCCCATTTTCTTCTCCTCCGGATTCTTGGTGATGCCCTCGCTGTGGCCGTCCACGATGAACGCCGTGAGGTCTGCGTCGTCGTCGATTTTCGCAAACACGATCATTACGTCGGCGAACCCGCCGTTGGTGATCCACATCTTTTGGCCATTCAACAGGTAGTGCTGGCCATCTTCCGACAACGTCGCCCGCGTCTTCCCGCTGTTCGCATCCGATCCCGCACCCGGCTCCGTCAGGCAGTAGCAGCCCTTCAATTCGCCACTCGCCAACCCCGGCACCCACTTCCTTTTCTGCTCCTCGTTGCCGTAGTAGAGGATGGGCAGGGTCCCGATGCCGGTGTGCGCGCTGAAGCTGACGCTGAACGAGTGCGCCCCGCCGATGGCTTCAGTGATGAGCATCGTGGTCTTGAAATCGAGCCCCATGCCGCCGTATTCCTCGGGCACCGAGCTGCCGAGCAGTCCAAGTTCGCCGGATTCTTCCATGAGCCGGGGCACCAGCCCTTCCTCTTGGTGGTCGATGGCGTCGAGGTTGGGGACCACGCGCTTTTCGACGAAATCGAGCGTCATTTGCTTCATCATCAGTTGCTCCTCGGACCATTCTTCGGGGATGAAGATGTCGGAGGCTTTCGTGGGGCGGATGAGGAATTCTCCGCCGCGGATGGCATCGTTAGGAGTGGACATCGTTGTGCTGTTTCTTGTTGATTACGAGGGTATAGGCCAAAAAAGTTTCACCGCAAGCGCTCAAATACACCCGCTGCACCTTGGCCAGTCCCCACGCACATGGTGACCATGCCGTAGCGTTCGTCGGTGCGTCCGAGTTCGTGCAAGAGCTGGACGGTGAGTTTGCTGCCGGTGCAGCCGAGCGGGTGGCCGAGGGCGATGGCGCCGCCATTGGGATTGACGCGCACAGGATCGAGTCCGAGTTCGCGAACGACGGCCACGCTCTGAGAGGCAAACGCTTCATTGAGTTCGATGCTTCCGAGGTCGCTGGCCTTCAGCCCAGCCTTTTTCAGCGCTTCCGGTACCGCGTGCACCGGTCCGACGCCCATGATGCGCGGCTCGAGGCCGCTGACGTGGTAGCTCGCTAACCGGGCCCACGGCTCCACGCCGAGTTCCTTGACCATGCGCTCGCTGCACACGAGCACGAAGGCGGCACCGTCTGAAGTTTGCGAGGCGTTCCCAGCGGTGACTGTGCCGTTCGCGGCGAAGACGGGCTTGAGTCGGGCGAGCCCTTCGACGCTCGTATCGCGCCGCACCCCTTCGTCCGTGTCGACCACGTGGGTGCGTTCCGCGCGCTTCTCGTTCGCGTCGAGGTACACCTCCTTCACGGTGATGGGCGCGATGCCGGGTGCAAACCGCCCGCCGTCAATGGCCGCGGCCGCCCGGCGGTGGCTCTCCGCGGCAAACGCGTCCTGCTCGTCGCGGCTGACCTTGAAGTCGTTCGCCACAGCTTCCGCGGTCAGTCCCATGCCCCAGTACCAATCTGGGTTCGCCTTTGCTACGCGGGCATTCGGCACGATGCGCCACCCGCCGAAGGGGATGGGCGACATGGTCTCGATGCCTCCCGCGAGGATGCAATCGGCGAGGCCGGCGTGGATCTTCGCCGAGGCGATGGCGATGGTTTCGAGGCCGGATGCGCAGTAACGGTTGACCGTCATGCCCGGCACCTTTTCCGTATCGAGCCCCATCAGGCTCACCATCCGCCCGATGTTGAGGCCTTGTTCGGCTTCGGGGGTGGCGTTGCCGACGATGACGTCGTCGATGCGTTCGGGGTCGAGTTGGGGGAAGTCGGCGAGCAATTTGCGGATGACCTGTTCGCCGAGGTCGTCGGGGCGGGTGAACCGGAAGGCGCCTTTGCCGGACTTGCCGACTGCGCTGCGGTAACCGCCGATGATGTATGCGTTCATGGTGTGTTGCTTCGGGGGGTTAGTTGCGCAGGATTTTTCCTTTTTGGATCAAACTCTGCATCCGTTCCAGCGTCTTGCGCTGCATGCACAATTCCACGAAGGCCTTGCGCTCGAGGTCCAGCAAATACTGCTCGCTCACGGCCGTGCGCTCGCTCAAATCGCCGCCGCACATCACCGTTCCGAGCTTTTCGCTGATGAGGCGGTCATGCTCGGAGATGTAGTGGCCGCTCATCATGCTGTGGGCCCCGACGTAGACGATGCCGAGGCCTTCTTGCCCCGCCACCACGATGTCCTTGCGTTCGATGGGGCGGACGTAGCCTTGCTCGGCGAGTTCGAGGGCCGCGCGCTTTGCTCGTGCGAGTTGGTCGCGGCGGTTCACGACCACCTCGTCGGTGCCTTCGCGCAGGTAGCCCAACTCGAAGGCCTCGTGAGCCGAGGTGGACACCTTCGCTTGGCCGATGGTCAAGAACCGATCGCGCAATCGGTTGATGCGCATGTCGCCGTCGTGCAGTTCGTCGTTCAGGCGCAAAACGAATTCCTTCGTGCCCCCGCCCGCGGGGATGACGCCGATGCCGAATTCCACCAGGCCCATGTACGTTTCCGCGTGGGCGACCACTTTGTCCGCGTGCAGGCAGAGTTCACACCCGCCGCCCAAGGCCAACCCATGCGGCGCAGCAACCACCGGCACCCCGGAGTACCGCATGCGCATCATCGTGTTTTGGAAGGCGCGGACCGCAAAGTCGAGCTCGTCGTATTCCTGCTCCACCGCCATCATGAAAATCATGCCGACGTTCGCGCCGGCGCTGAACTGCGCGCCCTCGTTCGAGACCACGATGCCGCGCCAGTCGCCCGATTCGGCGAGGTCGACGGCCTTGTTCAGGCCTTGGATGACTTCGCTGCCGATGCTGTTCATCTTCGTGTGGAAGGCCACGTTGAGGATGCCGTCGCCGAGGTCTTGCAAGGTCACGCCGCTGTTCGACCAAACCGTGGCCGACTCCGGCAGCCACGCCAGCGACAACCGGCCCTCTTGGCCCGCGAGCGGCTCGTACGCCTTCGTGGCGGGATTCCAGCACTCGCGCACGCCATTCACGTTCCGGTAGAACGTGGTGGCGCCGGTCGCGAGCATGTCGTCGACCCAACCCGCGACGGTCAGGCCCCGGCTGCGCAGGACTTCCATCGCCTCCGCCACACCGATGGCGTCCCAGCTCTCGAACGCGCCGAGCTCCCAGCCAAAGCCCGCCCGAAGCGCATCGTCGATGGCGTGCGGCAGGTCCGAAATCTCCGGCACCCGATGCGAAACGTAGGCGAAGACGTCGGTGAAGATGCGGCGGTAGAACTCGCCGGCTTGGTCCTGCCCGTTGAAGAGCAGCTTCGTGCGTTCGGGCAGCGCGTCGACTTGCTTCGCGGCTTCGAGCGTCGCAAAGGAGGCCTTTTTCTGCGGCCCGTATTCGAGCGTCTTGAGGTCAAGAGCGAGGATATCGCTCTTGCCCTTCGCGTCCTTGACTTTTTTGTAGAAACCGGCGCCGGATTTGGCCCCCAGCTGGTTGTTGCTGACCAAATGCTGCACGTACGCCGGCGTGGCAAACACCTCCCGGCGCTCATCGTTCGGGCAATGCTCAGCGACCCCATTCGCCACGTGGACGAGCGTGTCGATGCCCACTACGTCGCACGTTCGGAACGTGGCGCTCTTCGGCCGGCCCATCGCCGGACCCGTCAGCCGGTCCACCGTTTCCACGTTGAGCCCCATTTCCGCCACGGTGTGGAACAGCGCTTGGATGGCGAACACCCCGACCCGGTTCGCGATGAAGGCGGGGGTGTCCTTGCACCGCACCACCTGCTTGCCGAGGATGCGCTCCCCGTAGCGGGTGAAGAAGTCGAGCACCGCCGCGTCCGTTTCCGGTCCGGGGATGATTTCAAGCAGCTGCAAGTAGCGCGGCGGGTTGAAGAAGTGCGTTCCGCAGAAGTGCTTCCGGAAGTCGTCACTTCGCCCTTGAGCGAGCAGGGCAATGGGAATGCCGGACGTGTTCGACGTGATGAGCGTTCCCGGTTTGCGGTGCTGTTCCACCCGCTCGAAGAGCTGCTGCTTGATGTCGAGCCGTTCCACGATGACCTCGATGATCCAATCGCAGTCCGCCACTTTCGCGAGGTCGTCGTCGAAGTTTCCGGTGGTGATGCGCCCCGCAAACCGCTTCGAGTAAATCGGGGAGGGGTTGCTCTTCAGGGCGTCGCGCAGGTGTCCCGCCGCCACGCCATCGCGCGGGCCTTCTTGAGCGGGGAGGTCCAGGAGGAGCACTTCGGATCCGGTTTGGGCCAAATGGCACGCAATGCGCGAACCCATCACGCCGGAGCCCAACACGGCCACCCGGCGAATGCGGTGCAAGGGGATTTCTTCAGTTGCCTTCATGAAGCAAGAGGGGATTGAGGGATGTCACCGCCGAGCAGCTGCTCCGGTCGGTCAAAAAGTTCATTCAGTTTGCGCAAGTTCGCGATGAGGGCATCGACTTCCTCGTCGCCGAGGAGTTCCCGGATGCGGGCGTTCACCGCCTTCACCAAATCCCGCGCCTGCCGCCGCGCCGCCACCCCGTCCGGGGTTAAAAACACCAAGGCCTTCCGCCCGTCCGCAGCATCGGGCCGCCGCTCGACGAGCCCCATGTCCTCCATGCCCTTTAACGTTCGGGACAGGCTCGTGGCTTCCATGCCCATCCGAGGTCCGAGCTGCGTGCTTGGCGTGCCCTTCCGGTCGACTTGCATCAATGCGAACACGTAACTCACGGGAATGCCTCGCCGTTCGGCCTCCACTGCATACAAGCGGGACAGCTTCGACCAGCCCCATCGCAAATGAAAGTCCAACGTGTCGTGCGGCTTCATGCGGTAAAAGGTACAACGTGTTTTCTATGCATGCATAATAAAATTGAGAATTTTAACGGTTGGTGACCTGAGGGCTTTTCTGACGCAACCTGACGTGCAACTTTGCAGTCCTTTTGATGCGAGATTGAAACCAACGCGATGAACCGAATTGCCCTCATTTGGATGCTGGTGGCTGGGTGGGCCTTGCCCGCCGCCCAAGGACAACGCAACTGCGGAATGGATTCCGTCCACACCCACCTCATGGGCCTCGGAGGCTACGAGGAGGCGTTCCGGGACAAAGTCCAAGCCGTCAACGACGCGGCGGCGAACCGTTCGGAGTGCGATGCGCCGCTCATCATCCCCGTTGCCGTGCACTTTCAGAACACGGGCATTCCACTGGATTGCGCCATTGAAATGTCCGTTTCGCAAGTGGAATCGCTCAACGCGGACTTCGGAGCGTACAACGCGGACATCGACACGTGGAACGACCTGCAGCCGGCGATGTGGCCGGGCATTGCGAACCAGGAATCGTGCGTGCAGTTTTGCCTGGCGACTCTCGATCATCCCGCGGGATTTGGGTTGCAGGAGGGCGATTATGCGGTGACCCTGGACGCCACCGCCGGCGATTTCGATGCGGCATGGGCGGGTTACCTGAACTTTTTCGTGCGCGACCTCGGAGGCGGCGTGTTGGGCTATTCTCCGCTGGGCGGTCAAGGCAATGGGGATGGGGCGACCTGCGATCCATCCGTTTTCGGGTCGGTCAGTTGTGGGGGCAACACGGTGAACGGACCCTACAACATGGGACGCACGATGACGCATGAAATCGGGCACTACTTCCTGCTGGACCACCCGTGGGCCAACGGCGGGTGTGGAAGCAACGATTTCGTGAACGATACGCCGGTGACGGACGCGCCGACTTTTGGGTGTCCCGGGGGGGAGGTGATCACGTGCACGGAACCGATTCTTTGGCCTACCTACATGGAGTACTGCGACGACGCGTGCCTCTTCATGTTCTCCACGGACCAAGTCGCGCGCATGGAGACCTACATCGAGCAGAACCTCGCTGGCGTGCTCAACACCGCCGCGACGGCCTGCCAAGAAGCGGCCTGCATCGGATTCGACGTTGCGGTGGCGGTGACGCCGGAGTCGTGCGCGGGTCAGGATGGCGCGGTGGCGCTGGTGCCTTCGGGAGGAACCGCCCCGTACGCGTTCACTTTGAATGGATTGGAGTTGAGCGGGGCCGGGGCGGTGGACGTGTCCGCGGGCACGTTCACGGTTGCGGTGGAGGATGCGGCGGGATGTGCTTGGAGCGAGGAGGTGGAGGTGGTGCAAGTGGAGCCTGAAGTGGTGCTCGTCGATGTGCAGCCGGAGGAGTGCAGCGATGGGTCGGGACGCATTGAAGTCGCGGTGGCGGAGCCGTTGCCGTTCCAGTTCAGCCTCAACGGGGGGGCGTGGTCACCCACCGGGATGTTCGAAGGCTTGCACGGCGGGGCCTACACCGTTACCGTTCAGCATCCGGCCGGGTGCGTCGGCGAGGTGGCTGCGGTGGTGGCGAACGAGAGCGATTTGCAGGTGAACGTGGCGCGGAAGGACGTGAGCTGCGATTGGGTGGACAATGGCCAAATCACGGTATCGGTCCACAACGCCACCGAGCCGGTGAGCTACACCCTCAACGGCGTCGCGGCCTCCACGGGCGCGTTCACCGGCCTCGCGCCGGGCGTGCACGCCGTCCAGGTGCTCGACGCAGCGGGCTGCGCCTTCGCGTCCGAGATCACGCTGGGCGTCGACTTCGGAGCGGTCGGGGAGGACTGCCCGTGCATGGTCTACGTGCCCACCGCGTTCACGCCCAACAACGACGGGCACAACGATGCCTTCCAAGTCGAAGCCTCGTGCCCCATCACGAACTACCGCTTGCGGATTTTCGATCGGTGGGGCAACGTCGTGTTCGAGTCGACGGATCCGACCGAAGTGTGGGTCGGCGGGGTGGACGCGTATTGGGTGCAGTCGGATGTTTTTGCCTACCACATCACGTACAATTGGGGCGAGGACGAACGAATCGGGCGGCCTGCGGAACCCTTGAGCGGCACCTTCGTGGTCATCCGATGACCCCCATTGGTCAAGGCCAAAAACAGTCCTGGAAGTCGGTCATCATGTGAAACACCAACCCGATGGCCACCACGCGCGTCCGCCGAAACAAAAGCAGCACGCAATACAAGGCAATGGCTTCGTGCGAATGGAGCGGATGGAACCCGATGCTGCACCGATCGGGGTCGAACACCGGATCGGCCAGCAAGTGGTCCAAATCCACCAGCATCGTACCCAGTAAGATCAGGTAGACCCGCTTCCACCGCTTCGGGTAGAACCACCGCGCGATGCCCAGCGGCGCCACCAAATGAAGTCCGTAATGCACGAGCAATTGAAGAAGGGCAACTCCGGTCATGACCCGTGTGGTATGGGGAGGAGTCGCCCGTCACTTGGAAGCAAGTGCCTTGGGAACGACGCCTGATGCGGCGCGCCCGCCTCGTGTGCAAAACGCACGCCAGAACATCCTTGAACGGGAGAGTGGGGCATCATCGCGGTCAAGTTACACCAGCGGACCGATCCAAAGAGGTCGCTGGAGCGCCGATGCGGTTTAGGAGGTATCAGGAATTTCGATGATTTCGGGACCTGGGCCACGGGTAATTTTGGGCCACATGAACACCATCAACGCAGCGAAAGGAGACGGCATCGTTCCGGAACTGCTCACAAGACAGCTCACTGAAGGACGGGACAGCGCGATGTCGGAGTGCGCGAATGAATTCGATGGGCTGATTGGGCATTCGGTTGAGCAAGGTCAGTGAATTCAAGGGGCGGCGGTGCGTGGTGTCGACCATGCACGGCAAAGAACGGGTCATCGCACCGTTGCTTGCGGCGGGCTTGGGCGTGGAGATTGCGCCCCTCGCATCCGAGTTGAATACGGATGCCTTGGGCACCTTTTCGGGGGAAATCGAACGGAAACTCGGGGTGGATGAGACGCTCCTGAAAAAGTGCCGCATGGGCTTGTTGGCCGGCGGCACGGATTTGGCGGTGGCGAGCGAAGGGTCGTTCGGCCCGCATCCCGTCCTGCCGTTCGCCGCGCTGAATGAGGAGCGCGTCATGCTGTCCGATGCGTCGTTGGGGCTTCAAGTGGTCGGACGGCACGCCACCGCACGCACAAACTATGCGGCAGGCAACGTGACCGGATTCGACGAGTTGCTGGAATTTGCGGTCCGTGCCCGGTTTCCTTCGCACCACGTGATGTTGCGCAATGCGGAAGGGGCGTGGAGGAAGGGCATTTCCACGGAGTCCGATTTGCACTCCGCTTGGGAGGACATGAAGTCGGCGTCGGGAGTGGTTTGGGTGGAAACGGACATGCGGGCGATGTGCAACCCGACGCGGATGGACGCGATTGAGCGGGCCACGCAGGATTTGGTGGAGCGATTGAGAGCCCGCTGTTCGAGGTGCGCCAAACCCGGAGTCGGCTGGGTGCGGTGGGTCCCCGGTTTGCCCTGCAGCGTGTGCGGATCCCAGACGGAATGGCCGCGAAAAGCGGTGCACCAATGTCCCCATTGCCACAACGAAGTTCAACTCGATTTCCCGCAAGGATTGCGCGCTGCCGACCCGGAAAATTGCCCCCAATGCAACCCATGAAACCCCTCCTCATCGCCCAAGCTCATTTGGTCAGCCAAGGCCAAGTCCAACCCTGCGACCTCCTCATCGATCGGGGGCGCATCGCAAAAATCGCCCCGCACATCAGCCACGAAACGGCGGAAGTCTTCGATGCATCGGGCCTCCACGTGTTTTCGGGCATGATCGACGACCAGGTCCATTTCCGCGAACCGGGCTTTCCGCACAAGGCCACGATCGCGTCGGAATCGCAAGCGGCGGTGCTCGGCGGCATCACGTCGTTCATGGACATGCCCAACACCCGCCCGCACACCCTGTCCCGCGAGCTCCTCGAGCAGAAATTCCAACGGGCAGGTGAAACCTCGGTGGCGAATTACTCCTTCTTCATGGGCATCGCGTCCTCGAATTTGGAGGAGGCGTTGCGGGTGGACAACGAGTGGGTCTGCGGCATCACGGACGATGGGCTGTACTTCGATGATGAACAGGGCATCTTAGCGAACCAACCCGCGTTCCTCGAACAGCTGTTCGCGCGTGCCGAAACGTTGGTGGCCCTGCATTGCGAGGACGACGCCCTCATCGCGGAGAACACGCGCCGCTTCTCCGAGCGGTATGGCGAGGCAATCCCCATTGAGGCCCACGAGCACATCCGCAGCGAGGCCGCCTGCTACGAAGCCACGAAGCGCGTTGTGGAATTGGCCCAAAAGCACGGCAACCGGTTGCACATCTACCACGTGTCCACCGCTCGGGAGCTGGCCTTGTTCGAGGCGGGGGGGGGCGTGCGGGAAAAGCGCATCACGGCCGAGGCCTGCGTGCACCATTTGCGCTTCAATCACCGCGACTACGAGCGCCTCGGAAGCGCCATCAAGTGGAATCCGTCCATCAAAACGCCCGCCGATCAGGAGGCGCTAGCAGCCGGTTTTGCCTCCGGCCAAATCGATTTCTTCGCCACCGATCACGCACCGCACACGTGGGAGGAAAAGCAGGGCCCCTACCACCGGGCCGCCTCAGGCGGCCCGCTCGTGCAGCAGGCCGTTCCCGCGATTTTGGAGCTTTACCACGAGGGCAAGCTGACCCTTCCGGAAGTGGCGGCTGCGATCTCGGAACACCCTGCCGCCGCGTACCGCATGGTCGATCGGGGCGTGGCCCGCGAGGGCGCCTTGGCGGACTTGGTGCTGATCGATTTGGAGCGGCCTTGGACGGTCGCGTCGGATCAACTGAAGTACCGGTGCGGCTGGTCGCCGTTCGAGGGGACGACGTTCCGGAGCCGCGTGGAGCATGTTCTGGTGAACGGCCAGTGGGTGGTTCGAGGGGGCGAGTTGTCCGGCGCGCGCGCGGGGCAGCGCCTGCAGTTCGAGCGGGAGCGCTGATCAGGCGGGCTGGAGGATGCGGCCGTCTTGGATGTGCACGATTTGGTCTCCTGCGTGGGCCAAATCCGCATTGTGCGTCACGACGGCAAACGTGGCGCCTTCGCGGTCGCGGAGTTCCTTGAACAGGTCGAACAGGGCGGAGGCGTTGCCGGAATCGAGGTTCCCGGTGGGCTCGTCGGCGAGGATGACGCCGGGCTCGTTCATGAGGGCGCGGGCCGCGGCGACGCGCTGTTGTTCGCCACCGGACAGGGCTGCGGGCGCGTGGGTGAGGCGGTCACCGAGGCCGAGGTCGCGCAGGAGGCGTTCCGCCCGGTCGCGCGTGGTGCGGTCGTCGCGGCCGGCCACCCAGGCGGGGAGCAGGACGTTTTCGAGGGCGTTGAACTCGGGGAGGAGGCGATGGAATTGGAAGATGAACCCGATGTGGGCGTTCCGGAAGGCGGCGAGGGCCTTGCCTTTGAGGGTGGCCACGGGCACGCCTTGGATGCGCAGTTCGCCGGAATCGGGTGCGAGGAGGGTGCCGAGGATTTGGAGCAAGGTGGTTTTTCCTGCGCCGGAGGCGCCGACGATGGACGTGATTTGGCCTGAGGGAATGACCAAATCGATGCCGCGCAACACCTCCACGTCACCGAACGACTTCCGGATGTTCTCTGCCACGATGATGGGCTCGCCTCGGTTCATGCTCGAAATCTACGCCAAATCCGCGCGAAACGCCCCGGTCCTTCCGTAACTTCGCGCCGCGAAATCCAACCTTTCAACGCGCACACCATGAACATTCACGAGTACCAAGGGAAAAGCATTCTGAAGAGCTTCGGCGTGGCCATCCAGGAAGGCCGCGTGGCCGATACCCCGGAAGCCGCACACGAAGCGGCAGTCGAATTGGCGAAGGAAACCGGCACGGGATGGTTCGTGGTGAAAGCCCAGATCCACGCGGGCGGACGGGGCAAGGGCACGGTCACCGAGACCGGCTCGCACGGCGTCGTCCTCGCCAAAGGACTCGATGAGGTGAAGGACAAGGCGGCGGGCATTTTGGGCGGCCATTTGGTCACGGCCCAAACCAACGCGAAAGGCAAGCAAGTCAACAAGGTCCTCATCGCGGAAGACGTGTACGGCCCCGGCGACAGCGAGCCCAAGGAGATCTACATGAGCGTCCTGCTCGATCGCGCGAAAGGCTGCAACATCATCATGTACTCCCCGCAGGGCGGCATGGACATCGAGGCGGTGGCGGAAGAAACACCCGAGCTGATTTTCAAGGAAGAAATCGACCCGACGGTGGGTTTGCAAGGCTTCCAAGCGCGCCGCATCGCGTTCAACCTCGGCCTGAGCGGCAAGGCGTTCAAGGAGATGACGAAATTCGTCACGGCGCTCTACAACGCCTACGTCGGTTGCGACGCGACGATGTTCGAAATCAACCCGGTCTTGAAGACGTCCGACGACCGCGTCATCGCAGTGGATTCAAAGGTGTCCCTCGACGGCAACGCCCTCTACCGCCACGCGGATTACGCGGCGATGCGCGACACGACAGAGGAAGATCCGACCGAAGTGGAAGCCGATGAGGCGGGCCTCAACTACGTGAAGCTCGACGGCAACGTGGGCTGCATGGTGAACGGTGCCGGCCTCGCGATGGCGACGATGGACATCATCAAGCTCAGCGGCGGCGAGCCTGCGAACTTCTTGGACGTTGGCGGCACGGCCGATGCGGCGCGGGTGGAAAAGGCCTTCCGCATCATCCTGAAGGACCCGGCCGTGAAGGCCATCCTCGTGAACATCTTCGGGGGCATCGTTCGGTGCGACCGGGTGGCCCAAGGTGTGGTCGATGCCTACCGCAACATGGGCGACATCAACGTGCCCATCATCGTCCGGTTGCAAGGAACGAACGCCCAGGAAGCGAAGGCGTTGATCGACAACTCAGGACTGAAAGTGATCTCTGCCGTGCTCCTCAAGGAGGCGGCTGACGCGGTGGCCGAAGTCCTCGCCTGATTTTAGCGCCGGCGAAGGCAGTGAATGCCATCGCGCAACGGCAACAGCACGTTCTCGACCCGGAGGTCTTGCGCCAGTTTCGCGTTCATGCGATGCAAGGTGCGGGCATCCGGGTCGCTTGCGTTTTCGCCTTCGAGGACCTTGCCCCACCACAGCACGTTGTCGATGAGGATGAGCCCGCCTGAGCGGGTGTGCGCGATGGCCCATTCGACGTATTCGGGCGTGCGTTTTTTGTCTGCGTCGATCCAGACCAAATCAAATTCCTCTCCCTCCAATTGCGGCAACACCGTGTGCGCCTCAGCCGTATGCCGCACGATGCGGTTCCGAATCCCCGCCTCACCCCAAAACGCATCCTGCAACGTGTGCAATTCCTCGTCCGGATCCACCGTGTGAAGCACCCCATCGGGCGCCAGCCCTTCCGCGAGGCACAGCGTGGAATAGCCCGTGAAGGTCCCCAATTCAAGGACGCGACGCGGGCGCATGAGCTGAGAAAACAGGGCGAGCAACCGCCCTTGAAGCGGGTCGCTGAGCATGTGCGCGTGGGTCTGGGTTTGCCAAGTGCGCCGCCGCAGCCGCTTCAGCAGATCGGGTTCTGCATCGGAATGCTGCTCCGCATAGTCGGACAGCGGGTCGTCGAATCGGTCGAACGCCATGAACCTCACAAGCAGAACAGGCCAAATTCCGACAAGAAGGTCAACAAGTCCGAAGTCCCCACTTGGCCATCGGTGTCGAAATCCCCCGCACAGCCGCCGCCGTTGCACTCATAATCGGCCAAAAACACGAGCAAGTCATCGGCCCCCACGAGGTTGTCCCCGTTGAGGTCCGCGACGCAGTCGGCCAATTCGTTCACGGTGTAGAGTCCGTTGCAGTCGTTGTCCACGCCCACTCCCGTGCCTGCGGCCCCCGGATGGATGGTGGGGTTGTTGTCGTCGCAATCGCACAAGTTGGTCCACTCGTCTTGGTCGTTGTCCACGATGCCCGCGCATTCGTTGAACCCCGCTTCGCAATAGGTCAGCGCGCATTGGGCGCAGGCTTCGTCCCCGAGCACGGCGCATTGAAACAGGCAATTCGTCACCACGCACGTCACCTGTTCGCCGAAGCAGGTGATGCATTCGGAAGTGAGTTCGAGTTGGCTGGCCATGCAGGCTTCCATGCAGGCTTGCCCTTCGGCGATGCACTGGTCGCCACAGGCGGCGCTGATGGCGCTTACGAGCTCCGTGTTTTGGCAGATGTAGTCCAAATCCACGGGGGTGCAGTTCCCCAAGCTTTGGGCAGATGCATGCGTGGCCCCCATCAGCAGGAGGGCCAAGCACGCCAAGAATGCAGGGTAAAGGGTGCGGTGCATCGTCGTTCGAATGGGTTAAGTGCACTGATACGGCAAGCCTTGCCGCAAAGTTACGACAAGGTACGAAGCGCGGGGCTTTGGCGTAACTTGCGCGCTCCATGGCGAAACAAAAATCGAACAAGCGCCGCTCCGATTCGGACGGGCTCGTGTTCAGCACCAACCGCGAATTGGACCTCGCACCGGAGTCGGAAGAGGAAGGGTCCGTACCTCCTTCCGAACAGCTCCTCTACGTCAGCCTCGATCGCAAGCAGCGCGGAGGCAAGCCGGTGACCCTCGTGGAGGGATTCGAAGGCTCGGGCATGGAATTGCTGGTGCTCGGGAAGGAACTGAAGCAGCGCTGCGGCGTGGGGGGGTCCGTGAAGGACGGATGCGTGTTGGTGCAGGGCGACCACCGGAATGCGGTTGTGGAGCATTTGGAGAAATCCGGGTACCGGGTCAAACGCAAGGGCGGTTGATCGGGTCTGATTGAGAAAACATGACGAAAGAAACGGAAGAACAAGCGCCGCAATGGCCGACCTATTTTGCGAAGACGTTCGCGGGCTTTGAAGAATTGCTGGTGCCCGAGTTGGAAGCCCTCGGGGCCCAATCCATCGAGCGCGAGCGTCGCGGCGTGCGCTTCGGCGCGGACATGCCCACGCTGTTCAGGGTGTGCATGGCGAGCCGGTTTGCCTTGCGCGTCTTGCGGCCCGTATTCGAATTCGATGCCCGCACGCCAGACGATTTGTACGAGCACGCCCTGCATTGGGATTGGAGCAGCGTGATGGACAAAACCAACACCTTCGCCATCGACTTCACGGTCCACTCGGAGGTGTTCACCCACTCGCAATTTGCGATGCTCCGCCTCAAGGACGCCATCGTGGACCACTTTCGGAAAGACGGGGGACTGCGGCCTTCCATCAACCGCGAGCGCCCCGATGTTCGCATCCACTTGCACATCAGCGCGGAGCACGTGACCGTTTCGCTCGACGCGGCGGGCGACCCCCTTTCGCGACGCGGATACCGTCCCCCCGGAGCCATCGCGCCCCTGAACGAGGTGCTCGCGGCGGGCTTGCTCGCGAAGGCGGGCTGGAAGCCGGGCATTCCCCTCTACGATCCGATGTGCGGGTCAGGCACCTTCGTGACGGAAGCAGCGATGTGGGCGGACGGCCTGCCGGTCAACTGGCACCGCCGCCGGTTCGCGTTCATGCAGTGGCGGGGCTACGACGAGGAGGTGTTTTATGCGGTTCGCGACGAATTCCTCGCTGCCCGGGTCCGCGTGCCCACCGAGATTTACGCGTCCGACAAGGACTTCAAGGCGATTTCCCAAACCCGCAATTCCCTCACGAACATGGAAATCGACGACCTTGTGGAATTGGGTCGAGCGGACTTTTTCAAGCTCGAACCGCGCACAGAAACGGGCATGGTCGTGATGAACCCGCCGTATGGCGAGCGGATGGAGTTGCCCGATGGCTTTTACGCGGCCATCGGGGACCGGCTCAAGCACCACTGGCCGGGTTTCAAAGCCTGGATCATCACAAGCGATTTCGATGGGATGAAGGAAATCGGCCTGCGTCCGTTCGCGAAGAAGGTCGCGTTCAATGGCTCGTTGGAATGCCGGTGGCTGGGCTTCGATTTGTTCGAAGGGAAGGAGGGCCACGGCGGCTGACTTTGGACAATAAAAAAGACCGGTTGCTCCCTGCAACCGGTCTTTTTTTTGCCAACCCCTCAGGGCTCAACGAATCGACACGACCTGGCGGTAGTGGCGCTGGCCATCGGACGATTGGCCGACTACAACGTACATCCCGGCCGCCCAATTCCCGCAAGCAAGGGTTGTCGTTCCGCGAAGCTGGTTGAACGCTGCAACGGGGGTGCCGAGGGTCGAGTAGACCTGGATTTGGGCCAAAGGTTCTGGCAACGTGATGGTTACGAAATCCCTTGCGGGCACCGGGTAGACCTGCAGGCCGAGGGCTTCGGGTGAATCGACCCCCAATCCGATTTGGACATCGTCCGCTGAACGCACCTCGATTTTGTACTCCTCGTAGTGGTAGTTGAGGGGGCCAGTGAGGGTGTAGTACTCGTCTTGCACCCAGCCCGTCTCCGGAATGTAGATGTAGTCGTTCGTCTTGCAGGGCCCCGATCCGTCGTCGAAGATGGCCTCACCAAAATCCGCATCGGGCGTGGTGCATTGCGCCTCCGTGATGGTCACAAGGCAGCCTTCGTACGCCTCGCCCGTTGCAACTTCCCCGGTCGTGAGTGCAGCAGGTGCCGGAACGGCGTTGCCCGTGGAAACGACCGTGAAGCTCGTGACGTTGATGAGTTCCGTGTTGTCGAAGTACTCCGCGACTTCGGCTTCCATGATCACTTCGTCACCGATGTTGGGCAGTTGCGTGTTGTCGTAGACGTAAACACCGCTCCAAGGTCCGCCCGCGGGGTCCTGAAGGAAGTAGCCGATGACGCCGCTCGTGGTCGAGGTGACGTTGTTGGCGGTGACGATGCCGGACGTGATGACGGTTTGGCCTGTCAACGGGGAAGCGAACAGCTCGCCCTGGATTTCAAAAATCGAATGCGTCACTTGCGCGTTGGCAGCGTTTGCGGTCAATGCAGCGCCCGCAAGGAACGCCCCAAGTTTCATGGAGAATGCTTTCATGCCTTCAAAGGTGTGGTGGTAAATTGCGGGTACAAATTCCGAGAAATTCCCTTCCCTTCCCAAACAATGGACACACTTTCAACAGGATTCGACCGCGCGCCGCACGGGCGCACGGTTTTCATCACGGGGGCGACCTCGGGCATCGGGCGGGCGACCGCCGTCATGGCGTGGGAGGCGGGTTGGTCGGTGGTGGCCACTGGGCGGCGAATCGATCGGGTGCGGGAGTTGGTGGAGGCGGGGCGAGCTGCGGGGGGCGACGTGCAAGGTCTCGTGTTCGATGTGCGGGACCGGGAGGCGGTGGCGGCGGCGCTCGGGGCGGTGCCGGATGCGTGGGCCCCGGAGGTGCTGGTGAATAACGCGGGGCTTGCGGTGGGGCGGGAGCCCGTCGATCAGGGGGTGTACGACGACTGGGATCGGATGGTGGACACGAACGTGAAAGGCCTGCTGAACGTGTCGCGCGAGTGGTTGCCGCGGATGGCGGCGGGGGCACGGGTCATCAACGTGGGCAGCGTGGCCGGGAAGCAGGCCTATCCTGGGGGCAGCGTGTACAATGCGACGAAATTCGCGGTCGATGGGTTGACGCAGGCGATGCGCATGGACTTGTTGCCGCGTGGGATCCAGGTGGGGCAGGTTTCGCCGGGGGCGGTGGAGACGGAATTCAGCCTCGTGCGCTTCAAGGGCGATGAGGGGGCGGCTTCGGCCGTGTATGAGGGGTTCGAGCCGTTGCGGGCGGAGGACGTGGCGGATGCGATTTGGTTCATGGCGACGCGGCCGGCGCACGTGTGCATTCACGATGTGTGGATCATGCCGGCGGCGCAAGCGAGTGCGTACCACCTCAATCGGGCGGAGTCGTGAGGGGGCTGGTGGTGGTGGCGTTGTTCGCAGCGGGCTGCGGGTTTCGTGGGGAGTCGGTGGATTTGATTGTGCACAACGCGCGGGTGGTGACGCTGGACCCGATGGGCACCGTGGGGCAGGCGGTCGCGGTCCGGGAGGGCCGGGTGGTGGAGGTGGGAGCGGAGCGGGCCATATTAAATAAGTATCGGGCCGGTGAAGTGGTGGATGCGGCGCAGGCGACGGTTTATCCGGGGTGGATGGATGCGCACGCGCACTTGGTGGGGTATGCGAAGGGGTTGGGGGAAGTGGATTTGGTGGGGACGGGGAGTTGGGCGGAGGTGGTTGCGCGCGTGGAGGAGGGGGCGAATGAGCGGTCGGAGGGTTGGGTTGTGGGGAGGGGGTGGGACCAAAACGATTGGGAGCAAACGGACTATCCGACGCGGGAGTTGCTCGACGCGGCCTTTCCCGGTCGGGCGGTGGTGTTGCAGCGGGTGGATGGGCATGCGCTGGTGGCGAATGGGGTGGCTTTGAGGGCCGCGGGCATCGATGGCGGGTCGGTGTTCGATGGGGGCGAGGTCGTTCGGGACGCGGCCGGGGAGGCGACGGGGGTGCTGGTGGACGCGGCGGCGGAGGCGCTCCTTGCGGTGGTGCCGGAGCCGGACTCGTTGGCGAAGGTGGAGCTGATCAAGCGGGCGGAGGAGCGGTTGGTTGCGGCGGGATTGACGACCGTGGTGGACGCGGGGTTGCCGGTGGAGGACATCCTGCTCCTTGATGCGATGCAGCGGGCAGGGGACTTGAAGTTGCGGGTGGTGGCGATGGCGGCGGACGAGCCGCAGACATGGGATTGGTTTGCGGCGCATGAGCCGTTGGTGACGGACCGGCTCGTTGCGCGATCGGTGAAGTTCTACCTCGATGGGGCGTTGGGGTCGCGGGGCGCGGCGTTGAATGCGCCGTACGCCGATCGGCCGGATTGGAAGGGGCTGTTGTTGGAGGATTCGGCGGCGTTTGGGGAGCGGCTGGAGCGGTGCGCGGAGTTGGGGTTGCAGGCGGCGACGCATTGCATCGGTGATCGCGCGATGGATTTGGCCTTGAACCTGTATGGCCAAATCCTGGGCGGCACCAACGACCGCCGCTGGCGCATCGAACATGCTCAAGTGCTCGGGCGCGACAACCTGCCGCTCATGCGGGCCTGCAATGTGCTGCCGAGCGTTCAGCCGACGCACGCAACGAGCGACATGTACTGGGCGGGGCAGCGGTTGGGGCGGAACCGCATTCGGCGCGCTTATGCTTATAAGGACTTGCTGGAAACCAACGGGCTGATCGCGTTGGGAACCGATTTCCCCGTCGAGGCCATCGACCCGCGGGCAACCTTCTATGCGGCGACGGCGCGCAAGGATGCCGAGGGCACGCCGGTGGGTGGCTTTCAGCCGGAGCAGGGATTGACGGCGGAGGAGGCGCTGAAGGGCATGACGCTTTGGGCTGCGATTGTGAACTTCCAGGAGGAATCTCTCGGATCGATCGAGCCGGGCAAGTGGGCGGACTTCACCATCCTCGACCGGGACGTGTTGCAGGTTTCGCCCGAACAAGCTCGGGAGTCCGCGGTCCTTGGAACGGTGGTGGCGGGGGAGTGGTTGTACCGAACGGGAAAGCTCGCGCAATGAAGACGAACTGGAAACCGTTGGCCGCTGTCGGCGTGGTGTTCGCGGTGGCGGTCACGTGGGGCGCGCTGGAGCTGATGCCCGAGCGCACGTTGCCGGTGTTGCAGCCAAGTGATTTGAATCCCGCCTTGGTGGATGCGTCGCTGCGGCATGCGGAGCGCCACCGGATTTTGCCGTTCACCTTGGTGAATCAATTGGGGGACACGGTGACGCAGGCGGATGTGGAAGGCCAAATCCTGGTGGCGGACTTCTTTTTCACCCGCTGTCCTACGATTTGTCCCGTCATGACCCAACAGCTCACCCGCGTCCAGGCCGCTTACGCGAACGAGCCGTCCCTGCGCATCCTCAGCCACAGCGTCACCCCGGCGGCCGACAGCGTGCCGATCCTGGCAGCTTACGCGGAGCGCTACGAGGCCGATCCCTCCCGGTGGTGGTTCCTCACGGGCGAAAAAGCCCACATCTACGAACTCTCGCGCCGGAGCTATTTCTCGTGCCTGGAAGACGGCGACGGGGGACTTCAAGACTTCGTCCACACAGAAAACGTGGCCCTCATCGACCCTTCGGGCCGCATCCGCGGCATGTACGACGGCACCTCCTCCACCGAAATCGACCAGCTCATCGACGACATCTCCGTCCTGCTCCACGCGACAGCGCCCTAAATCTCAGTCCCTAATCGACACGCAATCAGTGTGCTTGCGCTTTAAGAAAAAAATATCGGCGCGAAGGTGCGGAAATAGACTCGCCTTCACACTACATTTGCAGCCGCTTTCGAAGGAAGGCGCGTTCGTTGAGGGGCTGGGGACTTGGATTGAGGGCGGGGTTCAGCGCAAGCGACCGGGCTCGAAAAAAAAAGTTCCATCGGGGTGTTGTGGAAGTAAAAAACTACACTACCTTTGCGGCCCCTTACGAGGGTGAGGTCATTGAGGAACGGGGTTAGCGACGGGGTTCAAAATAAGTTTTGAACAACGTTGCATGGAAGACAAAAAACCTTCCTACCTTTGCCCTCCGCTTTAGCAG
>CBFHLY010000016.1:0-76586 GCA_965656785.1 uncultured Flavobacteriales bacterium
AACGTACTGGAGAAGCTGACCTCGCTGTACACACTTTTTGGGACACTACCAATTTTTTTAAAGAATTCGTGTTCACTTGTCAAGCAGCCGATTCACTTGTGTGCTAAGCGATGGTTTTCTTCCGAGGTGGTCAATTCCTCTGCTTGTTTTTGTCACCTTCGAAAATTTGGGCGCTCCGCTCAAAAGCTCTCGGTTCCATCGGCTGAACGGGTTGGGATGGACTCCAAACTCCTAGGTAAGTTCTGAGGTCGTGTGTTGCTCCTCGATGGCTTCAATGCCCACCTTCGTCTTGCCGGTGGAGTTGAATTTAAGCATGTTCTGGACATCGTTCACAATTTTAGGAATCCCCGTTTCGTGTCCAGTTTTTCCCGATCACCTCGCACATCCCGATTAGTAATGCAAAACAGCAGTTCTTGGGCATTTACCAACACCTGTCTGCAGTTGTGTTACCATTCATGTAGGTGACATCGCCCAAATTAGATGTTTTGTCACTAATCTCAGCGACATTTTGAGACAATAACTGAACCTCGGTTAAAGCCAGGGGTTGAATGACTTTCGTTCGCGAGCGCTTCCTAGTTTGAATCACATTCTGCGGAAGTTCTCTTGAGATCCGCCAGGTAACTGAATTTATCAACTTTTCTATGAAAAACAACTGTTTTGGAAAGGCACTTTTTGGGTTCATCTTTACTTCCACACCCTGCGCAGAATGTTTTCTGGTATTCTTTTTTTGCGTTTCCGCAAGGAGCAATGGCATATCAATACCGAGCACTTCGCCGAGGGCTTTGTGCCCCTCGTCCAAGTTTGATAGCACGACATTCCCAGTCGTTGAGTGGGATAGCAACTTACCAATGAAATCTCCTGAGAAAACCTGCATCAGGGGATGGTTGCGGACCGAATCAATGGACATGCCTTCGAAGTAACGGAAGAACTCATAATATGCGGATTCACGCAACTTGATAATCGATCTTGTGGAAATCACAACGGTATCTTGAGGGCGGAGAATGGAACAGAGGCGTATAAAATTTGCCTCTGCTCTTCCGTGCTCGCTATTAACAAGTACCATTTCTTCGCTGTAGAAAAAGGTTTCCGGGAGCTTTGTTGGGGGCGGGGCTTTCCTTCCCAGTATAAATGCCGTTAATTCCTCGTAATTGGCGGATTGCTTGCTTGAACGCGGTTGCCGCACCCCAGTATAGTAACTGGCGGATTGCAGAAGGTGTTGAATTGAGGTTGTGCCTGTCTTCGGCAGTCCAATGTGGTAAATCCGACCGTTCATTTGAAATAGTTTTGTCCTCCCCCCCCAATTTCAGCTACAGCAAGTTACGTAAATTCTACTTTTGAGTTGTTGTCCTGCGCGCTGATCTGGAGAAGACCGTTGATTTGAGCTTCTCGATGCTTTTTGAACTCCACAGGAGGCCTGTCCATCAGTGCACCGTGAGGCCTTTGGTTGTTGTACTTGAATTGGAACTTTTCGGTCTCGTTCCAGACTTGCTGTAAGGAATCGAACAGAAAGCTGTTGAGCACTTCCGTGCGATAGGTGCCGTTGAAGCGTTCGATGTAACTGTTCTGGGTAGGTTTGCCTGGTTGGATGAACCGAAGTTCAATGGCGTTTTCTTTGGCCCACAGTGCGAGCTTTTGACTCCGGTATTCTGGGCCGTTGTCAATTCTGATTCTTCGTGGCTTACCATGGAAGTCAATGAGGTCGTCCAGCGTGCGTGTGACCCGTTCAGCAGGCAAAGAGCGAGCGATGTCGTAGCCGAGGTACTCGCGGTTATCATCCTCCACCACATTGAGTATTCGAATTTTGCTGCCATTCAAAAGGCTGTCGCTCATGAAGTCCATGCTCCAGGTTTCATTTGGCACAATGGGTTGTGTCAAGGGCATCTTAGGAAGCGCCAATCGACGCAGTCGACGCTTCCGAATGACAGGAAGTTGCAGCAAGTGGTAGATGTGCTCCGTCTTTTTGTGGTTCCACCCATGGCTTCTTTTAAAAACCTTCGCCATCATGTCCTGGCCGTGGGTGGGGTTTTCTTGCGCGTATTCACTCACCAACTTCAATGCCTCACTGTCGTCGCGCTTGCGCTTGTAGTAGAACATGGAGGAAGATAAGCCGATCATAGCCAGGGCCCTTCGCAGGCTGATGCCGTAGTGAGCGAGCATCATTTTGAAGAGCTCGCGCCGCTCGTCGGGCCCCAACCCTATCTTTCAATCACATCCCTTAGGATCTCCTCATCCAAAATCGAATCGGCAGGCAAGCGCTTTAACCGACTGTTTTCACTCTCGAGTTCCTTCAGGCGCTTTAAATCTCGCGCCTCCATGCCTCCATATTTGCGTTTCCACTGGTAAAACGTTGCGGAACTGATGCCAAGGTCGCGGCACAAGTCCTGGGCTTGTCTCCCGCCCTCATGCTCGCGAAGTGCCTTGATAATCTGGCTCTCTGTGAATTTGCTTGTCTTCATGCTTCCAAAATCTAATCCTTCTACTTTTCATCGTAGCCATTTTTCGGGGGGAAGACAATCCCGTGCTCGGAATCGACCAAGACCAGCTCTTCAGAATAGAAGAAAACGTCGGGTAAGTTTCGAGGAGGCGAATCCGCTGAGCCTCCCAGAAAACGCGTAAGCTTGCGAAAACCCCGAGATTGTCGAACATCATTTCGACGCGGCATGACACCCAGGTACCAATTATATCCCGTCACAATGTCCTGAATTGAGGTTGTTCCAGTCTTCGGTAAGCCTATGTGATAAATCCTGCTCGTCATCAAAAGAAGCGGTTCATTGATTCGACGATGAATGCGACGTGTGCTTGGGTCATGCCTGGCCAAAGAGGCAGGCTGAGTGCGGTATCCGCAATTTCTTCCGCAATGGGGAAATCACCTCGTTGGTGATTCAATTCCACGTAGCATGCTTGTAGATGGGGGGGGACGGGGTAGTGGATTAAGGTGCCGATTCCCTTTTCCTTCAAATAGTCCGCTAATTCATCTCGTCGCTTCGTACGAATAACGAAGAGGTGATAAACATGAGAAGAATCCGTGTGGGTCACGGGCAACACCAAGTCACCAACCCCTTTCAATTCCTCCAAATAAACTGCAGCAATGGCTTGCCGCTGCAATGTCCAATGATCGAGGTGTGGAAGCTTGACCCGCAAAAATGCGGCCTGCATTTCATCGAGTCGGTTGTTGTAGCCAATCACCTCGTTGAAGTACTTTTTTTGGCTTCCATAATTGCCCAGCATGCGAACTTTGCGCGCCAGTTCCTCATCATTCGTACTCACTGCTCCGGCATCGCCCAAGGCACCGAGGTTCTTTCCCGGATAGAAGCTTGTACCGTTGCAGTGGCCAAAAGTTCCCGTCTTTTGGCCCATGTGCGTCGCCCCTTGTGCCTGGGCGTTGTCCTCGACCACGAACAGCCCGAGCCGGGAAGAAATCCGCATGATTTCACTCATTTCGGCCGCTTGGCCATAGAGGTGCACGGGCATGATGGCCTTGGTTCTGCTGCTAACAACTGCTTCAATCCGACTGGGGTCGATGTTGTACGTGTCCATTCGGGGCTCGACGAAAATCGGTTTCGCTCCGACATGTGTCACCGCCAACGCAGTCGCAACGTAAGTATTGGACGGAACGATGACTTCATCTCCGATGCCAATCCCCAGCGCTTTCAGGGACAAGGTCAAGGCATCCAACCCATTGCTCACGCCAACGGCATACTTCGTTTGGAGAAACCTCGCCCATTCATTCTCGAAAGCCTGACATTCGTTGCCATGAATGAACCATCCAGAATTGATTACTCGGGCCGCTGCCTCATGGAGAAGCGGCGCATGCGGCGCATGGAGGGCGTCTAAGTTGAGAAAGGGTACATTCATCGGTTCGGGAGCGGTTTCCAATCGTCAAGGCGCCTCGTAAATCGGTCGGCAATCCACGAGGTCAATTCGTCACAGCCCGCACTTATGAGGGCATTGAAAATCAGCTGTGGGCTGATGCGCGAAACAACCAGGCTGAAAACGGAAGATAAGTTCATTTGGGACTTTTCGGCGGCGATTAGGCATGTAAGGCATCGCGTACAGGCACTTGTTCATCGTTTGAAGTGAGCAAATCGAATCAAATACGCTCGTTAGAAGGAATGGTTTTCACCACTTTTTGCTCGACCGAGTATTCGGTTAGAAAATCTTGATTAAGTCGCTCGAAGGCTTTGTTCATGTGGGTTCGAAACGACGATTCATCCATGTTGATTACTTCTTCCAAGCTTCAAACTGGGGAAAGTCTCGAATGTAATCACTCTCTTCATACTCATGAGAAGCAAGGACTAAGCACACTGCCCCTCCCGAAAATCCACGCAATTCCCTCCACAGACCGGGCGGGAAAAGCAGCCCTTGATTTGGTTGATTAAGATGAAAGATTTTTTCTTTTGCCCCATCATGGACCACCACGTCAAAGGATCCAGAGATGGCGACCAGAATCTGTTGCAACTCTCGATGCGCATGTCCCCCTCGTTCAGCCTGGTTGGGAATATCGTAGAGGTAATAGACGCGCTTTGGAGAAAAAGGGACCACAGGCCCTTCTTCGCAGAAAACGATGGAACCTTGGTCTTCCGTGAAAACTTGGTTGAGCGCAATGAACTGAACATCATCCACAGAATTGCTGCAAGAATGCTTCATCGGATTGCGGCTTTGAACTCTTGAAAATCATGGATGTAATCGCCTTCATCAAATCGAGAGTCCGATAAATGCAACCCCATCCCATTGGAACTAAAATTCTCCATGGAGCGCCACGTCAACGGGGGCAGCAATATCCCCTGGTTTCCGCGGTATAAAAAATGCGTTTCAACGGTGCCGTCGGCGTGTTTTATGCACACGTCAAAAGAGCCATTGATTGCCACGATGAGTTCAGTTTGCCTGAGAAAAGCATGGCCACCACGTGAAGCCCCAGATGGAACATTGAAGGTCCAGAACACGCGCTTTGGCTCGAAAGGCAGTCCGTGGCCTTTTTGGATGAAGGTCAGGTTTCCTCTCGGGTCGGAGATTTTAGGTAGGGTGATCAGTTGAGCTTGCATTCGAGTGGTTTCATGTCAAATCCTTCACATCGTTGACGCGAGGAGCCTGCATCGATGGAGAAGACTTCCCTTTCGACAAGAGGGTTGTCAGCAGGATTAAGTGCACAGCCCCTTCAAATATCGGGAATTTGACCGTTGTACGATGCCTCCGGTATGCGCATTCGTTTAGCCTAGCGTGCAAATGAGTATTTTTGTAGCATGACGCATCGCCCTCATGTTCTGATTTCCCCCGGTGCTCAGGTTCATGAATCCGTGGAAATCGGGCCGTTTTCAATCGTCCATTCGGGCGTTACCCTGGAGCAGGGTGTGAAAATTGGGAGCCACGCGATCATCGGAAAAGGGCCATCAAGTGGCCGGAACCAGACCGCTCTTCAAAACCACACGGGTGCGACCGTAATCCGAGAGCACACGATCGTCGGAGATCGGGTGACCATTTATGCCGGAGTAGAAGTTGGAACGCATTGTTATCTAGCGGACAACTGCCTGATTCGTGAAAACGTACACTTGGCAGAGGACGTCGTCATCGGAACCGGAGCTGTCATCAGTTTCAATGCGTGGATTGAACGCGGCGTTAAGGTGATGACCCAGTCGAACATTGCGGGCAACATGCGAATTGGCGAAGGAACATTCGTCGGGGTGCACGTGACGTGCGTTACCGACAACAAGCCATTTGAGATGAAAGACCGGAGTCAGCATGATGGCCCCCTCATCGGGAGGAAGTGCTTCATAGGAAGCAATTCGACCCTGCTACCGGGCATTTCCATTGCGGACGAGGTGACTCTCGCAGCGGGGAGCGTTGCAACCAAAGACCTTGGTTCGCCCGGTTCGACTTACATCGGTGTGCCTGCGAAAAAAAAATGAACCCATGAACGGAGCGATCATACATCCGACAGCGTATATTGAGGATGGTGCCCAAATAGGAGACGGAACCGAGGTGGGGCCGTTCTGCATCGTCCGGAAGGGAGCCGTCATCGGCAGCAACTGCAAGTTCACGGCGTATTGTGAGATTCGGTCCGGTGTGGTGATTGGGGACTACACCACGTTCGGAAGCCGGTGTACGATTTCTGCGAACGCGAAAATTGGCTCGCACGCGTCCATCAAGTATGGGTTTGTTTTGACGGACACCCCGGATTTGGCGCAAGGAAACCAAAAGGTGGTGGGCAGCATTGGCGATCGGGTCCTCATCGGGGCGAACGTGACCCTCATGCCCGGTGTTTCGATCGATGACGACGCGACCATCGGCGCGTGCAGTCAAGTGCGACACGATGTGGGAAAGGGAGAGGTTTGGTTCGGAAATCCTGCAAAGTTGCACTCACCGAAATCGTAAGGCAGCTTCCTGGTTTGAACGGAACCTTCAACGCCTCACGATTTTAGGCAGGCTGAGGCATCTGACCTAACTTGCGAGCTTATGCGGAGGGTAATCATTTTCACCTACTATTGGCCTCCTTCTGGCGGTGCTGGGGTTCAGCGCTGGCTGAAGTTTGTTAAGTACCTTCCCGCCTCAGGATGGCAAGCAACTGTGGTCGTTCCGAAGGGAGCGAGCTATCCGATTTTGGATGAAGCATTGTGGGCAGAAGTGAGTCCTGATTTGGATGTGGTGGAAGTGCCCATAGTTGAGCCGATTGCCCTGCTCGAAGGGCTGCGAGGCAAGAAAGAGGCCCCAACGATGGGAGCTTCTTCTGGCAAGGAGCGCGCGAGTTTGGCCCAGCGGATGATCCAATGGATGCGCGGAAATGTGTTCATTCCGGATCCACGCGTGTGGTGGGTGGGGCCCGCGACGCGCAAAGCGAAAAAGCTGCTGCGCGAGCGTTCATTCGATGCCATGGTGTCCACGGGGCCTCCGCATTCCGTCCACCTCATTGCGCGCAACATCAAGCGCACCCATCCCGAGTTGCCGTGGGTAGCGGATTTTCGCGACCCTTGGTCGGATATGGATTACTTGGAAGATTTTCGATTGACCCGATGGGCACGCGCGCGGCATCGATCCCTTGAGGCGGAGGTGGTACGCATGTCGGACGAGCTCATCGTGACTTCGCCTTCCGCTGCGCGTTCCCTCATGGGGCGGGATTTGGAAGCGGGCACGAAAGGACAGTTCATTCCCAACGGTTTCGATGTTCAGGATGGCTTTGATCAGCGGAACCCCGCCGCATCGGGGCCACTCGTTCTCGGTTTCTTCGGCACCATGTACGGCAGCCGCAACGCGCCAGGATTGTGGCGAGCGATTGCGGCTTGGAATCGCATCACCGAAAACCGCCCGATTCGGGTGGACTTTTATGGAACCGTATCATTGGAAGTGCAATCGGAATTGCAGCATCAGTTGCCCAACGGAATGCACCGTTTGTGCGGGAACTTGCCTCACGACCAGGTTCCAGATGCCATGGCGGAGTGCCACGGATTGGTGCTGATTCAGAACGACAACGATACGGGCCGTCGCACCCTGCCCGGTAAGCTCTTTGAGTACATTGCCTCCCGCCGCCCGATCGTGGTAGGTGGTGCGTTGAACAGCGACCTCGAACGGCTCGTTATTTCATGGGGTTTTCTCATGTCAGGCATGGATGATGAGGAGGGTTTTGCGCGCCAATTGGTCGCAGTCGACCGCGCTGAGTTGGGCCACGTAAACCCGGACGATTACCGAAGGGACCGCTTGGCCCAGCGGCTGGCTGAGACCCTAACTGCATTAAACGATCGGAACTGAAATGCATGCATTGATTGTCATCGGCACCCGGCCAAATTTCATCAAGGTGACCCAATTCCGCCAGCGGGCGGCTGAGGCGGGCATGGGCCCGCTGACCATTGTGCACACCGGGCAGCACTACGACCGGAAGATGTCGGAAGTCTTCTTCGAGCAATTTGGCTTGCGCCCGGATTACGTGCTGCAACTGAAGGGCCGTTCTGCGGCTGAGCAATTCGCCAACATGGTGCTTCAACTCGTTGAGCTCATGGAGCGCATCAAGCCCGATTTCGTTTTGGTGCCCGGGGATGTGAACAGCACCCTTGCGGGTGCGCTGGCCGCTCATCGATCGAACATTCCGGTGGGCCACTTGGAAGCGGGGCTGCGGAGTTTTGACCGGACCATGCCCGAGGAAATCAACCGCTTGCTAGTCGATCAGTTGTCGAGCCACCACTTCGTTACCGAGGCCTCTGGCGCTGAGCACTTGAAGGCGGAGGGCTTGGATGCATTGCACCCCGATGGCAGCCTCCATTTCGTGGGCAATACGATGATTGACACGTTGGTCGCATTCGAAGGTCAAATCCAACGCAGCTCCATCCTGAACGACCTGAACTTGGCGGAGAGCGACCCTTTTTACCTCCTGACCATGCACCGCCCAGCGACAGTGGACAACGAGCAAGGCCTCGCTTTCATCGTGGACTTGCTCGAAGAACTTGTGCGGCGGATGCCTGTGGTGTTCCCCATTCATCCGAGGACCCGTTCGAACTTCGAACGCTTCGGATGGGCGGAAAAGTTGCACCATCCCAATGTGCGCCTCACCGAGCCGTTGGATTATTTTGCTTTCCAAAAATTGGTCGCCGAAGCCCAATTCATTGTCACGGACTCCGGCGGGATTCAAGAGGAATCAACGTTTCGCCAAGTGCCGTGCGTCACCCTTCGCCCCAACACCGAACGCCCCATCACCGTTGATCTTGGCACGAACCAACTCGTCCCGGACTTCGACGTTGCCCAGGTCATCAGCGCCCTCGATGCGCCGAAAGTCGGCTCCATTCCACCACTGTGGGATGGCCATGCCACCGATCGCGTGATCGAAGTCCTTCAGCGCCTCATCTGAACTCCACCTACCCCCATCCATGAAGATGACTGCATCCCAACAGCCGCAACGCGTAGTGATGGTCTACGACATCAACACCAGTTTCATTCGTCGTGACATGGCCATTTTCGAGTCCAAGGGTTACGATGTGGTCCGTTGCGAAATCCACCCAACGTCTGCGAGTATATTTGCTTGGAGCATCCTGCGTCAAGTGTGGATGTTGTTGCGCTACGGCGGGCGCAACACCCTTTGGGTGTGCCAAAGTGCGGGATACCTGTCGTTTTTTCCAGCCTTGTTTTCAAAGGTGTTACCGATGCGCTGTCTGGTCATTGTCATTGGAACCGATGGCGCTTGTTTGCCGGAAATTGATTACGGACATTACCGCAAGCCCATGTTGAAGTATTGTGCCGGTGTGTCGTTGAAAAACTGCCAAGGCATCGCGACCGTGCACCATTCGCTTGAGCGCAGCGATTACACCTATTTTGATGTCGAACACAAGCACCAGGGATTCCACTCGTTCATTCCAGGCATTCGAACGGAGGTGCGTGAAATCGTTTATGGATTTGATGATCAGAAATGGGGGTGTGACGTCCCTTTTTCAGACCGCAAGCCCGATTTGTTGACGGTCTTTGTAGCCTCATGGGCAAAGGCAGCCATTCGCAAGGGGTTCGACTTGATCGTTGAGGCGGCAGAGGCCATGCCGCATCGCCAGTTCCTGGTCGTAGGCGAAATCCCAGAGGGGTTCGACGTTCCAGATAACCTAAAGGTTCAGGGAAACGTGGACCAAACCCAGCTCCGCACCCTATTCAACGACCACCAGTTCTACCTCCAAGTTTCTGCGTTCGAAGGGTTTCCGAACGCGTTGTGCGAGGCCATGGCATGCGGGTGCATTCCCATCGGGTCACGGGTCGCGGGCATTCCAGACATCATCGATGAATGGGGAGAGATCATCGACCGTAAGGAGGTGCAGCAATTGGTTCAGGCCATCGAACGGGCCGACGACCGGGGGAGAGCGAACCCGAACGTCGCGCAAGAAATCAGCGACGGCCTATTTGCCCGCTTCCCCCTGTCCAGAAGGCGGGATGAATTGGTCGGCTTTGCCGAGGAGATCATGGCCAGTCGCGCACAATCCTGAAGTCCTCCGCTAGCAGCACGTTTCGAGCAGGAGTGGGGCCACTTGGCGGAAGACCTCAGCGAGGAGGTAAGCGCCGCCGATGCTCAGGAGGGTGCCGATGAGCACGTATTCGGTGAGCTGTCTGGATTCGGCACGTTGCAGGTCGCCGAAGCGGAAAATGGATTTGGCGGCGAGCAGAAACCCCACCCCTGAAGGGAGATCGAGGAGGACAAAGCCGACAACCAGCAGCCGTTCCAGCATGCCGATGTGAAATCCAGCGCCCGGCAGGCCGTCGCCGTCGTCTTGCGTTGGCATTTGAAACCGGGTCAAATACAAGTCGATGCCATACCCGATGCCCGCAGTAGACAGCACGAGCAACGCCAACAGCGCGGCAACCGATTCCGCTGACGGCAGGGCAATGGGCCAAGGGGTCAGGAATTGACTCAGTGCGACCAGTGCGGCGACGTGGAGGGCTTGGTCGATGAGGTAACTGCGGAATCGCCAAGGAGAATCGGGGCCGAAGCGTCGGTCGGCAGTCAACTTCAGCCAATCGATGAGGCCGTGCGTGGCGAGGATCCACAGACTCCCGGCAACCAATACCGCGAGTGAACTTTCGTGGACGGCCAGAGCCAGGAGTGCCAGCACGCCGTGTCCGGCCACGTGTTGCCAAAATCGCCACGATCGATGGCGCTTCGCATGTTTCTCTGCGACAGAGGCAGTGGTTTGGAAGACGAAATCGCCCAGAACGTGTGCGGCGAGCAGGAGCCAGATAGCATTCATTGTGAGGCGATTTGGGCCGAAAAATGCCGAAGCATCGCCGAAATTTCGTCAAACGAGGCGCGTTTCAGGGCTTCGCTTACCGTGCTCTGTGACTTCCCGAGCCGCTCGGCCCATTCCCCTTGCGAGGCTTCGGGGTGATGCAACGCAACGGCGACAGCGGCAGCAGCGGATTCCGTCCACCCTTCCAAGACCCGGCCAGCAAAGCCGAGAATGACGCCCCACTCAGCATTCATTTCCGGATTGCTCGTGAGCATTTTCAATGGGGAGCGCTTCCGGCTGTCAAAGGCTTCGCCGGATCGCTCAAATGCAGTTCCTTGGGATTCCGTGGCGCGGTCGCTTCGGTACGTCAACGATCCGATGCCCACTCCGATGCGCACTAAAACTCCTGACTCGGCCAGCACGGTCGCTTGAATGGACGCAGCGGCTTGCAATGCCGAAGCTGCAGGGACGGCGCACGTAAATTGATCACCTCGATAAAGCTCCCAATCGTGCGGTTCAACTCCCCATTCCGCCAAGGAGCGCTTCAACGAGGAAAGCCACCGTTCAGGGTCCGCCTTGCGGGATCCGATGATGTCCCCGGTCAAGACACCCAAAGAAAATTCCTGGTTCATGGCCTAAATATCGCCTTTTTAAACGAAAATCTCAATTTTCGTCTTCAAGGACGATAATTGGCGTTTTCGTTCGTTGAAACGATGCAACGAAGTCAGCGATTTGGCGGAAAAAGACACCACCAAACGGCTCGGGAGGTTTTTCTTCGCACTCCCGAACGGGGCTTTGCCTGGGATGATGAGAGGCTTCTTGTGGCCATGGTGGGCCACCTTGTCCTTCGTCAGTTCCGTTGTTGAACCAACTTCCGCGCCATTTCAATGCCTTTGTCCGGGTCGATGGCATCCTTGGCAGCCCGTTAGGCGCTGTTGTGCACGATGAGCCGATGTTATTGATGGTGGCCGATTGATCGTCAGTCAGTTTCAAGGCCAAATTGGCCGTCGCCCGCTCGACGTGTTCCCGAAGTCGCCCCCCTCCGGATGAAGCCCAAGCCTTGACTGTTAAACTTGTCGACCATGTGCGCCATCGCCGAACAATCAAATTCACTGAAAATCAAGGGTATGGAAATTGCCAATGCCCAACGGTTAGCCCCCTCAAAAATGCAAGCTTCCAGAGTTCGGGTCACCCAACATCAAACGAACAGGTCGATTGAGTATTCAACTTTTCGAGCTTGGAGATGAACCATTCCGAAATTCGAACCGGTGCGTTACGGCTTCATTTCCCCTCAAATGATTGTGTTCTTCGCTCCCTTCGGGGGCTGTGCTAAAAAGAGCCGTGTTTTTGCAAGAGTAATTCTCGGCTAGCAATGACCTTGGGGTCCTTTAAATGATGAGCGAGCACTGCGGCATGCTCCGATGAAAGCAGGGAGGACCGCTTCAGTAATTTTTCGTACTCACCTGCATCCTGAAAATTGCTGCGACCGTCAAACGAACTTCCTCCACCTCCCTTTCCCCGGGCATGGGGCAGCTGCTCCGGCCGGGAAACATCCAGCATCTTACCGAGTTGAATCCGATAATTCGCATCCGATAGCCAGCGATCATAATAAATGGGTACGATTTGAGCTCCTGCGATTGGGAGGCCGCGGGAATCCGTGTGCGCATCCATGACTTCCACATGGTTGCACCACCAGGCAACTTGTTGTGTCAATTGCTTGCCCAATTGTCCGGCATAAGCAGCATGCCCGGTTTTCGATCGTTCAAAGCGACTGGCGAAGACGTTCTCAAAACTGCGAACGATGAGGATGTGGCGACTCTCGGGATCCGATGGGGCAACCCAACCTTGATCTTCCAAACCGATGTACATGGGGAAACCAAGCATTAACATCCCGCGAAATCGCAATGAACCATAACGTTTGAGCGCAGAAAAATCCAGTGGCCAAGGCACAATGCTTCGTTCTTTTGCGTTCGGGGGACGGCGCTTTCCGATGTGTTTCAGTCGCACATTTCCCTGGACAGCGAACAACCGATTTCGTAATAGCCAGTCTTTGATTGCGTTGTTGCCGCTGCGCTTCAACGCGATGACAATGAGGTGTTGGTTTCGAGTCGTTTTCATGAGCATCCGGCGTTATCTCCTCATTTGATCATCGTGATTGGATTGCAACAAACGCAGCCGTGTTTCACGCTGGGACAACATTTCGTGGTGTTTCTCTCGGAGTTTTTCGTAATCGGCAACTCGCTCGGTGCGATGCCCCGTGAGCCGGTCGAGTCCCTCGTCGCGATTTAAAAGGTACACAGTCGAGAAAATCCGGCGCACCGGCGCGATCTGACTGAGTCGATAAAACATCTCTGTCCACTGCCGGATGTGAAACTGGGGGTCAAACAGCCCGATTTGCTCCACCAATTGTTTGGGGATGATTGCAGACTGCTTCACATGCCAATTGAAAAATTTTCCGTTCAACCGGTGTTCGTCAAGTCCCCAAACTTCTCCTTTTCGGGTTGAAGCGGGCCACCTTCTACCGAAAATTTTACCATTCACTTCCGTCTTCAACATTCCCACCCAGACCTCCTCTGAATTCCGTCGCGCCTTGGACCAGAGCCGATCCACCCCCGATGGTACCAAGCTGTCATCATCGTCTAAGATCATGAAATGAGTTCCGCTCATGATGCGAATGCCCTCGTTTCGAGCGGCCGAGCAGCCTCCGTTCTCAGGGAGCTGGTAAACGCGAACGCGTGGATCGATGGCTTCGACTGCATCCTTCCAACCAGCTGGTAGAATAGGTGTGGCGTCATCGATAACGACCACCTCACCGAACGATGAAGATCGACAGGCCGATTGCACGGCATTGAGGGCCAATTTCGGCCGGTTGAAGGTAGTGATGATTAAGGTGAGCACAGCCATTTCATTAAAGGTTGAAAAGTTGCTTGGCAAGTTGTGTTTGGCGGCTATCGTCTCGTCTCAACTTGGTGAAAATGCTATCGGGTTGGTTCATGCCGAGTGGTTTTAGCCAAAAAAGCGGGCGTTTGATTACGTGCCCTTCAATTCCACGCGCCAACATTTCCTGCGCGAAGTGCAAATCCACTTGATTGGTTGCCAACCAATCGCGCACATCAAACCGGAGGTCTTGGGTGAGGTGCATCGTTCCGCAGGTGGCTACGACGTCCACGTTTCTCGTTTGATCCAACCCTTTCCAGGCGGTGAACACCTTTCTACTTTGGGTATACGAATAAAATGGCGACTTGAGCTTGGACCCGTGGACTCCGACCACCGCGCCGCCCTTCAAGTCATGGAGCTCCTCCGTTAAGCGTCGTACGAAATTCGAAGGGTACCAATAGTCGTCGTCGCAGGTCACGAAGTGCGTTGCCTGTTGATCCAAATGCAACCCGAGGAGCTTGCCATTTGCATGAAGCCCTGGAAATTCTTGGCTTCGAAGGATTTCAATGTTCGGTTGACGGGCAAACTTCGGTACTTCATCGAACCCATCGAGGTACAAGTACAGCACGTCAACCTGACGCAAAATGGATCGAATGGCCCATTGTGCAGTATACGCCCGGCTCGGCATCGTTGCCATTCCTGCCGTGATGCGAACTTCGGGTTGCGCATTCATGACAACCCGAAAAGTGCCTTCGCAGAGCGGGTGGGGCGCACCGGCACAAAAGGCGGTTTCTGAGGGCGCAAAGCTTCATTTTTATGGTTTTTCTCCTTTTCGGCCTTGTTGGCGAACAGTTTCCGATAAAGGTGACGTCCCAAGGCTCTTGCTTTGGGATTGGCCGATGCCCAAGCCCGGTCGCGATGCTGTTCAATCCAATGATAGCGAATCGCCTTGTGGTTCAATGGAATTCCCCAGGTGTCTTCGAACACTTCAATGCTTTCCACTGCCCGTTCATCGGACCACCTGAACAGGTGGTAGTCCAAATCTACAGGGTCGAACGGTTCAAAGGCCATGTACGTTACGTGCGCATCTTTTTCGAAGGTAATCTTGGCTTCTAAATCTTTGATTCGCAATCCAAAATCCATTTGTTCGCGTGTGATTAAGCGCTCGTCGAACCCACCCAGAAGGTTGAAGAACTCCCGCCGCATGAACGTTAGATGGAATTCGCAGACCTCATTTTTTATCAGCGTATGCTGAGCTAACTCGGCTTCCACCTCAGCAAATGGCTTGTTCATCAACCGGTGCTTTTCCCGAAGAATGGTCTTGCCTCCGCGGTTTTCGAGGACCAACGTTCCGCCGGCATGGTGGATGAGCTTTTCCGACGAGGGGCCGATGAAAATCAGGGGTGCAACGGCATCGCTACCGTGTAAATCCGCATTGGCTTCCAGCCGCTCCAACCAATGTGGCTGGTACGCGATGTCGTTGTCTGCGAAGACGATGAACTCCGTTTCCGCAAGGTGTCCACCAATGTTGCGCGCTTCGTTTGGGGTGATCATGTAATCAAAACTGATCCACTCAAAAGCTCGACGAGCTTGCCGTTCACGGAGCTTTGCCTTCACTGATTCGGGGCTGCCCCCTTCCACCACAATCACCCGTACCTCATCGGGGATTGTTGCAAAAAGGGAATCGAGGGACGCGATGATGCTCGAAAAGCGTTCACGCGGCGAAATGACGATTGTTGTTCGAGTTGCCATGGATTCACGTTGTTTTTGACATCATACGTTGTTGAAACCACATTGTTTCGATTTGAGCCTCTTCGGATTCAAGGTCACGGAGACGGTGCCGCCGTGCAGTGATCAGATTGGTCTTCAATGCGTGGGCATCGCCTTTCCGACAATCAAAAATGAACCGGATTTGAAGCATCTTCGATGACGGCATTTGGGGCAAATTGCTTGAAAAACCGGTTAAGACGTGGTTGAATGCGGTGAACACCGCATTATGGAACGGATTCAGGTCCATTTCGTTCGCTCCGAGCTCGACCGCACTGCGCCACGCTCAGCACCCGGAATCCATCTCGTTTTTCAAGTCCAGTTGATTTGAAAAACGCGCACACGTGGGGCTTTTCAAGTGAGCAAACCGCGACGGTGAACGTGCTGGGCGAAGTGCCAGTCGGATGAGCTATTCCTTATTTGAGGAGGCAGTTGGGTCCATGATGCTTCAACATCATTCCGAAATTCGAACGGGACGCTCAGGCTATGCTGACTCGCTGGTTTTCGGGGGAAAGTGCAATTCGTTCTGTAGGGGAATCTTTTCGGGCGTTGTGGCGAGGTTCTATCGCTTCGGCGGGAAGAACACGATCAGGCGGTTGAGAATCCAACGAAGGAAACGCTGACCACGATTGAATCGGGGATGGCCTTGAGGGCGATACTTCGGCATGTGCGGAAGTTAGTCCGTCGCTGACTGAAGGAAAATCACAATCGTGTGAAATGCGTGGCATTGTGTCGAAGTTCAAATCAACGGAGCTCATTTTTTCTCACATAAGGCATGACCGAGTTATGGCTCAATTGCGTGCAACGTGCTTCCAACTGTAAGGCATTACCTACAGAGTCGTCCAAATCACTCACACGGCGTATCGTACTGCCCCAAGAACAACAGGAGGTCGTTCGAGTTAATGTACGCGTTGCCATCGCCGTCCCACATGCACGTGGTCAGCGTTCCGCCATCGGGGAATGTGCACGAGCCATCGTCTTGCGTGGCGGCCGCGTCGAAGTTCTCGGCATCCGGGTAAGTGCAACCGAGGCAGCTGTAATCGCAGGCCGCTGCGAGTGTGGCAAGCGGCTGGTAATTGCACGCACCGGGTTCGAGGCATCCGACGACCGCGCATGAGCCGTCGTCCACGTTCGCATTGGGGTTGAAATTGGAAGCCCAAACGTACGTGCAACCCGCCACAGGCGCGACGTCAACCTCCGGCGATACCACCATCGCCTTCACGAAGCTGAACCCTGGAGCAGAGAACACGGAGCCGAAAAACTCCAGGTAGAACGTGCCCGTCACCGTCACGGCATACGTGCCCGCCTCGGTCGCTGTGCCCGACAACTCCATGCACCACGCATCGTCCACAGAGACGGCCTGGGAAAAGTCCCCGGTCACTTCAATCCCCTCAGGCAACCCCGAAACGGAGGTGGGCAAAAACGCCGTCACCGGCAACATCACATCGGCTGTCGGCGGCTTCACCGTCGAAGGCAACTGCAGCACCCATTCTTCGCTGTACGGGCCGTTCAACAGGGCTGTGGAAACCCCGATGGGGTACCAGCCTTCCGGGTTTTGGGGCCAATCATCCGCGCCGATTGCAGCACACCCCGCAAAAGGAATCACCGCTTCCGTCGTGCTCGAACAGCCGTTCGCATTGGTGACCGTGGCGTACACCGATCCAGCAGCCAACCCACCGAGGGTCAGGTCGTTGCCCAACACCTCCCCCGAAGCGGCCGTCCATTCCACCCCAAAGCTCGGATCCACGAGAACGGTCGCGCTGCCGTTGGCATACGACGTGGGCGCCACCACCATCACTTCCGGCTCGGGCACCGCAGCCGGCCATGAAATGACCGAAACGTCGTGCGCCGTGCAGCCGTTCGCATCCGTCACCTCCAGGGAATACGTGCCCGGATTCAGGTTCATCAATTCCTCCGCGCCCGCAAACTCCACCGGCTCGCTCCCATTGATCGACCACGTCCAAGGCGCCGTTCCCCCCGATACCGAAGCAGCAATCGCCCCCGTCGCATCCCCATCGCACACCGGATTCGTCGAAGACACCGACCACACCAACGCCGTCGGCTCCTCCACCGTCACGTCCACGTCGAACGCGCACCCATCGCCGCGCGACACCGTGAACGCATAATCGCCCCCCGCCAATCCCGTGATCCCCTCCGGAGACCACGCCTCAGCTCCGCCCGCCCAAGCCACCTCCCACGACGCATCCGGCCCGTCGAACGTGACCAATCCATCGGCCACTCCCGCGCACGAGGCACCCGTCACCACCGCGCTGAATCCATCGAAGCTCGTGTCCAAAGCCAGCTCCCAAGAAACCGTATCGGAACACGTGTTCGCCGAGAGCACCGCTGTGAAAGCGCCTTCCGCCAGCCCCGCCGCAATGCCCGCTGCGTCCACTTCCAAGGCGCTGCCTTCCGCCACAACGAGCCATTCCACCTCGAGCGGCGGGTTTCCATTGAGCAACAGAGCGACTTCGCCGGCAGCCGGTTCCGTGCAGGAGGGGGAAGCAAGCACTTCCGCCGTGGCCTGCGAAATGCCGACGACCTCGATGGGCAGCGTGGCCGTGCAGCCTGCGCCATCGGTCAGGGTCACTTCTTGCGGACCGGCATTCACGTATGCAAAGGCGCCGTGCGTGTTCGTCACACCGTTCAGCGTGTACGTGAAGGGGGCCGTGCCGCCACTGGCCAAAACCGTAACCGCTCCCCCCGGACCGTCGCACACCGCCGCCACCGAAGTCGCCTCCAAGGCATACGCTTCGGGCGATTCCACCGTGAAGGCCACCGTGTCCGCGCACCCCAATCCATCCACCGCCACCACGGTGTGTTCCCCCGCGGTCAGGTCGATGAACGCATCCAGCAACTGCGTCGGTTCGCTCCCGTCAATTCCGAAGAACACCTCGTACTGCTGACCCGTCACCGAGAGCGTCACCGCACCATCGCCTCCCCCCGGACACGTAGCCGGAGTCGGCTCGGCGGAAACCGCCAAGGCACACGGGTACGTGCACGAACCGTCGTCCAGGACGGCTGCCGCGTCGTAATTCACAGCTTCGGGATCCGTGCATCCCGTGCCCACGCTTTCCGCGTTCGTGAACACCACCGCTTCGGCGAGTTGCTCGTTGGCTGCGCTCCCGTTGACGAAGACCTGGACGTTGAAGGCGCCCGTGAAGGTGCCGTCCGTGGTCAGTTGCCCGAGCAGAACCTTGAGGTCATCGCCCGCGATGGCGTGGGGGTCATCCGTTGTGAAGTAGCTGCCGCCGATGGCATCGCCGAGGTCGATTTGGCCATTCACATTGAAGTTGTTCAGTTCCGCAGCCAACCCCACCGCCGTCAAGTTGCTCATCGGAGCGTCCCCGGGGGCAAACCCGATGGTGAACCAGCTGTCGTACCGCGTTTCGAAGAAAAACGAGAAGAGCGACGCATTCACTTCCATCGCAAAATCTCCCCCGAACATGGCGTTGTAAAAGCCGTTGGTGGAGGAGAGCGTGAGGGGAGCGCTGGCGTCACCATAGACCGCGGACACCTTGTCGGTCGGATTCGTGAACTCCGCGTAGAATCGGTAGGTTTTATGTCCTGCGAGCACCGCGATGCCGGTGGTGTCGTGGTCGGCGATGGCTTCGACGGTGATGCCGGTCATTTGGCCTTGGAGGGAACCCAAAGTGAGCAGCAGCGCGGAAACGAAAACAGCAAGCAGGCGGCCGAGGCCGTGCGTATGATGGCAACAGGACATGGTGTGGTGTGGTTGGTTAAGCCCTCCCGCTGGAAGGAGGTCTAAAATAGAGAAATGCCGCTAAATATCCGAGGTTCAGTGCGTGGAATTTGACTTTTATCAGCCAATTCGGGCCCTCAGGCCCAACTGCATTCCGCCCGAAGCCGCCCGTCCGTCAGGTGACCCAACGGCCACATCGGGCGCGAGCCAAACGATCCACCGGCGCTTCCACGCCACGTGCACGAGCGGACTCAGGTGGCCCGTGGAACGGTAAACCAACCCCGCGCTCACGACCGTCGCAGCGAGGTGCCCGGTGAATTGGCTGTCCTCGCCGAAGGACCAGGCCGCCGCGGCTCCCAGCGTCAAGAGGCGGGCTCCGCCTTGCGTTTCGAACGCCGCCCAGCCCGTGGCTTCGAGGTCCTGCTGTACTTCGTGGCGGGTGGTGGCGAGGAAGGAATGGCGCACGGTGTAGGGGTCGAGGGCGCCGTCGTGGCCGAGGAGGCTTTGGTTCGAGGGCAGGTGGAGCCACCGGTAGGCGAGTCGCGAGTGGGCGCCGTTCAGGCCGAGTTCGAAGCCGCCTTCGAAGTAGGATCGGGAGTCGGTGAGCTCGATTTCTCCGGACGCTGCACTGGCCGGATCGACGGGGTTCGCCAGGTATTGGCTGTCCCAAATCCCGTCCGCCATCCACCGTCGCCACCCCTTGCCGCCGTGCAGCGCGAGCCGCAATTCCCAGCTCGGATTGAGCTCAACGGACCGGCCGAGTGCGAAGGTCAGGCGGGTGCGTTGGAGGACATCGGCTTCGTTGTGGTCTTCGATTTGGCCCATGAGCGTCCAGGTTCCGCGGCCACCTCCCCGCCGGCCGAGGAGGGTGTTGAGGCCGGCGTCGGTGAGGGTCCAACTGCCGGCGAGGCGATTCGTGGTGCAGACCGCGCCGCTGAGCAGGGTCACGGAGGCGTATTGCACGTCGACGAGGCCGGTGGATTGGCTGTGCCATTTGCCGACGACGGCGTCGTGGGCCCAAAGCGTGGCTCCCGCGCCCAGCCTTCCCGGGAGCAAGTAGCTCGGGGCGTCTTGCGCAGTCGCTGAGGCGGCGACAAGCAGCAGGAGGACGTTAGCGAACCAGCGTGACATGGCGTTCGGTTGTGACGGTCGAGCCGTCGGTGAAGGTCATTTCGAGTTGCACGACGTAGACGCCGGTGGGGGCGGGGCTTCCCCGGAACTGCCCGTCCCAACCGGGTTGCGGAGCGTTCAGGTCAGCGACGAGTTCGCCCCAGCGATTGAGGATGCGCATGCGGAACGCGTCCATCGGGTGGCCCCGAACGCCCAGGTGCTCGTTGAGGCCGTCGCCGTTCGGCGAAAACCGGTCCGCAAGGAACCACTGTTGCGGCGAGAGCACGCACACGGTGTTCGACGCGCTGACCGCGCAATCGCCGTCGATGCTCGCCGTGACTTGCACCAGCACTTCGCCTGGAAGTTGCGGATTCCAGAGGGCAGTTTCCCCTTGGATTTGGTCCAAAACCACGCCCGTCCCCGGCTCCCGGACCCACCATTCCACGTCCGTCGCCCCCCCGCCCTCAATCGCGAGCCCAACGGGCAGCGCATCCCACGGCACGCAATCCGCCGGCCAATTCACGTCCGCCGTGACCTCCGGATGCCCGGGTACCACGAACACGCCGCTCCCGGTGCAGCCCTCCTCGGGCCACGTCACCGTCCACGGCACCGAACTGCCTGCTGCCGCGTCCAGCACCCACCACGTCGTGTCGTTCGCCGCATCATCGGGCACGACCGCCGTGGTATCCCACGTCAATTCCCACGGTGCCTCCGGCAGGATCCACCCGAGGACCTCTGCCGCTCCTTCAAAGCAGGCGGTGTCCGGTGTACTCAGTTGCAAACCATCGGCTTGAATGACGTTGACCCAAACGGAATCCGCATCCGGAATCCCGCACCCATCGCTCACTTCAGCCACCCACCACATGCTCGAATCGGGCACCCAGGGCAGCGGAGCCGTCAGCTCCCAACTGTGCACCGCTGGATTGCCACCCACCGCTCCGTAGGCCACTTCGGCCATTTCGCCCGCACAAATCAAGTCGTCCGCCACGCTCACCGTGGCTTCAAGGGGCTCCGGAATGACGACTTCAAATGCCGTGTCACTCGTGCAGAAGGTTCCGGTCCAAACGGCTTCCACCTCATAAGCGCCGGGCACCAAGGTGTCCACCAACACCGCAGCACCCGGTTCGCCCGCCCACGTCCACGTGGCCTCTCCCGTGGACCATTCCGGGTCGAACACCGTCCCCGCGCACAACGTGTCCACGACGCCCCCCACAGGTTCGACCTGCTGCCACGGTTCCGATTGCAGCACCGCCGAACTGATGCAGCCCCCCGGCGCCACATACGTCACCGCCCCGGAAGGCAACCCTTCGCTCGGCGTGAACACCCCGGTGACGGGCTCCACGCCGACCCCTTCCCAAACCCCGCCTTCCAGCAAATCATCGGGCGCCAACTCCACCGGCGCCGTCGTGCTGCACACCGCGACCTCCGGAATCGCCACACTACCCGGCCACACCACTACCGCCAGTTCCGCCGAGCACCCGTTGAGGGCGTACGTTACCGTGTACTCCCCCGGGCCCGCAATTGCCGGGTCGAACGCCGCCACGCACCCCTCGGCGCTCACCCCCGGTCCGCTCCAAACCCCGCACGCGGGCAGCCCCACCAGCTCCACCGGGCTCGCCGTCCCGCACGTCGCCAGGCTGTCCAGCGCCACCGAAGTCGTCTCGTTCACCACCACCGTTTCCGCCACGCACCCATTTGGCGCAGCATACGTCAACGTCACCTCGCCCGCCCCCGCAACCGCGGGATCGAACCACCCCGTCGTGCTCACCCCCGGCCCGCTCCAAACCCCACCGGCCGGCGCTGCCCCCACCAATTCCACCAAATCCCCCGCCGGACAAGCCGTCGCATCGGGCGCAGCCTCAATGGCCAGCACTTCCCCCACGGCCGGCTGCGCACACCCCGTCAGCTCACACGCCCATTCCGCCACCCCCACCGGCACCCACGACGGATCGAACGCCGTCCCGCCCGCCACCAACCCCGGCCCCGTCCAAACCCCCGCCTCCGCCACCACCGGCAACACCACCTCCTCACCGTTCGCGCACACCGATCCCAACGCAATCGCCGGCAACTCCTCCACGATCTCAACGAACGTCGTGTCCGCGCACCCCGCGTATGTCAGCACCAGCTCGTGCGTCCCCGTAAGCGCGGTGATGACGGTCCCCCCCGGCGAAATCACCGCCCCACTCCAAACCCCATCCGTCCCATCGACTTCAAACGGCGGCGCCCCGAAGCACGAAGCGTACGGCCCCCCCGCGTCTACGAACACAACCTGCGTGGCGGTGTCCAGCGCGCACCCGAGCGGCGACGTGTACGTCACCTCAGCCAGCCCTCCCGAAACATCCAGCCACCACGACCCGCCACTTTGCACGGCATCCCCCGACCACGTCCCGCCTTCCGGTACGGCCAGCAGTTCCACCGGATCCGAAGCACAGAGCGCCGGCGGCAGTTCCGTGAGCAACGTCACCTCCTCCACACCGACCTCCCAACTGAACGCCGTCACCGCCCCGGTCGAATCCTCGGTCGCCACCAACGTCACGGTCACAAGCTCCTCCGGGCACACCACGATCCCAGCCGAATCCGGCGTGTCCACCACCGTGCCCCCGGCCGTCACCGTCCACACCCAACTCGCCCCGAAGCACCCCGTCGGCGCCCACCACAACGTGTCGCACGCCCCTTCACAAACCGCCGAAACCGGATCGAGCCACTCCCCGGACGCTGCGCAATCCGACCCGAGCACGTTGCCCGTCACTTCGAACACGTGCGTCGAATCGCACGCATCGGTCAACCCCAGTCCCCACGTCACGTCCCACGTGCAATTCGCCTCGAGCGGCCCGTCCACGAACGGCAGGAAGAACCCCGTCGCGCTGTCGCCCTCGCACACGGGTTCGGCCGCTCCGACCGCGACGCCGCCCGAAACCACAACTGAGTCCGGAATGAACGCCGCGCACGGCACCGACGGATTGATGTGCCACGTCAGCCCCAAGTCTCCGCACGCCGGTTCGTCCGCCGTCAGCGTCGGCGCCGTCGGCGGAGGCGCGTCGCCTTCCCAAAGCAACTCGAACCCGCAGTAATTCACGCTCACGTCGCTTTGGAAGATGAAGGTCGCCAAGCCGGAGGTGGCCAGGAGGGGGGCGGGGGTGTAGTCGATGCCGGTGATTTGGCCCAGGAGCACGCCCGTGGCCGGCGGCCCATCGTACACTTCCAGCACGTCAAACGGGCTCTCCAAGCACACATCCGACAAGAACGTGATGTGGATCGGGACGCCCAATTCCACCGTGAACACGAAAAACTCCTCGCCGCTGTAATCGTCCCCTGCGCCGCCCGTGTCCGTCAACATGCCCGTGCACTCCGTCGAACTTCCGTCCGCCACCGTGTACTCCTCTTGGGCATGCGCCCCGAGCCACCCCAGCATCAACACCGCCCAAATCCACTTCATTGCACGGTGTCTTGAATGGTGAGGGTGCCCGTGACCACAGATGGCGAGCGGTTCCCCGCCCGATCTTCCAAGAAAAACGTCAGCGTGGTCGTTTCGAACGGGCCTTCTTCGAGGAGGAAAAGCGGCGGCACTTGGACCACGAGGTCCCCCGAAATGTCGAGCTCGAGGTAACCGCCGTTGGGGTCGACCGGCGTCATCGGCGGCAAGTGAAACCCGTCGTCCGCGGTGAGCCGGGCATCGCGCATCCACAGGCTGTAGGCGTCCGCATCCGCCTCCCCGATGTCGCCTTGCGCATCGCGGTAATGCAGCACCACCTCGACGGGTTGGGCATGCGCCGTGACCGTGGTCGGGTTCACGCTGACCAAACTGAGTTCCGGCGCCTCAGGCACCACGGTTTCCTTGCAAGCAAGAAATAGCAACAGGGCAGGCCACCACCTCATGGGATGTACAGGGAATAAAGGGGGAAGAAATAAGGTTGGGCACCCGCAGCGGGCACTTCCAACGCGTTCACACCGTCGCTGATGTCGAGGCGCAAGTAGAACGTAGACCCTGATGCGGCTCCAGACAAATCCACCATCACCCGGTGCCCGTACGTGCTCATGCCGCCGGCAAAATCCGCCGCCTCAAACGTCAACGGGGAGTCGGCGGCTGCGGGCATGGCGAGGTCGAGGTCCGCGAGCGTTTCCGCCATCCGCAACCCCACCTGCAAGTCCTCCACGGCCGTCGAATCGTCGCTCACCGCGAACCACAGGTCAATGGGCGCGGCTTCGACCACGAGTTGGTAATTCGCATCGGGATCGCGGTAGTACGGGTCTTGCAAGGTGCCCGCTGGGAAGCCGCCGAAGCCGCTGACTTGGGGCGCGAGGTTGGCTGTGACGGGCAGGTTGCCGTTCAAATCGGGCGCGCCCGCTTCGATCCACGCCTCGAGGGCGTCGAGGTAGGCGGGACGGTTCGCGGGCCAGTCGGACCCGGGTTCCAGCGAAAGCGGCATCATCCCGGACGTGTTGGGCACGTCCTCGGTCAGCCGCGTCATCAGCCACGAGGCTGCCGGGTCGCCCGGCACCACGCGCGCCGAGAAGCCCACGGCCGCGTCGTTCGCGATGACCGGGTGGTTCACCAGCGAATTGTAGGCCGAACCCACCGTGCTGAAGTGCGGCTCGAAGGTCCCGTCGTGGCATCCAGAGTTCGCACACGTCGGTTGGAACACCTTTTCGTGAAGCCAAACGAACGACCCCTCCACCAGCGGCGACTCGCCGTCGATGATGCCCACCACCGAACCCGCCTCGTCGTACGGGTTCTCCGGCGGCTCCGGCTTGCAGCCCAGCGCGAAAACGACCAGCAAAGCGACGAACCCCCTCATAGCTGTTCGAGCAGGCTTTGGGTCCCTGGCGCCAGCATCCCCGCGCTCAAGACCTCCGGTTTCACGCCCAGCAAGTCCGCCACCGTCAGCATCGTGTCGCTCACGAGCCCCACCGGATTGCCTTCGCTTCCGACCGAATGGTTCGCCGGAATGTCCGGCCCCACGAGCTGCGTCCAAACCCGCATCGAGTTCGCGTCGCTGTGGTCGTACGCCCGCCATTCGTTCGAGTCGATGATGTTGTTCGGGTTGAGGTTGCGCCCGCATTCCGGGGTGGTCAAGAGGGTCGTGGTGCCCGCCATGCCCGGGATGTTGGTTTGGATTTCGTTCCACAGGTAGCCCACGGCGTGGTCCGCCCGGTGGAGCGCGGCGAGGTATCCGCTGAAGTTCGAGTGGCATTGGTCCACCGCCCCGAGGTTGACCATCAGGAAGTTGGGCTTGAACCACTTCAGCACTTCGACGGCGAATGCCACGGTCAGGAGGTCGCCGTTGTCGGTGACCGGTGGGAGGGGCAGGGTGCCGTTTTCGACCTTTTCGTACATCGCTTCCATGAAGGCCTTGATGTCCTCGCGTTCTTCCTGGCTGTTGCCGAGGCCGCCCGCTCCTTGTTGGCCGAGGAGGGACTGGAATTGCAAGTCGAGGAAGGTCCGCAGCCGGTTCATCGGTGCGAGCTCGTATTCGGGGTGGTAGATTTTCGCGTCGGCGAGGTAGGTTTGGCCTGCGCTGCCGAAGGTCACGGTGGGCGCGAAGAAGTTGCCGCCGTAGTTCGCGCCGTAGTCGGGGTGGGCGCTTTGGGTCAGCAGGGGCGTGGAGCCGCCGATGCCGTTTCCCACGAACCAAACATCCGTCGCCCCATACCCCCCGTGCCGCCGCAAGTACTCAAAAATCGTCGGGTTCACCGGGCGCTGCTTCAGCCCCTGCGTCGTCACGGTGCTCCCTTGCACCAGCGAGTTCAGCCCGCCGTAGTGGCCCGCGCTCAGCGCCTGCACTTCCCGAAAGACCGTGCCTTGCTGGTCGAGCGGCGTGTTGAGGATGGCCGGAATCGGCGTGTTCCCGTTGTTGCCGGTGCCGAAGACGATCTTCGCCACGGGCGACTCGCCGCTCAGCATGTTGAACAGGATGTTCCCCGGATAGGGCTCGCCCTGGCTGTCCTCCACGTACCGCTGCAAAATCGATTCCTGCTGCCGCACCCCGCCCGCAAAGGCCACCATCACCACGTGCTCGCTCGACCGCATGCCTGTCGGCGCGAACAACCGCCCGCTCGGCAAGATGTACGGCGCCACCGCCAATCCGGCCGCGCCCAGTCCCGCCTTCTTCAGAAATTCCCGGCGGTTTACGTTGTTTGTCGCTGCCATCTCAGTAGTATTGGTATTCTTCCGACAAGCCAAACGCCAAGTACACCAACTCCGGCGTCAGCTCCGGGTTGTCCGCGAGAAACCCCCGCATGAACGTCCGCTCCGCGGTGGTCGGCTGCCGCACAAAAAACCGGATGTACGTCTCCTCGATGAAGGCATCCGGATTCGCGTGCATCTCCGCCGCCGAGGGCAACATCACGCCGTCCTCGTTGAAAAAGTTGCTCAGGATGACCTCGCGGGCCACGTCTTGGTCGCCGATGGATTCGAAGACCTCGGCGATGTCGAACTGGTCGTTCGCGGGGAGGCCGGTTTGGAAGAGGTTGGTGTAGACGATGGATACCCACTGCTCGGGGGATTTGGCCCGATCCTTCCCCGCGCTCGCCGCTTCCACGCCATAATCCTCGAGGACGTAATGCGCCTCCGTCGGCCGCTCGCACGCCGCCAACGCAATCACCGCCACGGCGGCCAGGAGCTTAATCGAACCCTGCATATTCATCGGTCTTCATGATGGTGGTGTACACGCGCGCCAAATCCAATTCCACGCCCAACGCCGCCAACCCCTCGACCAACTCCGCGTCCGACGGCTCCCGGCTCAGGAGCGAACGGTAGGCCCACCGGACCGTCCCTTCGTCCCATTCCGCATTGGAAGTCAGCACACTCAAGTAACTCGGTTTGTCCGCAATCGGTTGCCCCATCAGGCTGCTCCCGAGGTTCGATTCTATGCTCGGATATGCCGCATCGAACTCCGCCGCCGTCGGGAAGCGCTGGAAAAAGTCATCGAACGTCGCGTTGATGAAGTTGAAGGAGTTCATGTTGATTTGGTCATACACGGCGTTGTAGGCCAAACGCCACGTCGCCTCGCGCAAATCGATCGAGTCCAGTGGCAACTGCGTCCGGATGAGCATCACGTTCTCCAGCCGCTGCGCGCGCTCCGTGTTGAGCGCGTAGCCCAGCAAATCCCCGCCCAGCGAGTCGTTGTAGGCCGCGAACAACAAATTCCCGCGGTACTGCTGGAGGATGCCCTCCGAGGCCCCGTCGATGAACCGGGACTTCAAATCGCTGTACAGCTTGTCGAAATAGGCACCCCGGAACGTGGTGCCCATCGTCGGCGCGCTCCCGCGCAGCAGCGAGTCGAGCACGGCCTGCCGCGCGTCCATCACCAAACCCTCCGTTTCGAGGAAAGCCACCGCTTCGTCCAACTCGGCGTCGGTCGGCTCCCGGCCGATGCCGTCGATGTACGCCCGGTTGACGTAGTTGTTCACCAGGACCGTCGGGATGCCCGAATAGCCCGGAACGGGATTGTCCTCGAAGGTGAAGACCTCCGGTTTGCACCCTGCTGTGATCAGCAACAGGCTGGTTCCGAGCCAAGCAATGCGGTTCATCATCGAAGGGAAGTTAAGCATTCCTCCGATTGCAACCACGGTCGGCCTTCAGGTCAGAGCAAGCCGGCGATGATGGCTTCGACGCTTTGGCCTTCGGCTTCTGCCTTGTAGTTCCGGACGATGCGGTGCCGCAAGATGGGGGTGGCGACCGCCTTGACGTCATCGATGTCGGGGCTGTACTTGCCGTTGAGCGCGGCGTTGACCTTCGCGCCGATGATGAGGTACTGGGACGCCCGCGGGCCAGCGCCCCAAGAGAGGAACCGGTTCACCACGTCGGTGGCGCGTTCGCGGCCCGGGCGCGTTTTTGCGACGAGGCCGACGGCGTATTCCAGGACGTTGTCGGCCACCGGCATTTTCCGGATGAGCTGCTGGAAGAACGCGATTTCTTCCCCGGACACGACGGGGTGAACGGCCGTGGTCGCGTCGGTCGTCGTGGCGCGCACGACGTTCAGTTCCTCCTCGTAACTCGGGTAGTCCACCCACGTGTTGAACATGAAGCGGTCGAGCTGGGCTTCCGGCAGGGGGTAGGTGCCTTCCTGCTCGATCGGGTTCTGCGTGGCGAGCACGAAGAAGGGGGCGGGCAGGGTGTAGGTGTGGCCCGCGGCCGTCACCTTGCGTTCCTGCATCGCTTCGAGCAGCGCGGATTGCGTCTTCGGTGGCGTCCGATTGATCTCGTCAGCGAGCACGATGTTCGCGAACAGCGGCCCCTTCACGAACTTGAATTGGCGGCTTTCGTCGAGGATTTCCGAGCCGACGATGTCGCTCGGCATCAGGTCCGGAGTGAACTGGATGCGGCTGAAATCGAGGCCCAGGGCTTGAGCGATGGTGTTGACCAGCAGGGTTTTGGCCAAACCCGGAACGCCCACCAGCAGCACGTGGCCGCCCGCAAAAATCGCGGTCACCACCTCCCGAATCACCTGCTCCTGACCGACCATCACCTTGCCCACCTCCGCGAGCAGCGCCGCGTGCTTGGCCTTCAGCGCGTCGAGCGCCTCCTTATCCGATGCATACTTCATGTTCTCAAATTTAGCGCGCTTCAGCGGTTCCACGGCAGGAATTGCCCCAACTTCCTCAACGGTTTCATCAGCGGGGTCCACGGAGGCATGCGCAGCCCATTCAGCCGCCACGCCGAGCGGTCCTCGCGGTTTGCTCGCAGGCGGTTCCGCCAATTCGCGTTGCTCACTCCGCCCACCTGCATCCGAACGAGGACGTGCGGGACGTAGCCGAGGACGAGGCCGTGGCGGTGGATGAACCGGAGCATCAATTCGTAGTCCGCCGCGCTCCGGAGGTCGGTCCGAAATCCGCCCCACCGCTCGAACGCGGCGCGCCGTGCAAAAAACGTCGGATGCGGCGGCATCCAGCCGCGCCGGAAGGCCCCGGGCGCATACGTCCCGCTCACCCAGCGCCGGGTCACCCGCTCGCCGTCCACGTACACCAAGTCGCCGTAGACGCCTTCCACTCCCTGAACGAAGGCCGCAGCCACGCGCTCCAGCACCCGGTCATCGGCGTACACGTCATCGCTGTTCAGGAAGGCCACGGCATCTCCCGTGGCGGCTTGCCAGCCCTTGTTCATCGCGTCGTACAGCCCTTCGTCCGGTTCAGAAATGACGTGTGCGATGCGTTGGGTCCACGGCTCGATCGCCTTCAGGGTGCCGTCGGTGGACGCGCCGTCCACCACGATGTACTCCAGTTCGAACCCGGTTTGCCGTTGTCCCACCACGGAAGCCACCGCTGCAGCGATGGTCGCTTCTGCGTTGTAGGCCACCGTGACGATGGACAGCTTCATCAGTTGTTCGCCGAAATGCCGCTCCAATCGTGTTCCGTCGGGCACGTGGCGTAAGGCGGGTCGATGCGCACGTAGGTCTCGGCGATGTGGCTGCGCAGCCAGGAGTTCATCTTTTCCGCACGCAGCTCCGCTTCCACTTGGGATTGGAACAAACCGAAGTCGTCCTTCGGATTCGCCCGGTGAGCCGGATACCGCTGGTCCATCCGGTACATCGCCCAGTAGCCGTTGTCGTCCTCGTCCACCATCAGAATGGGCTCCGACCACGCGCCCTCGGCCAAATTGTCGAGCAGGAAGAACACGTTGGGATCGATTTCGTCCACCCCAAACCGCGTTGAACCGTCCCGTGGATTCACCACCTGTCCGCGCTGGTTTTTCGATTCTTCCCGCGTGGAGAACCGCTGCGCGGCTTCCGCAAAATCCCACATCTCGCGTCCCAATTGTGCGGCCAACGTGTCGATTTCGGCTTCGAGGGCATCGAGCGCAGCGGGATCCACCTTCGGCGACATCAGGACGTGGCAGGCGCTGAACACTTCGCCCCGGCGCTCGGTCGGCTTCACGAAGTGGAACCCAAAATCCGACGAAAACACCGGCGACAACTCACCGATGGGCGTGTCGAACACCGCCGCCTCGAATTCCGGCACGAACTCCCCCCGGCGAATCCCATCGTAGCACCCGCCCTTGTATTTCGATCCGGGGTCTTCCGAGTGGCGCATCGCGGCGAGCGTCATGGAGAGCTTGCCTTGCTCGACGAGCGTGCGGATGGAATCGAGTGCGCTGCGGGTTTGGCCGCGTTGCACCTCGGTGATGGCGGGCTGCAGAACGATTTCGCTGTAGCTCAGCGCTTCCGGAATCAGCGGCAGGCTGTCCGGCGGGGTCTCCGCATAGGCCTGCTGCACTTCGGCGGGCGTCGCACGGACTTGCTGGTCGATGCTGCCTTGCATCCGCGAGGCGAGCAGCTGTTCGCGCAAGGGGTCTGCAAATTCCGATTTCCATTGAGCAACGCTGCGTCCGTACTCGTTTTCGAAGGCCTCGAGGCTTCCGAATTGCCGAATGTAATAGGCCAAACGCCGATCCAGTTCATCCATCACTTCCGCCTCCGTCACTTCCAAGCTGTCCAACTTCGCGTTGTGGACGAGCAGTTTTTGGAACAACAAATCTTCCAACAACCGGCACTCGGCCTTGCGGTCCACGTTCATGCCCTGCGCCCGCGCACTGAAGGCCTGCGCCTCCACGTCGGATTGCAGCACGAACTCGTCTCCGACCACCGCGACCACGGCGTCAAGCACCTGAAAATCCGTGCTGTCGAGGGTCGCCATCGCGGGCAGCGTGGCGAACACGGCGCCCACGACGAGGAGGGCGCGGATGGAGGAAATAAAGGCTTTCACGGGCACGAAGATACACCGCGCCTTCCGCACGGGGATGTGAATTAAGGCAAAGGCGGTTCCAACCGCAGGATCGCCCCTTCCGCGTGCGCTTTTTCGAGGAGCCGTTCCTGCAAGGTGGACAGGAGTTCCGTTCGGCGGGCGTGGAGGATGAGTTCTTCGATGCGCTCGCGGACGAGTTCGAAGGGGGCGGGGGCGTCCTTGAGGGAGTGCTCGAGGAATTGCAGCCAGTACAGGCGTCCGTCTTGCTCGAACGAGATGAGGCGGCGGTCGGCGATTTGGCGTTCCGGGCGGTAGAGCTGCAGGGGCACTTCATGGACGAGGTCGTCGAGGAGCCACCAAATTTCCGGGTCGATGCTGTACACTGCGGCGTTTTCCACGCACCAGGCCTCGAGCACTGCCACCTGGGAGCTGTCCATGGAGAGGAACAGGTTTTGGACCGAGGCCAAATCCCGTCCGTCCGCCGGCAGGTGCAAAAACCGCGCGCGCACCACGTAATCGTTCACGGGAAACAGCGCGGACTGCGCATCGTAGAACGCGCGCGCCTCCGTTTCGGTCACCTCCACGTTCAGCCGCTCCGCCACATACCGCTCCTCGAAGCGGTGCATGACGAGGGCATTTCGGTACGCTTCCAGTTCCTTGCTGAAGTCCAAATCGGCCGCCTCCAACTCGCGTTCCGCCTGGTGCAGCATGACCTGCTCCCGGAGCCACCCTTCCATGAGGCGGGTGGCGAGGGCGGTGCTGTCTTCGGCGTCGAGGTCGTTCGGGATTTGGCCTTCCAAGTCGCTCCAGCTCAGGATGCGGTCGTACGCCTGCGCCGCCACGGGCACATCGGCTTGCGACTCGCTTCCCCACCCGCTGCAGCCGAACAGCAAGGCGCCGCCGAGCAGCCCCAGCAGCAAGTGCGCCGGTTTCACGGTCAGTCCGTCAAAGAGTGAAGGACCAACGTGTTGACCTCGATGGGGTACTTCGCCCGAAGTTCGGCGATCCAGCGGGCCTCGAGCTCGTCTTGGTAGGCGGCGATGGCAGCACCCCGGCACGCCTCGAGCGGCTTCGGTTCCGGGCCGCGTGCGCTGATCACGTTCACGACGACCGTGGCGCCGTCGCCTGCGGGGAATTCCAGCACCGTCGCGCCGTTCACCGCTGCCGCGAACACGCTGTCCGCCCAGTGGTTCTCGCCCGATTCGAAGGTGCCGAATTCCATGCGAAGCGCCAAGGCGTTCTCCTCCAGCCACTTCGCGTTCGCTTCCGCCATTTCTTCGCGGCTGCCACGTCCTTTTTTCAGCGCTTTCCGTACCGTCTTCAAGACGTCGTCGTTCGCGCACGTGTAGACACCGATTTCCATCCGCGGACCCCACATGAACCGGTCGGCGTTTTCCGCGTGGAAGGCTTCGAGACCTGCGGAGTCGCGCACGGCTTTCGACCACACTTCTTGGTCCGTCAACTCAAAGAGCAGGATGCCGTCGTGGTATTCTTCGATGAGGAGCCGGAAGTCGTCGTACTTCGCTTCGAGCTGCGAATCCTCGTAATCGAGCAGCAGGCTTTCCGTCCAAGCGGTGAAATTCGATGCGATGATGGCCGCAGCACCGGCTTCGGGGTTGCGGATTTTCGTTGTGTTCAGGTGAGCGATGAAGTCCCCGACCTTCCAGGTTTGGCCGGCGAAGGACACGAGGACTTGGTTGTCGTGGCTCGTCGAGGGGAGGGGATGGCCTTCGTAGAAGGCGCTGTCGACGCGGGCGGCCGCGCGGACGAGTTGGCTGAGTTCCTTTTCCGAATCGGTGTAGGCGTATTCCGTTTTGAGTTTGGCCAAAAACGAATCGCGCGTGCGCTCCGCCCGCGAATCCCGGCTGATTTTCTTTTCCAGTTCGCGCTTCGATTCCTCAAAGGTGGGCAGGTCCCGCGCTTCAAGGCGCTTCACGATGTGCCAACCGTATTCGGTTTCGAATGGGGCCGAGATGGCGCCGTTTTCTTCGAGGCCGAAGGCGGCGTCTTCGAACGCTTCGACCATCTTGCCGGTGCCAAACCACGGAAGTTCCCCGCCCTTGCTGGCCGACGAAACGTCCTCGCTGTACTTCATCGCCATCTCGTTCCAATCTGCACCCTCTTCGAGCATGCGGTGGATTTCTTCGATGCGGCGACGGGCTTGGGTCACCGCGCCGGGGTCCTTGCCTTGCGGCGTGCGGATCATGATGTGGGCGGCATGGACTTCCCCACGGGCTTCGCGGCGCCCCGTTACTTGGAGGATGTGGTAGCCGTAACGTGTGCGGATGATGGGGCTGAGTTCACCGACCGGCGTGGTGTAGGCCGCGCTTTCAAACGGGTAGACCATTTGAAAAGCGGTGAACCAGCCGAGGTCTCCACCGTTTTCCACGGCACTCGGGTCGTCGGATCCGCCCTTCGATCGGGCCACGGACACGAAATCCGCGCCGTCGGCGATGCGGTCGCGCAGGACCTTGATGCGGCGGTAGGCGTTCGCCGTGTCGGTCGGGCTGGCGTTTTCATCGCACGAGATGAGGATGTGCCGGGCGCGCACTTCGGTTTGTTTCCGGTCGAACGCTTCTTGGACCAAATCATCCAGCACTTCCGAATCCGTCAAATACGGCCGAGCCAACTGCTGCCGGTACCCGTCCAATTCGCGCTTGAACGTGGCAGACGTGTCCATGCCGCGCGCCTCGGCCTCGAGGACCTTGAGCTTGAAGTTGATGAACAGTTCCATGTATTCGTCGAGGCTCTCTTCGGTAACGGCCGCGTCGCGGTTGTTCTTGAGGAAGATGTGCTCGAAGTCGGAAGCGGAGACGGATTCGGGTCCTACGGTGAGCACGGTTTGGCCTTGGGCCCAGCCGATTGCACACCCCATCCACGCGCCCAAGGTCAGGGCAGCAGCTCGAAAAGTCATGTTCTTCATCGCAGTTCTAACAGGTGTTGCGGCCCAAAACGGGCCAAAAAATCGGAGCAAAATTAATCCGCCGTTTCCAAGCGAAACGTTAGCGAATGCTATAATTCGGGGCTTCGCGGGTGATCATGACATCGTGCGGGTGGCTCTCCTTGATGCCGGCGTTGGTGATGCGGACGAATTGAGCTTGTTGCAGCGCGGGGATGTCAGCAGCGCCGCAGTACCCCATGCCGGCGCGGAGGCCGCCGATGACTTGGTACATGACTTCACGGACGGTGCCTTTGTAAGGAACGCGGCCGGAAATGCCTTCGGGGACGAGTTTTTTGATGTCGTCTTCGGCGTCTTGGAAGTAGCGGTCCTTTGATCCCTGCTGCATGGCCTCCATCGATCCCATGCCGCGGTACGTCTTGAACCGGCGGCCTTCGTAGATGATGGTTTCGCCGGGGCTTTCTTCCGTTCCTGCGAGCATCGAGCCGATCATGACGGTGTGGCCGCCGCCGGCGATGGCCTTGACGATGTCGCCCGTGAACCGAATGCCTCCGTCCGCGATGACGGGAACGCCGGTGCCTTTCAAGGCTTCGGCCACGTCCATGACCGCTTTCAACTGGGGCACCCCTACGCCCGCGATGATGCGGGTGGTGCAAATGGAGCCCGGGCCGATGCCGACTTTCACCGCATCCGCTCCCGCTTCGACGAGGGCCTTCGCCGCGGCGGCGGTGGCGATGTTGCCGCAGACGACGTCCACGGTGGGGAAGGCGGCCTTGACTTGGGCCAGGACGTGGAGCACGCCCTTGCTGTGTCCGTGGGCCGTGTCGATGATGACCGCGTCCACGCCGGCCGCAACAAGCGCTTCTGCCCGTTCCATCGTGTCGTGCGTCACACCCAGGGCCGCGGCCACGCGCAGGCGGCCGTATTGGTCCTTGCAGGAGTTCGGGAACTCGCTCAGCTTGATGATGTCGCGGTAGGTGATGAGGCCGACGAGCAAGCCGTTGCGATCGACCACCGGCAGCTTCTCGATGCGGTGCTCGCGCAGGATTTGTTCTGCACCGGCCAAATCCCCGCCATCCTCGGTTACGATCAACCCCTCCTTCGTCATCACTTCCTCAATGGGCCGCTTCGGATCCTTCTCAAACCGCAAATCCCGGTTCGTCACGATGCCGGCCAAGCGGCCTTCCTCATCCACCACGGGAATGCCGCCGATGCGGTGCTCCCGCATGATGGTGAGGGCGTCCCCGACCAAGGCGTCTTCGCGCAGCGTGACCGGATCCTGGATCATGCCGTTTTCTGAGCGTTTCACCCGGCGCACTTCGGCGGCCTGCTGGGCTATGGTCATGTTCTTGTGGATGACTCCGATGCCTCCTTGCCGCGCCATGGCAATGGCCATCGCGCTCCCGGTCACCGTATCCATTGCCGCCGAAATCACCGGCGTCTTCAGTTCAATGTTGCGGGAGAAGTGGCTGTTGAGGCGCGTGTCGCGCGGGAGCACTTCCGAGTAGGCAGGGACGAGCAGCACGTCGTCGTACGTCAGGCCTTCACCGAGGATTTTATCGGAGTTCATGGGCGTGGATTCGGTTGTTCATCGTGCTTCGAGCGCAGGGCTCGGACAGCGGTTCCCGAATTGCAGCGTCGCGCCGCTCTAGCCAGTTCGTGAACCCCCAGCCCGACGCGCAAGCGCCTTTGGCGAAGATTCGGGCAAAGGTATTGAAAATTGAGGTGCGATGTGGGTTGGTCGAGAAAGGTTCTGAACAGACCGTTCACCGCTTCACTCGTCCACCAACACGTTGACGAGCCCTGAGCGCATGGTTTGTTTGCCCGATCCGTCTTGAATCCAAAGGGTATAACCATAAGCCCCTTCTTGTACAACGGCGCCGTCAACCGTGCCATCCCACCCCCAATCCGCGTCATCGGAAGCGAAAATCAGATCGCCCCAACGGCTGTAAACTTCCATGTGAAAGGTGGTCAAGTCCGCAAAGGAAATCACCGGCTTGAACACCGGGTTGAAACCGCCGACGGTGATGGCATTGGGAATCCAAATCACCGGAGGCAACGACAAACACGTGGTGTTCGACAGCGCATAATTCACTCCGCCATTGGGGCCTGGGGCGCTGTCAACCGCTTCGATGAGGTAGCAGAATTCTCCGCTGGCGGATTCGGTTTCGCCCACTTCATCCTCGTAAGCAGTGACGGACGCGGGCAAGGTCACCAGCGGCTGCGGGGTGCCTCCGTTTTCCGACCGGAAAATGCGATACGAACTGACCGACCCAGGAAACTCCTCGTACGGATTCCAAAACAACGTGTTCACCAACTGCTCTTCGTCCGCAGTGCCATCGAGCAACATCGTGGTCGCTTCGTTGCTCACGTCCACGCTGTCGTTGCACAAGTTCTCCACCCGCACCCGATACGTGTAGCTCATCACCTGGCTGTGGGCACCGAGGTCGGTGAAGGCGACGTTCAGTCCGCCGACTGCGGTCATGGCGTCGATGCGCAAGAACGGCGCGTTCGGTTGATCCGCGCGCTTGCGTTCCAGGATGAAATGGTGTTGCTCCGTCATTGATTGGTCGAAGTCCACAACCACCTCGACGCCCGATGAATCCAAGGCGGATGCCCGCAGAATGTTCGTGAACGCGGGCGCACCGGGGTATTGGAAATCCAGCGCCGCCAAGTTGGAAAGCGAACTGGCCCCGGTGGAGTGATGGGCTTCCACCCAGTACCGATAAACAGAACCGAGCTGTGCGCCCTCGTGCTCGAATTCGTACGTTCCAGCGGGAACGGTTCCGAGCTGTTCGGCCGCGCCCCAATTGGTGGCGGTTTCGTCCAACGCTTGCTGCGCATGAATGCTGTACGATTCCACGTTGCCGTCGAGGCCGTAAGCTCCGGCCCATTCGATGAGGGCCAAATCCGAGCACGGCTGCCGCTCAGCGATGATCCTCAGCGTGGAAGCGCACGAGGGATTTGCGGCACCGGGGTCCGGTGCGCCGTCCACGAAGCAGGAATCGAACGCCGCCACGTTGTAGCTCTCGATGAGCGATTGCGCGTTCGAAAGGGGGTTCGTGTAGGCCGTCGCGTTGGGGTCGAAAATCGTGTCGATGGGCACTTGCAAGCCGCCGCTGCACAGGTAGATGATGTACCCGGCCAAATCCGCCGCCGGACTGGGCGTCCAATTCAGCACCGCCAATCCCGTCACGGGATCCACGTCGATGTCCGAAATAGCTGGGGCGTCCGGGTCCAATTCGTCGTTGATTTCACTCCCGGCTCGGTTCGACTCGTGTTGGCACCCCCAGGTCGCATCGGGTTGGATGACCCGGAATTCGAGCACTTCGCTGCAGGCCTCCACCTCGTACTCAAACGAGTTCATTCCTCCATTGTCTACAACCGAGCCCAAGTCGATCCATCCCCCGGCGTTGTCGGACTTCTGAACCACGAAGTCCGCGCCCGTGCCTCCCGTGGCGATCCGCGGGCTGTTCCAGGTCAAATCCGCAAACCCCGGCGTCAGGCTGGGCTGCGCTAGGAGAAACGTGTTGCAAATCGTATCCGAAACGCTGCTGTTTCCATCGGTCGATTGCGTCACGACGAAGTAGCAGACCGGGCCTTGGTTGCCGTTGACGTTGGGCGCGAGCACCGAATTGTTCGCATAATTCGGCATGTTCGTCGTCGAGACGTTCGCGGGATTGGTGGCCGGAAATTGGTGAAACACGTATTGGTAGAACAACCCCGCGGGGTCCGCGGGCTGCGTCCACGCCACCGTCGTATTGCCCGCGGTGTTGACCTGAACGCATTGCATGCTCACGTCCAATTGGGCCAACGCCAAGCGAGCGCTCCCCAGGAGAAGCGCAAGAGCAGTCAGCAAAACGGCTACTGGACGATTCATGCACACAAAGTTAATCACGCGACGGAGGGTCGCGAAGGATAGACGCTCGAAAGTGGTGAATTGTTGCCCGCGGAATTACGCTTCTTCACTCGGTTCGCCATAGCCACCGCTTCCATAGCCGTATCCATAACCGTAGCCGTACCCGTACCCATAGCCGTACTTGTAAGCGTATTTGCTGTACACCCGCTGCCACCGGTTCATCCGGATGTTATTCAGAATGAAGGAGGCCGACAGTTGGTTTTGGGCCAACACGCTTTCAAGGTGGTTGATGCTCCGCTTGGAGGACTTTTCCGTGTTCGTCACGAGCAAGCCGGCATCCACGTGCTGCATGAGGATGATCGCGTCGCTGATGAGCAGAATCGGAGGCGTATCCAACAAGATGAAGTCGAACCGAGACCGAAGTTCCTTCAACAGTTCCAGCGTCTGATCGCCCATGACCAATTCGGAAGCGTTGGGGGGAACGGGTCCCGCTGTGCAAACGGAAAGGTTTTCCACCGGTCCGGGGCGCAACACGTCGTCCAATTGGGCGCGCCCAATGAGCACGGTGGAAAGGCCTTTCTTGTTGTCCAGCCCCATGTTTTTGTGCACCTTCGGCTTGTGCATGTCGAAGTCAATGAGGGCCACCGACTTGCCTGTCTTTGCGAGGACGGCTGCGAGGTTGGAGACCGTGAAGCTCTTGCCTTCTCCAGGGTGCAAGGAACTGATAAGCAGTAGCTTGCTCTCGGAGCGCGTGAGCATGTACTGCAGGTTTGCCCGCAAGCTTCGGAACGCTTCCGTCACGGCCGAACGGCTGTCATTCAGGATCGACAAGGGGTGCTCCTCGATGTCGTCATAGTGCGGAATGCCGCCCAATACAGGCAGGTTCGTGGAGTCGCGCAATTCCACGATGGTTTGGATCCGCTCAAAAAAGGCCATGCGCACGAGCGCGATGAGCAAGGCCAAAGCGAACCCGCCGCCCGCCCACGTCAGCACCGTTCGGCTCTTGTTGGGGCCGATGACCCGGTCGTAGCGAGCGGCTTCGATGATGGTCGCTTCCGGGGCAATGCCCGCGCGCGAAATGATGGTGGAAGCCTTCGATTCGAGGAGGAAAATGTACAGGCCTTCGTTGACCTGCAGCTTGCGCTCCATGCTCAGGATGTCGCGCTGGGTGGCGGGCAGGCCTTGAAGGCGGCTTTCGAGGCTGGTGATTTGGCGTTGCAAATCGGACCGTTGATCCTGCAAGGCCAACTCGGTATCGCGGATGTACCTCGAGATGGTCGATCGCGTGGAACTCAACGAGGAGTCCAAACGCCGCACTTGGTAACTGTCCTCCGTGACGTCAATGAGGGCGCTCGCGCGCTCCGAGCGCAACGTGAAGAGCTGGTTGACCTGCTGGACCAAAAGCGGGTCCTCCGAAAACAAGTACGTCGTTGGAGGCAAGCCGAATTCCCCTGTTCCCGCTGAAAGGTAGGAGCGGAGCGACCCCATGGCGTCCAGCCGCAAGTCCAACTCGCGCAGCTGGGACTCCATGGTAATTAGCGTGTTGAAAAACTCCGTTTCCTCACGGGTCAAATCGAGGATCTCGTTGTCCGCTTTGAACAGGTCGACCTGTTGCTCCAGGCTGTCCATCATGGACGTGAGCTCTTGGAGCTGCCGGTCGATGAACTCCTCCGTTCGGCGGCTGGCTTCGAACCGGGCTTCCTGCGTGTATTCGATGTAGATGTGCGACAGGGCGTCGAGGAAGGCGGCGGGCCGCGACGCCAAGGTGCTCGACGCTTCGAGTTGCAGGATGCTCGTTCGGTCTACGGCCTTGACGGCGAGGGCGCTGCGGAATTGCTGGATGCGCTGGTCGCGGTTGAATGCGCGGATGCGGAGGTGTTGCTCCCGCATGCTGTCCCATTTGGCTTCGCTGAGCACCTGGTCTGAAGGGTGATTCAAGCTCACTTTCAAGGCCAAATCACCGCTCTCCGTCCAGACGCCGAACGGGAATTGTGCCTTGACGTGTTCGCCCGCGGGGTTGTCGTAGGTGAGTTCGTAGCCGGAGGGGCCGAGGATGCGGAGGTCAAGGTTTTGGCCCAAAAGACCCGCCGCAAACAACCCGGGATCGGCCTCAATGCTCAAATGAGTGAACCGCTCCACTTGTGTGGTGCGCAACCGGCCGACAAAGAAGAAGTCCAGCGGCTCGTTCATCGTGTCCACCACTCGGCCGATGAGGTCGTACGATCGAATGATGCGGCTCTGGTTGGGTACGTTGCTGCTCAGGCTTCGGGCGCCGATGGCTCCGAGCATTTGCGCTTGGTAATCGAAGGTCTCTTGGCTTTCAAGCAGGATTTCCGATGTCGCGCTGTGCACGTCCAGTTGGCGCTTCGTGATGAGGGTGCCCATGACGTAGCCGGTTGCGGCGAGCAGGATGAAGAGCCACGCGTTTTGGGCCGCCATCTTGAGATAGGGCCTCAGGTCATTCCAATTGATGAGCGCGTTCGAAGAGGGTTCAGGCATGCGCCCGCAATTTCGTTAATTCTCCTCGAATACGCGGAAACGATTCACGCGGTTGCGAGAAAAGGCGAAATCCTGCGTAACATTGAATCGTGGAAATGACAACAGCCATCGCGAAGGGAGTGGAACGCACCGGGGGGCAGTGGGACGATTTGCGCCCGGAGGCGCGGGTGTGGATTTACGTGGCGGATCGCCTGATCTCTGAACCGGAGGCGGCGCAACTGGCCGAACAGCTGGACGGCTTTGTCCGGGGCTGGGCTGCGCATCAGGTGCCGTTGAAATCCGGATGGAAGCTTTGGGGGCGCCGGGTACTTATTATAAGCGTGGACGAATCCGTGGAGCCCGCTTCGGGGTGTTCCATCGATTCCATGACCCACGCGGTGCGGCATTTGGGGGCGGAGCTTGGGGTGGATTGGTTCAATCGGATGCTGGTGGTGCACGAGGACGAACAAGGGGAGTGGGCCTGCACGTCGATGCACGCGTTTTGGGCGATGCGGAAGGCGGGACGTGTGGACGATTCGATTTTCGTGGTCAATCCCTTGGCCAAAACCAAGGGCGACTGGGAAGTGTCCGGAGTACAGTCTTTCGGGGAAAGCTGGCATGCCTCCATGTGGGGCTGAGTTTCTGGGTTATTGATAAGCAGTGGGTTAAACCCTTCTTTTCTCCGTTGAATCCCCTTTTGGTTCGGGATGAACTGCAGGCCGAACACAAAGTTTTTCTCCCAAAAAACGTTGGGATTCCGACTTCTCTTCGCTACATTTAACGCGTCTCTTCGCAAAACTTAACGTGCGGGTCACTAGAAAGTGCGTGCAGAGGCAACCCAGAATCGCCTGTTACGACTATGCTTTACCGCCAGTTCGTTTCGGGCGTCTGTCGCCTTGAAATCTTCGATCTAACCATTCTGTAGAATTCTTACCAAAACCAAATCCCATGTTGAACAAACTGACGAAGTGTTGTGGCATCCTCGCGATGTTCGCGCTTTATTTCCTCTCAGCACCGGGCGCTTATGCCCAGTGCGAGTCGGTTGATGAGTACACCCTCATCGTCGGCGGCTCCAGCTATGACTCTGAGGTCGGCTGGCGCGTTGAAGCTCCTGATGGATCGGTCGTTGCCCAAGCAGGGGGGCAAGTCGGAGAGCAATTCTCCGGCTGTCCAGAAGGGTCGGGTGAAGGTACATTCACCTTTGACTTGGCTTCAGGAACAGAATACACGTTCGTCTTCATCGATTGCTACGGCGATGGTTGGAACGGAGGAACGGCTATCATGTACCGCACCGAAGGCACGGGCTTTGTCATCGGTTCCATCGGTTCGGGTGTTGGCTTCACCAGCGGTCAGGGAAGCCCGTCCGGTGGTCAGTTGAACTATGCGTTCACCACATTGCCAGCAGTAGGATGCGGTTGCACGGATGAATCGTCTTGCAACTACGATCCCGATGCCACCACGGACGACGGCTCTTGCCCCATCCCGGGTTGCATGGACGCAACGGCTTGCAACTACGATGCTTGCGCCAACGAGGACGATGGCTCTTGCGCATCGGAATCCGTTGTGTGGACCATTTCGGGCACTTACATGCCGGAAGTTTCTTGGGAAATGGCGGATGCCGATGGGAACGTGATCGCAAGCGGCGGTGGCTACTCTTACTCTTTCCCGTACCCGACCGTTTCGGAAACGATTTGCGTGAACGCAGCATGCTACACGTTTACTGCCATCGATTCATGGGGTGACGGATGGGACGGTCCTTACAGCCTCTCCACCAACGGTGCAGCGTTCTACACGAGCGACGGTGACTTCGGCTCATTTGAAAACGTTGATTTCTGCTTTGAACCCGGTTGCAACGATCCGAACGCTTCGAACTATTCGTCGCTCGCTACGGAAGACGACGGTTCTTGCCAATACCTCGGTTGCACCGACCCCAACGATTTCGCTTACGATCCGTTCGCTACGGAAGATGACGGCTCGTGCTTGGGCTGTAACCAGTCCGGTACCTTCTGCTATGGCAACTACAGCAACACGCAGCAAATCGTTCTTCAGACGGGCGTGCCAACAGGCAACGACGGGTTGTACTTCTTGATTTCGTCTGGATTGATTGAGAACAACTACGACCAGATCTACATCTACGATGGACTCGAAATCAATGCGGACAACTTGTTGTTCTTCGCAGGTGATTCAGGATTTGGTGCTTTGGACCTGTCAGGAACGTTCGTGTTCGCTCCGTCCGGTACGATCACCGTCGCCATTGACTCCGACACTTCGGTTTCGTGCGCATCATCAGCGACCTACGCAGGAGGCATCTCTTGGCAAGCCGCGTGCAACGTGGGTTGCATGGACACCATGGCCTGCAACTACGACGAGATTGCTGGCATTGACGACGGAACGTGTGACTACTCATGCGTCGGTTGCATGGACACGTCGGCTGCCAACTTCGACCCCAACGCAACGATGCAAGGCGAAGGTTCTTGCGTGTTCTGCGATCCGGGAACGTTCGTGTTCAACATCGAAATGACGGATTCGGGCAACGACGGATGGGAAGGCGCTGCGTACTTCTTGACCGACCTCGCTACGGACGAAATGATTCAAGGTACCTACGACGAAGCGGGCTTGCAGCTCGGTGACCTCGCAGTCGACTTTGTTTGCATGCCTCTGGGCTGCTACACCTTCTCTGCTGGCGGTGGAGCTGCGGTGGGTGAAATCGGCGTGACGTTGTCTGACCAATTCGGAACGACCTACTTCGAAGGTTCAGGTGCCATCAGCACGACGAACATCGACTTCGGTTTGACCCAGTTGTGCGACTTCGAGGGCTGCACGGATCCTTACTGCTGGAACTACGACATTTCTGCAACCATCGATGACGGTTCGTGCATCTGCCCGCCGTTGAACAACGCAGTGGAAGACGCGATTGCTTTGGAATGCGGTTCAGTCGTCAACGGAACCGTTGCCAATGCATCGGACGTTGAAGGCATCGTTGGAACGCTGTTCGGTGGTCACACCATCAACCAGGGCGGTGCATGGTATCAGTACAATGCTAGCGGCACGCAGCAAGTCTTCATCGACCTGTGCGGTACGCCGGATGCTGGTTTTGCTGATGGCACCGAGTTGAACGATTCGCAGATCCACGTGTTCGTCGAGGATGCCAACGGTGACCTCGTCCCCGTTGCGTCAAACGACGAATCGTGCTTCAGCCATGCAGGTGTTTCCATCGTCACGGACGTTGCAGAAACGTACTACATCCACGTGAGCGCCTTCGGTGCTGGCGATGGTGGCCAATTCCAAATCAGCGTGAACTGCACGGAAGCCTGCACGACGGGCACGCCGTTCAACGACGACTGCGCAGGTGCATTGCCGCAATTGGACGGCATCGCATTCTCCGGTAGCACGTGCTGCACGAACCAAGAAGGTGCTTGGAGTGCGGGCAACGTTGACTACGACGCGGGTGTGTTGAGCGGTGCGAGCACCTACGGTGTTTGGTTCACGTTCAACTCGGGCGACTTCGATTCGTTCGACTTCGATTTGCAGAATGGTGATGGCGCGGCAGTCAGCTTGTCCATCTACTACGCTGCCACGAACTGCGACGAAGTGGCGACTTCAACGGTCTTCGCTGATGGAGGCATTGCAGGTTGCAACGTAACCGGTCAGTGCGCAGGTAGCATTTCGACCATCACGGACTTGATCCCGAACACGGATTACTACTTCCTCGTCGGTACCACCGATCCAGGTGAGTGCGGTACGTTCAGCTTCAGCACCACGGGGGTATACCTCGGCTGCATGGACACGGCTGCCACGAACTACGATGCGCAAGCCACAGAGGACGATGGTTCGTGCGACTACACTGACGTGGTTCCGTCGAATGACTTGTGCACTGATGCCATCACCTTGCCTTGCAACGGTGGATACGAAGTTTACTCCATGGGTGGAGCTACCGAAGATGACCTCCCGATCTGCGGCGGTGGTGACATGGATTTTGAAGGTTGCTTGACGGCTACTTTCGGTTTGTATCCTTCTGCGACCTTCACCCCATCTTGCACGGGTACGTTCCAGAACATCACGACCTGTGCTTACGCTGGTGAGTACAGCAACGTCAACTTGACTGCGGGCAATACCTACACGTTCGTTTCTTCCAACCCGGATTACATGATCACGGTTGCGAACAGCTCGGGCACCACGGTTTACGCAGCGGGAATGGGCGGTGAAGTGGAGTACGTTGCTACGACGACGGAAACGGTTCGCGTTTACCGCAACGCTGCGGGCTGTGGTTCACAGACTGGCTGCACCACGTTCTCCGTTTCTTGCGGTGGCACGCCTCCGGGCGGTGTGTGGTTCACGTTCCAAGGAACGGGCGAACTCCACAACATCAACACGTGCGGATCGATCCTCGACACGCAGTTGCAGCTCTTCACAGCTGAATCTGTGACTTCTTGTGACTTGTTGGAGTGCACCACGCAAATCGATGGTTCTGCAGCAGTGAGCCAAACGAGCTTCGATGGCTGTGGGTTCTTCGATGAAGACGACGCTTCATTAAACTTCGTTTCTGAGCCGGGCGTGACCTACTTCGTGTATGTTGGAACGGACCTCAGTAACAACGGTTCTTACCAAATCGAGATGTCATGCGAAGAAGCCATCTACGGCTGCATGGTCGACATTGCTTGCAACTACAACCCGCTTGCAAACCTCGAAGACGAGTGCGACTTCACTTCTTGCGCTTGCTCGGATGAGACGCAAACGGCAGTGGTCATCGAGATGTTCGACGCATTCGGTGACGGATGGTCGGGTGGAAACGACGGCTCGATGGGTGGTTACGAGATCCAAGACATGGATGGCAACGTCTACGCTTCAGGTACCCTCGAAGAAGCCCTCTACCAAGTGGACGAAGACAACTACGAAGGCGCAGAGTACGGCATCGACACGCAGTGCTTGTCTGACGGTTGCTACTTCCTGGTCTTCACGACGGCTGATATTTGGTCAGAAGAGCAATCATGGGCATTGACGGTGAACGGAACCGTTGTTGCAGAAGCTGGCTACACGGCTGCTGACAACGCGACGACGTTCGAATACGCCTTCACCATCGGTGACTTCGAGTGCGGTTGCACGGACGACTTTGCATGCAACTTCGACGGCATCGCTCCCGACTGGATGGAGAACGGAACGTGTGAGTACGTGACGTGTGCAGGTTGCACAGATCCAGAGAACTGCTTCTATGATGGCCCAGAATTCACCATCGACGATGGTTCTTGCTGCACGGAGAACTGCATCACGATCCAGATGTACGATTCATTCGGTGACGGATGGAACGGAAACGTCTTGACGATTTCGGACCTCGATGGCAATGTCATCCAAACGGCTGGATTCAGCAGCGGTTCTTCGGCGGTTGCTGTGGGTTGCTTGCCTGATGGTTGCTACACGGTCTCTTGTGGCGGTGGTTCGTTCGCGAGCGAAGTCTCTTGGGACTTGTTGGGAGTGTACGGCGGTACGCTGTCTGGTGCGGTTCAAGGTGCAACCTACTTCAGCGTAGGCGGCGACAATTGCATTGAAGGCTGCTCAATCCTCTGCGCTTGCAACTACGACGCAGCAGTGAACATCCCAACGGATGATGTCTGTGAATTCTTCGGTTGCGGTGGTTGCACCTACCCCGGTGCGACGAACTACGACGAGACCGCTGCTTCGGATGACGGTTCTTGCGAATTCGACTTCGCGAACCCTTGCCCGGCTGACTTGAACGAGGACGGCTCCGTTTCGACGGCTGACTTGCTCCAGTTCTTGGGTGCATTCGGTACGGTCTGCGAATAAGCGCAACGACTTTGAAATGGAAAGGGCCGCTCCGAGGAGCGGCCCTTTTTTGTGCATGAAAAAGGCGGGCAAGTGACCGCCTTCTTCGTGCCGAATCTGAGTTTAGTCTTCGAGCCAAGTGGTGACGTACTCCAAGGGCTTTCGGTGGCTGATGGGCCATTCGCCTTCGGGGTACCCGAGATAGAACAGGCCGAGGAGTTTCCCATGTTCACTCAGGCCGACGAAATCGCGGACCTCCGGGCGGTAGATGAAGCCCGGGGAGGACCAGAATCCGCCGATTCCGTATGCAGTGGCGGTGAGGTGAAGGTTTTGGACGGCGCAAGCCACCGCTTCGATTTCTTCGACTTCTTTGATGCGGCCGTTGGGGTCGGGTTCCATTCCGACTGCGATCATGGCCGATACGCGTTCTCCCCGCAGTTTGAGCTTGTCGAATTTGGACTGTGAGAAGGATTCGCCAGCGAATTGCTGGTACCACTCGGAGAGTTTCGGACCGATGCGTTGCATGCCGTCTCCCACGTACACGGTGAAGCGCCAGGGCTGGGTCATCCCATGGGTGGGAGCCCAAGTGGCGTTTGCGAGCATGAGTTCGATTTGTTCGCGATGGACTTTGCGGCTCGAGAAGCATTCGGGTTGGATGCTTCGGCGGTCGCGGATGAGGGCGGTGGCGTCGCTGAGGTTGTGTCGCATGTTTTTTCGACAAAGTTACGGGGCGTCCGGGCGCACTTGTCGTGCCTGTGGTCACCCTTACCTTCGTGGCATGCATACCATCATCATCACCGGCGCGGGATCTGGAATCGGTTCGGCAGCCGCCGCAGCGTTGAGCCGACTTCCGTCAACCCGCGTCGTGCTCATCGGTCGCAGGAAGGAACCGTTGGAGGAGACTGCTTCGAAGTGCGAAGGGGAGGCGATCGTTCATGCTCAGGACGTGGCGGATCGCGAGGCGTGGAAGGTGTTTTTAGGGAGTGAGAAGTTGGGATTGGCGGCGTTTCCGCTCGTGGGGGTGTTTGCCAATGCCGGCGTGGGAGGACCCAACCGATTTGCGGACGGCGAGGGGGATCGATGGGAGGAGATCATCCGCACCAACCTCACCGGGACGTACGTGACGGTGGAGGCGTGCAAGCCTTTCCTGGATGCTGCTGCATCGATCGGACCGCGGCATGTGGTGGTGACTTCCTCTGTGTTGGCGCGCTTTGGGGTGCCTGGGCAGGCGGCCTATGTGGCGAGCAAGACCGGACTGCTGGGGTTGGTGCGGTCGTGGGCGACCGAGTGGTCGCATTCGGGGGTGCTCGTCAACGCGATTTGTCCCGGGTGGGTGGAGACCGAAATGGCGCGCAACAGCATTCAGGCCATGGCCGATCAGTCTGGCCGGAGCTACGAGGAGGAACTGGGGGTTCAGTCGCAGCTTTTGCCTACGGGCCGCATCAGCCAGCCGGAGGAGGTGGCGGAGCTTGTGGTTTGGCTGATGAGCGGTGCGCAGCATTCCATGACCGGTCAAGGAATCGATATAAACAACGGTTCCTACATGGTTTGATGACGATGATTTAATATATTCGTTCTTCTGCACGGAATGCCGACACAGTGACTCAACGAGAAGAAGAGTCATGGCATCAATGCGCATTTTCCTGTTTTTTTTGATGGGTTCCTTTCCCGCAATGGGGTGGGCACAATACGTCAATGTTTCGGAGGAGTTGGGGTTGTACACGGACCACACCGATGGCTACTTGGGCCTCGGGGTGAGCGTGGTGGACTTCACTGGAGACGGAATCGACGATTTGTCCTTTTGCCACCACGATGGCATCATGCACTTTTTTGCAGGCAACGGTCAGGGGGGCTTTCAGCTGGCGAACATTGGCATTGACAACTCGGGTGCGGACGCGAAATCCGTTTCGTGGGTGGACCTGGACAACGACGGGGACCAAGACCTCTTCATCACGAACCGGTTGGCGTCCAATCGGCTTTGGCGAAACGACGGCGAGGCGGGTTTCACGGACATTACGGAGGATTCGGGGCTGAACACGGAGAACCGGAAGAGTTATTCGGCGTCGTTTGCGGATTACGACAACGATGGGGATTTGGACTTGTTCGTGGCGAATTACAACGCCACGATGATGGAGTTCTTCAATGAGCTGTACGCCAACAACGGGGACGGTACGTTCACGGAAACCACGTTCACCGCGGGAATGGGGCAAGACATCAAACAATCCTTCATCGGAGAATGGACGGACTTCAATGAAGACGGTCTCCTCGATTTGTATCTGATCCGCGACCGGCACATGTACCTCAACATGTATTACGAAAACCAGGGCGACGGCACGTTCATCGATGTGGCAGAAGACCGGGGTTTGGACCTCGGAATCAACGCGATGTGCTCGGGCATCGGCGATTATAACCGCGACGGGGCGCTGGACGTTTTCGTAACGGGTCTTCAGAATGAAAACACGTTGTTGACGAATGACGGCACGGGCAACTTCGAGGACTTGGGCTCGGAGGTCTTCGACATTTGGCACACCTGCTGGTCGGGAACGTGGGTCGACTGGGACAACGACGGCTGGCAGGAACTTCACATCGCCACAGGGACCTCGATGTATACGGACTACCCGGACATCCTCACCGACATCGAGCAGATTCCGGATTCGATGTTTGCGTTCGTTGACGGGGAGTGGAGTGCCATTGAGAATTCCGGTCTCTCTGCCGAACACGCGTTCAGCGTTGCGGCGACGGACTTGAACGGGGATGGGTTTCAGGACTTGGTGTCGTGCCCCATCGGGGGGGAGGCGTCGGTTTATTTTGCCACGCCCAACGACAACCACTACCTCCGGATCAAGGGGGAAGGGGTGGTCTCCAACCGGGACGCCATCGGGGTGAAGTTCCGGCTGTATGTGGACGGGGACGTGCTGTACCGCTTGTCGAAGAGCGGGGAGTCGTATTTGACGCAAGGAAGCCGGTGGCAGCATTTCGGCTTGGGAGCGACGGAGGTGGCGGATTCCCTTGTGGTCACGTGGCCGACCGGTCAGTCCGATGTCTTTTATAACCTGCCGGCGAACAGTTCGCTGATCATCCAGGAGGGGAGCTCGGAATGGATTTGCTTCGAGGGCCCGTGCGATGCGGCCTCCACTTCAGGGTGCACGTATGAGGCGGCATTGAATTTCAGCCCATTGGCGCTCGCGGATGACGGATCGTGTGTCTTCGGGGCCACCCCGATTTCGTGTGGTGAAGGGACCATTTGGGATGCAGAGACGTCCACGTGCATCCCCAACGATGCCTGCCCCGCGGATGTGAACGGGGACAACTTCGTGGGCATCGCCGACCTCCTGGATTTGCTCGAGTCCTTTGCGACCGCTTGTCCAGAATGATTCAGGACAACGTCAACCGCACCACGAAGGCCACCGCCGTCGGACCCATCCAAAGCCGAGTCGTCTGCTCGCTCAGTTGGTGTTCCCAAATCGCTTCGCCCCACCGGGTTCTGAAGAGTTCGCGGGACCAATGAAGTCCCACATAGAGCCCGCGGATGGCGCGGGTGCTCGGTTGATCCGGGTTCCACCCGCTGTTCCCGTCCGGGCGGATGGCCCAGCCCAATTCGGCGATGAGCGGCACGTTCCAAAGCCGGGTGCGGTTTTCGGCCACCCGAAAGTCGTGGTAAGCCGTGTCGATGAGGAGGCTTCCCGTCGTGAAGACATCGGAGGGGGTGAAATCGAGGCCGAGGCCCGCGCCGGCGAGCAGTCGCTGCGCATTCGTTAACCGCACGGAGGTGGTGGCGAGCACCGGTAGGCGGTAACGGACGCCGCGCAGTCGGAGGGAGGCGTCGACGATTTGGCCCGTTCGATTGCCCAGCCCATCGACGTCTTCGAAGGCCAAATCCCAATCCGCCCTCACCCGCTGCACCGTCAACCCCGTCGCCACTCGCCACGACGCGTTCAACGGCCGCGCGATCCGCACCGCAAAGCGCGCCCCCCCGGTCGGCATCCAATCCGCCCCCAAATACGGCTCGCCCAAACTGTCCGCAACCGCAGCAATCGGCGCCATCCCCAGCGCCTCCACGGCCGGCAACACCCCTGCCTCCACCGCCAATTCCCACCCCTGCGCCCGCACCGACCGAAACGCCCCCAACACCGCCAAGGCCACCACCACCGACGTCCCGATGAGCAGCGCCCAGCGCAACCCCGCCACGGGAATGAATTTCGTCCGCGTCTTCGCCTTGATGAGGTGGTTCTCATGCAGGGCCTCCCGAAAATTCCGCTTGCTCACAGCGAACAAGTACGGCTCTTGCTCCTCCGCGTCCACGTGGGCCTCGTAAGCAATCCCCAACGCTTCCAACCGCGAACGAAACGCCTCCGCCTCCCCTTCGTCGGGAAAGGTGAACACGGTGTACCGGTTATCCCCCGGGTGCTCAAAGTGATTCGTCCAGCGCATGGTGCAAAGCTAATCCCTTGCCCACAAAAAAGCCCCACCGCGGGATGCGGCAGGGCGTTCAAAATGAGGGAGGAAAATCAGCTGTTCGCCTTGATGAAGAAGCCCAATTCGAACGTGTCGTCGATGGCTTTGTCGCCCAAGTTTTCGAAGAACGAGCCCGAACCGTACTTGATGTCGAACGCGGTGCGGTCCACTTTCATCATGCCGCGGATGTCCATGCTGCCATCGGTGTTGTTCGCCGTCACTTCGAAGCTCTGGGGCTGCGTGATGCCCTTGATGGTCAACATGCCCTTCACCGTGCCGCCGATTTCCGAAGGCGTGAAGCCGTTGATTTCAAACGTGGCGGTCGGGAAGTTCGCCGTGCTGAAGAAGTCATCGCTTTGCAGGTGTCCGAGCAACTTCGCACCGGTTTCGGCGTCCAAGTCGTTGTTGGTCATCGATGCCATGTCCATGGTGATGGTGCCACCGCTGATGGCGCCCTCCGTCACGCGGAAAGAACCGTTTGCAATGGAAATGTTTCCGCGGTGCTCTCCCGTGACCTTGCGGCCAATCCAAACGATTTCACTCGCATCAGCCGCGATCGTGTAGTCGCCATCGGCCAAGGTTTTCACCGCAGGGGTGATGGTTTCGGTAGCTGCGGCTGCCGGTGCTTCGGTTTCGCTGGGGGCGGGAGCGTCGCCGCATGCGGCGAGCACGAGCGCTGCAGAGGCAGCGAGGATCATAAATTTGTTCATATGTACGGTTGTTTAAAGGATTTCAGTTTCAAGTCGTTTGGTGTGAAAAGCGTCGAAGGCCAGGTTGAGTTGTTGGGCCAAATCAGCGGGCACCGCTTCTTCAAACCACAATTCCACCTCCAGCAATTCCGGAGTCGCCGATTCCACGCAATGCAGTCCCGCCGGCGTCAGCGCCACGTCCACGCGCCGCCGATCTTGCCGAGCCGCTTTTCGCGTGACGAGCCCTTTTGCTCGCAGCTTTTCCACCAATCGGGACGCATTGCTAGCGGGGTCAATCATGCGGCAAGTTAGGTCATTGAGCGCCATTGGTTGGTTGCCCTGACCACGCAAAATGCGCAGGACATTGTACTGCTCTGGCGTGATGCCCCAAGGCATGAGGCGCCGCTTCTGTTCCAGATGAATCACGCTACGGGTGTGCATGATGTACAGCATCAGTTTGTGCTGTGCATTGCGGAACTTGTCCGTCTGGAGTGCCGTTTCCAAATGCATGGCGCAAAACTAGCGAATGTCTTTGTTGTATCAACATCTAAATAGCGGGGAAATGGAAAAGGGACCGAAGTGGCCCCTTTTCAACATGAGCGGCTCAGTTCAGCTTCGCTCGCACGATGCCGGAAATGACCTTGCCATCGGCCTGACCGGCCATCGCGGCCGATGCCAGGCCCATCACCTTGCCCATGTCGGCCATGCTGCTGGCTCCGGTTTCGGCGATGATGGCTTCTACCTTGGCTTCGATTTGAGCCTCGGTGAGCGCCGTGGGCAGGAAGGCCTCGATGACGGAGGCTTGTGCCCGTTCTTCCTCTGCGAGGTCGGCTCGGCCCTGCCCATCGTAGAGTTCAGCCGTTTCCATGCGCTGCTTGTACAGTTTACTCAGGATGCCCATGGCGGTGGCGTCGGGAATGTCTTCACCGCTGCTGCCGTCTTTGGCGGCCTCGAGCATGAGTTTGCTCTTGATGTCGCGCAACGCGGCCAAACGGTCGCGGTCTTTTGCCCGCATGGCATCCTTGATGCCTTCTGATATGGTGGCGTAAATGGACATGTCAGTCAACTTGATCGGAGAGGAATCCGTTGGGGGTGAAGGTCGTGAACGTGTTGCCTTCCTCGTCCTCTTCAGCATGAAGGGTCAAGTTGGAGAGGGTCCGTGCGTTGGATGGGGGTACGTCGTCCAGTTGAATTTGGCGACGGCGGTAGGCCGGCTCGTCTTCGAGGGCCTTCAATTCACCGGGCGTCTTCAGTCGTTTGTTGAGCGCGGCCAAACGCCGTGTGCGATCCAATTGACGTTCCTGCGTGTCCGTTGCCAGTTGGTGCGGGCGCACATCGGGTGCATCGCTGTTGACGTGGTGGATGATGAATTGGGTGGTGTCGCTCGGAAGTTCATTCACCGGCTCCGAAGGCGGTGGTGCGGGGTGGTGCTCTTCGTTTTCCGTTTCCTCCATGTTCAGGGTGAGGCGAACGGTGGTTTCCGTCGGGCTTTCCGGTTCAGGTGCTGAGAACAGGGTCGGGGTTTTCTCCGGAGCGGGTGCGCTCTGGACTTCCTTCAATTCCCAGTTCAATGCGTTTTCCTCATCCGGGCGCGTGACCGGCGGTTGCGGCGCTTCGTCCATGGCCGCGCGATTCAACGGAGCGTTCCATTCGTGCAGGCGCTCCTGCTGCTTCGGTTGGGGTGCGGGTGCGACCGGTTCGGCCTGCGCTTGAGGGGGCATGCCGCTTCCGAGCCAATGCTTCGTCTCTTCCTTCGGTAGGTCGCCGTCATCGAGGCCTTGGAAGCCGGTCGCAATGACCGTCACCGAGATGTCCTCGCCCAGGTTGGCGTCGATGCCATAACCCCAAATGACTTCCGCGCTTTGGCCAGCAGCATCCTGGATGTAATCGGTGATTTCCATGGCCTCGTCCAGCAGGATTTCGTCCTTGCTGAACGTGATGTTGAGCAACACATAGCGCGCTCCCGTGATGTCGTGGTCGTTCAGCAACGGCGATTCGAGTGCCTCGCGGACCGCCTTCTCGGCCCGGCCCTCGCCGGAAGCCTTTCCCGAACCCATGATGGCCCGGCCGGATTCGCGCATGACGGTGTTGACGTCGTTCATGTCGACGTTGATTTCGCCCGTCAACGTGATGACCTCGGCAATTCCTTTCGCCGCAGTGCACAGCACCTCATCCGCATTCGTGAATGCCTCCCGGATGGTCAAGCCGCTGTACAATTCGCGCAACTTGTCGTTGCGAATGATGAGCAGGGTATCGACAGCGTTCCGCATTTCTTCGAGGCCCATCTTCGCTTGATCCGAACGCCGGCGCCCTTCGAACTTGAACGGAATGGTGACGATGCCCACCGTCAAGATGCCCAATTCTTTCGCCGCTTTCGCGATGATGGGGGCCGCTCCGGTTCCCGTACCGCCGCCCATGCCCGCCGTGACGAACACCATGCGGGTGCCTTGGTTGAGCAGGTCCTTGATTTCGTCGATGCTCTCAATGGCCGCGTTTCGGCCGACTTCGGGCTGCGATCCGGCTCCTTGTCCTTCGGTCAGGGTTTTACCGAGCTGAATTTTTTGTTCGACGGGGCTCGCGTCGAGGGCTTGCGCGTCCGTGTTGCATACGATGAAGTCCACGCCTTGGATGCCGCGTTCGTGCATCGTGTTCACAGCGTTGGATCCTCCGCCACCGACTCCGATGACCTTGATGGGTTTTTGTGAAATGCTCATGTTCGTTGGATTCATTCAATGATGTCGTCATCCGCCTCAAAGAAGTCCTTGATTTTGGACATGAAGCGGCTCTTGAAGCCGAGGTCGCGGCTGTGCTCTTCCGGTTGCTTTTCTTCTTCGAGCACCGAGGGGTCCGTGACCTTCTCGCTTTCTTCGTAACCTTTTAAGACCAAACCCACGCCCGTCGAGAAGGAGGGCGACGTCAGGGTTTCGTCGGGCAGTTCGGCGAGGTGTTCGTTCGGATAGCCCGTGCGGCAGGAAATGCCGGTGTGGTATTCGAACAGCTGGGCGACGTGCTTCAACAAGGCCCCGCCACCGGTGAGCACGATGCCTCCTACGAGGTCCGCTTCGTGCCCGGAGTTCTTGATTTCGTAATGGATGAGCTCGATGATTTCCATCATGCGGGCTTCGATGATGGCCGCGAGGTTGCGGCGGCTGATTTCGCGGGGTGGACGGCCGCGCAATCCGGGGATGCAGACGATTTCGTTGTCCTTCATCTTCGTGGCAATGGCCGAGCCAAACGTTTGTTTCAGCTTCTCCGCCTGCCGGACCATGATCGAACAGCCCTTCCGAATGTCCTCAGTCACGATGTTGCCCCCCATGGCGATGACCGCGGTGTGGCGGATGACGTGGTCCTGGAAAATGGCGATGTCGGTCGTTCCGCCGCCGATGTCCACCAACGCCACTCCCGCTTCGAGCTCGTCTTCGTGCAGGACGGCGGCCGAAGAAGCCAACGGCTCAAGGATGAGTTGGTCCACCTCCAGTTCCGCAATGTCGATGCACCGGAAGATGTTCGAAATGGCGTTGACCTGCCCCGTGATGACGTGGAACATGGCTTCCAAGCGGATGCCGTTCATGCCGATGGGCTCCTTGATGCCGGGCTCCCCGTCGACCGTATACTCTTGCGGCATCACGTGAATGATTTCCTCCCCGGGAGCATTCACGTAGTCCTTTTGTTGCTTTATGAGCAAATCGATGTCCGCTTGGCTGATTTCCTGCAGTCCGTTGCTTCGGGTGATCATCCCGTTGCGTTGGTGGCTGCGGATGTGTTGCCCCGCGATGCCCACGTTCACGCGCTTGATGGTGACCCCCGAGTTCCGCTCCGCTTCGTCCACTGCGCGGCGGATGCTATCGACCGTTTGCTGGATGTTGGAAACCACGCCGCGCTTGACGCCGAGCGATTCACTCCGGCCCGAGCCGAGGATGACCACCTTGCCGTGTTCGTTGAGCTGGCCGACGAAGCAGGCAATTTTCGTAGTACCGATGTCCAATCCGACGATGATGTCGTTGGGGCCGACGTTGGGGTTTGTGGGCATGTTGATGGGGTTCAGTAGTGACGCTGAGCAACGATTTGACCTTCGTATTTCAGCGAGATTTTTTTGTAATCGTTCAGGTTGCCGCGGGCAATTTGCTCGCGGTAGAAGGCATCGAGGTGAATCAGGTTTTGGCTGAGGTGGGCCAAATCCCCCAGCTGAATCCGCGCCCCACCGAGGCGGGGAAGGAGCTCCACAGTCGCTCCGCGGACGACCAGTCCGTCGGTGAAGGCCCGCCATTGCGCCGATTGCACCAACCGCTCGGCGAAGGCAAAGCCCAAATCCGCTTCCACTTCGGTCTCGGCATGGATCACGGGAACCCGCGCCGTGAACACGGAACTCAAGGGCATCGTTTCACCCGCTTCGTCGAAGTACACGTCGGCGGCGCTTCCGCCGCGGTGCCAGCGGGCCACCGGCCGACGTTGGGTCACGTGCACGTGCAACGTCCGATCGAGCCCAGGATACACTTCCACGTCGCGCACAGCGGGCAACGCTTCCCGCACCCACGACTCCACTTCCGCGAGGGAAACGTCGGCATAAAACGTCCCGCGGATCGAGTCGTGGACCGCGATGGCATTCCGAACGCTCTCGCCATCGACAAGGTACATGCCGTCCACTTCTTCCACGGCCACCGCCAAATCCACGTAGCGCAGGCCCTCCCGCTCCACGCGCGCAAAACCCACGAGCACAACGGAGCCGCTGAGCAGCAGCACGGAAAGGCTGACGTGAAGGATGCGACGGAGTTTCATGCGTTTGTGTCAGTTGAGGGCTTGCCCGATGCGTTCAACAGCCATTGAGTCAACGGATTAACCAATCGGTCAATGTCGCCCGCGCCCAAGGTCAAAACCACATCGCGCGGCATCCCTTTCAAACAATCGAATATCCGTTCTGCAGGCGCGAGTTCTTTGACCGGCCCGGATATCTTATCAAATAACGATTGTGAATCCACACCTGGAATCGGTGCTTCCCGAGCGGGGTAAATGGGCATCAGGATCAGGGCGTCGAGCGTGGAAAGCACCTGCGCAAACCCGTCGAGGTGGTCGCGGGTGCGCGAGAACAGGTGGGGCTGGAAGATGCCCGTCAGCGGTTTGTCTGGATGGGCCGAACGCGCCGCCTCGAGTGCGCAGCGCAGTTCTTCCGGGTGGTGCGCGTAGTCGTCGATGTACACGGTTTCAGGTCCGCGGAGGTGGTACTGGAATCGGCGGCGCACGCCTTGGAATGCCGCGAGCCGTGCGCGCAGTTCGGCGGGTTCGAGCCCTGCTTCAAGGGCCAGGCCGCATGCCGCCACCGCGTTTTCCAGGTTGTGCAGCCCGGGCATGGGCAGCACGAGGTCCGCAACTTCCGGACCGTCTGGACGGACCAAGGTGAACCGCGTTTGCGCCCCGTGCCGCTCCACGTGGGTCGCCCGCAGTGCACCCGCGTCGATGCCGTAGGGGGTCACCGGGACGCGGGGGTGGAGGCGTCCGGTCAGGGAGTGGTGGAGGAGAAGGGTGCGCTGGATTTGGCCTGTAAACGACTGAAATCCAGCGATGAACTGCTCGGCATCGCCGTAGATGTCCAAGTGGTCCAGGTCCAGGCTCGTCACCACGGCGTGTGTGGGGTGCAGGTGCAAGAAACTCCGGTCGAATTCATCGGCTTCCACCACGGTCCACGCGGCTTCCGGGGTGAGGTGCAGGTTGCTGCCCGTTGCCGCGGCCAGTCCCCCGAGGAAGGCGTTGCATCGGTCGGCGAGGAGGTGGGCGAGGAGGGTCGTGGTCGTCGTTTTTCCGTGGGTCCCGGCCACCGCGAGGGTCGGGTGGTTGCGCGTGATGGCTCCGAGGAGGGCGCTGCGTTTGTGCAGGGTTCCGCTTGCTTCAAGGTGCATGCGCAAGGCCAAATCCATCGGCACCGCGGGCGTGTATACGCACAGCACCTCCGCCGCGTTCCAACCGCTCGGGAAGGCTCCCAGGGTCGGGTCGTGCGAAACCGCAATGCCCTCGTCCACCAGCGCGTTCGTCAACGGTGTTGCCGTGCGGTCGTACCCGGCAACGTGCCAGCCCTCGGACTTCAGGTAGCGCGCAAGGGCACTCATGCCGATGCCGCCGATGCCGAGGAAAAACGCACGGCCGGGAGCGCTGAGGTCGATGCGCGAGCTCATGAATGGGCGACGAGGGCTTCGATTTCGTCCACTACCCGCGCTGCCGCATCCGGCCGCGCCGCCGCCCGCAATTCCTCCCGCATGGCCGCTCCGCGTTCGGGCGAGGCCAACAAATCGCGCACCACCGCACCGAGCTGCTCCACGACGAAGCGGTCTTCGAGGAGCACCGCGCCGCCTCGATCGCTCAAGGATCGCGCGTTGCGGGTTTGGTGATCTTCGGCCACCACGGGCGAGGGCACGAGGATGGCCGGCTTGCCCACCAAGGCCAATTCCGCCAACGACATCGCCCCCGCTCGGCTGGCGATGACGTCCGCCGCCGCGTAGGCGAGGTCCATGCGGTCGATGAATCCTTTGCACACCACGTCCTCCCGCCCCTTCGCCCAGGCTTCCGATTCGGCCGCATAACGGGCGCCGCACTGCCAGAGGATTTGGTAGGGCAGGCTTTCGGCGCCTTCAACGATCGCTCGCACGGCGGCGTTCATGGAAGCGGCCCCGAGGCTCCCGCCCATCACGAACACCACGGGCCGATCGGGCTGCAGTCCCAACGCGGTACGCGCCGCGGCCGGATCGTCTCCGCGGCTCACGCTGTCCACCACGTGTTGCCTCAACGGATTGCCCGTCAACACGATGTGCTCGGCCGGAAACCACCGATCCAGCCCAGGGAATCCCGCACAAATGCGCTGCACGTGGCCCGCGAGGATGCGGTTCGTGATGCCGGGAAAGGAGTTCTGTTCTTGAATGAGCGTGGGGATGCCCTTCCGCGCGGCGCGATGGAGCAGCGGCCCGGAGGCGAATCCCCCCACGCCGATTGCCACCTGCGGCCGGTATTTCCGCAACAACCCGCCCGCCTTCCACAGGCTGCTCACCAATTTGAAGGGAAAGGCCAAATTCCGCCTGCTCTTCCAGCTCCGGTCCACCCCCGAAATCCACAACCCCTCAATGGGGTACCCCGCCGCTGGCACCCTTTCCATCTCCATGCGCCCGAGCGCCCCCACGAACTGGATGGCGCAATCCGGGTGCCGGCGGCGGATTTCGTCGGCGATGGCGAGGGCGGGGTGGATGTGCCCCCCCGTGCCTCCGCCGGAAATGATGATGCGTTCGAGTTTCACCATGCGGAAGTCATTCGTCCGCGTTGGCCTCGGCGGCCTTGCGGGTGCGGGAAACGGCCAGGATCATGCCGATGGCCAGTGAATTGAATAAGATGCTTGTGCCGCCGTAGGACACGATGGGAATGGGCTGGCCCGTGGTCGGAAAGATGCGCACCGCCACGGCCATATTCGTCAGGGCTTGGAAGGTGATGCTCATTCCCAAACCAAACGCCAGCAGCGAACCAAATCGAATCGGACACTTCCGCGCCGCCCGGAGCGTGCGGTAGAAGAACATCAAAAACAAAATGACCAACCCGCCCCCTCCAAGCAAGGCCCCCCAATCTTCCACGATGGAGGCAAAGATCATGTCGGAGTACGATTCGGGAACGAAGTTCCGCGCCGCGCCCGTGCCGGGACCGGAAGGCGTCAGCCCGCCGCGGGAGATGGCAATTTGCGCGTAACGGATTTGGTCCAACAGCTCACCGTCGCCGTCCGCGAACGACGCGATCCGGTTCTTCCACGTGCTCAACCGCGGAAAGAGGTTCGGCAGTGCGGTGGCCGCCGCAAGCCCCGCTCCCAGCAAGGCAGCCCCTGCGGCCGCAAGCCGGATCAGGTGCTTGAACGGCACGCCGCCCACAAAGAGCATCGTCACCGCCACCAAGCCGATGAGCGCCGCCGTGGACAAATCCGCCGGCAGGATGAGCAAGCACACCAGCGCGATGGGCACGATGATGGGCTGCACGCCGCGCTTGAAGTCGTGGAGTTTGTGTTGGTTGCGGTGGAGCATGCGCGCCACGTAGGTGATGAGCATGACCTTGGCGAAGTCCGAGGTTTGGACGGTGATGCCGATTCCGGGGATGCGCATCCAGCGTTTGGCATCGTTGATTTCCACGCCGATGAGGAGCGTGAGCAACAGCAGTGCGATGGCGACCCAGACGAGCACCGACGAGGCCCGCGCGAACACGCGAATCGGCATGCGGTGCACGAAAAACACAGCTCCGAGTCCGATGGCCAGCATGAACGCGTGCTTGCCCAACAGCGGCAGCGACCCCCCGGAATTCTTGTGCACGAGGTATGCCCCGGCGCTGTACACCGTGATGAGGGAGATGCCGAACAGGATCAGGGTGACCATCCAGATCCCCCGATCGCCTTCGGCGCGTCGCATGAGTTGTTGGACCCAGTTGCCTTGCGGCAAGGGGGTGCTTTCCGTCGCCACGAGCCGCTCGATTACAGTGCGCGCACCGCTGCCTTGAACGCCCGTCCTCGCTCCTCGTAGCTGCCGAACAAGTCGAAGCTCGCACACGCGGGGGAGAGCAACACGGTCATGCCGGGCATGGCGAGGTCGTAGGCCCGCTCCACCGCGGCAGCAGCCGTGGCCACATCCGATACGCTCGTCACGCGGTCGGCGAAGGCGGCGTGCAATTTGGCGTTGTCCTTCCCGAGGCAAATGAGGTGGTCCACCTTGCCTTCCACCAGGTGCATCAACGACGTGTAATCGTTGCCCTTGTCCACCCCGCCTGCGATCCAAACAATCGGGCCGGTCAAGCTATCGAGCGCAAACCACGTGCTGTTCACGTTGGTCGCCTTCGAGTCGTTGATGAAGTGGATGCCGTTGACGGTCGACACGCTTTCCATGCGGTGTTCAATGCCGTCGAAGCGGCTGAGGCTGTCGCGGATGCCGTCTTTCCGCAATTCAAGGACGCGGCCGGCGACGCTGGCGGCCATGCTGTTGTGCAGGTTGTGCTTTCCCTGCAAGGCCAATTCGTGGATGGTCATGGTAAATGGATTGGTATGTGGAAGGTTGATTTCGAATTCATTGGGGGAGGAGGAGGCCAAACCGGCGACTCCCCAAACGCGGTCCCCCCACCGCTCCCGCAGCGCGTCCACCGACTGCTCGGTGCTGACGGCCACGACCCGCGCCCGGGTGCCCGGCGCAGCCCACCGTTCGAGCGACAGCTCGTCCCTGGCGTTCAGCACCAACACGTCGTGGGCGGTTTGGGACTGGGTCAGGCGCCACTTCGCGTCGGCGTAGCGACCCAGGTCGTATCCGTACCGGTCGAGGTGATCCGGCGTGATGTTCAGCAGGATGCCCGTATCCGGGCGGAAGGTGGTGCACCCATCGAGTTGGAAGCTGCTGACCTCGACGACGTGGTGCGTCGCATCCGGCTGGCCGGCAGCCCGCCGCTCGGCGAGGTCGCGCGCCCAACTGCGCCCGATGTTCCCCACGCACGCCACGTCCAGCCCCTCCCCACTCAGCACGTGCGCCGTCAGCGCCGTCGTCGTCGTCTTGCCGTTCGACCCGGTGATGCCGATGACGTGGCCCTCCGCAAACCGGCTCGCCCACTCGATTTCGCTGATGACCTCCGCACCGCGCTCCTTCAGCGCCACCACCAAGGGCGCGCTCTCCGGAATCCCCGGGCTCTTCACCACGAGTTCGCTCGCCAACACCCGCGCCTCATCGTGCCCCCCTTCCTCGAAGGGAATGCGCGCCGCCTCGAGCTCGCCGCGCAATGCCGGCTTCATCGCCCCCGCGTCGCTCACCCACGCATCGCGGCCCACCGCCCGCGCCAGCAAGGCCGAACCCACGCCGCTTTCGCCGCCCCCAAGGATGGTCACCGCGTTCATCGGACTTTCAGGGTAACGATGGTGATGACCGCGAGCAGGATGCCCACAATCCAAAAACGCGCCGTGATTTTCGACTCCGGCAGGTCCATTTTTTGGTAGTGGTGGTGCAACGGCGCCATCCGGAAAATCCGGCGGCCCTCCCCGTATTTCTTGCGCGTGTGGCGGAAGTACGCCACCTGCATCACGACGCTCAGGTTCTCCACGAGGAAGATGCCGCAGAGCACCGGAATCAGCAGTTCCTTCCGAATCAGGATGGCGAACGCCGCGATGATGCCGCCGAGGGCCAGGCTGCCCGTATCGCCCATGAAGACCTGGGCCGGGAATGCGTTGTACCAAAGGAACGCCACGCACGCGCCCACGAAGGCCGCGATGAACACCACCAGTTCCTGCGACCCGGGAATGAACATGATGTTCAGGTAGCCGCTCATGATGGCGTTGGAGCCGACGTACGCGAGGACCGCCAGGGCGATGCCGATGATGGCGCTCGTTCCGGTGGCGAGCCCGTCGATGCCGTCCGTGAGGTTCGCTCCGTTCGACACCGCAGTTACCACGAGGATGACGATGAGGATGAAGACGACCCAAACATAATCGAGCGCCCAATCGCCCATCCACCCCACAAGCGCCGCGTAATCGAAGGCGTTGTGCTTCACGAACGGAATGGTCGTGGTGCTCGACTTCTTCGCTTCCCAAACCACATCGCCCCCGTCGGGGTTGAACACGTCGAAGGTCGTCCCGTCCACCGCGGTCATGGTGACGGTTTCGCCCGTTGTCGTGCGGTCCACGTGGTCCTTGATGGTGATGTCCGGGTGCCACCACATGACGGCGCCGAGGATGAGGCCGACGCCGATTTGGCCCACCACCTTGAACTTGCCCGCGAGGCCTTCCTTGTTCCGCTTGAACACCTTGATGTAGTCGTCGAGGAAGCCGATGGCGCCAAGCCAAACCGTCACCAGCAGCATGAGCTGGGCGTAGATGCTGGTCAGGTCGGCGAACAGCAGGGTGGGGACGAGGATGGCCGCAAGGATGATGAGGCCGCCCATGGTCGGGGTGCCTTGCTTTTGCATCTGGCCTTCGAGGCCGAGGTTGCGGACGATTTCACCGACCTGCTTCAGTTGCAGCCACCGGATGATGTGCTTCCCGACGCCGATTCCGATGAGCAGCGAAGTGAGCAGCGCCATCGCAGCGCGGAAAGAGACGAATTGGAACAGGCCCGCTCCGGGGAGGTTGTGCACTTCGTCCAGCCAGGTGAAGAGGTGGTACAGCATCTCAGGAGTTGGCGTTGTTCAGGCCAAACGCCTCCGCGACGACCGCGCGGTCATCGAAGTCATGGCGAACGCCTTGGATTTCTTGGTACGTTTCGTGGCCCTTGCCCGCGACGAGGACGATGTCTCCGGGGCGCGCCACGGCGGCGGCCATTCGAATGGCCTCGCGGCGATCCGCAATGCTGATGGCCTTCCGCGCTTGAATCGGGTCGAGCCCAGCGCGCATGTCGGCGAGGATGGCTTCGGGTTCTTCGCTGCGCGGGTTGTCCGAGGTCAGGAACACCCGGTCGCTCAAGTCGGCCGCAGCCCGCGCCATGACCGGTCGCTTCGTCTTGTCCCGATCGCCGCCGCAGCCCACGACGGTGATGACTTGCGTGTCGCCGGCGCGGAAGCTGCCGATGGTCTTCAGCACGTTTTCGAGCGCATCGGGCGTGTGGGCGTAATCCACCACGGCCGTCACGCCGTTGCCGACCTCGACCTGTTCGAACCGGCCGGGAGGCGGCTTGAGCAAGGACAGAGCGGTCATGATTTCGAGCGTTTCGAACCCAAGTTCCCGGGCCACCGCGTACACGCTGAGCAAGTTCGAGGCGTTGAAGCCGCCGATGAGCCGCGAATACAAATCGTGTCCGTCGATGAACAGGTGCAACCCCTGCAGCGTGTTTTCGACGACGCGCGCCCGGTAGTCCGCCATCGCCGACACCGCGTAGTCGCGCACCCGCCCTTTGCAGCCGAGCACGAGGTCGTCCGCGTGGCGGTCGTCGCGGTTGATGAGCGCGAACGCCGAGCTGCTCAGCCCGTCAAAGAGGCCCCGCTTCGCGGCGAGGTAGTGGTTGAAGGTGCCGTGGTAGTCGAGGTGGTCGTGGGTGATGTTGCTGAACACCGCGCCGGCAAGGTGCGTGCCCGCGAGCCGGTGTTGGTGGATGCTGTGCGAGCTCGCTTCCATGAAGCAGAATTTGCAGCCCGCGTCGACCATTTGGCGGAAGAGTCGCTGCATTTGCACGGCATCCGGCGTGGTGTGCGTCGAGGGCACGACCTGGTCGTTGATGCGGTTTTCGACCGTGCTGAGGAGGCCGGTTTTTCGGTCCAAAGCCCGAAACAGCTGGTGCAACAGCGTGACGGTGGTGGTCTTCCCGTTCGTTCCGGTCACCGCGACGACGCGCATTTCGCGGCTCGGGTGGTCGTAGAAGCCGGCTGCGATTTGGCCCAAGGCCTTCGACGCATCGTGCACCTGCACGTACGTCACGCCCTCCGCGCGATCCTCCGGCAAGCGCTCGGCCACCACCGCGATGGCGCCCCGCTCGATGGCCTGCGGAATGTAATCGTGCCCGTCCACCTTCGTGCCCGGCACCGCAACGAACACCCCAAACGGTTTCACCGCGCGGCTGTCGAACGCGACGTCTTCGACGGCCACGTGCGTGGGCCCGTTCACTTCGGCTATGCGGCAACCGTACAGGATGTCTTTCAGGAGTTTCATGAGAGTTCGAGGTGGATGGTCCGGGCATGGCGCAGGGCGGTTCCCGGGATGATGCTTTGGCGGCGGACGGTGCCGATTCCGTCGGTGGTGACGGTCAAACCGGCGTTTTCCAAGAGGTACAGCGCATCGCGCAAGCCGAGGCCGCGCACGTCCGGCACCGCCGATGCGGGGACGGGCAAAGGGCTGACGAGGACGGAGTCGCGGTGGGTGGTCGCTCGGGCCCAATCGCCGAGGCGCTCGGTTTCGAGGTACGCCACGCCCCACGCATCGTACAGCGTGAGCAGGTCCGCCTTCGCGCCGTCCTTGGCTCCGGGCAAGTGCGGAGTTTCCGCGAAGTTGCCCTCGGTGGCGGGGTGCAACGTGGGGTCGGTGGCGTAGACCTTGTCCGCGAGTTCCTGGAAGACGGGGCCGGCAATGGTGCTGCCGTAGTACACGCCGGAGCGGGTGTCGGCGATGACGACGATGCAGGAGTATTTCGGCGCTTCCGCGGGGAAATAGCCGGCGAAGGAGGCGCGGTAGCGGCCGTCGTATCCGTTGGGGCCAGCGATCCATGCCGTGCCCGTTTTGCCCGCCACGCGGTACGGGCTTTTCTTGAAGACGGCGTTCGCCGTGCCGTTGCCGTTGGGGTCGGCGACCCGTTCCATCATGCGGCGGCACGTGGCGAGGGTGGTTTCGCTGCAAATGCCGTCGCGCAGGACGCGGGGTTCGAAGCGATCGGCGACTTGGCCGTTGCTCAGCAGGGCTTCCACGAGTTGAGGTTCCATGACGCGGCCGTCATTGGCTACGGCGTTCACGAGGGCGAGGGTTTGGAGCGGGGTTTGGGTCACCTCGTAGCCGATGGCCATCTGGGTCAAACTCAACGCCGACCAACGGCCCTCGCCCACTTCGCTGTAGACCTTCGGTTCCGCCTCGCCCGCAAGCCGGATGCCCGCTCGATCCGTCACGCCGAGGTTCTTCAACGCGTCCAGGAACGCTTGCGGCTCCGCGTCGAAGGCCTGCTTGATGGTCAAGGCCGTGCCGATGTTCGAACTCACTTCGAAGACTTCTTCCAAAGTCAAATCCCCGTGCCCGCCGCGGTCGTGGTTCGAGTCGTGCATGGCCTTGCCGTGGAACACCATGCGGCCATTGCCCGTGGAGAGAACGGTTTCGGGGGCGACGCCGGCTTCGAGGGCGGCCATGAGCGTGGCGAGTTTGAAGGTCGATCCGGGCTCTACGGCGGTGCCGATGGCGTGGTTGTAGGATTCGGCGTACTGGGGGGCTGCGCCGCCGAGGTCGAGCCCGTCGCCTTGGCGGGTCAGGTTGGCGATGGCGCGGATGCGGCCGGTGGCCACTTCCATGAGGACCACCGTGCCCCATGCCGCGTTGTGCTTGACGAGTTGCTTTTCAAGGGCGCGCGAGGCCACGTCTTGCAGGTGCATGTCGATGGTGGAGACCAGGTCGTACCCGTTTTGGGGTTCCACCACGTAATCGTCCGTCGCGGGAATCCAAACGCCCCCGCTGGCCCGCGTCTGCAACTGCTGGCCTTCGACCCCCTGCAGCTCGGCATTCCAGCTCGCTTCCAGGCCCACGCGGTTGCTGTCCCGGTCGATGCCCACGGTCCGCGCAGCCAACTCGCCAAACGGCTTCAAGCGTTTGTCCTCCCGGATGAACATGAACCCGCTGCGCAGCCGCCCGCGTTCGATGAAGGGCAGCTCCTTGAGTTCCTTCATTTGCAGGTAGCTCAGCTTGTTGCCCACGAGGTGGTAGCGGTTGCCGCTTTGCCGAGCGCGCCGCAGGCGATCTTTGTAGGTGACCGCATCGCGCTTGCCGATGATGCGCGCGAAGCCTTGGGTCAAATCCTCCAATGCCGCACCCAACGCCTGCGCGTCGAGCCCATCCACTTGGCTGTCCCAGCGCAATTCGTAAACGGGAACGGAGGTGGCGAGGACGCTGCCGTTGGTGGAGAAGATCTGGCCGCGGCTTGGCTGAATTGAGCGCACCTGTTCGGTGAACGACTGGCCCTGTTGTTGCCAGCGTTCGAACTCGTACGTTTGGATGTAAATGACTTTGCCGAAGATGCCGATGCCGATGAGCAGCAGCACACTGAACAAAATCCACGCGCGGACCGCGTATTTCCGATCGAGGTCGCTCATGGCTCGCGGAATTCAGGGGTGGGCACTTCGATGAGGTAGGGGGCTTCGACGGATTGGATGAGCCCGAGGGTCGCCATGCTTCGTTCGACTTGGCTTTGTTGAAGCTGCGATTCGAATTCCGCTTGAAGGGTCTTGAATTCCGCGCGCAACTCTTCCAGCCGGCGTTCGGTGGATTGGCGTTCGCGCTCCAAATGCTCGTAATAGTAGCCGAGTGAAACGTAGAGCACGAGCAGGAAGCTGACGAAGATCAGGTACGGGGCTTGGGCGAGGGCGCCTTCGCGGATGAGGAACTCGCCGCTCAACAAATCCCGCACCTGGTTTGCCCAAGCGCTCGAAGGGCGCTTCTGCGCGGGCGCTTCCGTCTCGGGTACTTCCACTTCGGGCGCCTCGTCGGGCGTCCTGAAGGTGGCGTGGCTCGTGGAGCGCGTTTCGGGAGCGGGGGGCGCGGGTTGACTGCGGCGGAACAGGCGCTTCATGCTGACGGGGTGTAGTCGGTTCGTTCAGCAATCCGCAACCGGGCACTCCGGGAGCGGGGGTTGACCGCCTGTTCGGCGTCGTCCGCCACCACGGCCTTGCGCGTGATGGGACGGAAGGGGGCCAAAGGCGCACCGCGCAAGTCGCGCTCGAGTTCGTCGTCGAAGTTGCCGGAACGCACGAAGTACTTCACAAGCCGGTCTTCGAGGCTGTGGTAGGACATGACGACGAGCCGCCCGCCTTCGGGCAACAGCGCGGTGCACTGCTTGAGCAGTTCTCGGAGGGCGCCGAGTTCGTCGTTGAGTTCGATGCGCAAGGCTTGAAAGACCTGCGCCATGAATTTGTTCTCCTTGCCGCGCGGCGCGAGGGGTTCGAGCACGTGCTTGAGCCGGCCCGTCGTCGCGATGGGTTCGGTGTCCCGGGCTTGTACCAGCGCCCACGCCGCCTTATCGGGGCGCTTCAGTTCTCCGTACAAACGGAAGACCCGCGTCAGTTCTTCGACCGTCGCGCTGGCCACCCACTCCGCCCCGGAAACGCCCGCGTTGGGGTTCATGCGCAAGTCCAACGGCGCATCGGTTCGGGTCGAAAACCCGCGCTCACCCGCGTCAAACTGGTGCGATGAAACGCCCAAATCCGCCAACAGGCCATGCACTTCGGTCACACCGTGCATGCGCAAGAAATTGCGCGCGTACCGGAAGTTTTGGGGAATGAGCGTGAAGCGGGCGTCGTCTGGGACGTTCGCTTGGGCGTCGGGATCTTGGTCGAACGCCCAGAGCCGGTCGTTGGTGCCCATTTGTTCGAGGATGGCCCGGCTGTGGCCGCCTCCCCCGAACGTGACGTCCACCCAGTGGCGCGTCGCTGTGGACGCCGCATCCAAGCCCAGCCCGTCGAGGCAGGGTTGGAGCATCACGGGCACGTGGTAGGTCGTTCCTTCCATCACGCCTCCGGTTCGATGTCGCGCCGCACGTCTTCTGCGAGGTCGCCGAAGTCCAGGTCTTCGCCGAGTACTTGCGCTTCGTACGCCGCTTTGTTCCAAATCTCCAGTTTCTCGCCCAGCCCCGAGATGATGATCTCGTTGTCTGCCTTCACGTCGACGCCTGCGTATTGCATCAACAAGGCGGGGAGGCTGATCCGGCCCGCGCCATCCAGCTCGACAGCAGTGGCGCCCTTCATGAACATCCGTTGGAATTGCTGGTGCTTCCGGTTGTACCGGCTCAGCTTCGACATCTCGTCGTTCACCTTGTCCCATTCGGGCTTCGGGTACAGCACCAGGCACTTTTCGAAGATGTCCCGGTTCAGCACGAGCCCGTGATGCAACACCCCGTCGAGCTGCTTGCGCAGCCGCGATGGGAAAGACACGCGGCCTTTCGCATCGACTTTACAGGTGTATTCTCCGAGCAGATTGAGCATGGGGGGAGTTCTTCAAACCAAAATTACTCACGATTTCCCACTTTCTCCCACGATATGACACTTTCTCCCCCATTGTGGAAAAGTCATCAAGGGTTGTGTGTTTAAAACCGTGGAATGGCGCGGGTTTGAGAAAGTGGGGAAAAGTGGGGTGTTTTGGTTTTCAACACGTTATCAACAATTCAGCGCAACGGAGTGGGGCGGTGGGGTGGAAGAAGGCGACCTTTGCGTTTCCTTTGCAGTTCACGGGGTCGGTTGCACGCGGTGCGATTTGGCCTGAAAACGCGACGACATGGAACCAACGAACACACCGGAAATCAAAGAACTCGGGGAATACCGGTTCGTGGAAAGCGGCAGCGGCGAGCCGTTGGTGCTGCTGCACGGGCTCTTCGGAGCACTGAGCAATTTCGAAGCGGTGCGCACGCATTTTTCCGAGCGCTTCCGCGTCATCATTCCGATGCTTCCGATTTATGAGCTGCCGCTCTTGAGCACCAGTGCCAAATCCATTGCCGCCCACATCGCCGGTTTCGTGGAAGCCATGGGGCTCGACCGGGTGCACCTCCTCGGCAACAGCCTCGGGGGTCACGTCGGACTCATTTATACCCGGAAGCATCCGGAGAAGGTGGCTTCGTTGACCTTGACGGCGAGCAGCGGGTTGTACGAGAACGCGTTTGGCAACAGCTTCCCCCGTCGAGAGGACAAAACGTTCATCCGCGAAAAAGTCGCCGTGACCTTCTACGATCCGGTGCACGCCACCGACGAGCTCGTCGACGAATGCTTCGAAGCGGTGAACAGCCGGGAAAAGGTGTTGCGCATCCTCGCCATCGCGAAGTCGGCCATCCGCCACAACATGGCGAAGGACCTGCCGGACATGGACTTGCCCGTGTGCTTGATTTGGGGGAAGAACGACCAAATCACGCCGCCGGAAGTGGCCGAGGAATTCCACGCGGGGTTCCCGGACAGCGATTTGTTCTGGATCGATGAATGCGGGCACGCGCCGATGATGGAGCACCCGCAGGAATTCAACCGCCTCCTGTCCGAGTGGCACGCGGCGCGCGGAATCGGGCAAGCGTAATGGAGAACATCCAAGCCGAATTCGTCAAGAGCAGCGCGCACCCGCGGGAGTGCCCGCCGATGGACCGTCCGGAGTACGCGTTCATCGGGCGGTCGAACGTGGGGAAGTCGTCGCTCATCAACAAGCTGGTGAACCGCCGGGATTTGGCGAAAACCTCGGGCACGCCGGGGAAGACGCAGCTGATCAACCACTTCGTCATCAACCCGCAAACGCCAGCGGAGAGCTGGTATTTGGTGGATTTGCCGGGGTTTGGTTACGCGAAGGTGAGCAAGAAGGACCGGACGAAATGGGCGCGCACGACGGAGCAGTACCTGCTCGGGCGCAAGAACCTCGTGTGCGTGATGATGCTGGTCGATGCGCGGCACGAACCGCAGAAAATCGACCTGGAATTCATGGCGTGGATGGGGGAGAACAGCATGCCCTTTGTCCTCGTGTTCACGAAGCTCGACAAGCTGAACCTGACGGAGAAGGCGAGCTTCATGCCGCGTTACGAGGCGGAGATGCTGAAGCAGTGGCACCGGATGCCGCCCGTGTTTGCGACCAGCGGCGTGGAGGGCGACGGACGGGAGGAATTGTTGCAGTTCATCACGACGACGAACGCCACGTTTGAACTTTAGGCGCCGGGGACGCGCAGCCGCTTCGCGAGTTCCTTGGTGAACATGCGGATGGCGTCGGCGTGGTCTTTGTCGGAGGTGGCGCGCTCGAAGGTGTCGGCGAGCTGCATCAAGGTGCCCGCGGTGAAGGCGTGCATTTCCTCGACGGTCATTTTCTTCGTCCAGAGTTGGAGGCCCATGGGGATGCCGTCCACGTCGTCCCACAGTCCGAGGGCCAGCGCCCGGGCTTCGCGGTTGACGATGCCTTGGTCGTCAGCGCTCCACGTGATGCGTTCCGGGATGCTGTTTTCGTCCTTCTCGACGACGATCTGGATGTTCGAAGTTTCCATGGTGCAAAGGTAGGTCAACGGTCGGGGCGGTAGGCCTTGAGGACGGGGGTGACGTCCTTCGTTTCGAGGAGGTCGCGCAAGCTGAGTTCGGGGTGGTCGGCCATGTAGTCGGCCACGATGCGGTAGCCCATCCACGCGCCGAGCCGATCCGGGCTGTTTTGCGGGATGTCGGCTGCGCGGGTGAAGGGGCCTTCCACGAACCAGCGGTTGTACCGCCCGAAGTCCCGCTCGAACAGGATGGATTGCGGCTGGAGTTCAAGCCAAACCGCGCGCTCGTTTTCCACCGCCCAGGCCATTTGGTCTGCACTCCAGTCCATCCACAAGCGGTCGTCCAACTCCGGCGCTAACTGGTCCATTACGAACAGGACCTTCCCCCAAAACAGCAGCTCGTCCGCGCACGTCTGCGTCCGGTGGTAACGCTCCGCGAAATGCACGAGCAACCAACCGCGCAGCGCATCGGCCGCGAGGAATTCTGGGTCCATCCGGTCGCGCAAGTAGCCGGGAAACACCTCCGGCGCGAGCCGGCCGACGATGGGGTGGTCGCGGCCGAGGAACCAGTCGAGCCCGACGGCCAAGTGGTCCGGCGTCGGGAACACGGCGTAGTTGAACGCGCTGTTCATCCACACCACCGTCGGCACCGGTTCCTCCGGGAAATGGTGGTGAAACCGCCTGAACGACCGTTCCAGCTGCTCGGCAGCGGCGGCGGTGGCGCGTCCGCTCGTCGTGTCGATGGCTGCGAACGTCGCGGCGATGTCCGGGTGTTGCGCAAACCGAACCAGCGCGGCGAACGTCGTGTCCGCATCGACCGGCCCGAGCTGCAACACGTCCTCGATGTAGAGCTGCGCGAACGCTCCCCACGCTTCACGCAACGCGTCCCACCGCTCCTCGTCCGGAGCGATCGGCACGTCGCGCAACGCCGCCACGGGCGCCACCGCATCCACCACCTCGAACGGCTCGGGCAGCGACACGTCCGCAGGGTCCACCGCCCACGGATTCCCGTCCTTGGAAAACCAATAAACGAGGAAGAACGTGATGAGGAAGATGAGGACCATCCCGATGCGCTTGGTTATGGAGAGGCCGCCTGTTCGTAAAGGATGGTAATCGGTGTGCATCGCTTCGGGGTGTGCGTTAGTTTTGAGACCAACAGATGGCTGCAAAGATGAAACAGATTCGACGATTGAGCGCGCTGTGGGCGGTGTTGCTTTTGGGCCAAACCACCGGGGCGCTGGGCCAACAGAAGGACGTGCATTTGGGCCTCGCCCTCGCGCCCAACCTCAGCCACGGCATCTCCCGCGACTACGCGCACGAGCCCGTCAGCCCGGCGCTGCGCTTCGGCTACAAGTTCATTTTCGACTACAAATTCACGGACACCTACGCCATTGGAACCGGCGTCAACGTGTTCCACGCAGGCGCGACCATCCAGCACTTCGCCGTGGCGGATACGTCGACCGTGAACACCGTGGAATGGAACGTGCGGAACCAGTACGTTGAGGTGCCGCTCACGTTCAAGATGCGCACGAAGGAGATCGGGTACACGACCTACTACGGGCAGTTCGGGGTCGGCCTCGGCCTCAACGTGCGCGCTGAAGTGGACGAATCCGCCTCCGCATCCTGGGGTCGCGCAGCGCAAGGCGAGCCGTGGGACCTCTTGGTGAGTGAAGACGTGGAGCCACAGCGCATGAATTTTGACGCATCCACGCGGTTGTTCCGGCCGTCGCTCATCGTGGGGCTGGGCGCCGAGCGCTCGCTGTTGGGCAAGACCGCGATTTGTGCTGGCTTGGCCTACAACATGGGCTTGGCGAACCAGTTTGCAGACCAAACCACCGTGCGCACGCACTCCACCGGACTCCCCGTCGACGAGTCCGGCGCGAGCTTCGGCACGGGCACGGCCACCGGCGCCCCGTTCGAGCAGGAAATGAAGGGCAAAACCGGGTTCCTCGAACTCTCTTTCGGCGTGATGTTCTGATGGCCACCCGCTCCTTCCACTCCGCCGCGGTGGCGGACCACATCACCGCTTGGCTCGCCGATTACGCCGCCCGCGCCGGCGTCACCGGCTTCGTCGTGGGCGTTTCCGGGGGCATCGACTCCGCCGTGACCTCCACGCTCTGCGCCCGCACCGGCCTCGCCGTGACCGGCGTCGAGCTCCCCATCCACCAAGCGCCCTCCCAAGTGTCCCGCGCCCAAGAGCACCTCGCTCACCTCGCGGCCACCCACCCGAATTTCACCCGCACCCGCGTCGACCTCACGGCCACCTTCGACGCGCTCGCCGCCGCCGTCCCCGCCCACGCCGACGAGGCCACCCGCTTCCTCGCCCTGGCGAACGCCCGCGCCCGGCTCCGCATGACCGCCCTATACACCTTGGCCCAAGAGCGCCGTTCCCTTGTGGCCGGCACCGGCAACAAAGTCGAGGACTTCGGCGTCGGCTTCTACACGAAGTACGGCGACGGCGGCGTGGACCTCAGTCCCATCGCCGACCTCGTCAAGACGGAAGTCTTCGCCCTCGGCGCCCACCTCGGCGTACCACAGTCCATCCAGCAAGCCGCTCCGACCGACGGCCTGTGGGGCGACGACCGCACCGACGAGGACCAAATCGGCGCCACCTACCCCGAACTCGAAGCCGCCATGGCGTTCACAGGCGACCCCGCCACCCTCAAGGGCCGCGCCGCCGAAGTGCACGCCATCTACTCCCGCCTCCATCGGGCGAACCGCCACAAAATGGACCCCATCCCGGTGTGCTTGGTCCCCGACGCTATTCGCTTCGCATGACCCACGGCACCGCCTCGGAATCCGTTCCATCGGGTCCCGTGAGTGTCCACGTGTAGTCCCCGACAGCCCATTCCGTCCCTACCAACGGCAGCGCCACCCGCTGCCACCCACGCGGCCGATCGGCCCACGCCTCCGTGACCACCACGTCACCCGCGGCATCCCGCACCGTCAAAACCGCGGTCCCCGCCTCCGGCAAGAACGCCCACGTCCGCACCGTCCGCGGCTCCCGCTCGCCCCACCGCCAGCCGCTCGGCGACCAATCCTCTCGGTGCGCCAACGTGTCGGGCGCGAGCAACTGCACCCCATCCGCCACCACCGGCTGCTCCGCGAACAGCCCGAGCTCCAGCACCCAAACCGACCGCCCGTGCGTCCCGATGACCAGTTCGCGCTCCCGTCGCTGGAACGCCAAATCGTGCACCGGCGCCCGCGGCAACTCCGGCTGCGCCGCCGACCACGTCCGCCCCCCGTCCCAGCTCGCGTACACCCCGCCGTCCGTTCCCACGAACAGGTGCTCGCCCGCCTCGCACACGGCGTTCACCGGCTCAAAGGGCAATCCTACCAATCGCTCCCAAGAGGCCCCGGCATCCTCGCTGCGATAGAGGTGCGCCGAAAAATCGTCCCACCGGTAAGCGTTCAAGGCCACGTACATCCGGTCGTCCGCCTGCTCGCTCCACAGCACTTCGCTCACCCAAAACGAATCCACGGGCAGCGTCCGTTCGATCCACGTTGCCCCGTCGTCGAGCGATACGTGCAGCCGCCCGTCGTCCGACCCGACCGCCAACCGACCCCGCACCCGCGGGCTTTCGTGAAGGGATGTCAGCGTGCCGTACGGCACGTCGCCGGGATGCCCGCCCCGCGTCAAGTCCCCGCTGATGGCCTCCCAATTCGCTCCAGAATCCACGGATCGGAACACCCGGTTCGCCCCGATGTACACCGTGTCGGGCGCGTGCCGGCTGATGAGGATGGGCGTTTGCCAATTCCAGCGCAGCGGCGTCTCGCCGAGTTCGTGCTTCGGATGGATGTCCACGCGCTCCTCGGTCGCTCGATCGAGCCGCTCATACCAGCCGAACTGCGAGCCGAAGAAGACCCGGTCGGGGTTGCGCGGATCCACCTCGATTTGCATCCCATCGCCGCCGCCGAGTTCTTCCCACGGGTAGCGCCCCGTCGAATGCCAGCGCATCGACGCCTCGTAATCCGAGGGTCCGACCCAAACCCCGTTGTCCTGCAACCCCACGTACACGTTGTACGGCTCCGCGTCGTCCAATTCGATGGCGTAGCATTGGGCGACGGAGGTGTGGTTGCACTTCGTCCAGTGCGCGCCGCCGTCCCAGCTGATGTTCACGCCCCCGTCGTTGCCGTTGATGAGGTGGTCCGGGTTGTCGGGGTCCACCCACAGGGCGTGGTGGTCGACGTGCACGTTGGGGGCGTTGATACCTTCCCAGGTGGCGCCGCCGTCGGTGGATTTCAGAAGGGGCACCCCGGCGATGTAGAGGTGGCCGTTCGCGCCGCATTCCATCAGGCCGAAGTAGTAGCCGTAGGTGTAGCAGACCGCCTCCAAGGGTTCCTCGTGGGTGCGCTGCCACGTGCCGTCGTAGGTGTAGACGGAGGCGCCGACCACGCCCGCGTCGAAGAGCGCCCGGTTGCCGTCGGTCACGTAGTCGCGCAGGACTTCGGGTGGCAGGGCCTCACCGACGATGAGGTCGCGCACGGAATCGAACGGGAGGTCGATGCCGAATTCGTCGAAGTAGCCGCGCAGTTCCGCGGTGTCGAGCCGCGCGAACCGGCGGGAGCTCATGCCGATGAGGTCGCCGGGCGCCAGGCCGTCGCGGTCTTCGGGCGGCAGCGGGGTTTGGTCATCCAGCAGCATGACGAGGCGTTCGCCATTCCAAGCCAACCCCATCCGCCCCAACATCCGCCGCTCCGGAAGCCCCCCGCGCTGGGTCAAATCCGTCCACGTGCGCCCCCCGTCGCGGCTCTCGAACACGCCGCTCGCCGGCCCCGCTTCCGTGAAATCCCATGCCCGGCGCGTCCGATCCCACAGCGCGGCAAACAGCCGGTCCGGATCCGCCGGGTCGACCACCAAGTCAATGCCCGCAGCGCCCCCCAACACGCGCTCCCACGTCGCCCCGCCATCCTCCGTCCGGTAAATGCCCCCGGTCGTGTTCTCGCTGTACAACGGCCCGGCCGCCGCCACCCACATCACATCCGGGTCGTCCGGATGCAACCGGATGCGCCCGATGTGGTGCGTTTCGCCCAGCCCCAACCGCGTCCACGTGGCGCCGGCGTCGTCGCTCCGATACAGGCCGCTTCCCGCGTACGAACTTCGGGACGAGTTTACCTCCCCGGTTCCCACAAACAGCCGCCCCCGCTCCCAATCGGCCGCCACACACCCCACGGCGGTCGTGGCCGTGTGATCGAAGACCGGCTCGAAGCTCGTCCCGTGGTTCACCGTGTGGAACACGCCGCCGGTCGCGTACGCCACGTAAAATTCCGCGCCCCCCGGCTTCACCGCAAGGTCCACCACGCGCCCGCTCATCACCCGCGGACCGAGGTCCCGAATGGGCATCCCCGCCGTCCAACTCGCCGCGTCGAGTGCATCCCGCGTCGTCACGGCCGCCATCGGAGAGGCCGGCCGGCGCTCCAGTTCGAACGGCACGCCGGTTTGCGCGTGCGCCCACCCGAGCGCGGCGCATCCAAGGAGGAACAAGGCACGCCTCACGGTTGCTGCAGTTTCGGGTTGTTGCGATGCCGGTCCGCGTCGCGCGCCGTTTTCTTCGCCACGTTCGCGGCGAGCGCGTCGGTCAGGTCGACGCCGGTTTGGTTCGCCAACGCGCAGACCACCCACAGGATGTCCGCCAATTCGTCCGCGATCTCGCGCCCGGTGTCCGACGGCTTGCTGCTTTGGTCGCCGAAGCGGCGGGCGAACAGCCGAGCCAGCTCGCCGACTTCTTCGGTCAACACCGCGAGGTTCGTCAGTTCCGAAAAGTACCGGACGCCGACCGTGGTGATCCAGTCGTCCACTTGGGCTTGGGCCGCGCGGAGGCTGGTTTCGGGGGTCGCGCCGCGTTCGAAAGGGCGCGTGTTCATTCCTTGTTCCATGTGTCGAGGCAAAGCGTGACGGGGCCGTCGTTGATGAGTTCCACTTGCATGTCCGCGCCGAAGCGCCCACGTTGTGGCGGTTCGCCGGTCAGGCGTTCGCACGCGCTAAGGAAGTGCTCGTAAAGCGGAATGGCGTGGTCCGGGCGAGCGGCGCCGGTGAAGCCCGGGCGGTTGCCTTTTTTGTACGAGGCGTGCAGGGTGAACTGGCTGATCACCAGCAGCTTTCCGCCTGCTTGGGCCAAATCCAGATTCATCTTCCCCCCGTCGTCCGAAAACAACCGCATGCCCACCACCTTGGCGGCCAGCCATTCGGCATCGGCCTCGGTGTCGCGCGGCTCCACGCCGAGCAACACGACCAGCCCCTTGTCAATCGCGCCGTGCACGGCGCCGTCGATGTGGACCGCCGCTCGGGCCGCCCGTTGGATCACAGCTCGCATGTCGGCCAAGTTAGGTACGAAAAAGGGCCGCCTCCGAAGAAGCGGCCCTCCAAGTCGGTTCGAAACCGAAGCTTACTTCGCGAGTGCGTCTGTCAACGCCTCGAACGTCACGAGGTCCTCCTCGTCGAGCAATTCGTAGTCGCGCAATTCCATGGTCACGACGCGGACGTTGAAGTCCGTGTCGACGGTCAACGTCGGGTCGTAGTCCAAGCCCACGATGCCGCCCGTGTCCGCGGTCCAGAAGAACGCGAAGCCGCCGAAGTCGGTCCAAGCGCTGGGGATTTGGTTCCAGTAACCGAATTCGTCCTGGATGTACACCATCACCATGCCTTGGTTGTAGATGCTCTCGGTGACGTTCGGTGCAGGGAATTCCGTGTAGACCCCGCCTTGCCAGTCGGCAACGACGACGGTCGTTTCGTACAATTCGAAGCCGGCGTCCGCGCCGTCTTGTCCGTTGATTCCGTCAGCTCCATCCGATCCAGCGGGTCCGGCGGGGCCTTCCTTTGCGCAGCCCGCGAACATCAAGGTGGCGGCTGCGACGAGTGCAAATGCAATGCGTTTCATAGCAAGAGGGTTTGAGAATTTGCGGCGAAAATAGGGCACCTTCGACGAACGGGGGGGTGAGCGTGGAAAAGTGGGGACAAACTTCAAGGCGAACGGGGGAGG
>CBFHLY010000017.1:0-74458 GCA_965656785.1 uncultured Flavobacteriales bacterium
ACCGTCACCGGCATTACCGCCGGCATGGTGGGCTTGGGCGATGCGGACAACACGTCGGATGCGGACAAGCCGATTTCGACGGCAGCGCAAGCCGCGCTGGATTTGAAGGCCCCGCTTGCGAGCCCGGCGTTCACGGGCACCGTCAGCGGGATTACCGCCGCGATGGTCGGTTTGGGCAATGCGGACAACACGTCGGATGCGGACAAGCCGATTTCGACGGCCGCGCAGGCGGCGTTGGATTTGAAGGCCCCGATTGCGAGCCCGACGTTCACGGGCACCGTCAGCGGGATCACGGCCGCGATGGTCGGTTTGGGCAGTGCGGACAACACGTCGGATGCGGATAAACCCGTCTCGACCGCTGCCCAGAACGCCTTGGATTTGAAAGCCCCTTTGGCCAGCCCGGCGTTCACGGGCACGGTTTCCGGCATCTCCGCTGCCATGGTGGGTTTGGGCAACGCGGACAACACGTCGGACGCGGACAAACCGGTTTCAACCGCCACCCAGACAGCCCTGGATTTGAAAGCACCGCTCGCCAGCCCGACCTTCACCGGAACCCCCAGCCTTCCCACCGGCACCACGGCGGTCACCCAATCCGCTTCGGACAACTCGACGAAGCTCGCCACCACCGAATACGTCGACGCGGCCATCGCGGGCGCCGGATCGGCCACGCAAGACATCTTGCAGGAATTCACCGTCGCCGCCGATGGCGAAACCACGTTTCAATTGTCCCAACTGCCCGCCAGCACCACCGTCGTGCGCATGTACCGCAACGGCATCCTGCTCAGTGCCACCTGCTACGCGGTGACTTCCACGGACGTCGTGTACGATGAAACGTTCAATGGGAACGCCGAAATGAAAGCCGGCGACCGCATTCAATTCTACTATGCGTACTGAGCGGCGCGCCGGCCGGTGGGGACTGTTCGTGGCCCTGCTTTGCCTTCAGGGCGTGGTTTGGGGCCAAAACACCCTTCCCTTCGTCACCGAATGGACCTTCAACAACCCGACAACGCTGCCGGTGAGGTTCTCCGGTGCGAACAACGTGACCATCGACTGGGGCGATGGATCGCCACTTCAAACCTTCACCGGCAACACGCTCACCCACAGTTACCCCGCGGGGACGTACCAGATGGCGGTGTTCTGTTCCGCGGACACCCCGGAAGACTTCGGGGGGTTCCAGTTGGAGTGGAATTACAGGGGGTACCTTGTGGACGTGCTGACCTTTGGGACCGGGGAATGGTCGACGTTTTACCGAGCGTTCCGCGGGGCGCGGAATTGTGCGTTCTCGGCTACGGATGCACCGGTGTTTGGGCCGACTTGCACGAACATGGAACGGGCGTTTGAAGATTGCGATGGCCTCCTGGACTACGACTTCACGGGCTGGGATGTCAGCACCATCACCCACATGCCCGCTCTGTTTGCGAGCGCCAACTTCACAGGAGACGTCAGCAACTGGGACGTTTCGCAAGTGGTCGACATGACCAGCATGTTCAACTCCGCATCGGCCTTCAATGGGGATTTAAGCGCATGGGATGTCAGCAGCGTTGAAAGCATGTTCGCCATGTTCTACCGCGCCTATGCCTTCAACGGCGACCTCAGCGGATGGGTAACGACTTCGCTTACGAACATGCAACAAATGTTCGATCAGGCCACGACCTTCAATCAACCGATTGGGGGATTTGATGTCAGCAACGTGACGAACATGTCGTACGCGTTTCGGCAGGCCTACCAATTCAACCAGCCCCTCGCGGATTGGGACGTTGCGAACGTGACGAACATGCAACGGATGTTCGAGAATGCCCGTGCCTTTAATCAAGACATTTCGGGGTGGAGCATGGGGCAGGTGACCAACCCGTCCTTCATGTTCAACGAAGCCTGGGCGTTCAACAGCCCGTTGGCCGATTGGGACCTTTCGAGCACCACCACCATCGCGGGCATGTTCCGAGGCACCCGAGCGTTCAATCAGCCGCTCGAGTCATGGGACGTCAGCCACGTCACGCAGTTCAATGAAGTGTTCGCGGGCGCTCGGGCGTTCAACCAACCCCTCGAAGGCTGGGACGTGGGCAATGCCGTAAACATGACGTCGATGTTTTCAAATACGTACGTCTTCGACCAGCCGCTCATGGGGTGGGATGTCAGCAGCGTGACCCAGTTTTCGAACATGTTCAACTCGGCTCAAGTGTTCAATCAGCCCCTTACCGGTTGGGATACGGGGTCCGGGTTGAACATGTCCATCATGTTCTATCGGGCCTTTCAGTTCAATTCCGATGTTTCCGGATGGGACGTTTCGAACGTGACGACCATGCGCCAAATGTTCGACCATGCCCACGTGTTCAATCAACCCTTGAACAGTTGGGTCACCCCTTCCTTGATCGACGTTTCCTACGCCTTCCGCAACGCCTTCGCATTCAATCAACCGATGGACAATTGGGACGTGAGCCACGTGACGAATTTTCAATCCACGTTCGAAGGTGCCCGCGCATTCAATCAAGACATCAACAATTGGGTGGTGAGCAGCGGCACGAATTTCGTCTACACGTTTGCGGGCACGTGGGACTTCGATCAGCCTTTGAACGGTTGGGACGTGGGCAATGGAACCAACTTCACCGGCATGTTCCTCGGCACACGAGGATTCAATCAGCCCTTGAACCTGTGGGAAACGAGCTCGGCGACGAACATGACCAACATGTTTCAGGGGGCGCAAGTGTTCGATCAGGACTTGAGCGATTGGGACGTGAGCCACGTGACGAATTTCTCGGGCATGTTCCAATCGGCGCTGGTGTTCAATTCGCCACTGAACTGGGGGGCGAAAACGGGCGCAGCCACCAACATGGTCAACATGTTTTATCGGGCCTACCTCTTCAACCAGCCCATCGAGGGGTGGGACATGTCTTCGGTGACCACGACGCAACAAATGTTCCTGGAGGCCAGTGCATTCAATCAGCCGCTCAACAATTGGGACCTGTCCAGCGTCCAAGACACCCGCAGCATGTTCCAATCCGCGGCAGCGTTCAATCAGGACTTGGATGCATGGACCACGCCGGCGCTGGTGCATTGCCGGAACATGTTCTATGCGGCGGTTTCATTCAATGGGCTGCTCTCGAATTTGGACGTCAGCGGCGTGAACAACCTTCAGCACATGTTCAATTCCGCTTACGCCTTCAACCAGCCCATCGGGCACTGGGATGTCAGCAACGTGACGAACCTTGCGTACACCTTCGTGCACGCGCACGCATTGAATCAGCCGCTTGATGAGTGGGATGTTTCCAACGTCACGACGCTCTACCAAACCTTCGCTCGGGCCGAAGCATTCAACCAGCCGCTGAACGCATGGGACGTTTCGAACGTCACGGACATGCGGCAAACGTTTTATGGTGCGAAAGCATTCAATCAGCCCCTGTCCGATTGGGACGTGTCGAGCGCGACGAACATGTCGGACATGTTCTCCGGGGCGTTGGACTTCGATCAGGATTTGAGCGGGTGGGACTGGAATCCAGTGGTGTATTCGCGCAGTTTCCTCGGCAATGCGGTCTTGTCGCCCTACCATTACGATGCGCTGTTGCTGAGTTTGGCCCAGGATTCGTTGCCGAATTTTGGCCTCGTGTCGTCGTCGAAATACTCGGACATTCCCGAAGTGGTTGCGGCGCGGAGTGCGGTGGTGGACAAGTTGTACCAAGTGGCCGATCAGGGCGTTTCGGAGGAGGTGGTGGACCAAATCGCCATCACTACTGGAGGCGGATCGACCCTCGATGTGCCCCTGGCGGTGGATCGTTACGGCAACATCGGCAGCGGTGCGGGCTTGACCATGGCGGGTGTGGCCATCACCGCGGGCAACACCCATGCGCCCATCGTGCACACCCTCGAGCCGGAGGTGGCTTCCGGGCCGGTCACGCTGCGCGGCGTGCTGGGGACGCACGGAGGACAGAGCTTGACCGCCCTGGGATTTTGTTTCAACGACAGCGGCCTTCCGACCGTTGCGGACGACACGCTCACCGTCGATCCGGTGCACGGCCTGTTCACGGTCGAGGACCCGGATTTGGGCATTGCACCGGTGGTGTACGTCCGCGCGTTCGCTGAGAATGCGCACGGAATCGTCTACGGGGAGCCGTTTACGGTCGCGTTGTCGCTTTGATTGACGCGCTGCAGCCTCCCGCACCCACTTGTGCGGGAGGCCGCCGCGTCGGCTTTCAGCCGGTTACCGCTGGATGAAAATGGGACGGGTGGTGGAGCCGGCTTCGGTTTGGATTTGGACCCAAAACGTTCCCGAACCTTCCACGCGGAATTCCGCTCGCTGGCCCCTCAGCGCTTCCCGCTGCTCCAGGGCCTGGCCCAGTCCGTTCCAAACCGTGATGGTGGCACGTTCCAACGGCGCCTCGACGACGAACTCACCCGACGACGGGTTCGGGTAAACCCGCACGGCATGCTCCTCGCGGACTACGGACGTGCCGCTGGCAGTAGGGAACAACGTTTCGTGCAGTTCCGCAAAGGCATAGCTGTCCCCGCAATTCGCCGTCGCGTCCCAGTTGATGGACCACGTCATCATCCCGCCCAAATCCGGGTACCCCGACGGATTCACCAGCGCATAACTTCCCGGCTGAGGTCCCGCACCTTTCAGGTAATTCACGGCGGCTTCCACCGTGCCCGCGTCCGTGTACCCACCCCCGGCAGCACTCGGGCAGGCTGGAAGGCTGACGAGGACCTGAGGGGCAGGCAGGCCGGCGAAGAATCCCCCCGTGGTGTTGAATCCCTGGATCAGCGCTTCCGACATCGCCACGATGAAGTCGGCCGTGCCCTGTGCGTAAGCGACCCCGTCCAGCCCCAGCATCGTCCCGCTGTTGTACAGCTGCACCTGAACCGCGTCCAACGAGTCGCGCAGGGCGTCGATGACGGGCAAGTATCCGCCCCAAATGCTGCCGAATGCGGACTGGCCGCCCTGGACATAGGCCGTCTCCGGCGCGAAGGTCAGCAGCAGCTTTTCGCCGTGGGTCGCCCGGTGATTCGCCATGATCTGCTGAATCGCCTCAATCAACCGCACCTGCGATTCGTTGCTGGGCGCCGCGACCGTTCCGCCGGTCACCAGGATGGTGCTGCCGTGTTCGATGTCCACATCGATGCCGTCGAAGCCGTACAAGTCGATGAGGTCATTCGCCGAACTGATGAAGTTGAGTTGGTCTTCTTCCGTGGCCAAATCCACGGTCGCCGTCGCCCCACCGATGCTCAACAGGACCTTCTTGCCGTTGGCTTGGAGCGTTTGGATTTGGTCCATGAAAACCGACTGAGAAACGCCCTCCGGATTGAAAACCAACGTCATGTCCGTAGGCGATGCCGGCAGCGCAAACGCCACTTCAATCCAATCGTACCGGTCATCCACGGCATCGAGTGCCACGTAAGGCGCATTCGCATCGTTCCAATTGTGCCAATACCCCACGAGCTTCGCGTCCTGCCCGAAGGCAAACGCGCTCGAGAGCATGCTCATCAGGACCAAAAACTGCACGTCCGCGCACGCTTTCAAGCGGCGCATGGACCGATCGACCATCGGGTTCTTCATCCCCTAAACATCGCGCAGGAACTGCGATCAAACAAATCCACCACCCTGTACCACGGGTTCGCGTCCTGCCAAGCCCAACTCAAGGCAACGTAACCATTTCCGCCTTCCCGGTGTTATATGCTCACCTCTAACGAATTTCAGCACATGCATTCAGAAAAAACCGTCCACCAAGTCGTCGCCCCGCCCCCCGTGCATTTCGTCGGCGATGGCTTCCGGGTCCACTCGTTCATTTCCCCGTCGGGCAGCCCCATCCGGTCCCAGGACATGAACCCCATCATCATGTTCGACTACAACAGCCGCCACTACTTCGGCCCATCAGAGGTGAAGCGGGGCGTAGGCGTGCACCCCCACCGCGGCTTCGAAACCGTGACCATCGCTTACGAAGGCCAAATCTCGCACCACGACAGCAGCGGCGGCGGCGGCACCATCGGCCAAGGCGACGTCCAATGGATGACGGCGGCCAGCGGCGTCCTCCACAAAGAATACCACAGCGAAGCCTTCACCCGCACGGGCGGCTACTTCCAAATGGTGCAGCTCTGGGTGAACCTCCCCGCCGAGTTTAAAATGTCCCCGCCCAAATACCAGGGCATCCTGCGAGCCGAAATGGCGCACATCCCGGTCGGCTCCTCCGAAGTCGAGCTCATCGCCGGCGAATTTGGCGACCAAAACGGACCCGCCAGCACGTTCTCGCCCGTGCACCTGAGCAACGCCTACCTGAAAGGCGACCCCGTAACATACGCGTTTCCCGACGGCTTCCGCATGGGCGTCCTCGCTGTTCGCGGCAATGCAGTGGTGAACGGCATGTCCCTGAAGCAGGACCACATGGCTGTCCTGAGCGAATCAGGCAACACCTTCACGCTTTCGGCAGAAGGCGAAGCCACGGTCCTCGTATTCGGTGGCGTAGACATCAAAGAGCCCATCGCGCCATACGGTCCGTTTGTGATGAACACGACGGAGGAACTCCAACAAGCCATTCAGGACTACAACGCCGGTAAGTTCGGCGTGCTCGAGGATTGAGCGGGACTCGCTAACACGCCGCACAACGGGGTGATGTTCGTGGTGGTTTTCGATGCAAAGGGCGTCCGTCAAATGGCGTGCCGCTGCGGTTACCGATTCGATGGAATTGGAACGGGACTGCGGAAGCGGCTCTCGTGCAAGTCATTGCCCGAGCATGGGAAGCAAGACTGCTCCGAATCAGGCAAGGAGTGAGGCGATGGCCAGCAGTCCGATGAGGAGCCAGCCCCAAGTGGTCCAGTGGAGGTTTTTCATCTTCGATGGGGTTTCCTTGCGATACGGAAGGATGGCATTCGAGGTTGTGTTGGAGTTCGGTTTTCTGAGGTTGGATTTGGCCTGAAGGCGGTTTTTATGCGGCATGACCGCATTCACTGCGGAGAGGTGTTGGTTCAAATTCTTGTTAGCCAGGGTGTTCAAATTGCGTTGCGGCCGCTCCGATGTCTGAGCCAACCGCAGGGCTCAACCCGTCAACGACGTGTGCGGATCCGCTTGCCCGCAATCCCGTTGTTGATTCGTGGCGCCCACCCCAATCACGCCCCAAGCATCGGCTGGAATAGCCGATTGATCCGCGTCATTCCTCCCCGCCGGCCAGGGTGAACGAAACCCCGAACCCCATTTGCACATCCCCCGTCTGAACATTCCGCCCGTATACGAAGTCCATCATCCACGAATCGTCCACCGTCCGCTGCACCCCGAGGTTCACCCGCAGGGGTTGCGCCGTGAACACGAACGGCTCGACGAAGCCTGACCAACCTTGGTTCCCAAGCGTTCGTGAAAACGCTGCCGAAGCCATCCATGTACTCACGCCCGAATCGCGCGCCCAGCCCGCGTTTGCCGTCACGCTTCCCAGCTGTCCGAGCGCCCGTGCCAAGCACAAGCGATGCGTCATCGGCAAGTCCCCGGTCAATGAGATGCCCTCGGCCGGGTTGATGGGCAATTCCACCAGCCAACACGCGTCTACTCCGCCCCAAAATCCCCCTGGCAGCCGGTACTTCGCTCCCACCATCGCGCTTTGCAAATCGCCCAACTGTTGCGCGAACCGTGCGCCCATTCGCAGCTCCCAATCCTCTGATAGCCCGTATCGCACGATGCCCAACGGGACTGAATAGCTGAATCCTGGCTCGCCCGTCGCCTCCATGAACCAATTCGCCTGCCCGCCCAATTCCGCCCGCGCGAACCCTTCCGGAACCAACATGGCCGCTGCTGATTCGCTCGGCCGATCTGTGGAGAGGTTGCCTTGGGCTGCCATCGTTCCAGCCGCAGCCAATGCCCCGATCCCCAACCAAATTTTCCTCATGGTTCTAAAGTACAAATCTGCGAGCGATGAGCGTAATTTGTTGGCATGAAGAACGTTATTGCATTGTTGTTTGCGTTCCAGTGGGTCACAGCTGTGACCGCTGCGGTTGGGACGTGGGATTGGACGTTCGTGGACGCGGATCGCGGTGGGCGTGAAATTGCCGTGACAGCGCACTATCCGGCCGCCTGGGCAGGGGCGGAGTCCGATCCGCTGCCCGGACCGTATCCGACCGTGGTCTTCGGCCACGGTTTTGTGATGGCAGGTTCGGATTATGGCAGCGTCATCGATGCATGGGTCGCGCAGGATTTCGTCGTCATCGCTGTGAATACGGAAGGTGGCTTGGCGCCGGATCACGAGGCGTTCGGCTTGGATTTGGCGTACGTCGCGGCTTCGGCTGCTGCGGATTTGACGCCGCTCAGCGGGGTGCTGGACGACCGGGTGGCGGTCGGTGGGCACAGCATGGGCGGGGGAGCGGCGTGGTTAGCGGCAGCGGTTGGGGGGCAGGCAGATGCGGTGTTTGGCCTGGCGCCTGCGGAGACGAATCCGTCGGCAATTGCGGCGGCTTCATCAGTCCAAATCCCGGCCCTCGTCCTCTCCGGCACCGAGGATTCCGTGACCCCGGCTGCCGATCACCACACGCCCATCTACGCGGGCACTGCTTCGGCTTGCAAGGCCTTCGTGACGCTCGATGCGGGCTCGCACTGTGGGTATGCGGATGGGGGCAGCCTGTGCGACCTCGGGGAGCTCCTTTTCAGCGGCATGTCCCGCCAGCGGCAGCAGGAAATCACAGCGCAACTGGTGGGCGCGTGGTTGGCTCATTGGCTCCATGGCACCCCGTGGTCCGCATTCGAGCAAGCGTCCGCTGCCGATTTCAGCATCGCAACGGAGTGCTCCGTCGGGGTGGCCGACGTTCCCGTTGTTCGCCCCGTTGCTCATCCGATTCCTTGCCGGGACCAAACAGTAGTCAAAGGCCTTACTCCGGGCGTATCCTTTGAGGTGGTGGACCTTCATGGGCGTTCGGTTGCGACGGGATTGACGGCTGATCCGCTTCACTTGGAGACGGTCCACTGGCCAGTAGGTTGGGTCGTTCTCTGCGTGGCTGACGGCACGACCGTCCAGCTTGTGAAGGAATCGGAATGAAGGTCCAGGTTACTCGCAGGAATTCCCGAACGCGCTGAGCAGCTGTAGCATATCGGAAATCCCGACCTGCCCGTCGCCGTTCAGGTCCTCGACGCACCACGTCGCAACCACACAAACGCCAGAAACAGCGTCCCAAACCGTCCCTGGACCGCAATACGCGATGCCCGGGTCGCTGCACGGCCCGCACGTCCCGAAACACACCGGTTCCGGCCCGTCCAAATCCGTTCCCAATTGAAACGTCCGGTTCAGGACATCGCCGCCGACTCCGCATGCCGCGGGCACCGTTTCATCGGTCCCCCAATCCGCACCTGCGAGGAATTTGTATTCCAACGCCTCCCCGACGGCCAAGTCCACCTCGGCGCTCCAGAGGTCGTTTACCGCGTCGTAATTCAGCGGGGTGGCCCCGGGGTCCCAGCCGTTGAATGTCCCTGCAACGTGCGGGTCCGTAGGGTCGAACGAGAACCCAACCGCCAGCGCAACGGAGTAGAAACACGACCCGTCATCCGCTTCCGCATCCGGGTTGTAATTCGTTGCAGCCTCGTCCGTACACCCCGGTGCGTAGGCAATCGGTAAGGCCCCATCGGTGTCTGGCACGGGCAACTGCGTGTCGGTCAGCACCCGCAATTCCCCGGGTGCGAGGTACCACGCGTTGTCGAGGTTGTTCTCCACGATGGCTTCCCCTGTGAAGTAGTCGTACCAAGTGCCCGCGTACGGGAAGCCTGGCACGATGGACCCGCCGGTGGTGCCGAAGTTGCCGAGGACGATGGCGTTTTGGTTCGGATTGTACAGCCGAATGCGCTTCAGCGCCCCGCCGAGGTCCGCGTTGAAATCCCATCCGTTGAACGCGGGCTGGTCGCGCTTCAAGCGCCCGAGCGCCGCCACTTTTTTCGCGAGCTCTCGCCGCTCCGCCACCTCCAAATACCCCCACAGTTCGGGCTTCTCATCCAGCTTGCACCCTTCGGCAATTGTCCCGTTCCCGCAATCGAAGAGGCTGATGTCGTAGCCCATCTCGCCCCACTGCCACATCATCTTCGGCCCGGGCAGTGCGAACAGGAACGCGTGCGCGAGCGCCAACCGCTCCATCGCGTTCCCAAACTCCGCCGTGCTGTATCCGCCCGACGAAGCCCCGAAGGACAGCAGTTCGTAAGCCAGCCGCTCCTCGTCGTGGCTCTCGAAGTACGTCACGAGGTTCGGGTGCGTCCACCCGCGTGCCGTGTGCAAGCCCCAGCTGAGGTCCGCGCCGTAGCCGAGGGTGGCTTGCTTGTATTCGTTCGTCATCTTGCCCCATAGCATGAAGCCGCCGTTCGCCAGCACCGTTTCTTCCGCGTTGCTTCCGAGGTGCTCGAGGATGAGGAAGGCGCCCGGGTGCCCGGACCAAATGTGATTCGCATACTCGAACAGCACATCCACCCGCCCTTGATCGTACTGGTTCCACGCCCCCACGTCGCTCCCGCTGTACTGCTGCGTCAACCCCTTCGACAAGTCAATCCGGTACCCGTCAATGTGGTACTCGTCGAGCCAGTAATCGAACACGCGCTTCCAAAAATCGCGCGTCCACGGGTCCCCGTGGTTGTAATCGTACCCGGGCGAAAACGGATGCATCGCCACCTCGTTGAACCACGGGTTGTTCTCCGCGATCGATCCGTCGTCATCGAGGTAAAGCCGCGCCAGCGGATCGGTCCCGAACCCGTGGTTCGGCACAATGTCCAGGATGACCGCGATGCCGCGCGCGTGACAGGCGTCCACGAGTTCCTTTAGATGCTCCGCCGTGCCGTAGAATTTGTCAGGCGCAAAGCGGAAATTGGGGTTGTAGCCCCAGCTGAGGTTGCCCTCGAATTCGCTGACCGGCATGAGTTCGATGGCCGTGATGCCGAGCCATTGGAGGTGGTCCAAACGGTCGATGACGTCCTGGTACGTTTGGCCCCCATCGAAATCACGAATCAGCACCTCATACACGATCAATCGGTCCTGCGGCGGCCGCTCATACGCCCCATCCGTCCACGTGAACGGCACAGCGTCCGTGCGAAAGACCGCGTTTTGCCAATTCGCTTGTCCCGTTGGATAGCCCGGCATTTCCGGCCAGTGGTCCGCCGGTACGAAAGCATCATCCCACGGATCGACCACGAGTTCGGCAAACGGGTCCCCGATCTCCAACACATCCTCCACGAGGTAATGGTACCTGTACCACGTCCCCGGCTCCAACCCCGTAACGGCAAGCCAATGCGTGTTTCCGTCAAGCGACCGCTTCATCAAGTTGTCCGATTCGATGATCCACCCGTTGAAATCGCCGCGCAGGTGCACGTGGTCTTTTCCCGGTGCCCGCAATCGGAATACGGCACTAGTCGGGGAGAGAACGTTCACGCCGTCTACGGTGCCGGCGGGCGGGTCTTGGATGATTTGGCCTGAAGCCCTCAACGCAAGGGATCCAAAAAGCAAGAGGAACAATGCGCGCATGGCGATGAATTAGCTAAGTGTGAAAGTTACACCAATTCACGAGCCGCGCAGAAAAAAACCGGGGAGCCTCAGCCCACCGGATTCGTCCATTTCAGCAATTTCTTCGCGAGGAGGAACGTGAATCCATCATCAAATCTTGAATCGCGCTCGGCACATGGGGCAATGAGGACCGGTGTTCAGGCCCAAAGCAATTTAGTCGTTGGGCGTTTCCAGTCCGTTTTCGGTCCAAATCCACCTTCGCGCATCCGACAACCACTGTTCCCTCGCCTCATCGCTGGCGGCGATGATGTGCTTGACAGATTCCAATTGTTCAGCGGTCCAATTTGGCACAAACACCTTTTCTACATAGTTGATCTGCCACATCGCTTGGGCGAGCTTGGGCCAAATGGGCGCGATTCGCTCCGCTATCTGCGCGAAGTACCTTTTGCGAACGATGTGAGCGATGGCTCCGCCAGAAGCGATGCCCGTGCGGTTCGATTGAGGAAGGGATGCTGCGTGATGTTGAAATCCGGGGAATTCTATTTTGCCTTTGGCGAGCTCGTAAAAGTCGAGGGGAAATACCCGTTGAGGCCAGAATTCATCGAGCAAGGTCCGCGCTTCATGATAACGGTAAGGGAACAAGGCGTCGCTTTGAGCGATGAGTTGTGCTATGGGTTGTGGTGTCTTCTCATGCATCGCTTGGAATTGCACGAATGCGGAGAATGAGGCCTCTTTCATCGGTCGCAAGGCATACAAAACGAGCACGTTGAATCCACTCGTCGCTTGATGAAGCCGGTGGATCTTCTCCTTGCTCAGTTGGCCTCCAGGCTGAAAGGTGCCCTTCGTCCAATTTTCTTCGCTCAAAAGGATTGGGTGAGTAGCTGTAGCGAGTGCGTTCTGGATGCGTTCACGTATAGCTTCCAATGACCCCTTTCCGTCAACGACGTATTGATAAAGGGCAATGTACAGCGGGTCATGGCTGAGGTATCGGTGATCGAATTTCCCTCGGTAATCAATGAAGTTCAGTTGAGGAAACACATGCCGTTGGAGGGTTGTCGTGGCCGTTTTCGGTGGTCCGAGGTGGAGGATGAGGGAGGGAGTGCTCATATTCAAATGGTTGTGCCATTTTAAGACCAGTTCATGGGCACATTGAGGTAATCAAAGAGGGCCTTGTTATGCGGTTCAAAGTACTCCTTGAGGAGGCACATAGTCCTCGGATTCGGGACCGATTTGTTGGTGTTCTGGTTGCGATCGATGCGATTGAGCGGAACATAAGGCACGCCGATGAAGTCTTGGATTTGCCGGCTCGATTCTTCGCTAAGTGATTTGATTTCATTGTTTTGTATGGCCAAAACCTGTTCCTTAGGAAAGCACTGCAAGATGTTTTTCAATGTCTGTAAGTACAAGCCGCGCTCGATGTAGTTGAAACGTTCGTCCACTTTGCCCGAGGCAATTCGTTCGAAGTTTTCGGCAATGGCTTGGTCGAACGGCATGGGGTCATGAGGAAATTTCGATGTGTTTGGTTTTCGTCGATTTTGCATGCTCCAATGAGAAAATGCACGCGCCGCAGGTTCGCGCATCATGAAAATCACGTTCATGTTGGAATTGTAATCCCGGATTCGTTCCAAGTACTCGAGGGAAGTACAATACCGGGGAGTGGCATCTATGAAATGCATCCCCGCTGGGGTTCCCCAACGCAATGGAAATTTTGCGTGGTACCATGCGTGATCCCGTGAGTTGTAGATGGAGTCTTCTGAGAAGTAGTGGAGCTCTTTCCAGTTTCCCGATCCGAGCAGCGGGTGTTGCATCAGTGTTGAGAATAGCGCGGTGGTTCCCGCTTTCTGTGCTCCGACAATGAGCGTGTCCGGCGAATTGCACATGCTGAGTTTCGCTGGAATCCACCTGAGGTAGGTCTGCCCCGCTTTCAGTTTACTCATCACACCGGCCAACTTGCCATGATCTTTCAGTTTGTGCATCGCCCAGTGTTTTTTGTGCTTTGATCTACGTTTCTTTCGTTCAAAAGGTTGCCACCATAGGCGATGGGATGCGGTGAATTCGCACTCCATTCACGAGCCGCGCAGAAAAAAAACCGGGGAGCCTCAGCCCCCCGGTTCGTAGGTTACAGCGACTTCTTGGCGAGGTAGAAGTCGACCATCTCGTAGTCGGATGCCTCCCGCTCGAGCATTCCCTCCACAGTCTTGGGCGGCGGAACGATGACTTGCTCACCCGTCGTCCAGTTCAGCGGCATCGCCACTTTGTGGGTGTCCGAGGTTTGCAACGCTTCCAGTACCCGCTTGATTTCCGGCATGCTCCGGCCCACATTGAGCGGGTAGTACATGATGAGGCGGATTTTCTTCGACGGGTCGATGAAGAAGACGGCGCGCACCGCGGCGGTTTCGCTCTCACCGGGCTGCAACATGCCGTAGAGCTTCGACACGCTCATGTCGATGTCCGCAATGATGGGGAAGTCGAACAGGACGCCGGTGTTCTTCTTCACGTTGTTCACCCAAGCGATGTGCGCGTGGATGGAGTCAATGGAGAGGCCCATGAGCTTCGTGTTGCGCTCGGTGAACCAATCCTTGTCCAATGCAAATCCCGTCATTTCTGTCGTGCAAACGGGCGTGAAATCGGCGGGGTGCGAGAAGAGCACAGTCCAGCTGTCGCCCATGTACTCGTGAAAGTTCAGCTCGCCGAAGGTGGTCATCGACGTGAAGTCGGGGGCCACGTCCCCGATGCGGGGCATGCTCGGCGCGGGGGTGAGGTTGTTGTTTTCCATGCCCCAAATCTCCGACCGCAATCCGCGCCCATTCGTGACCCCTCTCACACACGCTACCCCGCGTCAATCAATGGTTTCGATGCATCATCGACGGCGTCTATGCGGGCGAAAAAAGCGCCGCACCCCGTGAAGGGATGCGGCGCCGGTTTCAATTTCTCGCAACCGCTCAGAGCAAGTCGAAGCGGTCGAGTTCCATCACTTTCGTCCAGGCTTCAACGAAGTCGGCGACGAACTTCTCTTTGGCATCTTGTTGCGCGTAGACTTCAGCAATCGCGCGCAATTCGGAATTCGATCCGAAGATGAGGTCGGCGCGGGTTGCTCTCCAGCGCAGGTCACCCGACTTGCGGTCGCGGCCTTCAAAGACTTTTTCCGCTCCGTCAACCGGTGCCCATTGGGTGTCCATGCTCAGCAAGTTCACGAAGAAGTCGTTCGTAAGGGCCCCCGGACGGTCGGTCAGCACCCCGAGGGCGGAGCCGTCCCAGTTCGCGTTCAACGCCCGCATGCCACCGACCAACACCGTCATTTCCGGTGCCGTCAGCGTCAACAACTGCGCTTTGTCCACCAACAGCTCTTCAACGGTCAGCGTGTAGTCCACTTCTTGGTAATTCCGGAATCCATCGGCCATCGGCTTCAACAAATCGATCGAAGCCTCATCCGTCATTTCAGCGGAGGCGTCCATGCGTCCCGGGGTGAACGGCACCTCCATCGGGTGTCCGGCAGCTTTGGCGGCTTGTTCGACGGCAGCGTTGCCTCCGAGGACGATGAGGTCCGCGAGCGAAACGCGCTTGCCCGAACGTTGGAAATTCGCTTGGATGGCTTCGTATTTCGCCAGCACCTTGTTCAGTTGGTCGGGGTTGTTCACTTCCCAATTGCGCATCGGCTCGAGGCGAATCCGCGCGCCGTTCGCGCCGCCGCGGTTGTCCGAGTAGCGGAACGTCGAGGCAGAAGCCCAAGCCGTGCTCACAAGTTCTTCGCTCGTCAGGCCGCTGTTGAGGATGGTTTGCTTGAGCTGCGCGATGTCCGCGGCGCCGATGACCGGGTGGTCGCAAACCGGGATGGGATCTTGCCAAATGAATTCCTCAGCGGGCACTTCTGGTCCGACGTAGTTCGTCCGTGGTCCCATGTCGCGGTGGGTCAACTTGAACCAAGCGCGTGCAAAGGCGGCTTCGAATTCGCCCCGGTTCTCAAGGAAGCGGCGTGAAATCTTCTCGTACTCCGGATCGAACCGCAACGAGAGGTCCGTGGTGAGCATCGTGGGACGGTGCATCTTTTCCGGGTCGAAGGGGTCCGGCACCATCGCTTCGGCGTCGGAGGCGACCCATTGGTGGGCACCGGCCGGGCTCTTCGTGAGCTCCCATTCGTGGGCGAAGAGGGCCTTGAAGAAACCGTGGCTCCATTCGGTCGGGGTCTTCGTCCAAATCACTTCCAACCCCGACGTGATGGCATCCGCCCCCACACCGCTTCCGAAGCTGCTCTTCCAGCCGAAGCCTTGCTCTTCAATCGGGGCAGCTTCCGGCTCCGGTCCCACATGCGAGGCGGGGCCTGCACCGTGCGTCTTGCCGAGCGTGTGACCGCCTGCGATGAGCGCAACGGTTTCCTCGTCGTTCATTCCCATTCGGCCGAACGTCTCGCGGATGTCGTGCGCAGCGAGGACCGGGTCGGGGTTCCCATCGGGACCTTCTGGGTTCACGTAGATGAGTCCCATTTGGACTGCAGCCAACGGGTTTTCCAACTTGCGGTCTCCCTCGTAGCGCTCATTCGCGAGCCACTCCGATTCCTTGCCCCAGTAAACGTTGCTCGCCGGCTCCCACACGTCCGTGCGGCCGCCGCTGAACCCGATGGTCTCGAAGCCCATGGTCTCCAACGCCACGTTGCCCGAGAGCACCATCAAATCCGCCCACGAAATGGCCTGTCCGTACTTCTGCTTGATGGGCCACAACAACCGGCGCGCCTTGTCCAAATTCGCGTTGTCCGGCCAGCTGTTGATGGGCGCAAACCGCTGCTGCCCTTCGCGCGAGCCGCCGCGGCCATCGCCCGTCCGGTACGTGCCGGCGCTGTGCCACGCCATCCGAATGAACAGGCCGCCGTAGTTGCCCCAGTCAGCGGGCCACCAGTCTTGCGAGTCGGTCAGCGTTTTTGCAATGTCCGCCTTCAGCGCCCCGTAATCCAGCGCTTCAAACGCCTCGCGGTAATCGAAGTCCTCGCCAAGCGGGTTCGACTTTTCGCTGTGTTGGCGGAGGACGGAGAGGTCGAGCTGGTTGGGCCACCAGTCGCGGTTGGTGGTGGCTTTCATGTCGCCTTGGCTGTCGCCGTGGAAGGGGCAGCCGCCGCCGCTTTGCTCGGTGCTGTGTTCGCATTCGGTCTGGTCGGACGAGCCGCAGCCGGCGAAGGATCCGAGGGCCAACGCTGCTGCAGCGAAGGGAAGGAGGAGTTTCATGTGCATGGTTTACAGTTTGGTGACAAATAGAAGGCGCATTGACCTCATCAGTCAAATAAATAATTCTTATCTAACGATAGCTTAGGTTTATGGGAGCGGTGATGGGTTCGTTCGGGTAGAATGCGCGGCCATTCGCGATTGGATCGCACCTTTCAGCCGAGGAACTCGTCGTCTCATGCAAGAATCAACTGCCTTGCTGATCGGTGTGGGCAGAAGGCGCAACGCGAGAGGCGCAGGAAGTTTTTGAATGCACTGGCTACGTGACGACGGGGTCCTCCCCACCGAACGCGCTTGGGTTCAGGTGAACCGCCACAGTGGCGCGCCCAACATTCCGTTCAGTCGGGCGTTCGGCGCAGTGGGGTGAACGGGAACAGATTGCGTGGCTCTGCTGTATTTTCGCCTCGATGGATGAGCGAATCGAAGCGTTTTACGCGGATGCGAAGTTGTGGCGCCCGGAGTTGGCGCGGTTGAGGTCGTTGGCCTTGGAGGCCGGGCTGGACGAGGCGTTCAAGTGGCGCGGGCCGTGTTACCTGTGGGAGGGGGGGAATCTGGCGATGATCGCGGGGTTCAAGGCGCATTGCGTTTTGGGCTTTTTCAAAGGCGCACTGCTTGTGGATCCGCATCGTTTGCTGGCCAAACAAGGCCCCAATACCGAATCCTCGCGCTCCTTTCAATTCACGAGCCTCGACCAAATCAATCGGCATGCCCCCGACGTCCTCGACTTCATTCGCCAAGCCATCCAAATCGAACGCGACGGCCTGACCGTCCCCACGACCCCGCCCGAAGCAACGTCCGTTCCCGAGGCCTTCGAACGGCGGTTTGCCAACGATCCGGACCTGAAGGCGGCCTTCTACGCCCTCACTCCCGGCCGGCGAAAGGCCTACTTCCAACACGTGGCCGCCGCCAAGCAGCCCGCTACCCAAGAACGCCGCATCGATCAAGCCCTGCCCCGAATCTTCGACGGCAAGGGGCTCCACGATTGCATTTGCGGGTTGTCCAAGCGGATGCCGGCGTGCGACGGCTCGCACCGAGCCCTCAAAGGAACCTGACCCGCGATTTCGGCAGGTCCCCGCTCCACTGCCAAGCCCATCCGATTTCCAACGTTCCGCCCAATGAGGGCGCATCGCTCGCCACGTCTTGCGCAAGCGGCCATTCCGCGGCGACGTGGCTCAGTTGGTTCTCGCGTTGCAGGGTCACGCCAGCACGTCCCACGAATCGGCTGCCGGCGGTTGCCAACAGGAGGCTGCCCCGCTCGCGGTCGGCTTGCCAGCTTTCCTTTGGAATCCCGCCTGAGGGAGCCAGGTGCGTTGCTTCCCGGCCATGCGCCGAAAGGCCTGCGCGCCCAGCCGATTCAGCAGGCCCGCGCGGTATCTTTGTTCGTTGCTTCCCCAAACCGACGTTTCCCCTGTCGCGATGAACGTCCACGCGTCGTGGGCCACGGCCACCGCAATCCGCGCGCTGTCCACGCCCAAGGTCAGGGTCATCGAGGCGTAGTCGCCTTCGGGAACGTCCGACACGCGCAACACCAGCGAACTCGGCTCCGACACATCGAACAGGGCGTAGGCATCCGCGTTGGCAACCGTCTCCCCATCCACGCTTTCAAGTGCCACATTTCCAACGTAGTGCTTGAACGTTTCAAACGTCAAGGTGTCCCCAGTCATCGGGTGGTACAACGGCGTGCTCAGGACAAACGGACTCCCGTCCATTCCCCACGTGTATTCCATTTCAATTTCGAACGATCCCAATTCCGCTGTCGGGGTGGGTTCGTCTTCGGGTTTGTTGCATGCAGCAACGGTAGCGGCCACAGCCAACACGGCCATGACCGAATAAAATGAGCGATTCATTTGGAATGTTTTTTAATGAGTTAACGACTTCAGCAGAGGTGAAGTCCCATTCCGGGCGGGTGCTCGGTCCGACGCAACCACCCCGCGCACACCGCACCGGCCGAGGTCATCGGGCTGGTGGTGCGACCTGCACCATGCGCCGCCAGCAGCTCGAATTCAACCGCGGGCGCCATCAGCATCCACAGGGCAGTCGATTCGATTTCAGGCAGGGAAGGGGCGGTGGGTTCCGGCGATTCTGCGAGCTCCTTTTTCAGGTGGCAAGCGCCATTGCAGTGGAGTTCCGGGCGGTCGCGGTTTTCGCACAGCACGTTCACGTAGTGGTCGTATTCCGCGGCGTAATGGAGGACGCGGGCCAAATTGTATCCGCTTTGGCCCAGCAACACCCCCACCATGAAAACCGTCACGAACGTGCGCATGACGCGAAATGAGCATCCTTGCCGCGAACCAGGGTGACCGGGCGCACAATAGCCTCGGCCCTCCAACGTTTGCATGACCATGATGTGGAATCGCACCCCCGAAGACCTGGAAAGCTGGTACCGCAAAGACGCTTCCGGCTTTCGCACGGCCTTTGAATCCGCCCCGAAGGACGCGCCCGTTGCCCGCGCATGGGCCGCTCGACTTGCGGCCGACGCGCTGCCCGATCGTCCCAACGGCTTTCCTTTCGCCATCGCGGTTTCATTGGGCATTGCCGCGGTGTTCCTGGCGCCGTATTGGGGGAGTGGCGATCTCGACCCGGAATGGTCGGTCCCGTTGATGGCCACCTTGGCGTTCGGTCCGCTCTTAGCGTATCATGGCCGAAAGGACGGGCGGCTCCTGATCGGAGCTGGGGTAGCAGCGGTGGCCGTGGCGCTGGCGTGGTGGGGCTGGGAGGCGTGGCCTTCGCAATGGAGTGTCCAGCACGCCGTGGGGCTGGACAGCGGATTGGAGGCGGCCGGCGAACGCGTGAACTTAGCGGTGCAAGCGCGCGATTTGATGATGATTCATTGGCCGATGTTGCTGGCGGGCTTGACCGGATGGGCGTTCGTCCGGGCGCGTCGCGATGAGCAGCGGGTGGATTTCGTGCGGCATGCCGTTCAAGTGGCCATCCTCACCGGATTGGTGTTGGCGGCTGGCGGGGTGTTGCTGGGGTTGACCAACCTCTTGATGGAGAGTGCAAACGTCGGGTCGTGGCTGGTGGAACAAATCAACATTCACCTCGCCGTTTGGGGCCTGAGCGGTGCGCTGGTGTTCGGTCACGCCGTTTGGCTGCGGCATCCCCAGGCCTTGGAGCGCATCCTGCCCACGTTGGCGCGCATTTTCATCCCGCTCTTCGTGTTGGTCGAGGCGGGTTTTTTGGTGGCGCACCTCGCCGACGGCTTCGCGGCGTTGAGTTCGGATCGCGAGCAGTTGTTCGTGTTCAACGTGTTGCTCGCCGCGGTCATCGGATTGGTGCTGCTGCATTCGGCGTTCGACGAAGGGGCTCCGCGCTGGTTGCATGGCCTGATGGTGGCGCTAGTGGTGCTGGGCGTGCTTGCTGATTTGGTTGGTATTGCGGCCATTGCGAGCCGATTGGGGGAGTGGGGCATTACGCCAAATCGCCTCACCGTGCTCATCGGCAACCTGATCTTCCTCGGGACCTTGGTGGCCCTGCTTCGCCAGTGGTTCAGGCCCAGCGCCGCATCGCCGTTCGAACGGACGCGCATGGTGCTCAACCGGGCGTTGGCGGTGTTCGTGGTGTGGTCGGCGGTGGTGACCGTGGTGTTTCCGCTGGTTTACGGCTTGCGGGTGCGTGCGGCAGACCTCGAAGCCTTCGCCTTGGACGAGGTCCCAGAGTTCGAAGCAGAGGAACCCGTCATTGTTGATGAAGGTTCGAGATGAGGTTGGCCGCAAACCAGCCATCAATTCCCTTAAAAATCTGTGGCTTCGTGGTGGTGCCATCCCGTTGAATGCGGATGCCGTCCTCGAACGTTTCCATCGAGATGAGTTTCGCAAAAGGCACCTTGAACGCCTTGTTGGGGGACCAAAAGTACAGGTGCTTCGTGGTGATGGCGAGCATGCCCGTTCCTTGGTGCTTCAGCTCGTCCACTTTCACGGGCCGGCCGCGGAACGAACCGGTTCGGTAGTACACGCCTTTCGTCAGGCGGACACTCACGCCCTGGCTGCCGCCGACGTATTCGGTACGGGTGGTGTTTTGGTAAAAGTCAACGTGGTTGAATGCCCAAATGAGGTCTTCCGACTTTTGAAATAAGAAGGGCAGGCCCTCCGAGCTCATCCGCCCGGTGACGGGTTTTCCTTCGCGTAAATTGCGCACGATCGCCGCACGCACGAGCCGCACCACCGCTTCGGAGGATTTCAATGCGGGGTGATTCGTTGCCAGTTCGTTGACCCATGTGGAGATGCGGTTCTCCTCCTCCTCTGTAAGTTCTTCGTCGTCCAGCGCTTGGTCCACGGCCAAGGCAATGCCCGAATGGATGAGCTGCTCCCGCACTGCAGGCTTCAGGAAACCCGATTCGCTCATGCGCTGCAGTTCCGGTTCCACCACTTCAATTTCTCGCCGATCCGCGATGGACCGTGCGATGAATTGGGGGAGTTCCTGAACGGTGTTTCGGTGCTCTGTTTCGCACGCCGCGTGGCGGGAACGAAACCAGCCGGCGGGTTGTCCGCAGTGAATGCACTTGCCCATGAAGGAGTGGTGCTTGTGGAATGTTGAGTGAATTAGCAGTACAAATCAACAACACAAGATGCTTTTTTTGTTTCTTGCGTACACACAACGTTTTATATAAACTTATATGGCACAAGGTGGTCGTCCGTCAGGTGGTGACTTCAATCAGAATCGATTGCATCGGTTGCTGTTGTTGATTCGCGTATTGCGTTCCGGTCAGCGTCACAGCATTGGGTCCCTTGCAAAGCGTTTGGACACGGGGGAGCGGTCGGTGTACCGTTACCTCCGACTCATTGAGAAAGTGGGGTTTGACGTGGAGAAGGACGCGGACGGTGGCTTTTACATCAAGTCCGAGGACTTGGATCATGTGTTCACGTCGCAAGAAGCGGAGCTCATTTTGCAGGCGCTGCGCATTGCGTTTCCGAATCGGGATGAGGTGGCAGCGATTGCTTCGAAGTTGAACGTGTTTGAGCCGAGCAATGAGTTGGCGCGATGGATTGCGGACGCGGGGGTGGCGCGGATTTTGGGCCAAATCAGCGAAGGCATCGGGTCCCAACGCCGCATCCTGCTCAAGGGCTATCAATCGGCGAACAGCGGCACGGTCTCCAACCGCATCGTCGAGCCGATGGAATTCGTCGGCGGCCATCGGTTCATCGCGGCGTTCGAAGTGGCCACCCGAACGAACAAGTACTACCGACTCGATCGCATTGCGGAGGTGGAGGTGCTGTCCGTTCCCATTTCGCTGATGGCTCAGCACCAGGTCCACGCGCCCGACATCTTCGGATTCGCGCTCGACCTGGCCACTGCCCACAAGCGCATCGAGTTGTCGATGTCGATGCAGGTGGCGCTGTTTCTCAAGTCCGAGGCGCCCCTGGCCGCTCCGCACCTCAAGCTGGACGAGGCGACCGGGCGCGTTGCTTTGAAGGTGGTGGTGGCCGATTACCGCCCGGCTGTGCGGTTCGTGTTGCCGTTTCTGAACGATGGCGGCATGGAAGTGTTGGGCGACGCGCACTTCAAGGCGGAGGTGGAGCGCGCCAAACAGGGGTTTGCTCAGTAGTTGTTGATACATGGATTTGGCTTGAAACCCTTCGCTGTCTTACCTTCCAAGCATGAAACGCAAGGACTTCATTCGGAAGGGACTGCTCGGAACGGGCGCCTTTGTGGTGGGCACTTCTGGAGCGGCGGAAAACCGCATCGATGAATTGCATGCGCTCGAACCCATGGGGTTCAATCACCTCCCCATTGCACACGATACTTGGAACATGGACAACGCCGTCATCCACCGAGCCGCAACGCGGGGCCGGGCAAACCACGGTTGGCTGGACAGCCACCACACCTTCAGCTTCGCGAATTACTACCATCCGGAGCGGATGCATTTCGGGGCGTTGCGGGTCTTGAATGACGACCACGTGGAGCCGGGGCGGGGATTTGGCACCCACCCCCACGACAACATGGAAATCGTGAGCATTCCGTTGGAAGGGGACCTGGAACACCGCGACAGCATGGGCAATGTGGCGGTCATTCGGCACGGGGAAGTGCAGGTCATGAGCGCCGGCCGTGGCATCACGCACAGCGAGTTCAACAGAAACGCGGACGCCCCCGTGAAGTTTCTCCAAATCTGGATGTTTCCGAACGCCAAGGATGTCGAGCCGCGCTACGATCAGCAAGCCTTGGACCCGGCGGCTCGGCACAACCGGTTGCAGCAGATTTTATCGCCCAGTCCCGACGATGAGGGCGTTTGGGTGCACCAGGACGCTTGGTGGCACCTCGGTCGTTTCGATGCCGGGGTGGAAGTCCGGCATCCGTTGCACCGTCCAGCGACGCACGGCGTTTATGCCTTCGTCATTTCCGGGGAGTGGACGATGAACGGGGCGGAACTCGGGCCCCGCGATGGCATGGGCGTGTGGTCGGTGAATGCGCTCGACCTCACGGCGCGCTCGAAAGGAGCGGAAATCTTGTTGATGGAGGTGCCGATGGCCATCGGTTGAGGGTTATTTGGATAGCCAATTCCGAAGCAGTTTTTGGAGCATCGGAATGAGGCCAAACACCATCAGCGGCACCAGCACGAGGGTGATGACGAGCGTGCGCAAGGGGAGCGGGTGGATGGCCATGATTTGGCCGCCAAACACGCCGAAGAACAGCGTGACCAACGGGTAGATGGCCAGCCAAACAACGACGGCGAATTTCCAACGAGGAGGGCGAGGGGGCATGCGGCAAAGTTCGCGCGTACTTTCGCAGGAATGAATCTTTTGCGGAACGAATCGAGTCCTTACTTGCTGCAGCATGCGGAGAACCCGGTGCACTGGCGGCCTTGGGGAGAAACGGCGTGGCAGGCGGCGCGGGAGCAGCAGCAGTTGGTGGTGGTGAGCGTGGGGTACAGCGCGTGCCATTGGTGTCACGTGATGGAGCGGGAGGTGTTCGAGGATGAAGGGGCGGCGGATGTGATGAACGCGCACTTTGTGAGCGTGAAGGTGGACCGGGAGGAGCATCCGGAGGTGGACGGCATTTACATGACTGCGGTGCAGCTGATGACGCGGAGTGGGGGGTGGCCGTTGAATGTGGTGTGCTTGCCGGATGGTAGGCCGGTTTGGGGGGCGACGTATGTGCCGCGGGAGCAATGGGAGGCGAGTTTGATGGAGCTGGTTCGGTTGTGGCGGACGGATCGAGCGGCGGTGGTGGCTTATGCGGAGCGTTTGGCTTCGGGGGTGCGCGCGGTGGAGTCGCCTGCGGAGGCCGGGGAAGGGCGGGCCCACTGGTCATCCGCCATCGCCGCAGGCCTCGCCGCGTGGAAGCCCCATTGGGACCTCCGACACGGCGGGAACGCGGGGGCGCCGAAATTCCCGATGCCGGTTCAAGGGCGCTGGCTCGCTGCGCAAGGTCGGTACGATGCGGAGTGCGCGGCGCACGCGCGCCGTTCGGTGCTGGCCATCGTCCGTGGCGGCCTGCACGACCACGCTGGCGGCGGCTTTGAGCGGTACGCGGTCGACGAGGCCTGGCGCATTCCGCACTTCGAGAAGATGCTGAGTGACCAAGGGCCGATGCTGGCTTGGCTGGCGGCGTCCTTGGACGTTCCCGGCCTGACGTCCGGCGAGCGCGACGAACTGACGTTGGCGGCTTCGCGGCTCGTCGAAGGGGTTTGCCGCGATTTTGATGCGCCCGAGGGTGGGTTTTATGCGGCTTGGGACGCCGACAGCGAAGGGCAGGAGGGGCGGTATTATTGGTGGACCGCCGCGGAGTGTGCGGCTGCGCTCGCGGGTGCGGACTTCGATGCGGCGATGCAGCACTTCGATTGGACGGAGCGGGCGCGCGTTGATGAGTTCGGAGCGGGCGCGTTCATCCCGATGCGGCCCGTCGGCGCGTCGGGCGTGGCAGCCGGCGCACCGGCCATGCTCGATGCGGTGCACGCCGCGCGCGTTGCAACCCGCCGCCCTCCAGCCCGTGACGAAAAGGTCGTGGCCGCCCACACCGCTTGGATGGCGTGGGGCCTCCTCAAGGCTGGGGCGGCTTGGGACCGCGCGGACTGGACGGCTCGCGGCCTCGAAGCCTGCGCGTTCCTCACCGACCAAATGGCCCGCGGCGAAGGCCTGTTCCGGATTTGGCAAGCGGGTCGCTGCCGCATCGACGGCACACTGGAGGACCTCGCGGCCTCCACCGCCGCCGCCCTTGAGGCCTACGCCGCCACGGGCGACCCAGCTTGGGCGCACCTGGCCGCGCGGTGGACCCGGCACGTCCTCGCCGAATACAGTGACCCCAGAACCCCGCTTTTCCGGTTCGCCCTGCCGTCCGACACGGCCTTTGCCGAGCGATTCGACCGGGTGGACGACGTGTTGCCCAGCGCGAATGCGGTGATGGCCGGCAACTTGCACACGTTGGGCGCGATCTTCGGCGAGCCTTCGTGGATGGAGCGTTCAGAAGCGCTCGTGGCCTCGGCGGCCGCGGGTTTTGACGAGTTGCCGTCCGCATGCAAATGGGCGGAAGTCGCGGGCCAAATCCAACACCCGTTCATCGAATTGGTCGTCACCGGCCCCGACTCCGAAATCACCGCCGCACTCCCCGCGTTGCGCCGTGCGGTCGGGACCTCCGGCATCGTCGTTCCGCTCCCTCGCCCCGCGGACGACGTGCCCCTCACGGCCCATCGGTACCACGCGAACCTGCGCATCTACCCCTGCGTTTCCGGTGCCTGCGCCCTGCCCATCGATTCCATTGAAGCCGCTCAACAGCACATCGCTTCGTTGTTGACGGAGCGTTCATAACCGCCGAAAGAGGTTTAACCTGTGAAAGTTTGTAGAAACGATTGCCCGTCCTACATTTGCACCCGTTGAATCGGATTTGGACTGAATCCGCTCAGCGCACATTACAAGGAACGAAACACACCATCAACCTGATTCTCATGAAGAAGTTGTTCGCCCTCTTTGCCATTGCAGGGCTGATTTGGACCGGAACTCCGGCCGCCGCATTTGCACAAGATGCCACGACCGAAACGACGGAACAAGCTGCCGTTGACACCACCACCGCTGCTGCAGAGGACACGACGGCCATGGCCGCTCCTGCTGCTCCTGCACCCGAAGCTGCTGCTCCTGCAGAGGAAACGAAGGAGGTGTTGAGCTTCCACCAAACCGTGAAGCGTTACTTCATCGAAGGTGGTGCGACCTTCATGGCGTTCGTGTTGATTTGTTTGATCCTGGGCCTCGCCTTGAGCATTGAACGCATCATCTACTTGAACATGGCTACGACGAACAACTCGAAGCTTTTGAAGAAGATCGAGGATGCGTTGGGCAAAGGCGGTGAGAGCGCTGCAAAAGAAGTGTGCCGCAACACCAGCGGCCCAGTGGCTTCCATCTTCTACCAAGGCCTTGACCGCAGCAGCGGCAGCTACGAAGAGGTGGCAAAAGCCATCGAGGACTACGGTTCTGTCGAGATGTCGAAGTTGGAGCGCGGCCTGAGCTGGATTTCCCTCTTCATCGCACTGGCACCGATGTTGGGTTTCATGGGTACGGTCATCGGGATGATCTCGGCCTTCGATAAAATTGCGGAGGCGAACACCATCAACGCATCCATCGTTGCAGGCGGCATTAAGGTGGCGTTGATCACGACGGTCTCGGGTTTGATCGTGGCCATCATTCTCCAAATCTTCTACAACTACATCCTGTCGAAAATCGACAGCATTGTGTTGGACATGGAGGAAGCTTCCATGGACTTCGTCGATTTGTTGTACAAGCGTAACCTCAAAGGATAATCATCGCAATCATGGGAGATAAAGGACTTCGCATCGGCCTGTCCATCCTCCGGATTGCGATCATCGTCGCAGGCGCTGCCTTGACATGGATCATCCTGTCGAACAGCGTTTCGGAAGAGACTTGGCAAGAAGGCAATGAGAGCTACGGACAGTACCTCGACCAGCTCTTCTACATCATTTACGCAGTGGGCATTGTCGCGGGAGCGGCTGCCGTGCTCTTCGGCTTGGCGTTCTTCCTCATGCGCTTCCGCGAGAAAATCGGTACCCTCATCGGGGTCATCGTTTTCGCGCTCGTGGGACTCGTGAGCTTTTACCAGCTTTCTGATTCGACCGTACTCCAGGCTTATGAAGCCAGTGGAATCACGGTGACGGAAGGCGAGAGCTGGTTTGCCGGAGGCGGTCTGTGGTACGTTTACTTGTTGGGGCTGATCTCCATCGCGTCCATTGTTTGGGCCGAGGTGAGCCGCATCTTCAAATAATCCAGGAACATGGCGCGTCGAGAATTAGCTGAAATCAACGCGGGTTCCATGGCGGACATTGCGTTCCTGCTCCTCATCTTTTGGCTGGTGACCACCACCATCGATTCGGATGAAGGGATCAAGCGCCAGTTGCCGCCCCCTGTTCCAGAGGATCTGGTGGACGTTCCGCCGGTGAAGGAACAGAACGTGTTCAACGTCAAGGTCAACTTCCTCGATCAGTTGCTGGTGGAAGGGGAAATGCTCGACATCGGGCAACTCAAGGACCAAGCGAAGAACTTCTTGGTCGCCACAGGCGACGGGGTCATGGCGCATCCCGTTGGGCGGAATACCGTGGGCAAAAGCCGCGAGGTTGAGTTCATCACAGGAGCCAACGGCAAGACGAACGCTGCCTTCCCGGAGCGGGTTTGGGTACGTCGGTCGGAGTTGACCGCGCAGATTGCTCAATACGAGGGCATGCTGGCGGGCGCATCTGAGGTACAAAAGCGGAACTACCAGAAACTCATTGAGCACCTGAACGAAAAGTTGACGGCCATTGAGTTGTTCGGTGGAGACTATAAGGAGTTGCCGGGTTCGGCCCTCATCTCCATGCAGAACGACAACAACACGTCGTACGACATTTACCTCCAAGTGCAGAATGAACTGCAATCGGCGGTGAACGAATTGCGGGATGAGTTGTCGCTTGCAAAGTTTGGCAAAACCTACCGCGAACTCGAGGATGCGTACGACCGCGACTCGGAGAACATGGAGTTGTTGAGTAAAATCGCTGCCGTGCGTTTGGTCTATCCCCAGCGGATTTCCGAAGCTGAGCCGCGCGAAGGATCCGCATACTACTGAGCCATGGGGAAGTTTAAGAAAGGTACCAAACGGGGAATGGGGGCGATTTCTACGGCCTCTTTGCCGGACATCGTCTTCATGTTGCTCTTTTTCTTCATGGTCGCGACGGTGTTGCGGACCGAAGAAGAAAAAGTCCGGGTCATTCGTCCCGAGGCATCGGAGCTGTATAAAATCGAGAAGAAGCACCTCATCCGCTACGTGAACATCGGTCCGCCGATGGACAACCGATATGGAACCGAGCCGGTGATTCAGTTGAACGATGCATTCAGCGGTGTCGCTGCGATTCAAGATTGGGTTGCGAAGGAGCGCTTGACGCTTGCAGAGGCGGAGCAATCGAAGATGTGGGTTTCGCTGAAGGTCGACAAGGATACGAAGATGGGCATCGTCACCGGCGTCAAACAGGAATTGCGAAAAGCTTCCGCGCTTAAGGTGCTCTATTCGGCTTCGAGTCGCGAGCGCACGGGTTCAAAGAACTGATTCTCGAACGAACACATTGAAAAAGGCATTCGGTTTCCCGGGTGCCTTTTTTCATTCAGAGCGGTTGAGGAAAGGCCGTCAGGACCTTGTCGGCCAGTACGTTGCTGAGTTTGATGTAGCTCTCCTTCGTCCAGCCGGCGACGTGGGGGCTGAAGATGACGCGCGGATCCGCAGCCAGGACTTCAAGGGCTTCGGATCGGTTGGTCAAGTTGAGGAGGTCCCGGCCTTCTTCCTCGAGCACGTCAAGGGCGGCACCAGTAATCCAACCCCGGTGCAGGCCTTCGGCCAGCGCACCGGTGGAAGCGATGGGGCCTCGGGAGGTGTTGATGAGAATGGGGGATTTGCCCAAGCGCTGCAACCAGTCGGAGGAGACGAGGTGGTGGGTTTCGTCCGTCAGGGGAAGGTGAAGGCTGATGACATCGGATTCAGCGAGCAGGGTGGCTTCATCCACGGTGTGCATTCCGGGCTGTGCCGGCAAGTCCGTGCGGTACTTGTCGTAGACGAGGATGCGGCATTCGAACCCTTGTAGGCGCTGGGCGAAGGCGGAACCCATTTGGCCGAAACCGATGATGCCGACGGTGCGCCCACTCAGCTCGAGGCCGCGATGTGCTTCGCGCTGCCATGCTCCAGCGCGGACGCTGCAGTCCGCGATGTGCAGCTTGTGCAGCAACGCGAGGAGCATGCCGAGGGCGTGTTCGCCTACGGCGACGCGGTTGCCTTCGGGCGAATTGAACACCGCGACGTTGCGGGAGGCTGCGGCGGGCAGGTCGATGTTTTCGAGGCCAGAGCCGCTGCGGGCGATGAAGCGCAGTTCGGGAAGGACCTTGAGCAAGGGCGCATCGACCAGGAAGCGGGAGCGGACGACGAGGCCGTGCGCGTCGGAGATTTGGCCCGCGAGCACGTCCGAACGCTGCACGCCGAACGCTTCAATGCACGTGTGCCCCGCAGCGGTCAAGCGCTCCGCAAGCCGCTCGTGTACCGTTTCGAGGAAGTAAATTTTCATTCAGAACAAATCCGCAATCGCCGAACCGACAGCGAAGTAAATCATCAGTCCGATGATGTCGTTGGCGGTGGTGATGAACGGCCCGGTCGCCAAGGCGGGGTCGATTTTATACCGATCCAGCATCAGCGGTACGAATGTGCCGAAGAGCGCGGCAAAGATGATGACGCACAACAAGGCGAGGCTGACGGTGATGCTGAGCGAGGTCCCGAAGCCCAAGGCCGCGCTCGCGCCGAGGATGAGGAACGCGCAGATGACGCCGTTGATGAGGCCGACCCCGAGTTCCTTCGACAACCTGCTGAAGATGTCGCCGGTGTCGATGCTGCTCGACGCCAGCCCTTGAACCACAATCGCAGCGGATTGCACCCCTACGTTGCCGCCCATGGCCGCGATCAACGGAATGAACAACGCCATGCCGGGGTTCTTTTCGATTTCAAACGCCCCGATGACGTAGGCGCCCCCGATCCCGCCTGCCAATCCGATGAGGAGCCAAGGCAGCCGCGCCCGCGTCAAGGTCCACACGTCATCACGCGACTCCACGTCTTCCGAAATCCCACTCGCCAATTGGTAATCCCGTTCGGCGTCTTCGATGATGACGTCCACCGCATCGTCGATGGTGATGCGGCCGACCAGCCGTCCTTCGTCATCGAGCACGGGCAAGGCCACAAGGTCATACCGCTCCATCAATTTCGTTACGCGTTCCGCGGGTTCGTTCGCTCCGATGCTGATGAGTTCCTTGTCCTGCTGCAATTCGCTGACAAGCGTTCGGGTGGTGGCAGCACTGAGCAGCAAGTGCTTCAGGCTGAGGCGACCCGTGAGGCGGTTTTCGCCGTCCGTCACGTAAATCGTGTACACGTGTTCGAGTTCGTCGGCTTGGCGCCGGATCTCCCGAATGGCCCGTGCCACGGTCCACGTGGATTGGACCTGAACGAGTTCTTTCGCCATGAGGGCCCCCGCCGTGCCTTCGGGATAAGAAAGGAGGTCGCGGATGTCGTTCGCTTGCGCGTCGTCTTCGAGCAATTCGATGACCTCTTCCACCTTCGCTTCGGGCAGGTCGGCCATGACGTCCGCGGCGTCGTCGGAATCGAGCCCTTCGAGGACGTCGCCCGCGATTTCCGCAGAAGTCATGCTCGTCAACAACTCCAGCCGAACGTCTTCTTCCAACTCAATCAGCACGTCACTCTTGAGTTCCTTCGGAATCAGTCGGAACAAATAATGAGCCTCCTCCCGCTTCACGTGGTCGAGCACTTCAGCGAGGTCCGCAGCATGCAACTCGGACAACAGCACCAACAATTCGCGATCCGCGCCGGATTCAATCTGGTCGCGGATGGCTTTGAGCAGGGCTTTGTCGATGTTCAGCATGGCGCGTGTTCCATGCCAAAGGTAGTCAGCCGAACCGACGCGTCAGCCTTTCCGACGCCGCTTCTGGGCGAAAAATTCTTTCACGAGGGCGCTGCATTCGGCTTCGAGGACGCCGGAAACGATTTCGGTCTTCGGGTGCAGGATGGGGGAAGCGGCGTTCCAGCGTGAGAAGCCGCGCTTCGCGTCGGACGCACCGTAGACGATGCGGCCGATGCGGGTCCAAAACGCGGCCCCCGCACACATCGGGCAGGGCTCCAGCGTCACGTACAAGGTGCACTGATCGAGGTGCTTTCCGCCGAGCGTTTCCGACGCGGCCGTGAAGGCCTGCATCTCGGCGTGGGCGGTGAAGTCGTGCAGCTGCTCGCAGAGGTTGTGGCCACGGCCCACGATGCGGTCGCGGGCGACGATGAGGGCACCGACCGGGACTTCGTCGCGGGCGGCGGCCTGTTCGGCTTCTTGAAGGGCGAGCCGCATGTACCGCTCGTCGGAGGGGGTGTCCATGGTGCGAAGGTCGTTCATTCTTCGGCGAGCCAAGCGCGCAGGGCGGCGAGGGCTTCGGTGTTGGCCGGCAGGTGCAGCGGCTGGCCCGTGGTGGGGAAGGGCGCGCCGGCGGCGAAGGCGCGTTGGGAAGAGGTGGACCAACCGAAGGCGCGGGCGAAATGGGCCGCGAGGAGTTCCTGTTCGGGTTGGCCGGGTGTCGGGATGAGGTGGGCGCGCACGCGGATTTGGGCCAAATCCAACAACGTCGAATACCCGCTCCGGCACACCACCCGCCCGGCCCCCTGCAACGCGCCCGCCAACGCCGCCGAATCCGGCGAATACCAAGTCGTCACGGCCCCATCCTCGCGCACCCCGCCGCCCGGCCTCCCCGCCACAATCAGCGCCCGCTCACCCGCCCGCAATGCCCCCGCAAACCGCTCCCGGTACGCCGCCTCCAACGCCGACCGCAGCGGCTCCGGCCCGCTCACCACCCCCCCGATCGCCCACTCCGAACGCGTCCCCCCGTCCGCGGGCAAATGGCTCAGCCCCCCGATGAACCGCGTCCGCGGATGCAACGCCGGCCCGCCCAGCCGGCCACTCAACCGCCCCTCGCCGCGCTCCCCCTCCCCATCCGGCACCCACACCTCCCTGAACCGCGCCGCCTGCCCCCGCACAAACGCCCGCGCCCGCGCCCGCAGCACCCCCGGCACCGGCAAATGCACCTGGTGCGTCATCAACACACTCGGCACCCCCTCCGCCGCCACCCCATAGCAGTTGTCGCTGAACACCCGGTCCACCCCGTGGCGGCGCACACAGCCCTCGGTCCACCGCCGTTCCTCCCCGATGCTCCTTAAAAATCCCGGCATTTGCAGCGCAATCCGAACCCCCGTGCCCACCCGCGCATACCGAATGGCCCGTCCGGGCTTCTCATGAAACGTCACCCCATCTTCGGCAAAGTGCGCCCGCAGCCAAGCCAGCGCCGGCCCGCTCGACGCCACGTGCACCCGATGCCCGTCATCCACCGCCGCGCGGATCAACGACGCCGACCGCGTCGCGTGCCCGAGCCCCCAATCCAGTGCCGCAAACAGCACCGTGCGCTTCGTCGCTTCCATGTCCTGAAGTTCCGTAATTTTGCCGACAAATGGGAAAGGGAAAATTGGTCAAGTGGCTCGAGAACCGCACGTTTGAGCGGGTCTTTGAGCCCTCGTTGCAAGCGGCGGTGGAGGGGGTGGAGTTTGTCCACAAGGGCAAATGGCGCGAGGACGTATTCGGCAACGACCACCCCATTGTGCTCGAGCTCGGCTGCGGAAAAGGGGAGTACACGGTCGGTCAGGCGCGGAAGTACCCGGAGAAGAACTTCGTGGGCGTGGACATCAAGGGGCACCGGTTTTGGCGCGGAGCAAAAACCGCAAACCAAGAGGAGCTGAAGAACGTGGCCTTCCTGCGCACGCGGATCGAATTCATCGATCGGTTCTTTGCGCCCGGGGAGGTGGACGAAGTTTGGATCACCTTCAGCGATCCCCAACCGAAAGACGAAAAGGGCACGAAGCGCATCACGTCGAGCATCTTCATCGAGCGGTACAAGAAATTCCTGAAGCCGGGCAGCCTCGTCCACGTCAAAAGCGACAGCCCGCTGCTGTACGAACTGTCGAAGGAGAGCTACCTCGAGGCGGGCTACGACATTCTTGTCGACAGCCAAGACGTCTACGGTGAACTCGTGCACCGCGTGGATCCCGAGCTGCGGGAGTTGCTCGAAATCCGGACGTTTTACGAGCAAATGTGGCTGGAGGAAGGCCGGAAAATCCACTACATGCAACTCCGGGTCTGATGGCAGAGGGCTTCGAGCGGGACGTGTACGACTTGGTGCGCCAAGTGCCGGCGGGTCGCGTGACGACCTACGGAGCGGTGGCGAAGGCGTTGGGCAAGCCGATGGGTGCGCGCCAAGTGGGCTGGGTGCTGAACCACAGCTTCAAGTGCGTTCCCAGTGTGCCCGCCCACCGGGTGGTGAACCGGCAAGGTCTGCTTACAGGAGCGGTTCATTTCCCGCCGGACCGACCCATGGACGAACAATTGAAAGCGGAGGGCGTGAACATCGCGGCAGGTGCCGTGGTTGAATTCGAACGGGTCTTTTGGGACCCCAACTCAGAACTGTAATCGACATGGCAACAATCAGCAGGGAGCAAGTGCTCGAGGCGCTTTCGAAGGTGATGGAACCGGATTTGGGCAAGGACGTGGTGGCCCTCAACTTCGTGGAGGAAATCGCGCTCGGTGGGGAACAGGACATCCACGTGGTGGTCAAGTCGTCGAACCCGGCGATGCACGCGCGGAGCCGCATGAAGGAGGCGGTCTTGTTCGCGTTCGAGCGCGCCTTCGGTAAGGACATCAAGGCGGAGGTGGTGGTGGTGGCGCTGAAGCAAGAGGAGCGGACGACGGAGACGCGCAAGGTGTTGCCGGGCGTGGAGCACGTCATCGCGGTGGCTTCCGGCAAGGGAGGCGTGGGCAAGAGCACCGTAGCGGCGAACCTTGCCGTGGGGCTGGCGCAACTCGGTTACAAAGTGGGGTTGTGCGATGCCGACATCCACGGACCCAGCGTGCCGACGATGTTCGATGTGGTGCACGAAAAGCCGCGGGCCATTGAACTCAATGGCAAGCAAGTCATCGAGCCCATCGAGCAGTACGGCGTCAAGGTGTTGAGCATTGGGTTCTTTGCCGACCCGGACCAAGCCATTGCTTGGCGGGGTGCGATGGCAAGCCGCGCGTTGACGCAGTTGTTCACCGATGCGCACTGGGGCGAATTGGACTTCATGATCGTGGACTTGCCTCCGGGAACCGGTGACATCCACCTCTCGCTGGTCCAAGAGGTGCCGCTCACGGGGGCCGTGGTGGTGAGCACACCACAGGAGGTAGCGCTGGCGGATGCTCGGAAAGGGGTGGGGCTGTTCCGCCTCGATTCCATCAACGTGAAGGTGCTGGGCATCGTAGAGAACATGGCCTATTTCACGCCGTCTGATGCGCCAGAAAAGCAGTATTACATTTTCGGGCAGGACGGAGCGAAGCGGCTTGCCGACAGCCTGCAGGTGCCATTCCTTGGAGAATTGCCCCTCATTCAAAGCGTTCGGGAGGCCGGGGATGCGGGCCGTCCAGCAGCCCTCCAAACGAATTCACCTGCCGCTTCCGCGATTCGTCCCATCTTGGCTAACTTGCTGAAAGAATTGGGGAAATCCATCGATTGAGTACCAGAGGACCGGAGACATGACACCTGCAGCGGACATGAAGGAATTGACGGGTCGGGTGGAGCGCGCCTTGGCCAGTTTGCGTCCCTACCTTGAAGCGGACGGGGGCAACATCGAATTGGTGGAAGTGACGGACGAGTTGACGGTTAAGGTCAAGTTGCACGGTTCGTGCGTCGACTGTTCGATGATCCACATGACCATGAAAGGTGGGGTGGAGCAAGCGGTCCGTGCCGCTGCCCCTGAGGTCAAAGGCGTAGAGGCCGTGAATTGGCACGGATAGGGTGGAATGAACCCCTGCGCTTCTTCAACTGTTCAAAGTTGACCCCGGGCAAGGTACCTGCTCGAGCGCGTTGTACTTTTGTCCCTGCAAATCGACACCGCTCAACGGGGCCGATCACCGACCGCACATGATTCAAACCGACATCCTCATCATCGGAGCAGGCCCCACCGGGCTCTTTGCCGTCTTCGAAGCCGGCCTCCTCAAGTTGCGCTGCCACCTCATTGACGCGCTGCCACAAGCGGGCGGGCAATGTGCGGAAATTTATCCGAAGAAGCCGATTTACGACATTCCCGCTTATCCGAGCATCCTCGCCGGCGAACTCGTCGACCGGTTGATGGAGCAAGCTGCGCCCTTTGATCCGGGGTTCACGTTGGGCGAGCGCGCGGATGCGGTTGAGAAGGATGAAGAGGGACAGTTCATCGTCACGACGAACAAGGGCACGAAACACCGCGCTCCCATCATTGCCATCGCAGGCGGACTCGGAAGTTTTGAGCCCCGCAAGCCCCCGGTTCCTAACCTTGCGCACTTCGAGGATCGAGGCGTGGAATACATCATCAAGGACCCCCAATTTTACGCAGGCAAGAAGGTCGTCATCAGCGGCGGCGGAGATTCGGCCTTGGATTGGGCGATTTTCTTGTCCGACGGCGTGGCGAAGGAGGTGACCTTGATCCACAGGCGAACGGAGTTCCGCGGGCACCTTGACAGCGTGCAGAAGGTCATGGACCTCGCGGCGAAAGGCAAGCTGCGGTTGATGACGAACGCCGAAGTCGTGGAGGCGCACGGAGAGGACCACCTCACCGGCCTCCTGGTCAAGTCGAAGGACGAGGGCATGGTGGAGTTGGCGACGGATCATTGGGTTCCGCTCTTTGGTTTGAGCCCCAAATTGGGACCCATCGCCGACTGGAACCTGAACATTGAGAAAAACGCCATCGAAGTGGACACCTTCGATTACAGCACGAATGTGCCCGGCATTTACGCCATCGGAGACATCAACACGTATCCGGGCAAGTTGAAGCTCATTCTGTGCGGCTTCCACGAGGCGACGCTGATGGTGCAGAGCGCGTTCAAGCGGATTTACCCCGAGAAGAATTTGGTCCTCAAATACACCACCGTCAACGGTGTCAACGGTTTCTGATATGGACGGAATGATCAAAGTGACGGTCATCGACCGCGAAGGAGTGGCGCACGAGCTCGATGGTCCGACGGACATGGGCATGAACATGATGGAGCTGTGCAAGAGCGCGGAGTTGCCGGTGGAAGGCACGTGCGGCGGCATGGCCATGTGCGCGAGCTGCCACATGTACGTGGAGAGCGAAACGGATTTGCCGGAGAAGTCGGGCGATGAGGAGGATATGCTCGACGAAGCGTTTTTCGTGGAGGACAACAGCCGCTTGGGCTGCCAGCTGCATTTGAGCGAAGCCTTGGATGGCTTGGTGGTGCAGCTCGCGCCGGTCGGTTGAGGTCAGGGGATTTGGCGTTGCAAGTCCAAATGCCCGGCTTCCAACGCCCGATGAACTCCCGCATCGGTCTGCAACGCCTTCAAAGCCTGCAGGTGCCGCTCACCATGGGCGTCGCTGCACAGCATCTGCGCCCGGCCTGACGCCATCAAGTCCGCAGCAAACGTCCGGATTTCCGGGCCGTAAGCGCCTGCGAGCGAAGCGGCATTGATCGTTAGCCACACCCCGCGGTCCTCAAGTCGGCCCAAAGCCCGCGCATCCGCCACCAAGTACGGGTACCGCTCCACGTGCGCCAACACGGGCTGGTAACCGTTCAGTTGCAGCTCGAAAACGGCTTCGTTCACGTTCGGAGCGGCTTCTTGAAACCCCATTTCGAACAGCACCGCTCGCGCGTCGCCGACGGGAAAAGACAGCAGGTCATCGCGTCGGATGCACTGCATGAAGTGTTCGTCGGTGAAATACTCCGCGGCCAGGTGCAGGGTGAACTGGGGGTGCCGCTCCTTTACGGCCGCCTGCAGCGCGGCAAACGGAGCGCTCAACGTGGCCTTCGAATTGGGGTACAATCCCGTGTAAATGTGCGGGGTCAGGACAGCACCCTGGTAGCCGAGCGCAACGAGTTGGTCCACCAAGGCCAACGACTCCGAAAGGTTCGACGCCCCATCGTCCACGCCCGGAACCAAATGGCTGTGCACGTCGAACCCCAGCCGCTTCCCGATTGAAAACGGTTCCACGCGTTGGGGCTGGTTCTTGCGCCGCCCCCACCACATCAGCGCGCCCCGTATTGTTGTTCGTAGTAGGACCGGTACGATCCCGAGGTCACTGAATCCAGCCACTCCGAATTGGCCAAGTACCAATCCACGGTGGCCCCGAGCCCCTCCTCGAACGTGATGGAAGGCGTCCACCCCAATTCCGTGGCCAGTCGCGTGGCGTCAATGGCGTACCGCAAATCGTGGCCCGCCCGGTCTTTCACGTACGTGATGAGCCGCTCCGAATGCCCCGCGGGCCGTCCCAGCCGTTCGTCCACCAGCCGAATGAGCAAGTGCACCAAGTCGATGTTGCGCCACTCGTTCAACCCACCGATGTTGTAGGTTCGCCCATTTTCCCCCACCGTCAAGATGCGATCAATGGCCGCCGCATGGTCCACGACCCAAAGCCAGTCCCGCACGTTCAGCCCTTCGCCATACACCGGCAACGGTCGCTCGTCGCGTACGTTACGGATCATCAGGGGAATGAGCTTTTCGGGAAATTGATGCGAACCGTAGTTGTTGGAACAATTCGAGATCACCACAGGCAGCCCGTAGGTGTGGTGCCAAGCCCGCACGAGGTGGTCGCTCGAAGCCTTCGATGCGCTGTACGGGCTCCGCGGATCGTATGCCGTCTCTTCGGTGAACAACCCGACTTCCCCCAACGATCCGTAGACCTCGTCGGTGCTGACGTGGTAAAACCGCACGTCCTTCCGATCCCCCCAAACCTCCCGCGCCGCATGCAGCATCGAAGCCGTCCCCATGATGTTCGTCTCCAGGAACTCCATCGGATTCGCGATGCTCCGGTCCACGTGGCTCTCGGCCGCCAAATGCACCACCGCATCCACCCCGTGTTCCCGCAACGTCCGTTCAACCAAAGCGCGGTCGCGGATGTCGCCTTTCACAAACGTGTAGCGCGCATCGCCTTCCACATCCCGCAGGTTTTCCAAATTGCCAGCATACGTCAACACATCGAAGTTCACGATGCGAATTTCGGGATGCGCCTGAAGGAGGTGGCGAATGACGTGGGAACCGATGAAGCCGGCGCCCCCGGTGATGAGAAGGGATTGGTATTGCATGTTCACAAACTCCAATACGTCATGGAATGGATTTGGTTCGCAAAAATGCCTTTCAAATCCACGAGCACCCCCTGATCGTCCCGCATCAGCGCGCGGAAATCCGCCTCGTTCATCGATCGGTAAGGCGCGTGGTTCACCGCCACGATGACCGCGTCGTACGCGCCGGCTGCGGGCTCAGGCGTCAGTGCGATCCCGTATTCGTGGTGCACCTCCTCCGGCACCGCGTGCGCGTCGATCACGTCCACGGTCACGTTGAAGGACTCCAACTCGCGGATGACGTCCACGACCTTCGTATTCCGGATGTCGGAGACGTCCTCTTTGAAGGTCAGTCCCATCACGAGCACGCGGCTTTCAAGCGGGTTCTTCCCGTGTTCGAGCATCCGCTTGACGGTTTGCTTGCCGACGTAAAGGCCCATGCTGTCGTTGACGTAGCGCCCCGAGTTGATGACCTTCGCGTGGTACCCGAGTTTGTTCGCCTTCCAGGTCAAATAATACGGGTCAATGCCGATGCAGTGCCCACCGACCAGCCCCGGTTTGAAGGGCAGGAAGTTCCACTTCGTTCCCGCCGCCTCGAGCACCTCGTACGTGTTGATGCCCACGCGGTTGAAGATGATGCTGAGCTCGTTGATGAGCGCGATGTTCACGTCGCGCTGGGTGTTCTCGATGATCTTTGATGCTTCCGCCACTTTGATGCTCGAAGCGCGGTGGGTTCCGGCTTTGACCACCAGTTCGTAAGTGCGCGCAATGACATCGAGGCTTTCTGCATCGCAGCCGCTGACCACCTTGACGATGGTTTCGACCGTGTTCACTTTATCCCCCGGATTGATGCGCTCGGGGCTGTAGCCGACCTTGAAGTCGTCGCCCATTTTCAGGCCGCTTTCTCGCTCCAAAACCGGAACGCAATCTTCCTCCGTGCACCCCGGATACACCGTGCTTTCGTACACCACGTAGTCGCCGGGTTTCAGGATGCGCCCGACCGTGGTCGACGCCGAAACCAACGGCCCGAGGTCGGGTTGGTTCGTCGGGTTGATGGGCGTGGGAACGGCTACGATGTGAAAGTGTGCCGCCCGCAAATCCTCCGGGTCGGAGGTGAAGGTGATGTCGCATCCTTCGAACGCCTCGGCTTCCAATTCGTTCGACGGGTCGATGCCCTGTTGCATCAGGGCGACTCGCTCCGGATTGATGTCGAATCCGATGACCTTAATGTGCTTGGCAAAGGCCAAAGCGATGGGCAGTCCGACATAGCCCAATCCCACAAGCGACAGGGTTGCTTCTTTCTTCAGCAGTTGGTCGTGAAGGTCCATGGTTCAATCGTTGTTTGTGGCACGAGTGCAGCGCACTTCGTTGCCGATGAGTTCATAGGTGCTTCCGGATTCGGGGCATTGAGCGCGGCCCTGTGCGTCGAATTCGAGGCGGTGTCCGTGGGTGGACATCCAGCCGATTTGCCGAGCGGGGTTGCCCACAACCAACGCATAGGGCTTCACGGCGTGGGTCACGACGGCACCCGCTCCGATGAAACAGAATTCGCCCAGGTCGTGTCCGCAGACGATGGTGGCGTTCGCTCCGATGGTGGCGCCACGACCGACGTGGGTGCGCGCGTACTGTCCGCGGCGGTTTACGGCGCTCCGCGGATTCGTCACGTTCGTGAAGACGCAGCTGGGACCGAGGAACACGTCGTCGTCGCACGTCACGCCCTCGTAAATGCTCACGTTGTTTTGGACCTTGACGTTGCGTCCGAGGGTCACGCCGGGGGAGACCACCACGTTTTGGCCCAAATTGCAGCCCGCCCCCAACGTCGCTCCCGCCATCACGTGCGTGAAATGCCAAATCTTCGTGCCTGCTCCGATGGTGCACCCCGCATCGATGACCGCCGTTTCGTGGGCAAAGTATGCAGGTTCGCTCATCGCTTGTATGATTCGAATGCTTTGTGCTCGGATTTGTTCAGCTCTTCCGGCGTGAGGCTTTTGAAGTAAGCGTAGGTGCGGCGCAACCCCTCCGCCCGATCCACGCGGGGTTCCCATCCGAGCACTTCGCGCGCTCGGGCGATGTCGGGTTGCCGCTGCTTTGGGTCGTTTTCCGGCAGTTCGCGGTAGACGACTTTTTGGTCCGTACCGGTCAGCGCGATGATTTCATCGGCGAACTCGCGAATGGTGATTTCATCGGGATTGCCGATGTTCACAGGGCGCGTTTCATTCGAGAAATGCAGGCGGAAAATGCCTTCGACCAAATCGTCCACGTAGCAAAAACTCCGCGTCTGCGAACCGTCCCCGAACACCGTCAAATCCTCCCCGCGCAGCGCTTGTCCGATGAAGGCCGGCAACACCCGCCCATCGTTCAGCCGCATTCGCGGTCCGTACGTGTTGAAAATGCGGACGATGCGCGTTTCCAATCCGTGGTACCGGTGGTAGGCCATCGTCATTGATTCTTGAAAACGTTTCGCCTCGTCGTACACCCCGCGCGGACCGATCGTGTTCACGTTGCCGAAGTACTCCTCGTGCTGCGGGTGCACCTCGGGATCACCGTACACCTCGCTCGTGGAGGCAATCGTCATGCGCGCCCCCTTCGCCCGGGCCAATCCCAAGCAATTGTGCACGCCCAACGACCCCACCTTCAACGTTTGGATTGGAATCTTCAGGTAATCGATCGGGCTTGCGGGCGATGCAAAGTGCAGGATGTGGTGCAGTTCGCCCGAAACGTGAACGTAATTGCTCACGTCGTGCTTCATGAAGGTGAACCGATCTTGCCCGATGAGGTGCTCGAGGTTCTTCATGTCCCCCGTGATGAGGTTGTCCAAACCGATGACGTCAAACCCCTCGGCGTGGAACCGATCGCACAAATGCGAACCCAAGAATCCCGCGGCCCCCGTAATCAGAACCCGCTCCATCAGTTCCCTCCTGCAATGGTGGTCCGACCGATGCTCTTGTAGTACCAGCCGCCTTCCTTCATCGCGTCCAAATCGTAAATGTTCCGCCCGTCGAAAATGACGGAGTTGTTCATGCGTTCGGCCATGTCCTTGAAGTTCGGATTTCGGAACACTTGCCATTCCGTACAAATGAGCAGTGCATCGGCACCATCCAAGGCCTCCATGTGACCCTCGGCATACGCGATGCGGTCACCCAGTCGGCTCCGCACGTTGTCCATCGCTTCGGGATCAAAAGCCACAACGGTGGCGCCCGCCTCGAGCAGTTTTTCGATCATGTAAAGCGCAGGGGCTTCCCGGATGTCATCGGTTTCTGGTTTGAAGGCCAAACCCCACAACGCCACCTTCACCCCATCCAAGTTTTGCTTGAAGTAGTCGAGCATGGCCGGGAACAGGACCGTCTTTTGCGCTTCGTTCACGTCCATCACACTTTCGAGCACGCGGAATGAAAACCCGCTCTCGCGGCCCGACCGGTGCAACGCTTGCACGTCTTTCGGGAAGCAGCTCCCCCCGTACCCGATGCCCGGGAACAGGAAGCGGCTTCCGATGCGCGTGTCGGTGCCCATGCCCCGGCGCACCAAATCCACGTCCGCCCCCACGAGCTCGCAGAAGTTCGCGATTTCGTTCATGAAGGTGATCTTCGCGGCGAGGAAGGAATTCGCCGCGTATTTGGTCAATTCAGCGCTCCGCTCGTCCATGAACAAAATCGGGTTCCCCTGTCGCACAAACGGCTTGTACAAGTCGCCCATCACCTTCTCAGCCCGCGAACTGCTGCAGCCGATGACCACTCGGTCCGGCTTCATGAAGTCGTCCACTGCGAATCCTTCGCGCAGGAATTCGGGGTTCGAAACGACGTCGAAATCCACGGTGGCGTGCGCCGCCACGGCCTCGCGCACCCGGTCTGCCGTGCCCACCGGCACGGTGCTCTTGTCCACGATGACCTTGTAATCCCGGATGATGCGTCCGAGCTGATCGGCCACCCCGAGCACGTAGCTCAAATCGGCCGAGCCGTCTTCACCGGGGGGAGTGGGCAGGGCGAGGAAAATGATCTGGGCCGATTCAACGGCTTCGGCGAGCTCGGTCGTGAAGGTCAACCGACCCGCTTTCACGTTGCGCTCGAACAGGACGTCCAAGTGCGGTTCATAAATCGGTACGGTTCCTGCGCGGAGGGCGTCGACTTTCCGATGGTCGATGTCGACGCAGGTGACGTCGTTGCCGGTTTCGGCGAAACACGTACCCGTGACCAGGCCAACGTATCCGGTCCCGATGACTGCTATGTTCATGCGAATGAGGTGGTTTGGGCAGCGACGCAGGCGGCTTTCAGGCGCTCGACGATGTGCTGCTGTTCAAGTTCTGTAAGTTCGGTGTGCATCGGCAGGGAGAGCACGTTTTGGGCCAAAAAATCGCTAACAGGAAACGCGGTGGCGTCATAATTGAACGCCGTGAACGCCGCCTGTGCATGTCCGGGCACCGGGTAATACACCCCGGTGGGAATGCCGTCCGCCGCCAACAACTTCACCACCGCATCGCGGTCGGTGCCCTCGAGGACGAGGGTGTACTGGTGAAACACGTGCGTGGCGCGCTCATCCCGGAAGGGGACGGTGATGCCGGGAGCGTCAGCGAGCAGCGCGTCGTATCGCTTCGCAGCAGCCTGTCGCGCAGCGATGTACGCGTTCAGGTGGCGCAACTTGACCCGAAGCACCGCCGCCTGCAGTGTGTCCAGCCGTGAATTGATGCCCACCCGATCGTGGTGATAGCGCTGCTCCATGCCGTGGTTCGCGATGCTCCGCGCGAGGGCGGCCAGCGCATCGTCGTTGGTGAACACCGCTCCACCGTCGCCCATGCAGCCTAGGTTTTTCGAAGGGAAAAAGCTCGTGGTGCCGAGGTGGCCGAGGGATCCGGTTTGGCCCGATGCCCGCTCGCCACACCAATGCGCTCCGATGGCTTGAGCGTTGTCCTCCACGACCACCAAATCGTGGGCGTCCGCGATGCGCAACACCGCGTCCATGTCGGCGGGCTGACCGAACAAATGCACGGGCACGATGGCCTTGGTGCGCGGCGTGATGGCCCGTTCGATGGCCGCGGCGTCGATGTTGAACGTGTCCGCGTGGACATCGACGAGCACCGGCGTGGCGCCCAACAGCGCGACCACTTCCACGGTGGCGATGAAGGTGAAGCCCGTGGTGATGACTTCGTCACCGGGTCCGACGCCCGCTGCCATCAAGGCGATTTGCAGGGCATCGGTGCCGTTGCCGCAGGGGATGACGTGCTTCACACCGCAGTACGCGCCCAATTCTTCAGCGAACGCGTTCACGTCCGGCCCTTTGATGTAGGCCCCTGATTCGACGACGTGTTGGAGGGCAGCATCGAGTTCAGAACGAATGTGGGCGTGCTGGCCGATCAAATCGACCATGTGGATGCGAGGTGGCTGATTCATGCGGATGTTGTTTGCAAAGATAGGTGTGCAAAAGTTGGGCGAGCGTGCCGGTGGGACGGCTTTTCCACCCCTCGACGTAACTTGCGCCACAGATGAAAGGGAACGATGGATTCAAGTGGTTGCGTGCGGTTGGAGCCGCGTTGTGGACCTTGTCGGCGTTGCACGTGTCCGGCCAAAGCGCACGCAACGTGGCCGACAGCGCCTTGACCGCCCCCCACATCGCCGTCTCATTCGGCGGTTACTCCCCCGAGGGCGACTTGGCCCAGCGGTTCGGTGCTGGGGGGGAAGTCGGCGTTTCCTTTCACGTCAAGGCCCGTTCGGGGTTTTACTGGGGCACTTCTGCACGCTTTGGATTTGGCGCCCCCGTAACCGAGCCGACCTTGCTCGCCAATTTGCTCTCCCCCGTGGGGGAACTCATCGACAACGAAGGCCAAGTCGCGCTGGTGACCATCACGGGGCGGAGCGGCCGATTTACGGGCGATGTGGGGTACTTGTTTCCCGCTCGGGGACGCCATGCGAATGCGAATTCGGGGTGGTTGGTGAAGGTGGGTTTGGGCAGTTATCACCACCGGATTCATTTTGAAAACACGGAAAACACCATCGCGCAATTGGAGTCGCCTTACCTCGCGGGATACGATCGGCTCGCTTGGGGCTGGTGCGTGGAGCCCTTTTTCGGCTACTGGCACATGTCGACGCTGAAGCGGGTGAATTGGTTTGCGGGGGTCTCTGCTTGGGGCGCGCGAACATGGCCGCAGCGGCCGATGAATTTCGATGACGGCAGCGTGGAGGTGGGGCCGCGGTTCGATGCGAGCGTGGGGCTGACGGCGGGCTGGGTGTTGCACATGTACGAGCGGGAACCGGTGACGTTTTGGAATTGACGAAACGCGGCTTTCGGCCGGGATGGGGCTATCGGGTGTTGGCAGCGTGCGCCTTTGCCGGTTTTCGAGCGGCTGCGCGGTGGGGACACGAACGCGCTCAGCGCTGGTGGACCATGCGCCGACCGGAGAACCTAATGGAGCTTGCCCAAACCACGGAGCACCTGGAGTTCGGGGCGGCCTGGCGTTGGGTGCACTGCGCTTCGGTGGGCGAGTACGAGCAAGCCCGACCGGTCATTGACGCCCTCAAGGCCGCCAATGCGCGCGTGCCGATTTTGTTGACTTTTTTCAGTCCGTCATTGGGGGAGTCGCTGTTGAAGCAGCGGCCGGATTGGTGCGGTCCGATGGATCGGGTGATGGCGCTTCCGCCGGATCGCCCGCGGGACGTTCGGCGCTTCCTGGCGGCGTTGTCGGATGCGCAGGGTCGGCCCCGTGTGGCGTGGTGCGCCTTGGTGAAGTATGAGGTGTGGCCGGAACTGTTGTCGCAGTTGTCCCAGGCCCAGGTGCCCGCGCACCTCTTCGCAGCGCATGTGGTGGAAGGCGCCTTGCCGTTGAAGTGGTGGGCGCGAACGCCCCGTGCTGCTTGGAAGTCGCTTGCAAGCATCCGCGTCCAGGACGAGGCGTCGGTCGAGCGCTTGGGCCAAATCGGTCTTCGCGCCGAAGTCCTCGGCGACCCCCGCTTCGACCGCGTCCTCGCCATCGCCGATTCGGTCCCGGACCTTGCGGCCATCCGGAGCTGGATTGCCGGCCGCCCATGCGTGGTGGCTGGCAGCACTTGGCCCAGCGAAGAAGCCGCCCTTTCCGATTGGTGGCCCGGCCCGGAAGTGGCGCTCATCGTCGCACCGCACGAAGTGCATCCCGAACACCTCGACGCGGTCTCCCGCTCCTTCGCTGCCCGGGTTCACCGCTTCTCCGAACCCGGTCCCATTGCGGGCGAGGTGCTCCTCGTCGACGGCATCGGATGGCTCAGTCGGCTGTACGCCGTGGCGGACATTGCCGTGGTCGGAGGCGGGTTTGGCAAGGGCATCCACAACGTCCTCGAACCCGCGGCCCACGGTGTCCCCATCCTCGTCGGCCCCCAAACCCATCGCTTCCGCGAAGCCCAGGCCCTCGAAGCCGCCGGCGCCCTGCAACGCCTGGAAACTCCCCGCGAGCTCGGTCCGGCCCTCAACGCGTGGCTGGCTGACGCACCGGCTCGGCTCAGGGCCGCTGCCGCAGCGCGCGCTTACGCCGAATCCGGCCGCGGCGCCGCCCGTCGAATCGCGGCCGCCTTGGAGGGCGGGGGTTCAACCGAAAAGTTCTAAATTGCCGGCCGGTTCCGACCTGCCCGGATGGTGGAATTGGTAGACACGACAGACTTAAAATCTGTTGGCCCGAAGGGCCGTGCGGGTTCAAGTCCCGCTCCGGGTACTGGAAGGAGGGTTCTGTGAAGGACTCTCCTTTTTTTATTCGGGGTGGATGGAGTTGGTGGGGCAAGGTGACATCAACGGCCTTTGGTCGAAGGAGCAGTGGGCAGGGGGTTGGCTTCGAAATGGAAGGTTTGATTTATCTTTTTCGTTATGAAAACATTGAGGGTTGTGATCGCGCTGTTCATGGCGCTGACGATGTTGAAGAGTTGCGGTCAGTTGATGGAGGCAGAACCTGCTTCGGGATGGATGTATCCGCTGATTACCCTGGGATTCTTGCTCCTTCCTTTTTGGATTATTCGAAGGGCACTGAAGAAAAAATGACCCGGTTGCTCGTCCGGCGTTGGCCGTGGGTTCGGCAAAGGTGTTTTCGTGTTCGCTCAGTGTTCGCAGCGAGTGGCGACTGCATGAGCGACAACCATGCAGAGGGATTTCCGTCACGGGTTTTTGGGGCCACGACATGAAACGAGCATTCCTTCGGAATTCAGCCTGGGCCATGCCGGACGCTTGAACCCGTCCAGCTTCAAGCGAAAGACTTTACTCAATAGGAATCACCACAGGTCCGCTGAGTCCAGCTCGGGCACGCATGTTGAAGGGCCGGGCACGTGAAGCCGGGTGATGCCGTCGAGGGATAGGGCGATCCAGCCTTGCGGCATGGAGAGGGGATGCGGGGCCGCGAGGTCCGAAACGGTGATGGGGTGGTAGCCGGTCTTGGAGTAGAATGCCGGGTCGCCGTAGGTGACGGCGAGCTGAACTCCGCGTTGGCGGAGGTCGTGGTGGGCGAAGTGAATCAGGTTTTGGCCGATGCCTTTGCCTTGAAAGTCAGGGTGAATCGCCATCGGAGACAGCAGGAAAACCAGCGCATCCGACTCCCTGAAATGCAGCCGCGAGAAGAACAGGCAGCCGATGAGCGCGGCGCCATCGAACGCCCCAAACCCCAGCAAATCTGTCCGCGGGAAGCGCTCGAAATAGCGCGCAACGAGCCCACTCACCGCGCGCGCCTCTGCTTCGCCTTCGGACTGATGGAAGGTGTTGAGAACGAGTTGAATGGCGGCTTCGCCATCTGCGGCGGTGAGGGGTCGGTGGTGCATGTAAAAAGGAAAGCCCCCGGCGCCAGCCGTCGGGGGCGCAATGGATTCAGTCGACGATTTCCACCCGGAAGGTGTCGCCTTGCTTGATTTGATCGATTTGGTCCAAACCATCTACCACCTTGCCGAAGCACGTGTGGTTGCCGTCCAAATGCGCGGTGGATTCCCGGCTGTGAACGATGAAGAACTGGCTGCCGCCGGTGTTGCGACCGGCATGGGCCATGCTCAACACGCCTTTGTCGTGGTACTGGTTGCCGCCGCTCAATTCGCAGTCGATCTGGTAGCCGGGACCGCCGTTTCCGATGCCATTGGGGCAGCCGCCTTGGGCCACAAATCCTGGAATGACACGGTGAAACTTCAGCCCCTCGTAAAACCCGTCTTTTGCGAGCTTCACGAAGTTCGCAACGGTGTTGGGGGCATCTTGGTCGAAGAATTCCACGGTCATGGTGCCGTGGTCTGTGATGATTTTGCCTTGCATGGGACAAAATTACGAACCGGCCCATTCGGGTTGCAACGAAAAAAGCCCTCCGGAATTCCGGAGGGCTTTTCGATGAGCGAGAAACGAGACTCGAACTCGCGACCCCAACCTTGGCAAGGTTGTGCTCTACCAACTGAGCTATTCTCGCATGGCGTACAGCGCGTTTGCTGAGCGGGAGCAAATTTACGGCGAAGATTCTGTTGCGCAAGGCCTCGGGGTGAAAATTTTTCTAGCGCTGAACCAAGCCGCTGATTTTCATGAAATTTGTGCCATGAATTATTTGGCGCATGCGGTGTTGGGTGGGGTGGAGCCGGAAGTGGCCTTGGGGAATTTCATCGCGGATGCGGTGAAGGGGAGGGATTTGGGTGCGTGGAGTCCGGAGGTGGCAGCGGGCATTCGGTTGCACCGCGCCATCGATTCGTTTGCGGACGACCACGTGGCTTCGCGGGCCTCGCGGGCGTTGCTCAGGCCGAAGTTGGGCAAGATGGCGGGGGTGGGGTTGGATTTGCTGCACGACCATTTTTTGGCCCGCGCGTTCGATGAGTTTGCGTCGTTTCCGGGGGGATTGGAGGCATTCGCGGGGAGGGTGGAGGAGGTTTTGGCGGACCAAATCGCAGCCATGCCGGCACGCAGTGCCCGGTTTTTTGAAGCGCTCCGGACGAACCGTTGGCTCACGGGCTACGCGGACCCGGTGGTCATGCGGGGCGTGTGCCATGCGATGGACCGGAGGATTCCGTGGGCTTCGGATTTGGGGGCGACCTTGGACGTTTTGGGCGATCCGGGGATGGAGCGCGAGCTGCTGGCGCAGTTCGCGTCCATGTGGCACGACCTGCACGGGCACGTCGAGCCGCTAGCAGGACGTTCGTGGGCTCGCGCACCCCGCTTGTGAATTTGTGGCCTCGGGTTCCCGGTGCGTGCGTACCTTTGGCCCATGTCGGAATTGACCTACAACAGCGTGCGGGAAGACTTGGTCATCCCAGAATACGGCCGGGCCATCCACCAAATGGTTGCTCACGCCCAGTCGATTGCAGACCGGGAGGAACGCACTCAATGCGCCAAGGCCATTGTCAGCGTGATGGCGTCCGTGGTGCCGCCCGAAACGGCCGGTGGCGAAGACAAGGAGAAGAAACTGTGGGCTCAATTGATGGTCATGGCGAACCACCAGCTCGACGTGGATTTGCCATTCGAACTGCCCGATCCGGCTGACCGGAGTGCTGCCCCTGGTCGGCTGAATTATCCCAGCGCGACCTCGCGCCTCGGACATTACGGTGGGTTGGTTCGTCAGCTCATTGAGCGGGCAAAGGGCTATGATGAAGGGGAAGAAAAGCAGGCGCTCATCGTGACCATTGCGAACACCATGAAGCGGCATTTCTTGACGTGGAACCGCAGCACCGTGGAGAACGCGTTCATTGCGGCTCAATTGAAAGAACTGTCGGAAGGCGCGCTCATCTTGCCCGAGGACGCGCAATTGGTCAGTTCGGCCGAGGTGCTCAAAAACAAGCGCAAAACCAGCGATGCCGTTGACCGGTATCGGGGGAAGAAAAAGCGTTGACCTTCCGCACCACAATGTGCATAAGTTTCAGAAAAGCAGCCCATCGAGCTGCTTTTCTGCGTTTTCTTGGCGATGATTTGCGGGGGCGTTCAATGGCCTCGCCTCTGTGAATCACCCTTCCTAAACCCCCATTCATGTCGAGTTTCATCATTCAAGGAGGCCATGCGCTGCGTGGCGAGATCACCCCACAAGGCGCGAAGAACGAGGCGCTTCAAATCCTCTGCGCCGTGCTGCTGACCGATGAGCCGGTGACCATCAGCAACTTGCCGGACATCGTGGACGTGAATAAACTCATCGACCTGCTGGCTTCGATGGGGGTTAAGACGCAGCGCAAGGGGGCAGGCACGTGGGTGTTCCAAGCGGACGATGTGAACTTGGAGTACTTCAATACCGAAGATTTTCGGGCCAAAGGCGGCTCCCTTCGCGGTTCCATCATGATCCTCGGGCCCATGCTCGGCCGATTTGGGGTCGGCGCCATCCCGCGTCCGGGAGGAGATAAAATCGGTCGGCGCCGCCTCGATACGCATTTCATCGGGTTCGAGGCCCTCGGAGCCACTTTCACGTACGAGGCGAAGAGCGGATTCTTTGCGGCGTCTGCGGCCGATGGGCTGCAAGGAACGACCATGCTCTTGGACGAGGCGTCGGTGACGGGCACGGCGAATTTGGTCATGGCCGCTGCCTTGGCCGAAGGCACCACCACCATTTACAATGCGGCGTGCGAGCCCTACCTCCAACAGCTCTGCTCCATGATCAACCGCATGGGCGGCAACATCGAAGGCGTGGGGTCGAACTTGCTCACCATCCACGGCGTTGAGCGCCTCGGCGGCACCGATCACCGGTGCTTGCCGGACATGATCGAAATCGGTTCGTTCATCGGCATGGCGGCGATGACCCAAGGCGAGGTGACCATCAAGGACGTGGGGTACGAGCACCTCGGCGTGATTCCCCGCGTTTTTGAGCGCATGGGCATTGCCTTGGAGCGACGGGGCGACGACCTCTTCGTTCCGGCTCAAGAGATTTATGAAATCGACACGTTCATTGACGGGTCGATTTTGACGGTGAGCGACGCGCCTTGGCCGGGCTTTACGCCGGATTTGTTGTCCATCATTCTGGTGACGGCGACGCAGGCGCGGGGCAGTGTTTTGGTGCACCAAAAAATGTTCGAAAGCCGACTCTTTTTCGTGGACAAGCTCATCGACATGGGCGCCCAAATCATCTTGTGCGATCCGCACCGCGCCACCGTCATCGGCCTCGATCGCAAGAGCCCGCTGCGCGGAGTGACCATGACGAGTCCCGACATCCGTGCGGGCGTTTCCTTGCTCATCGCTGCCCTTTCGGCAGAAGGCCAAAGCGTCATCCACAACATCGGCCAAATCGACCGGGGTTACCAGCACATCGAACAGCGATTGAAGGCCTTGGGCGCGCACATCGAGCGTGTGGATTGAGGCGCATTTCGCCATAAATTAGGTGCATGATGAATTGGAAAATTTGGGCCGTTGGGGCGGTCGTAGCAGGAGCCGCTTGGTGGGGCTTGGAGGTCGAATCGGAGGCAGGCGGTCCGCTGAATTCCCGCACGGTGGTGGCCGAAGCCCAAAAAGTAACCCGGTCAGGACGAGTGGGTACGAACATCGGGGATTTGGCTCCGGAGATTGCCATGCCCAATCCGAAGGGCAAGGAGATGAAGCTCAGTGACTTGAGGGGCAAGTTGGTGCTGGTGGACTTTTGGGCTTCCTGGTGTGGACCCTGCCGGCGCGAGAACCCGAACGTTGTGGCGGCCTACGACAAGTACGACAAGGCGAAGTTCCGCACCGCAAAGGGGTTCGAGGTGTTCAGCGTGAGCTTGGACAGCGACGCCGCGCGTTGGGAGGCTGCCATCGATCAAGACGGACTGGACTGGGAGTACCACGTATCCGATTTGAATCGTTGGAACAGCGAAGCAGCCGCGCTCTATGGCGTTTCATCCATTCCAATGAGTTTCCTGATCGATGAAGAAGGCGTCATCATCGCAAAGAACTTGCGGGGAATGGAGCTGCATCGCCAGATCGATTTGCACGTCAAGAGCTTCTGACGCCTTGACGCATTGAGTTGTAGAACGGGACTGACACCTGACAGGATGTCGGTCTCTTTCGTTTGAAATCGCGTGTGGCAAGCCTTTTGCCATTTCGCGCACAAATCATTTGACATGAACGAGACGAACACGAACCCTGAGGTGGAGTTTCCAGAAACGGAGCCCCAAGCGCAGCAAGCAGCCCAAACAGAAGCGACGGCGGAATCCGTGGCGGAAGATCAGGTGGAGAACGAAGGGGATGCTGGCGAGTCGGAACCTCAGGAGGTTCCTGCAACCGATTGGGAAGACCGGTACTTGCGGTTGTACGCCGAGTTTGACAACTACCGCAAGCGCACGAACCGCGAGCGCCTAGCGATGATTGAGAGTGCAGGCCAAAACGTGCTCGAGAGTCTGTTGCCGGTGGTCGACGATTTTGAGCGGGGATTGAACGTTGAAACGGAGGACATCGAGGTGATCCGCGAGGGCCAACAATTGGTCTACACGAAGTTGACGCAAATCCTGCAGCACCAGGGCCTCCAAGCTATTGAAGTCCAAGTCGGCGACGATTTCGACACGGACCGGTGCGAAGCCGTGACCAACATCCCCCACCCAGAACTGAAAGGCAAGGTGGTCGATGTGATTGAGAAAGGATACGAACTCAAGGGGCGCGTCGTGCGTTTCGCAAAAGTCGTCGTCGGCGCGTAAGGCATGGCGAAGCGCGATTTTTACGAAGTACTCGGTGTCGATCGCAAAGCGAGCGACGCGGAAATCAAGAAGGCGTATCGGAAGTTGGCCCTCAAGTACCACCCCGATAAGAACCCCGACGACAAGGATGCCGAGGAGCGGTTCAAGGAGGCGGCTGAGGCCTACGAGGTGCTGAGCAATTCCCAGAAGCGCGCCCAGTACGACCGGTTCGGTCACGAAGGAATGCGCGGCGGCCCCGGCGGCCCCGGCGGATTCGGTGGCATGAACATGGACGACATCTTCAGCCAGTTCGGCGACATTTTCGGCGGCGGATTTGGTGGAGGTGGCGGCGGCGGCGGTCGCCGACGGCGGATGAAAGGGTCGAACTTGCGGATCAAGGTCAAGTTGACCCTCGAAGAAATCGCGAATGGCGCGAAGAAGAAGGTCAAGGTCTTCAAGCAAGTCGAGGCGAAGGGGGCAGAATATGCGGAGTGTTCCACCTGCCACGGCACGGGCCAGGTTCGCCGGGTGACCAACACGATTTTGGGCCAAATGCAAACCGCCACCACCTGCAGCGCCTGCCAAGGCAGTGGTCAGCGCATCACGAAGCGGCCCTCGGGTTCCGACGAATGGGGCATGGTTCGCGAAGAGGCCGTGGTGGAAATCAACATCCCGGGAGGCGTCGAAGACGGCATGCAACTCTCCGTTCGCGGCGAAGGCAACAGCGCACCGATGGGCGGTGTTCCAGGCGATTTGCTCGTGGTCATCGAAGAAATCCCGCACGAACACCTCAAGCGCAACGGAAAGAACTTGCACTACGACCTGTACGTGAATTTCGCTGACGTGGCCCTCGGGGCCGATGCCGAAGTTCCGCTCATCTCAGGCCGTGCAAAAATCAAAATCGAGCCCGGCACCCAAAGCGGGAAGCTCGTTCGCCTGCGTGGCAAAGGACTGCCCGCAGTGGACAGCTACGGCAAAGGTGATTTGCTGGTGAACATCAACGTTTGGACCCCCCAGAAACTCTCCGACGAAGAACGCAAATCGCTTGAAATCCTGCGCAAGTCCGCCAATTTCGAGCCTGAAGCCGAGCACAACGAACGCGGCTTCTTCGATAAAGTCCGCGATTTGTTTCAATGAGCTCGGTCATCCAAGTTGAGGGCGTTTCCAAGACCTATCGAGGTCATCGGGCGTTGAAGGGCGTGTCGCTGGAGATTCCGCAAGGCGGGGTTTTCGGCCTCTTGGGCCCCAACGGTGCCGGCAAGACCACCCTCATTCGGATGCTGGCGGGCATCACCGCCCCGGACGAGGGCCGCATCGCCTTTTTCGGGGAGCCCCTCGAACGCCATCACCAGATGCGCGTCGGTTACTTGCCGGAAGAGCGAGGCTTGTATAAAACCATGAAGGTGGGCGAACAAGGCATTTACCTGGGCCAATTGCGAGGCCTGAGCCGAGCCGAGGCCATTCGCCGCCTCAAGGTGTGGTTCGAACGGCTTGAGGTGGACGGTTGGTGGAACCGCCCAGTTTCGGATTTGAGCAAGGGCATGGCCCAAAAAATCCAGTTCATCACAACGGTGCTTCACGAGCCCGATTTGCTCATTTTGGACGAACCCCTCAGCGGCTTTGATCCCATCAATGCGCAGCGAATCCGTGAAGTCGTTCGAGAATTGAGCGAACAGGGAACGACCATCCTGCTTTCAACGCACGACATGCCGAGCGTGGAGGAGATGTGCAGCACCGTCACGCTCGTTCATCAAGGCGAGGTGCTGCTTGCGGGGGGCGTTTCGGATTTGCGCGAGCAAGCGAGGCAAGGTCGGGTGCGCGTAGTGTTCGAAGGCGAGGCCATCGGCTTCACTGCGGCCCTCGGGGCAGCGGCGGAACTGGTCAGCTTGCGTTCGATTGAGCATCCGAGGCATCACGAGGCCATTTTACGTTTGCCTGAATCCGCCGATTGGCCGGAATGGGTGAAGTGGTTGGCGAGCGAGGTTCGGCTCATCGCGTGCGAACCGTATGCCACTTCGATGCGTGAGATTTTCATTCAAGCGGTTCAAGCCAAGGCCGCAGAACCCCTTTCTGCGACATGAGCAGCATCCTTGGACTCATCATTGCCCGAGAATACCTCACTCGGGTACGGCGGAGGGCGTTCCTCATTGGGACGTTGCTGATGCCCGTCTTGAGCGCACTGGTCATCGGATTCGTGGGCTTAATGGCGAGCCAAACGGAAGGCGAAACGAAGGTGCTCGTCATCGACCGCTCCGGCCTCATCACCCGATGGGATGACGGCTACAACGCGTGGGTGCCCACCCATCCCGATTGTTTTCCGGAGCGAACGGATTTGTCCTACCGCTTCGCCGAAGAACCGCTTGCGGACAGCACGTTCATGACCAGCGACTTCGATGCCATGGTGGACTTCGATGATGCCATTGTCCAACATGGGAAGGCCATGCTGTATTACGAGCGCAGTCCCGGGGTGGTCGTGCAAGGAAAGATCCAATCGGACTTGAGCCACGCCATCGAACGCTTTCGGGTGAAATCGGAGTTGGCCTTGGATTATGAGACGTATAAGCGGCTCAAAATGAAGGTGTCGCTCGTCGGGCAAGACATCGTCACGAAGGACCGAGGCGCTACGGGGCGGGCGGTCATTGGCTTTGTATTCTCCCTGACGTTGTTCATGCTCATCAGCATCTACGGCGCTCAAATCATGCGCGGCGTCATCGAGGAAAAGGCAAACCGCATCGTAGAAGTCATCATCAGCGCAGTGAAGCCGCGGGTGCTGATGGCGGGTAAAATCATTGGAGTGGGGCTCGTGGGGCTGACGCAGTTCGTGGCGTTCATCGTCATCGGATGGGCGATGACCGCGTTGGGGGGCTTCTTGTTCGAACAATCCGGCCTGATTGGCGGGGACGCGGCGTTGCAGGGAGCGGGACTGGACTGGAAGTCGTGGCTTGCGAGTCAGGATGAATTGAGCTTTTTATTGGATGTCAATTGGGGGGTGATGGCGTTGGCAACGGCGGCGTTTTTCGTCACGGGCTACACGTTGTATGCGAGCCTGTTCGCGGCGGTTGGGGCGGCGGTGAGCGAGGAATCGGATGCGCAGTATTTGATGTTGCCCGTGATGTTGCCCTTGATCGCTTCCTACGTCATGGCCTCCACTGCGATGCAGGATCCGGAAGGGACGATGGCGGTTGTGGGGTCCTTCGTTCCGTTTTCGGCGCCCGTTATGATGCTGATTCGCATTCCACTTGGGGTGCCGCTTTGGGAGGTGATGCTGAGTTTGTTGGGCGTGTCGCTGACGGCGGTCCTCGTGGTGATTTTCGCGGGTCGCGTGTACCGCGTGGGGTTGTTGATGCATGGCAAGCGACCGACCTTCATGGAATTGTTTCGCTGGATGCGGCACCGATCATGAACCCAATAGGCGTCATCGATTGCGGTTCGAACTCCTTCACCCTCGTCATTGCGCGGGTGGAAGCAGGACGATGGGTGCGTGAATTTGCGAACAGCTTGCCCGTGGGGTTGGGCGCAGGTGGGTTTCGGAACGCCACCATTCGTGCGGAACGGTTTGCCCGAGGGATGGATGCGCTGGGCGTGTTCCGCGAAACGCTCAGAAATTATGGGGTGGATGCGGTTTACGTGACGGGCACGAGCGCGCTCCGTGACGCGCGCAACGCCGGGGAGTTTGTGCAAGCGGTTGCGGATCGAATGGGAATGCGCGTGGAGGTGATCTCGGGGGCGCAAGAAGCGTTTGCGATTTGGAAGGGCGTGGCGATGACTGCGCCGTTGGAAGGGGAGGAAGTGGGCTTGATGATGGACATCGGTGGCGGCAGCGTGGAGTTTGGGATTTGGTCCAATGGAGGGGAGTGGAACTGGCTGAAAAGCGTGGATGCAGGCGTGGTGCGCATGAAGGATTATGCCAAACCCAGCGACCCCCTTCTCCAGCGAGGCGCCGACCGGTTGCAGCCGTTCATCAACGAGGTGCTCGAGCCCGTTCGCGCTGCGATTGCTCAGTGGCAGCCCAACGTCCTGGTCGGTTCGAGCGGTTCCTTCGATGCGTTGGCGTCGCTGCTGCGCCGTGGCCAGCCCCTGCCGGATCAGGGCGGGCCGCACGCCGAGGCGGAACGGCTGGATCGCGCGGCCTTGGACGCCCTGCACCGCGAGGCGTTGACGTCGTCGTTGACGGAGCGGTTGGCGTGGAAGGGGATGCCGTCTTCGCGGGCGCCGTATTTGCCCTTGGCATCCGTGCTCGTCCAAAACGTGTTGCAACACCTCGATGCGGCCTCCCCCGTTCCAGTGCGGGTTGCGCGCTCGCCCTATGCCCTTCGGGAAGGGCTGGTGGAGTTGGCGGTGGGGGCTGATTTGGCACCATCTTTGGAATCTGTTTGGCCAAACCTCAACCCATGACGAAAGTCCTCATCATCGACGACGAAGCGCCCATCCGCAACAGCTTGCGGGAACTCCTCGAAGAAGAGGGCTGCCGCGTGGAAGTGGCGGAAGACGGCGCCAAGGGCCTTTCCCAAGCCGTGAAATTCGCCTTCGATCTCATTTTTTGCGACATCAAAATGCCCCGGATGGATGGCATGGAAGTGCTCGCGATGCTCAAGGAAAAGGGAGTCGCCACGCCCGTGGTCATGATCAGCGGTCATGGAACCGTGGACGTGGCGGTGCGCGCCATTAAAGAAGGCGCCTTCGATTTCATCGAGAAGCCGCTGGATTTGAACCGGCTCATCGTGACCTTGCGCCACGCGACCGAACGCAAGGCGTTGCAGGAAAAAGCCATGGAGTTGGAACGGGCTTTGAACGAAGAGAAGGCGAACACCATCGTGGGCGAATCCCAAGCCATTCGGAACATCTCGGATCGCATTGCCACGGTGGCCCCGACGGATGCGCGGGTTTTGGTGACGGGGCCCAACGGGTCGGGGAAGGAATTGGTGGCGCGTCAATTGCATGCGCTCAGCGCACGGGCGGATGCGCCGTTCATTGAAGTCAATTGCGCCGCCATTCCGTCGGAACTGATCGAAAGCGAATTGTTTGGTCACGAGAAGGGAGCGTTCACGAGCGCAGTGAAGCAGCGGAAGGGCAAGTTCGAGTTGGCTCATGGGGGCACCTTGTTCTTGGATGAAATTGGCGACATGAGCCCGTCGGCACAAGCGAAGGTGCTTCGGGCGTTGCAGGAGAACCGAATCACCCGGGTCGGGGGGGATGAGGACATCGCTGTCGATGTGCGGATTGTGGCGGCGACGAACCGGAATTTGTTGGCGGAAATCGACGGGGGGCATTTTCGAGAAGATTTGTACCACCGGCTCGCGGTGATTTTGGTGGAAGTGCCACCGCTCAATGATCGCCGCGAGGACGTGCCGCTCTTGGTGAATCACTTCTTGGGACGGATCTGCGGCAATTACAACCTGCCGGTGCCCGTGGTCGGGCCGGAGGCCATGCGCTTGTTGCAGGAGGCGAATTGGCGGGGCAACATTCGCGAATTGCGCAACGTGGTGGAGCGGCTAGTGATTTTGACTCCAAGGGGAGCGGACATCACGGCGGATGCGATTCGCCAAAACGCGGGACTTTCTGAACGTTAACACTTTGGGATAGGCAACCCCGCGCCCAGGGCTTCGTCAAATCATTGAACGCAAAGCTCTAATCCCATGAATGACCTCGTAATCTTCGGTCGGGAAATTCCCGGTAACCTCGTGTTCACGTTGTGCTTTCTGTTGCCCATCATCGCCGCGGGCAACCTGAAGTTGTTCCTCAAGGCGGGCCAACCTGCATGGAAGGTGTTCGTTCCAGGGGTGAATGTTGCCACGGCGATGACCATCATTGGACGTCCAGCTTGGCATGCTGCCCTGTTCCTCGTTCCGGGGTTCAACGTGTACTTGTTCTTCCGCACCCTCATTGAGTTGGCGCAATCGTTCGGAAAGCGCTCGTGGGTGGACTACCTGCTCATTTCGGTGTTCAACGTGTTTTACGTGTTGAACTTGGGGTTGGCCTACGAGGAGGAGTACAAAGGGCCCGTGTATGGAGCTCAAAAGGAACCGACCAACGGTTGGGCAGCCGCCTGAGCTTCGGCCTGTTTCATGAAAAAAGCCCGGAACTCCGGGCTTTTTTCGTTGGGAACGTTCAGGAAATGATTTCCCGAGCGGCTTGCAAGGCTTCGGGCAGGCCTTCTGGGTTTTTGCCACCCGCCGTGGCAAAGAACGGCTGGCCGCCTCCACCTCCGCGGATGGCGGTGGCAAGCCGCTTCACGATTTGGCCCGCATGCAGAGCGCGCTCCTTTACGAGGTCATCACTGATGGCTACTGAAAGGGTCGCCTTCCCATCGGCCTGAGCGCCAAAGACCCCGAAAAAGGGCGCGTGCTCGGCTTTGAGTTGGAACGCCAAGTCCTTGATGTCCCCTGCGGGCAAGTCGATTGCGGCGATGAGCACGTTCACGCCGTTGACGGATTCCATGTTCGCCACCAAATCCGATTTCGCCCCCGCAGCGGCTTGCTTTTGGAAGCTTTCGACCTCCTTCGTGAGGGCGCTGACCTTTTCGAGCAGGTCTTCCACCGCCTTCACTGGGGTCTTCGATTTCAGCAGTTGGTTCAGGGCATGGAGGGTGGCGCGTTCTTCGACGCTGCGCTCCAGTGCGTGCGCGCCGGTGGTGGCTTCGATGCGCCGGATGCCGGCTGCTACAGCCGATTCCGAAAGGATGCGGAAGGTGCCCAGGCTACCGGTGGCCGGGGCGTGTGTGCCCCCGCACAGCTCCTTGGAGTTGCCAAATTCAATCATCCTGACCTCGTCGCCATACTTTTCTCCAAACAACATCAACGCCCCAGCGGCTTGAGCTTCAGCGATGGGAATGGAGCGGTGCTCTTGCAGAGCGAAATTGGCGAGGATGCGCTCGTTGACGCGCTGTTCGATGGCCGCGATTTCGTCCTCGGTCAAACGAGCAAAGTGCGAAAAGTCGAAGCGCAGGGCGTCAGGCTTGACGAGTGACCCCTTTTGTTCCACGTGGTCACCGAGCAACTCGCGCAAGGCTTCGTGCAGCAGGTGCGTGGCCGTATGGTTGCGCGCAGCGTCCTCACGGCGGGCAACGTCCACTTCGATCGTGACCGGAGCAGAAGGGTCTTTCGGCAGGGCGGACGTGGAGTGGACGATGAGGTTGTTTTCGCGTTTCGTGTCGAAAATGGAGATGCAGTCGCCGCCTGAGGTCAGGTGAGCTTGGTCGCCGATTTGGCCACCGCCTTCGGGGTAGCAGGGGGTGGTTTCGAGTACGATTTGGTAGAAGCGGCGTTTCTTCGCCGCCACTTCGCGGTACTTGAGGATGCGCGTGTCAGCGGTGAGGTGATCGTAGCCGATGAAGGTGCTGCTGCCTGGAGCGAGTTCCACCCAGTCATCGGCGGTGATTTTGCCGGCAGCGCGGCTGCGCTCTTTGGCCTGGGCCAAAGCCGCCTCGAACCCCGCCTCATCCAATTTGAACCCCGATTCGCCTGCCATCAGCGCAGTCAAATCCACGGGGAAACCGAAGGTGTCGTACAGTTCGAACACGTCCGATCCGCCCAGCGTGCCTCCCTTCGGCAGCGCATCGAGTCGCCCTTGCAGCAATTCGATGCCCTTCGACAGCGTGCGCAAGAACGCCTCCTCCTCCTCCAAAATGACCCGTTCGATGAGCTCGCCCTGGGCATGGAGCTCTGGAAAGGCCCCGCCCATGTGGTTGGCGAGCACCGGCACGAGTTGGTGCATGAACGGCTCCTGCAGGTTGAGGAAGGAATACCCGTAGCGGATGGCACGGCGCAGAATCCGGCGAATGACGTAGCCGGCTCCCGTGTTCGAGGGCAGCTGGCCGTCGGCAATGCTGAAAGCCACCGCGCGGATGTGGTCGGCGATGACCCGGAAGGCCACGTCGGCTTTGCTGTCGGTGGCGCCGTAAGCGGCACCGCTCAGCGATTCCGTTTTCGCGATCATCGGACGGAACACGTCCGTGTCGTAATTCGATTGCTTCCCTTGCAAAGCCATCGCGAGGCGTTCGAGGCCCATGCCGGTGTCGATGTGTTGCGCGGGCAGGGGCTGCAGCGAACCGTTTGCCATGCGATTGAATTGCATGAACACCAGGTTCCAAATTTCCACCACTTGCGGGTGGTCGGCGTTGACCAAATCCGCTCCCGGCGTCGCCGCCCGTTCCGCCTCACCCCGCAAGTCCACGTGAATCTCCGAACACGGCCCACACGGCCCCGTTTCGCCCATTTCCCAAAAGTTATCCTTCTTCCCCGCGGGCAAAATCCGTTCCTCGGCAATCCACTGCTTCCAAAATCCCTTCGCTTCGGTGTCTTCCGGCAACCCGTCCCGGTCATCTCCGGCAAACACCGTTACAAAAAGCCGATCCGGATCCAGCCCATACCGGTCGACGAGCAACTCCCACGCCCAAGCAATCGCATCTTCTTTGAAATAGTCCCCGAAGCTCCAATTCCCCAACATTTCGAACATCGTGTGGTGGTACGTGTCCACCCCCACTTCCTCGAGGTCGTTGTGCTTGCCGCTTACGCGCAGGCATTTCTGGGTGTCGGCTATGCGCGGGTGCACCACCGGGCTGTTTCCCAAGAACAAATCCTTGAACGGATTCATCCCCGCGTTGTTGAACATCAGCGTGGGGTCGTCCTTGATGACCATCGGCGCCGAAGGCACGATTTCATGGCCTTTCGAAGCGAAAAAATCCAAGAAGGTTTGGCGGATTGCGCGGGATTCCATGTGGATGAGCGTTAATGTGTGAAAAACCGACCCGGGGTAGGCTTTGAGGGCGTGAAAATACATCGCACCTTTGCGAAATGCAGAAGCGATTCCATAAGATTCAGTTCAATGAACGGACGCTCGAGTTGGAGCAGGTTCCGTTCGAACTGAAGGATTACGTCTTTCTGTTCCTCAAGCGCGCGGTGCTGATGGCTGCCATGGTGGGCGGTTCGATTTATGTGTTCGATACGTGGTTCGAGAGTCCTGCGGATTTGGCCCGGGATCGGGAGCTGGCGTTTTTGCAGGACCAACTCGCTTCATTGAACGAGGATTTGGGCCAAATGGATGCGGTTTTGGCTGACATTTCGCAACGCGACGATGCCATCTACCGCTCCATCTTCGGAACCGATCCTTACCCCATGCACCTGCGCAACCCGGGAGTCGGCGGGGTGGATCGCACGAAGCACCTCCAAGGGCATGCGTGGTCCGGGGAGTTGATCGAGGTCACGGAGAGCGTGGCGGAGCTGCAGCGGAAGTTGGTGGCGCAGAGCCGGAGCTTTGATGAAGTGCTGGATTTGGCCCGCAACAACACGGAACTGCTGAAGAGCATTCCGGCCATTCAGCCGGTTCGAAACGAGGACCTCAAGCGCATGGCGAGCGGCTACGGTTACCGCATCCACCCCATTTATAAAGTGCGCAAGTTCCACTACGGAATGGACTTTTCGGCACCCACGGGAACGGAAATCTTCGCCACAGGGGACGGTGAAGTGGTCCTGGCGAAGCGCAGCTACAACGGTTTCGGTCGACACGTCATCATCCGCCACGGCTTCGGCTACGAAACGCTTTACGCGCACATGAGCGAAATTCTGGTGAAGGCAGGCGATCGCGTTCGACGAGGCGATCTCATCGGCCTCGTGGGCAGCACCGGCACTTCCGTCGCGCCGCACCTGCACTACGAAGTGCACAAGGACGGCGATCGCTTGAACCCCGCTCATTTCTACTTCAACGACCTCACTCCGGAGCAGTACGAGGAGCTGTTGATGCAATCGGAGCAGGAGAACCAAAGCTTCGATTGACCGAAGTCCGGGAGCTTTCGCTATCTTCATGCCTGATTTTGAATCCGTTTGCGAATGCCGCCTTTGAATAAGCCCGTGGAAAAGCGATTCTTCACCATCACTGAGGTGGCTGCTGAGGTGGGGGAGAACGCGAGCACGCTGCGGTATTGGGAGAAGGAATTTCGGCAGCTCACGCCGCGTACGAATGCCCGAGGAAAGCGGTTTTACTCGCGGAAGGACATTGAATTGATCGCGCGCATTCACGCGTTGGTGCGCCAGCAAGGGTTCACCATCGAGGGGGCGCGCAAGGTGTTGCAAGGAGCGGTCGAGCCCGTGCCGACCGTTCATGGAGGTGAACGGGAGGCGGTTCTAGAGCGGCTTAAAGCGCTCCGAGCCCGACTTGTAGGCGCCTTGGAATCGGTTCAGTTGGAGGATTGACCCCAGCGTTTTCCGGATTGCAAGTAGTGCTGGACGTAGTCGGTTACCGCGTCTTCGAGGGAGTGGAAGGCCGCATCATATCCGATGCTCCGAAGTTTCGATAGGTCCGCTTCCGTGAAGTACTGGTACGTGTCACGGATGTCCGCTGGCGTGTCGACGAATCCGATGTCTTCGGGGACGCCCATGGCCGCAAAGGTGGCGCGCGCCAAATCCAGGAACGTTCGGGCTTGGCCGGATCCGAGGTTGTACAGTCCGTTTGAGGCGGGTTGGCGGTGGTGCATGAGCCAGGTGCACACGCGGGCCACGTCCTTGACGTAAACGAAATCGCGGGCTTGGTGCCCATCGGCCACGTCCGGTCGGTGCGATCGGAAGAGCTTCATTTCCCCCGAGGCGTTGACTTTGTTGAACGTGTGGAACACCACGGAAGCCATCCGGCCTTTGTGGTATTCGTTGGGACCGAAAACGTTGAAGAATTTCAGGCCCGCCCAAAAATAGGGGGCACGCGGTTGCGCAAGGGCCCACTTATCGAAGTCGTTTTTGCTTTCGCCGTAAGGGTTCAGCGGCCGCAGCCGTTCGACCAACTCGTGGTCGTCGCGGTACCCGTGTTCTCCACCGCCATACGTTGCGGCGGAGGAGGCGTAGACGAGCGGAAGTCCGTATGCCACGCACCGCTCCCATATCGTCTTGCTGTAGGACAGGTTCAATTCGTCGAACAGAGCGCGGTTTTGTTCGGTGGTGTCGGTTCGTGCGCCCAAGTGAAAGATGAACTGGACTTGGCGTTCGTGCTCCTCGAGCCAATCGAAGAACACCGACCGTTCCACCTTGGCGGTGAAGCGCAAGTCCGACGTGTTCGCGGCTTTGTCTTCCCTCGAAAAGTCGTCGACCAGGACGAGGTCGTTGAAGCGCAGCGCGTTCAGGTGCGCGGCCAAGGCACTGCCGATGAATCCCGCGGCTCCGGTAATCACAATCATGGTGCGAAGGTACGGCAGGCTGTATCTTTGGCCCATCCGATGAAACAAGTCCACATCACCCGACGCGCGCGCTTCAATGCGGCCCACAAGCTTTGGCACAACGAATGGAGCGAGGAAAAGAACCTCGAAGTGTTCGGCAAGTGCGCCAACCCGAACTGGCACGGCCACAATTTCGAGCTGCACGTGACCGTGAAGGGCGTGCCGGACCCCGTGACCGGCTACTGCATCAACCTCAAGGAACTCAAGGACATCATCAAGGAGTACGTGGAAGAGCCCATCGACCACAGGAACCTGAATTTGGACGTGCCGTTCATGAAGGGAATCCAGCCTTCTACTGAGAACCTGATCATCGCGATTTGGGAACAAATTGAACCCCACATCCAATCCCGTGGTTGTACCCTGACGCACTTGCGTCTTTACGAAACGGAAAACAACTACGCGGACTATTATGGCGGAAAATAAACGGGCGTTGTATGAACGAATTGAGCGCTACGACGAAGACGCAGTAGGAGAATTGGCGGACAATTACCGCAACGTCCTGGAGCGAATCGGCGAGGACGTTGAACGGGAAGGATTGGTGAAAACTCCTCAGCGTGCGGCGAAGGCCATGGCCGTTTTGACCGCGGGCATGTACGCGGATCCAGAGGCCATTTTACGCAGTGCGTTGTTCCAAGAAGCCAGCGATGAAATGGTGTGCGTGCGGGACATCGAGCTGTATTCGTTGTGCGAACACCACATGTTGCCTTTTTTCGGAAAGGCACACGTGGCCTACATCCCGAGCAAGCACATCGTCGGGTTGAGCAAGATCCCTCGGGTGGTCGATGCGTTTGCGCGCCGTTTGCAGGTGCAAGAGCGGTTGACGGAACAAATCCGAGACTGCATTCAAGACACGCTTCAAGCGCGCGGAGTGGCCGTGATCATCGAAGCCCAGCACCTCTGCATGCAAATGCGCGGTGTCGAGAAACAAAACTCCGTCACCACGACGAGTGCATTCACCGGGGTCTTCCTCGACGATCCGAAGACGCGCAAGGAGTTCATGAAGCTTGCGCTCAGCAAGCGCTGAGTTGTTTGAAATCGTTGGCGAAAGCAGGGGTTTAACGGCTGGGTTTCTGTTGTTAATTTGCCTCCATGAACGATTTTGAATCCCCCCAAATTTTCGACGGCGCCGTCATCCAAGACGAGGCTGCGGTCAGCCGGTTCGTTTCGAACGTGTTCTCTTGGATGGTTGCAGGCCTCATGTTGACAGGCGTGGTAGCTTACTACGTTGCAGCCAGCGGGGCATGGAGTTTGTTGATCAGTGAAAGTGGCGGCATGTCCCTCTTGGGGTGGGTCGCCATGTTATCTCCCCTTGCGTTCATTCTCGCCATGAACATGGGGTTTCACCGCTGGTCCGCGGGAGCATTGGTTGCGCTGTTTTTGGCCTTTGCGGTGGTCATGGGCGTTTCCTTGAGTTCGATTTTCATCCTCTACGCCGGGACAACGATTTTCCAAGTGTTTGGCATCACGTCGTTGACCTTTTTGGTCATGGCCATTGTGGGATACACCACCAAGCAGGACCTGACCTCATTCGGGCAATTGCTGTTCATGGCGCTCATCGGCATCATCATTGCGAGCGTGGTGAATTGGTTCTTGGGTTCCGCAGGTCTGGATTACATCATCAGCATTGTGGGCGTGCTCGTCTTCGTGGGCTTGATCGCGTACGACACCCAAAAGGTGAAGCGCATCGGCGCTGGCGTGGAATATGGCACGGCATCTGCTACGAAGCTGGCCATCCTCGGTGCGACCTCGCTCTACTTGGATTTCGTCAACTTGTTCCTGTTTCTCCTCCGCCTGTTTGGAGGCCGCAGGGACTGAGTCAGTTCACCATCAAGCGCTGCGTTCCCGTGCGTCCATCTTCTAGGCGAAGTCGGATGAGGTAAGCGCCACGCGGCCAATCTGCTGCTTGGATGAAGTGCTTGCTCGTTCCTGCCGGCAGGGTGCCTTGGCAGACCGTTTCAATGCAACGCCCCGTCGCGTCGATGACGTCGAGGGTTCCTCGGGTTGAACGCGGCAGCGAAACCGGGATGCAGGTAATGGCCGAAGCGGGATTCGGAAACGCGGGTTGGGAAAACGCGCCTTCAATGACGGCCATTCCTTGCGGCAAGCTCCCCACACGGAACGACCAAAACCCTTCCGGTGCAGGCATCGGTCGGTTGCCCACCTTTCCGCTCGTCGCCTCTCCGTGGAGGTAGTATTCCACGACGGTCCCTTCGGGCTGTGCGGGCAATGCCCCCGTGAATTCATCGTTCCCCGCATCCGATAGCGTCACCACATTCCAGTCGGTTTCGCCTTGGGCGCGCCAATGCATTTCTGCCACCGCCATGCCTGAACGGTGAGAACAGGTGGCGCTCACCGGATAATCGTTCACCGTGTCTTCCGTGTCCGAAAGGGGCAAGTGACTTAAAATCAACGGGTTTTCAACGCCCACGCTGTGGGTGATGCAATGGATGGCTCCGCTCAGTTGGATGATGTCTTCCCCCGAATTGTCGCAATCGATGCCCACCACGTTATAGCCGGGCAGCTGCTCTTCGTAAATGCGAAGCGCCGTCGTGTCGTATTGCTGGTAGTACGTGGGGACCAGGATGGTGTTGTTGATGAACACGCTGTTCGTGTAGGTCAAATAATCCCCGCCCTGATTCGGATACCCCCCTCCAAAGCCCCCTTCGGGCGGGCTCGGAATGCGCACCACCTCGAACGGAGTGCCCCACCGCGTGGTGTAATTGGCCAACACGTATTCCAAGTTCGCCTCGATCTGCGGTCCATCGGCCGTGCCTTCGGGGTATTCCGCAACGAGCAGTCGGTGCTCGTCGAGCAACTTCATGTGCATGTCGATGTGGTGAATGCCGTCGTATGGCAGCGTCGGCATGAGGGCGTATTCGTCCACCCCGTGAAACGCTTCGACGATGCCGCGAATTTCGGTTTCGGTGTGGTCAGGAAAGCTTGTCCACCACGTGCTCCCGCCCATGTTTTCCTCCAAAACGAGCTCTGATGCGAACGCCGTTCCAAACCCGTCACTCATCCAATTGCCGCCCGTGCCCATCAGGTCGGTCGGAGAGGCGGTCGTGCTGTAGACCGGAATATTCAAGGTGCTTCCCAGCACATCCGGAATGGCGTCATCGAGCGGTCGGGGGCGGTTGTAAATCCAATCGACCAAAACGCGGTCGTCGTTGAAGGAGCCGTAGACTGTGGTGGCGCCGTAGTCCCGGATCCAGATGCTGTTGTAATCGGCGTTCACGATTTGGACAGACGTCAAATCCAACGCCCCTCCACACGAGGAGCCCGTCAAATAATTCTCGCACGCTGCAGGGTCCTCCGCGAAGACGATGACCGAGCATTCCTGCGATGCCGCCGCAACGATCTGCTTCTGGATGCACGGAAAGGACGTCCACGCAATGGTCAAGGCCTCGATTTCTTCCCATTCGGCAGCGGTCCGCAATTCATCAAATGGGGGCGGATCCGTGATGCCACGGGCGCCGACGGGCTCAAACCCGATGCGCTCAACGTGATTCCGTTCGAGTTCGGTCAGTTCATGGTGCCAAGCCGCCGATTGAGCCTGGGCCGTTGCAATGCAGAGGACGAGCACGGCGAGTGTGGATGCAACTTTCATGTCGAGCAATTTACGACCGATTCTATGAGCTTGTTGGTCATTTTATTTGAACACGTTTGGATTAGGTCTGCCGGGTGGTTCAGTGTACTTTGTCATGGAACTGTTGGCTTGATGTTTTTTGCATTTTCGAAGATGAGCTCTAGACGAATTTGGGTGTGCATGATCGGGGCTTGTTGGTCGCTAGGAGGCTGGGCTCAATTTGACGGGGAAATTCAGCGTTCGGATTGGGACGCTCGGTTTGCGGAGCCGCTCACGCAGTCGCTTCAGGTTTCATGGGATGGGTTGGTGGATTTTCGAGTCGCTGATTTTGATGGGGACGGTGCTACTGACCTGATTTTTGTGGACCAAAAGGGGGTGTGGATTTGTTGGGGCTTCGCCGGGCACGGGTTGGAAGAACCGTATAACCTACTGGGCGAGCCCGCTGTGGTCGACCAAATAGCATACGAGAACGAGAATGGTCAAGCGGCCTATCCGCCTTTGCTGTGGCTCAAGAGGGCCGTGGATTCGAAGCGTTTCGAGGTCAGTGCGTTCAAGTTCGACGGGCGGGAGCTGGTTCCATTCAGAAACCTATCGACCACCATCACAGGGCGCTTCAGGTGCACGGGGCACGGATTGATTATCGGTGAGGGCGAAGATGGACATTTGAAGCTCGAACGCAACGGTGCCATGTTGCATTTGGGCAAGGTGGAGGGGCATGTGGAAGATTTGGACTTCATGGACCTCAACGGCGACGGTTTCGAAGACGTCATTGTGGAACAAAATCGGCGGCTGAAAGTGGCCATGGGGATGCCATCCGGGGGATTAGGGGGATGGCGCGTCCTTGAAACGGCGGCTGTTGAGTCATGGGATGTGGCGGTGGATGTCGACGGAGTGGTTGGGATCTTGATGCAAACAGAAGATTCTCCGGGTCTGTTGTTTTGGTCCAATGGTTCTGATGGCATGGTTTCCAGTAGGATTGACAAACGCGGTTCTCGGGGCGTCATCATCAACCACCACACTCCCCAGCTTGATGGGACCATGCTTTTCCACAATCGCGTTACGTCAGCCTTGGTAGTCGTGCCCTTTCGACGCGATAGCCAGGTGTTTCCGGGCCAAACCATCGCGGAATGGCCGGCCAATTCCCTCATCCGGGTATGCGATTGGGACGGGGATGGCGACGATGACGTCGTGGCGTTGCACGAGGGAAACCGAACGCTCTCCTGGGTGCCGTATGTCGGGCCATCGGAGGTGGCGCGGCAGCGTTGGTCACGCGACGTGCTCCAAACATTGGTGGATACCTTGCCTTCGGAATTCACGGGTCAGTTGAACACCTCAATCCAATGGCGACGCAATGTGGATTGGTCTCCTTCCATCGATCAATGGGTGGTGGCATCGTCTGGAATTTGGGGAGTGGGGGAGTCGGAATCCGTTCGCAATGTTTGGGGAAGTCAGCAGCATGCTGAAGCGGAGTTCCAAGAGGTGAGCGAGGTTGAGACGTGTGTTGAGATCGATTATTTGGTCTTTGATGAACGATTCGACCGGTGCTTGAAAATGGACTTGAGTCGGGAATGGCACCGGCTCACTTATTCCCGCGACGCGTTGGGAAGGACGGCCGTAGTCATTGACGGAGACGTGCGGTTCCAGGGCAGTTCGAAAGGCCAGCGATTTGACCACCGCATGCTGCATTTTGGCGCTTTTTTCGGGACGACTTGGAGTGGGTTCTCGGCCGTAGAAGTCGATGATGTTTCGGTGCATCGGGGCGCGGCACTTCCCGAGGACATGCTGCAGTGGCAGAAGAACGGGATGATGCCCGATGGATTGGAGCGTGTGGCGGGTTTTGATTTTGAAGGTGAACATCCCGAGATGCCCTTGGATGGGGGAGAGGCCTTGAACATCGATGCTGGCGCCGAAGTGATTCGCGCGGGGCGGGGACACGTACTGCGCATGGATGGGGCCACGGGCCGGGCCCACGGATTTGTGGACATTCCTGAGAGGTCGGTGGTGTTCGATGTCTCGTTCAAGCTGAACCGCCACTCGGACGAGCGGCAGGGCCTGGCGGCGTTCTATGGCATGCACAACCTGCATTTCACGTTGAGACCAGGTCGTCCGCAATCGGGTTTGGTCAAATCGCCCGCTGAATTTGAATTGCTGCAAGCTGAGGATTCTAGGGGCGGGTATCTGATGACCTACGGGGGGGGCGTCATGCGCATGCTGCCTTCAGGGGAGTGGCTGATTCCGACCGCTACGGGGTGGGAATTGATGGAGTCGAATGCGCTGCCGTTTGGGTGGGCGCATGCAGCGCCGTGGGTCCAGGATGGTGTGGCTTATGCGGTGTTCGGCAACCGAGGGAAGGTTTGGCGGTGCTTGGCGCCTGAGCTCGGGTGGACGGAATTCGCTCATCTCAATCGGTCTTGGACTCAATTCGACCACGTGGTTTCTACGGGGCAATGGGCGTTGATTTGGAGCGATGATCGTTCGCTGTTCGGCTGGTTGGATGTAGAAGGGGGGGCGTTCTATCGCCAAACGACGGCCGCTGTTCCTGACAAGCCGCACGCGGTTCGACCGGGAAGGGGAGGCGTGGAGTTCATGGATGCACGCGGCAAATGGTGGCGGGTTGAGCCGCCGAGCCGATTATCTAAAAAGGAAGCGGCCTTTCAGTCCGTGCATACTTGGTGGTGGGCCGTAACCGCTGTTGCGGGCGCTTCTCTTTATGGGGTCTTCGTCCTGCGGTTGAGGAGGCGGAAAAGCTCGGATGCCTCGACCGGGGAGCTGCAAATGGAAAACTCAGTGGCGCATACGTTGAGTCAATTGAGGTCGCGAGCGGGGGATGCGATCGATGCGGATGAATTGGACGCCTTGCTCGGTATGGGGTCCATTGATACGCCCGAGACCCGGCGGTCTCGAAGGAATCGAGCCATCAACGAATTGAATGAGTGGTCGATTCAATCGCGGGGTCATGCGTGGGTCAACCGCACGCGGGATGCCTCGGATCGTCGCCGTGCGTTGTACGAGCTCAGCGGCGACATGAAAAACTGCTGCCTCGAGTCAGATGAAAGCGTCCAACACGAGGCGTAGCGCCTCCGCGTCCACGACGTGTCCACCGGAAAACCGGATGATTTCATGGTCGATGCCGTGGGACTCGAAGGTTGAACGGGTGCGCTGAAGCAGCGACTCATCGAAGTAGGCGTCGTCGTCGCCCAAGGCCACGTAGGTGCGAACGCCTTGCTTTCGTGGCCATTCGGATTCGAGTTTCAAATCTGGCGGGAAAACCCCGGACCAAAAGACGAAGGCATCGAAACGCGCCCGTCCGCGGCATGCCCACCGTGCTGCCGTGGCCACGCCTTGGGAGAAGCCGAGGAGCAATTCAGGGCCGGAATGGGGGGTGAGGCGGGAATGGATTTGGTCCAAATACCGAACGTAATCCGCCATGTCCGTCTCCCGTTCCTCCCGCGTCATCCACGAAGCCCCCACGCGGCCCGAAGTCCCTTGGACATAGAAGCGATGCAGTCCCTCCGGCGCAACCACTTGCCAGCCCGCCGCCGCCGCCGCTTCAAACCGCCGCAAGAAGTACTGAGGGAGCTGGCCGTAGCCATGAAGTGCCCACAGCCGCCCGAGCGGATGTTTCGGGCCGAGCACGAAATACCTCGCTGTTTTTTCGACCCGCAGGTCGTGCTGTTCCAATCGCGTTTCCATCACCAAACCAAATGCAACGTGGTCTCCTCAAACCGTTCCGCTACCAGCGAATCCAAGTACCAATTCGTTTCCCCGTCCCGCGTGACCATCCACGTGTAGGCCACCGTCGCCCCTCCTTCCATGTCGCACACCCACGCCGTGTCGGCTGCGGTGCTGCCGTTGAAGGTGCGCCATTCGTTGCTGCACGTCGGGTACTCGCCCGGAACGTGCAGGGTGCGGAATTGCAGCACGTCATCGTTCCCGGCAAGCAACCCTGCTTCGAGGTGGATGCGCAGCGTCGCGCGGGGCATCATGTCGGTGGAGAACCGAACGGTGTCGCCGGGAAGGAAGTCGTCGGGGTTCCATTCGATTTGGCGTGAAAACCAATTTTCGGCCTTCAAATCCAACCGATAAATCAGTGCATTCTCCTTTGCGAACACCAAATCGCACGCGCCCGCGGCATCCGTCGTCTGCTCATCCACCGGGACAAACGCGCTCGTCAACACGCCGCCCGACACAATCTGCTGCTTGAACTCCGCGTCGATTCCGGGCACCGGAGGGTGCTCCACGTCCTCGCCGGCATCCCGAACGGAAAGCGCCAGCACGCAATCCGTGCTCGGTTTCCGGCAACCAAGGACCGCCAGCAAAGCGAGGATGATCAAGGCGAGTCGGCTCATTCGTCGATGCGGGTGAGTTTCGCGAACTTCAGGAGGAGCTGCTTGGTGCCTGCTTCGGGGAAGAACACCGTGGCTTTCGTATTCGGTGCGGTGCCTTCGAGCTTCACGATCTTGCCTTTGCCGAAGCGTTCATGGGTCACCACGTGGCCCTCGGCCAATTCCGTCACCGATCCGTCGCCTGCATTGGGGTCGACGCGCTGGAGTTTTCCTCCCGTGGAGGAGCGGCGGAAGGGTTTCGGGTCGGCCTTGGGAGCGGCTTTCTCGGCGAGTCGTCCGAAAGCGGAGGCGTTGTTTCCGTCGGCGCTGGGCATTTGTTTCCACTGCTTGCGCGCCTGATCGAAGGAAGGGCCGCCTGCAAATGGTGTCGGTCGAGCGGCCTTGGCATTGCTGTATTCCACGTAGCGCTCGTCGATTTCATCGATGAAGCGGCTGGGCTCGGCGGTGATGACTTGGCCAAACCGATAGCGGGTTTGGGCAAAGCTCAGCGCGCACGTTTCTTCTGCGCGGGTCAGGGCGACGTAAAAGAGCCGCCGCTCCTCTTCGAGATCGGCTCGAGACTGCATGGCCATTTGGCTGGGAAAGAGGTTTTCCTCCAAGCCGACGATGTGCACGTGCTTGAATTCCAGTCCTTTCGCGGCGTGGATGGTCATCATGGCGATCTTGTTCAGGTCGTCGTCTTCCTGGTCTGCGTCGGTGAGCAGCGCCACGTCGAGGAGAAAGTCGGAAAGCGTTGGCCGCGCTTCGGGATCGGTTTCCCGCGCCTGCTCTCTGAAGGCCTGCACCCCGTTGAGCAACTCCTGAATGTTGTCGTAGCGCGCCACCCCTTCTGGCGTCTTGTCCCGGTACAGCTCGCTGACCAAGCCCGAATGCTTGGCAATTTCCAAAGCCAGTTCGTCCGCGGCCTTGCGGTCGAGTTCCGCCATGAATCGCCGGATCATCCCTGCAAAGTCGCGCAGCTTGCGCAATGGCGCCCCACCGAGAGCGGTCGGTGGCATCGCCTCGTCCATCACCACGTCCCAAAGTGCGATGTTGCGCTCCGCCGCCTCCACGATGAGCTTGTCCATCGTGGACTTCCCGATGCCACGCGCCGGGTAATTCACCACGCGCTTGAACGCCTCGTCGTCTCGGGGGTTCGCCACCAATCGGAAGTACGCAATGAGGTCCTTGATCTCCTTGCGCTGATAGAAGGACGTGCCGCCGTAAATGCGGTAGGGGAGGTTCAGCTTGCGCAGGCTCTCCTCAAAGGCCCGCGATTGCGCATTCGTTCGGTAGAGGATGGCGAAATCGCTGAACGGAACTTGGTGCTGGTGGTGCATGTCGAAGATGCGCGTAGCCACATGGCGTCCCTCCTCGTTGTCGGTGTAGTGCCGGTTGATTTGGATGCGCTTCCCTTCGCCGTTGGAGGTCCAAACCGCTTTCGGGATTTGGTTCGTGTTGTGGGCGATGACCGAGTTCGCCGCCTCCACGATGGCCTGGGTCGAGCGGTAGTTCTGCTCGAGCTTGTACAACGTGAAGTCGGGGTAGTCGTGCTTGAAGTTGAGGATGTTCTCGATGTTCGCGCCGCGGAAGCCGTAGATGGATTGGGCGTCGTCGCCGACCACGCAGATGTTTTCCCTTTGGGCTGCCAACTGCTTGATGATCAAATACTGGGCAAAATTCGTGTCCTGGTACTCGTCCACCATCAGGTACTGGAACTTCGTCTGGTACTTATATAATAGGTCAGGGAAGTCGCGCAGCAGGACGTTCATCTTGAACAGCAGGTCATCGAAATCCATGGCCTGCGCGCGGAAGCACCGCGATTCGTAATGCTTGTAAACCGTGGCGATGTGGGGGCGGCCGGCCTGTGCGTCTTCCGATTGAATCTCCGGATGTTCGGCATATCCTGCGGCGTCGATGAGGTTGTTCTTCGCCCCAGAAATGCGCGATTGAACGCTGGCCGGCTTGTAGACCTTGTCATCGAGGTTGAGGCCTTTGATGATGTCCTTGATGAGCGAACGGCTGTCGGCGGTGTCGTAAATGGTGAAATTCCGGGTGTAATTGATGCGCTCGGCTTCCGTTCGCAGGATGCGGGCGAACACGCTGTGAAACGTGCCCATCCAGATGTTCTTCGCTTCGCCGTCGCCGATGACTTTCCCGATCCGCTCCTTCATTTCGCGCGCGGCTTTGTTCGTGAACGTCAAGGCCAAAATCGAAAACGGATCCACTCCGCGCCCAATCAAATAGGCGATCCGGTACGTCAACACCCGCGTTTTTCCGGACCCCGCCCCGGCGATGACCATCATCGGACCGTCCACGTGGGTGGCGGCTGCGCGCTGCGCCTCGTTCAGTTCGTTCAAGAATTCCACGACACGAAGTTAACGCTTGGGTTCGGAGGATTCTCCATCAACTTGGTGCCAACTTTTTGGTCGTGAGAAAGAAAGTGGGGAAAAAGGAGCGGTAGGCTATTGTTTTTCACACGTTCTCTGTTACTTTTGCAGCCCCTTATTGTGGGGGAGAACAATTTATGCACAACCGAAACTTGATTCAATAGGACGATGCCTACCATCCAGCAGCTCATCCGTAAGGGTCGCATTACAAAGCCGCAGACGAGCAAGTCAGCCGCTTTGGACTCTTGTCCGCAGCGTCGCGGAGTGTGCGTCCGTGTTTACACGACGACGCCGAAGAAACCGAACTCCGCCATGCGGAAAGTCGCCCGTGTGCGACTCACCAACGGAAACGAAGTCAACGCCTACATCGGCGGTGAAGGTCACAACTTGCAAGAGCACAGCATCGTCTTGGTGCGCGGTGGTCGTGTGAAGGACCTCCCAGGTGTGCGTTACCACATCGTTCGGGGTGCTTTGGACACCGCGGGTGTGGAAGGCCGCACGCAGCGTCGTTCGAAGTATGGAACCAAGCGTCCAAAAGTAAAGAAGTAATCCGCTATGAGAAGGAGAACACCCAAGAAGCACCTGATCCTGCCTGACCCACGTTTTGGCAGCACCTTGGTAACGAGCTTCGTGAACAACCTGATGTTGGACGGCAAGAAAAGCGTCGCATTCGACATCTTCTACAAGGCGATGGACCGTGTCCAAGAGCGCACCGGGGAGGATGGCCTCGAGGTGTTCAAGAAGGCACTGGAAAACGTCACTCCGGGTGTGGAGGTGCGCAGCCGCCGCGTCGGTGGTGCGACCTTCCAAATCCCGCAACCCATTCGTGACGCGCGTCGCCAAAGCTTGGCGATGAAGTGGATGATTGGCTATTCGCGCAAGCGCAACGAGAAGACGATGGCCGACCGTTTGGCCTTCGAAATCATCGCGGCTTCAAAGGAAGAGGGTGCCACCTACAAGAAGAAGGAGGACACGCACCGCATGGCCGAGGCGAACAAAGCATTCTCTCACTTCCGTTTCTGATTCATTGAACTGACACATCGCCTCGATCATGGCAAAGAGAGACCTCAATTTTACCCGCAACATCGGCATCATGGCCCACGTGGATGCGGGAAAGACGACCACCACAGAACGCATCCTTTACTACACGGGCATCTCCCACAAGATTGGTGAGGTGCACGATGGTGCAGCGACGATGGACTGGATGGAGCAGGAGCAGGAGCGTGGCATCACGATTACGTCCGCTGCTACGACGTGCTTCTGGAACTTCCGCGACAACCAATACCGCATCAACATCATCGACACCCCCGGTCACGTGGACTTCACGGTGGAGGTGGAGCGTTCGCTGCGCGTTCTCGACGGCGCGGTGGCGTTGTTCTGTGCCGTGTCGGGTGTGGAGCCGCAATCGGAAACGAACTGGGGCTTGGCAGACAAGTACAAGGTTCCGCGCATCGGTTTCATCAACAAGATGGACCGTTCCGGAGCAGATTTCTTCAACGTGGTGGGCATGATCAAGGAAATGTTGGGTGCCAACCCCGTTCCTTTGCAGATTCCCATTGGAGCAGAGGACGATTTCCGCGGTGTGGTGGATTTGATCCAGAACAAAGCGTTTGTCTGGAACGAGGAGGACAAGGGAATGACGTGGGATGAGATTGAGATCCCTGCGGACTTGGTCGAAACAGTTGA